>DAOTWF010000018.1:0-49226 GCA_034435835.1 Dehalococcoidia bacterium | reverse complement strand
GGTCTACCGAAAGACCGCCCCGACCGCTTCTTAAAAAGAACCAGTACACCCTTTGACATGCTGCCATAAATATGGTAAAGTATGGGTGATGTTAGCAGTCGACGGTGGAGAGTGCTAAAAATGGCGAGAAGTGTTGCTTCGCGAAGGGAAACCGTTTTAAGGATCATGGTCAACGAGTATGTTGCCACTGCCCAGCCGGTGGCGTCGGAGACTATCTGGCGGAGCTATGATCTGGGGGTGAGTCCAGCGACCATCCGCAATGATATGGCTTATCTGGAGAGGGAGGGCTATATCATACGTCCCCACACTTCTGCGGGTGGTGTGCCTACAGACAAGGGCTACCGGCGCTATGTGGAGTCGTTAGCCCAAAAAAATGAGCTCCCCTTCGAGGAGCAGTACCGCATACGGGAACTGTTTCGTGAGGTGAGCGAGGGGCTGGAGAGGTGGTTGAGGCTGGCGGCGATGGTGATGTCGCATCTGGTGAGGAGCGCCGCTGTGGTGACATTTCCCAAGCCCAACCGCTGTCGCTTCAGGCATTTGGAGCTGGTGGAGCTGCATGAGTTTCTAGCACTCATGGTGCTGGTGCTCAGTGAGGCGATATTGAAGCGGCGGCTGCTTTCATTTAGCGAACCGGTGACGCAGGCTGAGTTGACCGCGATCGCCGACAGGCTAAATGTAATTTGTTTCAATCTGGCGAGTTCTGAGATCAGAAGGAGGCAGATGGAGCTGGCGCCAAGGGAAAAGCAGGTGCTGGAGGCGGTGCTGGACATTATGAGCGCTGAAGACGAGGTGGAATATGAAGAGCCATATTTTGAAGGCATACGCTTGATGCTTGACCAGCCCGAGTTTGCGCGCCGAGAAAAGATGCTCAGTGCGATGGAGCTGTTTGAGACTAAAGAATGGATCAGTTCTGCACTGGCAAGGCAGTCTACTGATGTTGGCGTGCAAGTGGTAATAGGCGGTGAGCACGGGGACGAGATATTTCAGGATCTGAGCTTGGTGTTCAGCAGGTATGGTGTGCCGGGTAGGGCAAGCGGTGCTCTAGGCGTCATCGGTCCCACCCGTATGGACTATCGCCGGGCTATCTCCACAGTGGACTATATGTCGCAGGTGCTGAGCGATCTGGTCTCCCATGTCTGCACCAGCGATTGATTTAGAATACTGGAGGAACTGGTCAATTGTTCGAAGAGGAGAAGGCGCTATCAGGGGAAAAGTTGGCGGGTGCGGGTCAGGAAATCGAAAATGACATTGAATCTTTACGCGAAGCGTTAGCCAGGGAGAGGGAGAAGGCTGAGAGGTACCTGGCTAACTGGCAAAGGGCAGAGGCGGATTTCAGGAACTATAAACGGCGCGAGGAGGAGGAGAAGAAGGAGCTGATAAAGATGGCTAATTCGGCACTGGTATGCGATATACTGCCGGTGCTCGATGCCTTTGACCGGGCGTTCAAAGGGGTTGCCCCCGATGATGAAAAGCGGGGGTGGATTGAGGGCTTCAGACAGATCCAGCACATGCTGCTGGATGTGCTGGGCAAACATGGGCTATCTGAGGTGAGGTGTGTTGGGAAGGTATTTGACCCACAGGTCCACGAGGCGGTAGCCCAGGGTGATGGTGAGGAGGGGCTGGTGTTGGAGGAGGTGCGCAAAGGGTACTGGCTTAAGGACAGATTGCTCCGGGCACCGCAAGTGGTGGTGGGGAAGGGGAATGGCGCTGCTCAGCAGCAAGGTGAGGGCGAAGAAAAAAACGACAAAAAGGTAAATCGGTAATTTAAGTAAGGAGGTCAGTAATGGGAAGAGCAGTAGGTATCGATCTTGGTACTACTTTCAGTGTGGTGGCGGTGATCGAGGGCGGTGAGCCCAAGGTAATCCCCAACGCTGAGGGTGAGAGGCTGACGCCCTCTGTGGTGGCTATTGACAAGAAGGGGGAGCGGCTGGTGGGGCTGCTGGCGAAGAGGCAGGCGATAACCAATCCGGAAAACACCATCTTCAGCATCAAGCGGCTGATGGGGCGGAAGTTCCGTGACTCCGAGGTACAGTTCGATATGAAGCGGTTGCCCTACAAGATTATCGAGGCACGGAACGGCGATGCCTGGGTGGTGATGGGCGGCAAGGAGTATAGCCCGCCGGAAATATCCGCCATGATCTTGCAGAAGCTGAAGGCTGATGCCGAAGCGTACCTGGGGGAGAAGGTCACCGATGCGGTGATCACGGTGCCGGCTTACTTCAACGATAGCCAGCGGCAGGCGACCAAGGATGCCGGTACCATTGCCGGTCTGAACGTGCTGCGCATCATCAATGAGCCCACAGCTTCGGCGCTGGCTTACGGTCTGGACAAGAAGGGCGAGGAGACGATTGCGGTCTATGACCTCGGCGGTGGCACTTTTGATATCTCCATACTGGAACTCGGTGAGGGCACCTTTCAGGTGAAGTCAACCGCTGGCGATACTCACCTTGGGGGCGATGATATCGACCAGAGGATTATTGACTGGCTGTGCGAGGAATTTAAGAAGGAGACGGGCATAGACTTAAAGCAGGACAGGATGGCGCTGCAGAGGCTGAAGGATGCCGCTGAGAAAGCCAAGCGAGAGCTTTCCACGGTGACGCAGACGGAGATAAACCTGCCGTTTATCACCGCCGATACCTCGGGACCGAAGCATCTGAACATCACCCTCACACGGGCTAAGCTAGAGCAACTGTGTCTTGACCTGCTGGAAAGGACCATTGGGCCCTGCCGGCAGGCACTGAGCGATGCCGGGCTGACGGTGGCACAGATAAGCGATGTTATCCTGGTGGGCGGTCAGACCAGGATGCCGAAGGTGCAGGAGCTGGTGCGGCACTTCTTTGGCAAGGAGCCGATAAAGGGTATAAACCCGGACGAGGCAGTGGCGCTGGGGGCAGCCATTCAGGCAGGTGTGCTGAAGGGTGATGTCAGGGAGGTCTTGCTCCTTGATGTGACGCCGCTGACGCTGGGCATTGAGACGCTTGGCGGGGTGATGACGCCGCTCATTCCGCGCAATACCACCATACCTACGGCGAAGAGCCAGATCTTCACCACGGCGACCGACAACCAGACCAGCGTGGAAATACACGTGCTCCAGGGAGAGCGTCCTATGGCGGCAGACAACCGTACCCTGGGCAGATTCATACTGGACGGGATACTTCCAGCGCCCAGAGGCGTGCCCCAGATTGAGGTGACCTTCGATATCGATGCCAACGGTATCTTGAGTGTGCGGGCAAGGGACAAAGGCACCGGTAAGGAACAGAAGATAACCATCACCGCCTCCAGTGGTTTGAGCAAGGAGGAAGTGGAGAGGATGCGGCGGGAGGCTGAAATGCATGCGGCTGATGATGCCAAAAAGAGGGAGGAGGCGGAGACGCGCAACATGGCTGACAGCCTTGTTTATACCGCCGAGAAAACGCTCAGGGAGCACGGCGATAAAATCCCGTCCGATTTGAGGCAGGAGGTTGAAGGCAAGGTGGCAGCGGTGCGGTCAGCCCTGCAGGGCACGGACATAAACTACATAAAGACGACGGTCACAGACCTTTCCCAGGTGATGCAGAAGGTGGGTGCTGCCGTCTACCAGCAGGCGGGTGCGCCTCCCGGCGGCTCGACCGGAAATCCTCCGGGTGGGGATGAGGGGACAGTCGAGGGTGAGTTTAGAGAAATCTAATACTAGGCCATACCTGTATAAGGAGAGCAGGCGCTTTCTTGAAGAGGCGCCTGCCCTTTCTTCTGGTTATGAAGATGCCGGCGCTCTAGTTTTTTCCGAAATTGAAATTGACAGGTCAGCAGTAAAGTCGATATTATACTTATCGTTTATGTGAGGCTGTCATGGCGAAGAAAAGCATCACTCTGAGCGAGGTAGCGCTGGGGATACTGGCTATTGTGGCTGGTATTCTGGTCATATGGAAATTCTATATTGCCCAGTGGATAATTGGAATTTTTCTCATCGTCTGGGGAGCGCTGACGCTGATAAGAAAGTAGGAGGTAACATTGCCTAAGAAGAGCAAGTCCGTATTGAAGGCTGCTAGAGCTTCCGAGAGGAAAAAGCTGAGAAATAAGGCGGTGAAAAGTGTCACTAAGACGTGGGTAACCAAAGCGGAGAAGGCTATCGCTGCTGGCAATCCTGAAGCTGCTGAGCCACTGGTACTCCAGGCTATAAGTGCTCTGGACAGGGCGGCGGAGAAGGGGGTGATACACCCCAATAATGCTGCCAGACGTAAATCGCGCCTGATGAAAAAATTCAATCAGGCGAAACCTGCCACTGTTGCTGGGCAGCAGAAGTGAGTCCGCCTGTTGCGGGTGAGCACGTGTTAGAAATTGTGATGGCTCCGTTTTTGGCAGGCGGGTGTTGATTTGACTTTCGCTGTGGCGTTAGTGTAAAAGTTAGGTGATGCTTCTCCGTCAGTTTCAGGCAGTGGGACGTGAACTGTGTGCCCGGGGACTGGTCTCCTCGCACAGCGGTAATCTCAGCATCAGGCTTGGCGAGCGGCTGTGTATAACCCACCGTGGCAGCATGCTGGGTCAACTGGAAGAGCATGACCTTGTGGAGACAGGAATCTACAAAAATGACCGTTGCACGCCGCTAGCTTCGACCGAACTGGCGGTGCACCGCGAGATATACAAGCGGACTTCAGCCTCGGCTATAGTACATGCTCACCCGGCTTATGCTGTTGCCCTCTCGTTCTGTGATAAGGAGATTGTACCCTGTGACATGGAAGGGATACTTTTGCTCTCCAAGGTGCCTGTGCTCAGCAAGAAAGGACCGGTGGTTCCCGGGGAGATGGCTGAGGAGATAGCAGAGGCATTGACCAGGTATAAGGTTGTGCTGGTGCGTGGTCACGGGAGCTTTGCTGTAGGACAACTGCTCGAGGAAGCCTACTATTATACCACCACACTGGAGGAGAGCTGCCGCCTCCTCTGTCTGCTCAAGATGCTGCAGATCAAGGTAGGCTGACCAGATGTTGCCTGTGGTTGCGTTTGAAACCCTCTCCGTTTAAGAGTGTTTTCTTTCCGCTACCTTTGTGTCTACCGGTGTGCACCAGTGGAGGTATTTGGGGTTCTTGCCCCTGATAACATCGAAGTATAGCTGCTGCAGTTTCTTGGTCACTTTGCCCACCTTGCCATCGCCGATGGGTCGGCGGTCGATTTCAAGTATGGGACTGACGTGGGCAGCGGTGCCAGTAAAGAAGGCTTCGTCAGCAAGGTAAAGTTCGCTGCGGTCGATCGACCTCTCTATAGTCTCAATGCCCAGCTCGTTGCGTGCCAGTTGTATTACTGTGTCCCGTGTGATCCCCAGAAGGATGTTGTCTGAGCTGGGTGGGGTGACCAGTTTATTACCGCTGACGATGAATATATTTTCGCCACTACCCTCTGATACATGACCATCCTGATTGAGCAGGATGGCTTCATCAAAGCCCAGCTCGTTTGCTTCTGTCTTAGCCAGGGCGCTGTTGACGTAGATTCCGGTGATTTTGCCTCTGGGGGGTATCATGGTATCGTCCACGCGTCTCCATGACGAGGTACAGCAGCGGACGCCTCTGTCGGTATCCAGATAAGCGGGGAGGGTGGTGACGATAATGAAAAAGTCGTCTTCCAGGTCGTGCAGACGGACGCCGACGGCCTGTGAACTCTTATAAGCCAGCGGACGGACATACACGTCCTCGCGGTAGCCGCTTTTCTCCACCAGTTCTGGAGTGATAGAGCAGAGCTCTTCTATGGAGTAAGGGAGGTTTATCTTTAGCAGGCGGCAACCTTGCCGCATACGTTCATAGTGCTCTTTCATGCGGAACAGGTACAGTTGCTCTTGCTCCGCATTCCAGTTACCCCGGATACCTTCAAAGCAGGCGGTGCCGTAATGCAGTGCATGGGTGAGGATGCCTATTTTAGCCTCAGCAAGAGGCATGAACTGTTTTTGAAAGAAGGCATAGGGCGGCATGCTTACATCTCCTTTCCGCTACCGTTCATCGAACCAAGTTGAAAGCGATGGACTTAATTATAGACTTGGAACTGCATAAAGGCAAGAGCCGTGGATGGCTGTGGTCTGGTGTGGCTCGACATTTGCGGAATTGCCGGTTCCAGGTCACTGGTGAACAGGTCTTTGAGAGGCAATGTGCAGCCGGTCTGGATGGAGGCGAAGCCATACTTCCTGCGAATGCGATCAATTGCCTTGTCCAGATATTCCAGGCGCTGTGATGAGGGCTCGAAGAGACGGAGTTGTCTACCGTAGCTGGTCAGGGCAGCTGCTTCAACGCCTATGAGGCGGACAAGTTCCCGCCTCTGGGCGAGCGCCCTGCGGAGCAGTTGTTGAGCCCTAGAGAATATGACATCGTCGCTGGAGGTCGCCTCTGCCGATGTTGAGCTCCGGGTCACAGTGTCGAAGTCGGCGTACCTCAGCTTCAGCGTGACCCGCCTTGCTTGCCTGTCCTGACTGCGTAGCTCGGCGCCTACCTGCTCGCAGAGATAGCGAAGCAAAGCTTTGAGCAGGGACTGGTCAAGGGTGTCCCGTGCCAGTGTGGTCTCCTTGCTGATTGATTTAGCCTCACCCGGCGGCTCTACCTGCCGGGTGTCGATGCCGTTGGCGTAGTTGTGCAGGGCGACCCCGCTTGCGCCCAGACGCGTTTTGAGCAGGGGGAGGGGCATGGCAGAGAGCTGCCCGATGGTGGTTATGCCCAGCGATTTGAGTACTGCCTCGGTCTTCCTGCCCACGCCGGGGAGGCTGTTTACCGGCAGCGGTGCCAGAAACTCCTTCTCGGTACCCGGTGCCACTTCGACCAAGCCGTCCGGTTTTGCTATGTCAGAGGCGATCTTGGCTACCACCTTGCAACTGGCGATGCCGACGGAGGCAGTCAGCTTGAGCTTCCTGTTTATCTCCCTCTTTATATGTTCAGCCAACTGGTGTGGTGAACCATAACTGTCACAACCGGTGACATCCAAATATGCCTCATCCAGCCCTGCTGGTTCCAGACAAGGGGAATACCCAGCCAGTATGCTCATAAACTTTTCTGAAGCATCCCTGTACCGGGGTAAATTTCCCTCGATGAATACTGCTTGAGGGCAGAGCTTATAGGCACGGAAGAGCGGCATGCCCGCCTTGATGCCAAATGTCCTGGCTTCGTATGAAGCTGATGCCACTACCCCGCGGCGGTCCGGTCTGCCGCCGACGACCACGGGTCTGCCCTCTAGTTCTGGCCTCAGAGACCGCTCGACAGAGACAAAAAAGGCATCAAGGTCTATATGAAAGATGCATCGTGCCATATCCGGTACGATTATAAGCTGCTGGCGCGGAAGCTATCAACTGGGAACTATTGCCGGAGTGTTTAGCACCCGCTGGCGGACGTTTGCGATTTCAGAAGGCGGTTTCTAGCTGGCTTTGAACTTGGGATAGGGTACTTTTCTGGCGTTCAGCCCCAGTTCCTTTAGCCCCCTATTTCGGAGGATATCGAGCAGGGACTGTAACTGCTTCTTCTGCTCATCGTTCAGGACTGAGATTATTTTGTGGATGGAAGCCCTTTTCAGGGCTTCGGTGAAAGCTTTCTCACCCTTCTCTGTAAGGCTAATCCTGACTAGGTTTTTGCGGTGAAGGTCTTTGGATTTTTGCACCAGGCCTGCCTTGGTCATTCTGTCGAGGATGCCGGAGACCGAGTGTGGTCTGCGGAATAGCCAGCGTGAAATTTCTGCTGGTGTGACTTTATCACCGATGGCTTTTATGGCGAACAGGACTTCTGCCTGCATTCCGGGCAGGCTATATTCTTTCAGTTCCTGTTCCCGGGCGTAGAATATTATGTCAGCGACTTGATGCAATAATAGCCACACGTTATAGTTATTGTCTACGTCTGTAAGCTCTGGCATGGCATTTCCTCCGTCTAAACTCAGTGTCAACGGGAATAGACCCCGGACGGGTCGCTCGATTTCTCAGGACACAAGCTTTATATTGTAACAATACCACCTCTGTTTGTCAAAACTCGGTATCTGTGCACACTTACGGTACTACTTGACACCAGAAGCTATCTAGTTGGATGATGGTTCCTTCTGGTCATTGGTGGAGAGGACGACTCTGACACGGCGTTCGAAGGTGCTTCTCTCTAGGAGCACATAGCGCCGGCATTTCAGGCATCTGATGCGGATGTCAGCACCCACTCTGGCCACCTCCCACTCGTCGTTACCGCAGGGGTGTTTCTTCTTAAGACGGACAATGTCGCCCAGTCGGATCTCCATTTTGTTTATGGTTGCAGCTTTTATTAGGACCCCCAGATAGATATCTCCCGACTTCAGGGATAAGCTCGTTTATCCTGTCCCTGAGCCCCAGGGCAGCTTTTCTGGCTGCTGTGGCGAATTCCCCTCCCGGGGTGGCATAGAGGACCTGTCTCGCGGCGACGATAATGGCTTTTTCACCGTTCTTATCGATACCATAGCGGACTGCCGCTGTCAGGTCACCGCCCTGAGGGCCGATGCCGGGGATGAGTAAGGGCATGTCCGGGCAGAGCTTGCGGACTGACATCAGTTCCTCGGGATAGGTGGCGCCCATGACCAAACCTATATTGCCATTGGCATTCCACTCCAGGGCTTTTCTGGCTACCAGCTTATATAGCGGCACACCTTCTGGGCCGCGTAGATTTTGAAAGTCCAACGCCCCCGGATTTGACGTGCGGCAGAGAATGAAGACACCTTTGTCTTTGTAGCTGGCAAAGGGCTCGATGCAGTCGGTGCCCAGGTAGGGGTTTACCGTGGCAGCATCGAAGCCGAAGGTCGAGAACAGGGCTCTGGCATAAGCCCTGGCGGTGTTACCGATGTCGCCGCGCTTGCCATCGGCGATGACCGGGATATGTTTCGGGATGTGTTCCAGCGTCTTCACCAGCAGCTTCAGACCGTCTATGCCTAGCGCTTCGTAGAATGCCAGGTTGGGCTTGTAGGCGCAGACAAGGTCGGAGGTGGCATCGATGATAGCCCGATTAAACTCTAGGAGGTCAACCCCGGGAATTAGCTCGGGGTCAGGGTCGAGCCCCACGCAGAGCAGGCTGTTGTTTTTCCGGCTGGCTACCAGCAGCTTATCTATAAATTTCATGAGTCTGCACAGATTATAAACCACCGTTGCCTAATCTCCAAGTTTCTACCTGAAAAGTGCATTGTATTCCTGCTTTTAGCCGATGGTATAATTGTGCCATGCTGGACTTCAGCCAAGCAGAGAAGTACGTCCTGAGCTTCACTGATTACGAGAAAATCCCCGGCTTTGCTTATACGGCGGCTAACTATGATCTAAGGCGGATGGAGGAGGTGCTCCGCTTGCTGGGTGACCCACATCTGAGCAGTAAGACAGTTCATATTGCAGGTACCAAAGGCAAGGGCAGCACTGCGGCGATGGTCTCTCAGGTGCTTATCACCGCCGGGTATCGGACTGGCTCATACACTTCACCGCACCTCCACACTATAAGAGAGAGGATTAAGGTCAATGGCGTCATGATCACAGAGCAAGAATTTGCCAGCGTGGTATCCGAAGTGAAGCCGATAGTGGAGGCGGTGAACAGGGAAGCCAGATACGGGGCATTGACTACCTTCGAGATATTAACTGCGGTGGCTTTTGCCTATTTCAGGAGCAGGGCCGTGGAGTTTCAGGTGCTCGAGGTGGGACTTGGTGGCAGGCTAGATGCCACCAATGTGGCTCACGGAGATGTCTGTGTGATCACCTCCATCAGCCTTGACCATATGGAAATTCTCGGTGATACTGTGGCGAAGATCGCTGCCGAGAAGGCGGGCATCATCAAACAGGGCAGCGTGGTGGTCAGCGCCCCGCAGGTTCAGGACGCTGCTATGGTGATCGAGAGGACGTGCGTGGAGAAGGGGGCAAAGCTGGTTGAAGTGGGCAAGGACGTCACTTGGGAGAGGACAGGGGGCGACCTCAGCCGACAGAGCTTGGTTGTGTATACCAGGAACGATAGCTACAAGCTTGAGATACCATTGCTTGGTGACCATCAACTGGAGAACGCAGCTACTGCAGTGGCGGCGGTAGAGGCGCTGGCATCGTTGGGTTTGGTGATTCCCAGGGAGGCAATCGTTAAGGGGATGAGGGAGGTGGTTTGGCAAGGGCGGCTTCAGATTTTGAAGCGGAAGCCGCTACTGGTGGTGGACGGAGCGCACAATGCTGATTCCATGCGCAGACTTGCTGAGGCAGTAAAAAGATATTTCGACCATGACAGATGCATTGTTATCTTCGGTACATCCTGTGATAAAGACATCGTGGGAATGGTGAAGGAGCTGCGGTCGCTGGCAGATAGGGTCATCATCACCAGCTCGACCCATCCCCGGGCAGCTTCTATCTCGGTGCTGGCGGAGGCATTTCAGGATAGCGGCGTGATGGTAGCGGAGAGTAGCTCCATCCCTGAGGCGTTGTCCCGGGCTCTGAGCGAAGCCAAAGAGACAGACATGGTGCTGGTCACCGGCTCGCTTTTTGTGGTCGCCGAAGCGCTGGAGTATGCTGCTACGCAGTTAACTCGGGGGAGTGGGGGGTAGAGGCGGTCGTTGTAGTGGGGGAGGTAAGTGCCTCCTTCGGTAGCATTTTCGCCAGAATTTGCTGTAGTGCCATAGTGTGGCTGCACAGCTTCCACTGGGAGAAGAAATGGCAGGTACAATGCCATTTTCTCTCCTTATAGCTTACGGTGTAGCTGTTGTGCTCGCCGTGGAACTCGACAGTGAACTCATGAAACTTAATGCGGCCTGGCTCCTCTGCGTAGCGCCTGGCTTTCTCTATTTTCCCGATAAGGCTGGACTGCATGCTTTGTGCACTCCACAGTATACTCCAGACAGGGGCAAATGTCCAATTTAGTGGTACTTGGCTGAAGGGCTGGGGCAAGTGTCTTATGTGGTATAATAAAGACCTGCGCGGGAATCTTCTGATGATGCGTGACATTATTTTTGAGGCTTTGAAAGAGCATAACGCCGACTATGTAGAGATACGCGTTGAGGAGGGCCAGGCGACGCGAATTGTATATCGTGGTGGCAGGCTGGAGGAGGTGGGCAGGACATCGGCAGTGGGAGGTAATGTCAGGGCTCTGGCGAATGGTGGCTGGGGATTTGCCAGCTTCAACAGTATGGGTGGGCTAAAGGAGAAGGTGAAGATGGTGGTGAGACAGGCGCGGCTGGTAGGCAAGGAAACCAGCAAGCTATGCTTTACCGATCCCATAGTCGATGTTGTGGTGCCCGAAGTAAAGAAGAGCGTGGCAGGGGTGCCGCTGGTACTTAAGCAGCAGTTGCTGGATGAATATAACGACATTGTGATGAGTACACCCAAGGTACGGAGCTGTCAGATAAGCTATCAGGACAGCCAGAGGAAGCTCATTTTCGCCAATTCTGAGGGCAGTTATATCGAGCAGACAAAGCTGGACATCAACCTGCGGCTGTCAGCGATGGCTGCCAGCGACGGGGAGGTACAGCAGGCAGGCTTGAGCCTCGGTAGTCCCGGAGATTTTTCGGTGGTGGAAGGACTACAGGAGAAGGTCAGGGAGACAGCCCTGAGGGCGGTGAGACTTCTTTCGGCGCCCTATGCCAAAGGCGGGGAGTATATTGTGGTGCTCGACCCTATCTTGGCAGGTGTGTTTGTCCACGAAGCTTTCGGGCACCTCTCTGAAGCAGACCATGTCTATGAGAACCAGAGGCTACAGGAGATAATGGTGCTGGGAAGGAGGTTTGGCAGTAAGGAATTGAATATTGTGGACGGCGCTGCCGTACCAGGGTTGAGGGGCAGCTATAAGTATGACGACGAGGGTGTGCCGGCAACCAAGACTTATCTTATCAAGGAAGGCATATTGGTGGGCCGCCTGCATTCCAGGGAAACCGCAGCCAAGATGGGTGAACGGCTTACTGGCAATGCCAGGGCGATAAGCTATCTCTACCCACCTATAGTCAGGATGACCAACACATACATAGAGCCTGGAGGAGTCTCCTTTGAGGACATGATAAGCGACATAAAAGAGGGCATTTATGCCAGGGACTGGTACGGGGGTACAACCAGCTTGGAGATGTTCACCTTTTCCGCTGGTGAGGCATATATGATACGTAATGGCAGGTTAGCCGAGCTACTCCGTCCCGTGGTGCTCAGCGGCAATGTGTTTGCCACACTGATGAATATTGATGCCATCGGAAACGACCTCGAGATGGAGCAGGGTGGAGGCTGTGGCAAGGGCGACCAGTGGCCACTGCCGGTCTCCAATGGCAGCCCGCATATAATGGTATCGCGATGTCTGGTGGGAGGCAAACACTAGTGGAAGAGATCCTGGAAAAAGCCAGCGAGGTGGCAGAGCAGGCTGAGGTGTTTCAGATGGTATCGGTGGCGACGCCGGTGCATTTTCATGCCAACCGGCTGAAGCAGGTGGGTAACAGGGAGAACACTGTCACCGCGCTCAGGATCGTGAAAGGAGGCAAAGCTGGCTTTGTCCAGGCTAGTGGCTTTATCAAACCGGTGGACATGGTGCAAATGGCGTTAGAAACATGCTGCTTTGATGTACCAGAGGGTTTTTCTTTTCCGGCGAAAATGGACCATGTACAAGTGGAGACCTTTGACGCGGAGGTGGAGAGGGTGTCCATTGAGGACATGGCTGAACTGGGGCAAAGGCTTATTGACACAGTTAGGTCACACGCGCCTGAACTCATTTGTGATGCCCTAGTAGCAAAGCGCATTACCTCAGTGCGTCTGATAAACTCTAAGGGGGGCGAAGCCAGCTACAGCAAGAGCTTTTTCAGGATAGGCATCGATGGCATGCTGGTAAGAGGTCAGGACATGCTGTTTGTGGGGGACAGCCTGAGTTCCTGTCGGCGGCTGGTGGATTTCGAGCCGGTGGCTAGTGAGGTGATAAGGCAGCTTGAGCTGGCGAAAAGGAATGTGAGTATCAGGTCAGAGACAATGCCGGTGATCTTTACTGCCTACGGAGTTGCCAGTTGTCTAATGCCCTCGCTGGTGGCAGCGTTTAATGGCAAAATCGTTTATGATGGTGCTTCGCCGCTGAAGGACAAAGTGGGGGAACAGGTGTTTGACGCCAAGTTCAACCTATGGGATGACGCCACTCTACTTTTCCAGCCCAGGAGCTATCCCTGTGATGATGAGGGCGTCCCCGGGCAACGGACAGCGCTGGTGGAGCGTGGAGTGGTAATGCATTTCCTCTACGACTTACATACTGCGGCTCTGTCGGGCTCAACAAGCACCGGGAATGGCAGCCGGCAAGGCGGCTTACCTGCACCCCACCCCAGCTCGCTGGTGATAGGGGAGGGGGAGGGCGATTTCTGGGATATGGTCAGGGATAT
This sequence comes from Dehalococcoidia bacterium, assembly GCA_034435835.1. Taxonomy (GTDB): domain Bacteria; phylum Chloroflexota; class Dehalococcoidia; order GIF9; family UBA5629; genus CALJTV01. Next base: position 35,939 of record DAOTWF010000018.1, on the reverse strand, counting down.
CAAAGAAGGGCTGGTGGTGGAACTGGTGATAGGTGCCGAGCAGGGCAATGTGCTTAACGGGGACTTCAGTGGCAATGTCCTGCTGGGCTACAAGGTGGAAGATGGAGAGATTGTGGGTAGGGTGAAGAACACCATGGTCTCCGGTAACGTGTACCAGGTGCTGAGTCAAGTCGAAGGCATCGGGAAGGAAAGAAGGTGGGTGGAGGGCATGTTACTGACCCCCTGTCTCTACTGCCGGAGTCTACCGGTAGTTACCAAAGAAGGCTAGTCCTGTTGCTGGTGATAGCATGAGGGTAAAAAGTCCGGTAAAGTTTTATAAGGAGCTGCGTCCGGAAGGTTGCGATATGCTGGCTGCCTGGCCTGGCATAGGCAATGTAGGAATTATCGTGGCTAGGTATCTACAAGATAAACTGAATGCTGAGGAAATCGGAGAGCTGGTGCCTTTTGAGTTTTTTGACCCGATCGGCATTATGGTGAAGGACAACCTGATTGAAGCGCCTCGGTTCCCGGAGAGCAAGTTCTACTATTGGCATAACCCCCGCACTGATTGTGGCTTATTGTTATTCATTGGCGAGGAGCAACCCGGTTTTAAGAGCTATGATTTAGCTCGTTGCGTGCTTGATGCCGGAAAGAGGCTGAAGGTCAAGAGGGTTTACACCACTGCTGCGGCTATGGCAAAGATTCATCACAGTGAGAAGCCGAGGGTCTGGGGGGCAGCCACAAACCGGAAGCTCGTTGAAGTGTTGAAGAGATATGAGGTGGTGTTGCGTGGTGATGTACAGATCGCCGGGCTTAACGGGCTGTTTCTAGGTGTGGCCAAAGAGCACGGTGTCGAGGGAATATGCCTTCTTGGAGAGGTCCCTTCCTATACCACCCGAATCCCCAATCCTAAAGCCGCCCTGGCGGTGCTTGAGGTGCTGGTGAAGATACTTGGCATTGACGTAGACCTCTCAGAGCTGGCTACGCTGGCGAGGGAGTCAGAAGAGGAGATGAAGAAGGTGACAGCAGTAGCTTTGGGCGAATATATCGACCGTTATACCAAGCCGGTGTGGCCGCCGGAAGATGAGGAGGGTGAAGATGGAGAGGAAGAGGAGGAAGAGGAGGACGACGAGGAGTGATAGGACATGCAACTGGCAGCGCGCATAGAACAGATAAATGGACTGCTAAACTCTGATAAGCTGGTAACCAGTTCCGAGCTTGCATGTCTTTCGGGTTTGGGACGCGAAGAGATGAAGTTCTTTGAGCTGAATTGGGCGAGGGTGGATCCAGCGCGGAAACGCGAGATCATCTCCAAGCTAGTACACCTCAGCGAGACAGACCTCGGACTGGACTTCACCGCTGTTTTTGTCTCCTGTCTGGGAGACGATGATGAGACGGTGAGGCTCCAAGCGGTAATGGGCTTGGAAGGCGAGGACAACCTTCAACTTATTGGGCCGCTGGTAAAGCGTTTGAGACATGACAGCTCAGCGAGAGTGCGGGAAGCCGCAGCTACGGCACTGGGCAGTTTTGCCATGCTTGCCGAGTGCGGCAAGATTTCGGCGTACTATAGGGATATGGTGTACGGAGCCCTGCTTGATGCTGTTAACGATGAACAGGAGCCTGTCCAAGTAAAGCGACGTGCCCTTGAGGCTATCTCGCCGTTCAACCAGCCACGGGTGAAGCAGTTGATAGAGGAGGCGTACCGTCAGGGCAGTGCTGATTTCAAGCTGAGTGCCATATACGCTATGGGGCGGAACTGCGATCCATTATGGCTGGACTTTTTACTCGATGAGCTTGAGAGTGAGGATCCGGCGGTGAGGTATGAGGCAGCCAACGCATGTGCTGAGCTGGGTGCTGTGGAGGCGGTGCCACAGCTTTTGAGACTGGTCGAGGACACCGATGGTGAGGTTCAGGAGGCAGCCATCAGGGCACTTGGCGAGATCGGCGGCGAGGAGACGAAGCGGACGCTGACAAAACTGCTACACCACCGTGAACAACGTATCCGCTTGGCGGCGGAAGCAGCACTTGAGGTGCTGCGTTTCAACGAAGAACCACTGTCACAATCGCTGGACGACTTTGATTGAACAGTTATCGCTGATTGGTGAAAAGGTGCGACTGCGCCCCAAGCAGATAGGGGATGCAGCTAACGATTATGCTTGGCGGCGCGATGCCGAGCTGTGCCGTCTCGATGCCACCTCGCCCATCACCTGCTCTTTCAAAGAGTTTCTGGAGGACTATGTCTGGGAATTACAACATTACTATTCAGGGCAGCGGTTTGCCATAGAGACCATGGAGGGAGAACATATCGGCAACTGTGGCTTTTATAACATCGACGGGGAGAAGCAAGAGGCAGAGGTAGGGATAATGATCGGCAACCGGGCTTACTGGAACCGTGGCTATGGCACCGATGCTATCCTCACCTTATTGAAGTACATCTTTGCAAACACCAGTATGCAAAGGGTGTACCTCAAAACGCTCGAATGGAATATACGGGCGCAGAGATGCTTCAGGAAGTGTGGTTTTACTCCCTGTGGTAGCCTTTTCTGCTGGGGCTACACATTCTTGGTTATGGAGACATTTCGTCCGGGAGAACCCCCTTGGGAGCGGTCAAGATAGAAAAGCTATTGCAGGAATCTTGTTCCTTTATGGTGTGAGGTGTCAGCGGATGAAAATGGGGGCTTTGTCAGTTGCAATTCTTCTGGTGGATGCCACATGGCGTCGGATGTGTCTGGGGAGGGTAAACAGAGCCAGGTGAGAAGGACCGTCATAAGCTCTGGGCTTTGTCACCATCCTAGTAGCGATTCTGCGGTTTACTTCCCGGGAAGATAACTTGGCGGCGTCAACGGTTTCCGAAGCTGCGGTGAACCCCCACATATCGACGAATGAAGGTACGTAGATATGGTAGGGACGGACCCTGTGGAAAACGCTTTTCAGCGTGTTTACTATCACGGTGAACATAGAGAGGTTTGTCCAGCCAGCGGCGCCGGACTGAACCGAAACGATACCGCCTGAGGCTAACCTGCTTTTAACAAGCTGGTAGAACTCCTGCGTATACAGCAGGCATGCCGGTCTCGCTTTCATGGGCTCGACCAGGTCTATTATTACCACATCGAAGCTCTCTGCTGTCCGTTCAAGGTATTTTCTGGCGTCGGCAAAGTGGAGTTCGAGGCGGGCATCCTCAAAAGAACCTTGATGGAAAGTGGGAAGGTAATGACGGCAGACATCCACCACCCTCCTATCTATGTCCACCATAACAACCCTTTCTACGGTTCTGTGCTTCAGCACCTCTCGCAATGTGGCACCTTCGCCTCCCCCGGCAATAAAAACAGTCTGTGGGCAATCATGTGCTAACATGACCGGGTGGACCAGTGCCTCGTGATAAATGAACTCATCGCTGGCACTGGACTGGATTTTGCCGTCCAGCACCAGACAGGTTCCGAAGCTGGCTGTCTCCACTATTTCTAAGTGCTGGAAACCTGTCTGCTCCGAGTATATCCGTCGCTTTATCCTATGAAGCTGGACAAGGTTAGAGTTTATCTGGTCATATAGCCAGTTGCGTTTGTCTCTATCAGGATTGTCTGGGTCATTCATTCTGGTTCACACTCCAACCCGACTGCTTTGCAGTATGCCCCTCTTCATCTCGATGAAAGAAGGGTTTTTGGAGCCAAGTTGTTCCACGAGTGGTTTCACAGCTCTCTCGGGGTTCACGGTATCCCCGCAGGTAAATATGTCTACTGCGGCATACCCGTGTTCGGGCCAGGTATGGATAAAGATGTGCGATTCTGAGATAACGACTACACCGCTTATTCCATATGGGCTAAACTCGTGGAAACATTCGTTTACTATGGTGGCTCCGATGTTCTTGGTGGCTTGATAAAGGCATTCCTTGATGAATTTCAGGTCATTGAGCACCTCCGGATTGCAGTCTCTCAGTTCCAGCAGTAAGTGTCTTCCCAGTGCATTCAAATCACCTTCCCTCCTTTTTGTATTTTTCCGTGAAGTTCTCACCTCCTATCCGCTGTGTATTAGGCAACAGTAAGCTGTAATTTTATATCGTGAAGCATTGATTTTCAAGGTTTTGACCAGAAAACCTCTTGACAAGGGGGTTTTTGCCCTGTAAAATCAAGGCACGCAAAGCCAAGAAGGAGGTGACAAATTGAGGAAGACTATAGGTATATCGTTTGCTTTGTTGCTGGTGTTGTCCGTTGTATTGATGCCCGCTGTGGTGTCGGCGGAGGATGCCTATGCAGGCTTGGCTAAGGGCGGCTGGGATAAGGTGAAGTGGCAGGACAACCCCGATTCCTGGCATCTCTACCTGCAGCACTGGGGCAGGACGCCGATACAGTCAATGTCCAGACTGTCTGGTCTGTGTGCTCCGACAAGGTGGTGCAATGATTTCTTTGGTATAAACTGCCCTACCGGCAAGAATATGGACTGTGGTGCCAAAGCTGGCTGCCCTGCCTGCCGCGATGTGGAGCAGGGTGCCTTGGCGACCTGCTCAGACCCAGCAGCTTGTAAGGCATCACTCTCGAGCGCGTCCTGTCCCGCCACGGGCCAGAAAGAGGTTGAGTGTCCCAGCACCCCGGTGCTGAAGAATGAGCTTGCCACCTGTTGCTGCTGCTGGGGCAGAAGTCTGGCTTTTGCCAACAAGAGCTGGGCGGGAGGTACCATCGGCACCCATCCACGGATTAACGATGACCATCTGAACCACTTCGGCATTGGCGACTGTTATGGTGGTGGTAAGGGTGGTGACTGGGGCGTAAGTGGCTGCCCGCACACCGAGCACTGTTCGCTGACTTGGTGTTTGCAAGACAACCTGCTGAGCAACCCCGGTTTCTATAAGAAATAAACTGGATTTTTCTATAGACAGTTTGATCGTTCATACAGCCCTGGCGAAAGGCAGTTATACCCGGTAGCCAGGGCTTTTATTTGCTTACGTATGATGGTGACGGTGTATGTAGCCTGGGGGCAGCCCGAGGCTGAGATCGTCAGAGGGCGTCTGGAAAGCGAAGGTATACCAGCAATTCTGCGTTATGAGAGTGCCGGGATGGTCTATGGGCTGACGGTTGACGGGTTAGGAAAGGTAGAAGTACTGGTGCCAGAGGTATTTGCTTCCCTTGCCAGAGAGCTTTTAGCCAGCCAGCCACCTCTTATCTAACGTCGATGCCTAACTTGGCGTAGAGTGTGGCAAAGTCGAAGTGGCTTTCCATCACGCTGGTCAATTTTCGCAGCTTTTCCGGGTGGGCAAAGCTCGCTCTTTTCAGTGCCTTTTCGAGCTCATCGATAATTTGTGGGATTTTCCTCCCCGTGGCAATAATTGGCACACGTTTTTCCTGGGCGGTGAGGAGGACGGTGGAAGAAGACTCGGTGGTGGCACCGGCTAGGACGAGGCATCTTAAGGATGTCTGGAGTGCGGCTAGCTGCATGTCAGGTCGGTCTGCCCTGACGATAACCGCCTTGTTGGCTTTGCGCTCGAAGTAGTCCATCCCTGAGCCTGAGGTCAGAGCACCGAGCATAATGTTTTCTATGATAGTGTCCCTGTTGCCGTTACCGAAGAGGAGTTCACCATCGAGGGCTTGGTTTAGCTCGGCTACTGTGATGCCGAGCAAGGTGCGGATCTGGGGCAATATCCCAAGGACATTGATGCCATTTTCCTGGAATCGTCTGGCAAGGTGCTGTTTTGCCCATTCAATTTTGGATTCAGGTGTCAGGTTTATGGCCACGCCCAGCAGTCTTTCGCCTAATTTTTTGCAGATCTGTATCAATCTGGCTATGTCAGGGCTGGCAGTATATCGTAGCACGATGATCACCTTGGCGCCAAGCACCTCGGGGATGGAATAACAGGCAAGTTCGGAAACTCTGTCCTTGATGAGGTTGCCCAGACCTTCCATAATAACTATGTCTTTGTCCCGTGCAACGTCGTGGTACATCTGCTGCAACCTCTGGCTGAAGTCTGAGAGGTCGTCTGTAAGGTGCTGCCATAGTTCACTGGGTGAAAGTATCAGTGGACAAATCTGTTCTGCACTTTCAGATAATTGAAAAGCCTCCTTAAAGAAGACTGCGTCCGACAGGGGGCCAGCGGTAGCTTTAGCATCGGGGAACCTAGCAGGGATAAAAAACCCCACTGTTTTCAGGGCCATTAACTTCCTGCCGATGCCAGTACATATAACGGTGCTTCCAGCCGGGGTCTCCGAGGAAGCGACGTACAAGCCTGCCATACTTTTTTCCTACTGACGTTGTGTGGTCAGCCAGTGACGTGCATACTATTATAATTGCTGCCCTAGTGACTTTACAACCGGGTTGTATGCGCTTATAATATGTCCACAGTCGTCTGAAGTAACTGAGAGTATGCGTAAAACTCTCAGTTTTTTTACTAGCTTCTGGAGAGGGGGTTGGCTATTATGGCGCAGAAGAAGTTCCTCATCACAAAAGAAGGCTTGATCAAACTAGAGGCAGAGCTGCAGCATTTGTTGGCCGTACGGAGGGTAGAGGTTGCCCAAAAGATAAAGCGGGCGAGGGAGATGGGGGGTACAGAGAACAATGCTGAATACGAGGACGCCAAGAACGAGCAGTCTTTTGTCGAGGGCAGGATTCTGATGCTGGAAAATATCATCAAGAATGCCATGATCATAGAATCACCGGCGGTGCCTGGTGTGGTTGAGCTGGGGGATAAAGTGCTGGTGCAGAACCAGGACGGCAAAATAGAGCAGTATACTATAGTGGGCAGCACCGAGGCTAATCCCATTGAGGGAAAGATTTCTAACGAGTCACCAGTGGGGAGGGCGTTGCTGGGCAAAAGAATTGGCGATCAGATTGATGTGCAGACACCGGGCGGGGTATTGAAGCTACTCATCATGGATGTAAGCTAAGGGGCTGTCGCTGGAAGCGGGAGCGGTGTTTTATTCACAGGCGGTTTATGGCACGATTCGAGCAAATAGCACGGCAGCGGCTGGAGAAGCTGGAGAGGCTCAGGGAGCGGGGAATTGAACCTTATCCGCACTCCTATCACCGTACACATACCTGCGAAGAATCCCTGAAGTTATTTCAGCGGGTGGAAGCCGGGGAAGTGTCTTCCTCGCCGGAGCTCAGACTTGCTGGTCGGATCACCGCCATCCGCTTTATGGGCAAGCTTGCCTTTTTCGATCTTCGCGATGGCTCAGGTAAGATACAGTTGTTCTTCACTAAGGAGCGGCTTGGTGACAGGGGGTACGAATTGCTCCGCGACCTCGATATCGGCGATATCTTAGGAGTGAGGGGCGAACTTTTTCGTACTAAAACAGGTGAGGTCACCCTGGATGTGGCTGATTTCACCATCCTATGCAAGTCGCTCCAGCCGCTGCCGGAGAAGTGGCATGGCCTGGTAGACGTGGAGAAGAGATACCGGCGAAGGTACCTCGACCTCATTGCTAATGAGGAGACAAAGCCACTGTTTGTGACGAGAAGCCGCATAGTCTCCGGTATACGGGAATTTCTTGTTCAAAAAGGGTTTATCGAGGTCGAGACGCCACTGCTACAATCGGTGGCTGGGGGCGCTTTAGCCCGTCGTTTTAAGACCCATCACGAGGCGCTAAATGAAGACCTTTACCTGCGCATTGCGCTGGAGCTCCATCTCAAGAGACTGGTGGTTGGGGGGTTTGATAAGGTGTTTGAAATCGGGCGGGTCTTCCGCAATGAAGGTGTCTCCACCAAGCACAATCCAGAATTCACCATGCTAGAGGCTTACGAGGCTTATGCTGACTACAACGATATGATGAGGCTGGTCGAGGATATGGTGTGTTATGTTGCCAGAACGGTCATCGGTGATACTAGGATCAGGTTTGGCGACGAGTATATTGATTTCTCGCCACCCTGGCGGCGGGTAACGCTGCGCGAGGCGGTAAAGGCAAAGAGTGGCATCGATTTTGAGGACTACCCCGACGCTGATTCGCTGCGCCGCAAAATGGAAGAGACGGGGATGCAAGTTGACCCTGCCAAGGATAGGGGCAGACTGGTAGACGAGCTTATTTCCACCTTTGTTGAGCCCACCCTGAAGCAGCCGACCTTTCTGGTGGACTACCCTGTGGAGATGTCGCCGCTGGCCAAGCGGAAACGGGATAACCCGAGTATGGTGGAGAGGTTTGAGCTATTTATCGGCGGTATGGAGGTCGCCAATGCCTTCACCGAGCTTAACGACCCTCTGGAGCAGCGGGAGCGGTTCCGGCAGCAACAGGAATTGCAGAGCACGGCAGCAAGTTCGGTGGCGGAGGAACAAGAGAAGGAGGTCATCGATGAGGACTTCCTGCTGGCACTGGAATATGGCATGCCGCCGACAGGCGGGCTTGGGGTGGGCATAGACAGGTTGGTCATGGTACTCTGCGGGAAACAGTCGATCCGCGAGGTTATTCTGTTCCCGCAACTGAAAACGAAGGGTGACTGAGATGCTGGATATCAGATTGCTTAGAGAGAACCCAGAGGTTGTACGGCAAGCCTTAGCCAAACGCGGTGAGGATTTTTCCCTGGAGAATGTTTTGGAGCTGGATATTAAGCACCGCAGGCTGCTCCATGAGGTGGAAACTCTGCGTGCGCAGCGGAACGAGGCAAGCAAAAAGCTGGGTAAGATGGCAGAAAAGCCAGCAGAGCTGATCGCCAGCCTGCGTCAGCTCGGGGAAAAAATTGATTCTCTGGAGAAGCAGGTCGCTGAAATTGAGGCGCAACTGGAGGACTGTCTGCTGCGCTTACCCAACATCCCTTCAGAGGATGTGCCGGTGGGCGAGGGGCCCGAGGACAATGTGGTGGTGCGCTCATGGGGCAACCCCCCAGACTTTTCCTTCCCCCCGTTGCCGCACTGGGAACTGGGAGAGAGGCTGGACATACTGGATTTTCAGCGTGGCGTGAAACTATCAGGTAGCCGTTTCTATATCCTGAAAGGGGCAGGTGCCCAGTTGCAGAGGGGGCTAATAGCATTCATGCTTGATCTACATACCAGGAAACATGGCTATACTGAGATATACCCGCCTTTTATGGTGAAGCGCGAGTGTATGGTGGGCTCTGGCAATCTGCCCAAGTTTGCTGATAATCTGTACCACGATGACGAAGACGACTTCTGGTTTGTGCCCACGGCGGAGGTGCCTTTGACCAATCTGCACCGGGATGAAATACTGCCTCCGGGCACGCTGCCCATCTACTATGTCTCCTATACTGCCTGCTTTCGGCGGGAAAAGATGGCGGCGGGAAAGGATACCCGGGGCATTAAGCGCGGACACCAATTCGATAAAGTGGAGCTGTACAAATTCACCGAGCCGGAGAAGTCTGATGAGGAGCTGGAAAAGCTGGTTCGGGATGCCGAGGAGGTCTGCCGGTGGCTGGGCATATACTATCGCGTTGTCCAGTTATGCACTGCGGAGCTGGGGTTTGCAGCACGCAAAGCGTACGACATTGAGATGTGGGCACCGGGCTGCGGTGAGTGGCTTGAGGTCAGCTCCTGCAGTAGTTGTGGAGATTTTCAGGCGCGGAGGGCGAATATACGCTACCGGCCTGAGCCTGAAGCCAAGCCTCGCTTTGTACATACGCTAAATGGTTCCGGGCTGGCACTACCACGGGTGGTTATCGCTTTAGTGGAAAACTATCAGCAGGCTGATGGGAGCATAAGAGTACCTGAAGTACTGAGACCGTATATGGGCATGGATGTCATAACAAGGGGGTAAGGTGGTGTGGTTGAAATCAAAATCTGATTATGTTACATTGCTCTCTAATATAGACGCAGCGCAGACGTTATGGCTGAAGAGCGTAAGTATGAGTATGCCTGTCCCCGTTGCCATGCCGGACTGAAAAGCGACCTAGGCTATTGTCCTGAATGTGGCTTTATCGGACGCCTAGAGCACCGCGTCTTGCGGCTTACAGCTATGACTGCAGCGGGAAAACTAGAGCTCACCGAGCCACCGTTTCAGGTATCGAAGAAGCGGCAAGGCGAGCCTTCCGATGACAACAATGGTTCACTCCGATACCAGTGCCCACGCTGTGGCACTAGGACAGGCAGGGCATTCGGGCGTTGCCGTGACAGCCGTAGCTGCGGCTATGTTGGTCCCATGCAGAGTGTGCCTGTTAGGGGTGAAGAAGCAACCAGATGAGTACGAGTAAGCCGCTGGCGCACTTAACGGCAGCAAAATTACCAGCAATGCCCCTCTCTGGTGGAGTGTAATGGCAGGGAAAGTTCTGTGCCCCAAGTGTCTGGTGGTGGTTGACGAGGATGACATCGGGGAGCGGATATGTCCCAGGTGCAGGTCAAGGCTCTGTCCGAACGCTCATGTAGTTGAAGCCAAAATTTGTGTCCAGTGTGGGTGGGAGGATCCTAATTATCACTTGTGGCAAAAGAGGCAGCAGTCAAGCAAACAGCCTTCGGAGCGCGGGCGATCTGGCGAATACCGCGCTGTCAATTCAGGCCGTATCTGTCCAAAATGCGGGATTGACACTGAGCCGGGGACAAGGCGCTGTCCCAACTGTGGCTGGCTTTTCCCGTCAGTGAGCGGCATAGAAAGGGCGGCGCCCAGAGCAGCGCCACCTACTGAGGAACGTAAAGCTGTGCCTGTGCAGGACTTCCAAAAAGCAGTGCCGCGCGAACAGCAGACGGTGTCCACGCCACGTAGCCCAATTCTGGCTGAGGTTGGAGCAGGTGGCGGACGGCGCGAATGGGATTTTGGTAGTTTCAGGCGACTGTTTAGACCAATTGGCGCAGGCTTGCTGGTGCTGGGTGTGCTTGTCTCCCTTGTCTGGGGCTCATATGTTGGAGGCAAGTATATTGCCGACAGGATCAGTGGTGGGGATGAAAGGCACCAGCCAGTGTCGATTCAGTCAGCCAAGGGTAATGGCAGAACCTACGCCTTTGCTCCTGTTGTGGTGCCGCCTGACGGGGGCAAGATCGTCTGGTCACCGGAAGGAGACACTTTTAAGCCTGGAACGCATCTGGTGCTTACTGCTGTGCCGGCAACCTGCTATGCGTTCGATCGGTGGGAGGGGATAGAAAGCACTTCTCAGGAAGTGAGCATCAACTTTGACCCCAAGAAAACCGTCACCGCGCATTTCAAACTGAAGGACACGGTGCCACCGATGATAACAGGCGTAAAGGTTACCCGTTATTCGGATGTTGGCGCCACCATAGTATGGCGGACGGACGAGCCGGCTAAAGGAGAAGTCCTTTATGGTCCTACCACCGAATATGGCATGGTTGTGAAGAAGGGGCAGTTGGTTACCGACCATGTTGTCGACCTGCGAGGGCTAACCTCGGGCAAAACTTATTACTTCAAGATAAACTCACGCGATGAATGCGGAAACGAAGCCACTGCACAGGCGGGGAGTTTTACTACCATGAACTTTGTAGCTAGGGGGTATTCTGTGGGCGAGCGGGCACCTGACTTTACTTTGCCTTCATTTAAGGACTCCCACCCTGACTCTCCGAACAACCCCAGTTCGCCATATTACATCGGTGAGCAGGTAAGTTTGAGCCAGTTCAGAGGGAGATGGGTGTTCCTGAACCTGTGGAGTACTTTCTGTGCTGCTTGCCTGGGCGAGTTCCCTCATATCCGGGAATTCTATGAGGATGAAAAATGGGCTGACCGGAACTCCGCCGACGCGGATTGGGCGATGATTACGGTTTGCATTGATGGCAGGACGGACAGGATTGTGACACTAGAAGAAAAATACAAGTATCAAGTAGGGCTGTTTACCTTCCCCATTCTAGTGGACGATGGAGAAAAGCGTACACTTACAGATCTTTACCGCATCACCTACGTGCCCAAGTCTGTGTTCATTGACCCAGACGGCATCATCCGGGCAGTAAAGGTGGAGCAGTTTAAGAGCATGGAGGAGATAGGCGAGCTGGTGAGAAGCCTATCAAGTCCTTCCGAGGCGTCGGCGAGCGCCCGCTAGGATTCCACTTTTGTCTGTAATTGTGTGTATAATGGGTGCATGATGTATTGTTGTTACCGGTCACGGACGGCGGAAGCGCGAGATCTGGAGGTGTAGGCTAGCCAGTGAAACCAAGGATAGCCTTGTGTCCTCGGTGCCATACCAGCATGACACCGGGAGAACGATTTTGCCGCAGTTGTGGTGCGGTGATATGTCCTAGCTGCCAGGAGTTGCTGCCCCAACGCTCAAGATACTGTCCCAGATGCGGCTTTCTCTGTCTCAATGAGCCAGTGAAGGAAACAGTGCCCCTCGCTGTTTCAGCGTCTACTAGCAGACAGGCATTTCCCAGCACTCGAAACTTTTCTCCATCACCTTCACAACTCTCTGAGGTAGCTGCGGCGGATGTGAGCGGTGCCCGTGCGGTATGTACGCAGTGCGGCTCAGCAATAGACCTCGATTCCGGGCGTTGTACCGGCTGCGGGTTGCTTTTTGGAGCCAGGCATCGGGTGGTGCAGGTAGGGATGGGGTCTATGCCAGTGCCACCGCGCTATGTGCCCTCGCAGCAATACGTGCCTGGGCATGGGGGGGCAGCCACATTACCATCGGCTGCGCCAGCACGTGATACAGTGGTGGTGACACGCTCCGGCTCCGGTGTACCACCGCCTGTGCGCTCCCCGAAGCCTGTTCATCAGGCACCATTTGCCCCAGCGGCGGCGGGGGTGGGTCATACCGACCTGCGCCAGTTCGGTGTACCTGCAGCACCTGCAGCGCACCGTTACCGGGAAGCAACCAGGGAAGCCGGTGCGCCGGGTGACTTAAGGCAGATGCTACTCAAAATGGCGTTTGCGCTTTTCGTGCTGTTCGTCCTCCTTTTTGCTGGCACGGGCCTGTACTATCTCTTTTCTGAGTGGGGTGGTGAGGTACCGGTGGCATCTGAACCGCCGTCATCCCAATCGGAGCCATCGGCGCAGCCGCCTGCCACCGCGTCACCGCCAGGTATCTCGGATGTTACTGTGTCCAGCTTCACCGATAAGACCGCCGTGATCGTCTGGAAGACTGACAAACCGGCGACCAGCCAAGTGAGATACGGGAAGACGGAAGCCTGTGGGCTGGCGACGGAGGAGGCTAAAAGCCTGGTTACAGAGCATTCGGTGCGCCTCAGCGGGCTGGAAGCAGCCACCACCTACTATTTCAGAGTGGTATCGAAGGCATCTGGCGGCGAAAGGGCTGAGGTTGCCGGTGAGCCTTTCAAGACGAAGGCTGCTATTCCCATAGGTACAAATTTGGGCAACCGTGCCCCTGATTTCACTATCAAGTCCCTGGACGGTAAAAGCGTCACCCTTAGTGAGCTTCAGGGGAATAAGGTGGTGCTCAACTTCTGGGCAACCTGGTGTGAGCCCTGCAAGAAGGAGATGCCCTATATCCAGGCAGTACACGAGGCATGGCGGGAGAAGGGGGTGGTGGTGCTGGCGGTGGCGGTGAGCCAGAATCAGTTCGTTGACGGTGTAAAACAATTCATTCAGGACAACAAGTACACTTTCACGGTCATCTTCGATGCCGAAAAGAAGGTTGCCGGGCTTTATCAGGTATCGGAGATCCCCAAGACGGTGTTCATAGACGCCGATGGCATTGTGCAGCAGGTAACGCTGGGAGAATTCGCCAGCCAGCAGGAGATAGAAGACATACTCACCTCTTTCTAGCTCTCAGCCCTGTTCATTGAGATACTGATGTTGCTTAGGTTTCGCTTGCAGCGATAGGGCAGTTTTCCTATACTAGTGTGGCTCGGGAGGGGTGGCCGAGCGGACTATGGCGGCGGTCTTGAAAACCGCTTTCGCGCAAGCGAACGTGGGTTCGAATCCCACCCCCTCCGTTCGGCTGTTAAGATAGCGGCTGGTTTTTCAGCCCGGAGACAGTTAGAACCAAGGAGACGGAGATGAAGGTCCACGAATATCAGGCAAAGGCGCTGCTGGCTGAGTTTGGCATCCCGGTACCTGAGGGCAGGGTGGCATCCATGGCGGGGGAAGCCAGAGAGATAGCGAAGGCACTCGGTGGCAGGGTAGTCATCAAAGCGCAGGTGTTTGCCGGTGGCAGGGGCAAAGCCGGTGGTATTAAGGTGGCTGACAGCCCGGAAGAGGCTGGGAGGCTGGCTGGCGAGATGCTGGGTAAAAGCCTGGTGACCTATCAGACGACGGCTGAAGGGGTGCCGGTGAGCAGGGTGCTGGTGGAAAGGGCTCTGGATGTTCAGAAAGAGCTTTATCTCAGCATCATCGTGGATAACTCCACCAGGATGCCGGTGATGATGGCCAGTGAAGCCGGCGGGGTGGATATCGAGGAGGTTGCCAGGACGACGCCGGAGAAGATACTGAAGGCTTATGTCGACCCTGCCGTTGGTTTCCAGGCATTTCAGGGTCGGAAGCTTGCCTATGGTATGGGGCTGGGGCAGCCGCAGATAAGGCCTGCGGCTGAGCTGATGGCTAACCTTTACAGGTTATTCATGGCTAAGGACTGCTCTCTAGCTGAAATAAATCCTCTGGCGGTGACCGCTGACGGCAGGCTGCTGGCGCTGGATGCCAAGCTGAACTTTGATGACAACGCCCTTTTCCGCCATCGTGATATTGAGGAGCTCCGCGACGTGGAGCAGGAGGATCCGCTGGAAGTCAGGGCGAGCGACATGGGCATCAAAAACTACATCAAACTCGATGGAAATATCGCCTGTATCGTGAATGGGGCTGGCTTGGCGATGGCGGTCATGGACCTGATAACTCAGGCTGGCGGCAGACCAGCCAATTTCTTGGATATCGGCACGGTAAACAATACCGAGCGGGTGGTCAATGCGTTCAAAATTTTTTCCGCTGATCCTGCAGTGAGAGCAGTGCTGGTCAATATATTCGGCGGCATGGCAAGGGCAGATGTCATCGCTCAAGGGATTGTGGAGGCGAAGCGGGAGGTGGATGTTAAGGTACCGCTGGTAATACGGCTGGCAGGGACAAATGTGGAGGAGGGAAAGCACATATTGAAGGAATCCGGAATAGAGTTCATCGAGGCCGTCGACTTTTATGACGCTGCCAGGAAGGCGGTCTCGGCTGCGGCGTCTGCCAGATAAGAACCTGCTTGCAGCGACACAGGAGGTGTATGGTGAGCATTCTTGTTGACGAAAACACTAGGTTGCTGGTGCAGGGAATAACTGGTGGTGAAGGCAGCTTTCATACCCAGAGGTGCATCGAGTACGGCACAAAGGTGGTGGCTGGCGTCACACCAGGAAAGGGTGGCAGTACTGTGTTCGGAGTGCCTGTTTTCAATACAGTGGAGGCGGCAGTGAGGGAGACCGGTGCCAATGCCAGCATTATCTTTGTGCCAGCCCCTTTCGCCGCCGATGCTATTCTGGAAGCGGCGGATGCCAAAATCCCACTGGTGGTATGTATTACTGAAGGGATCCCGGTGCTGGACATGGTGATGGTGCACAGTTATATCAGGGGTAAACCTACACGGCTCATCGGTCCCAACTGCCCTGGCATCATCTCACCGGGTAAGTGCAAGGTGGGCATTATGGTCGGCGAGATACACATGCCGGGCAAGGTCGGCGTGGTCTCGCGGAGCGGCACGCTTACCTATGAGGCGGTGGCGCAACTTACTGCTCTGGGTATAGGGCAATCGACCTGTGTGGGCATCGGTGGCGACCCATTGCCAGGCAGCACCTTTGTTGACATTTTGCGGCTTTTCCAGCAGGATGAGGGTACTGAGGCGGTGGTGCTGATAGGCGAGATCGGTGGCACCGCGGAGCAGGAGTCCGCTGCCTTTATAAAAGAGAAAATGACTAAACCCGTGGTCGCCTTTGTTGCCGGGGCGACGGCGCCGCCAGGGAGAAGAATGGGCCATGCCGGCGCCATCATCAGCGGCAGCTCAGGGCGGGCACAGGACAAGATAGCAGCCCTTGAGGCTGCTGGGGTGGCTATCGCACACAGCCCGGCTGAGATAGGTGTGACCGTGAAGAAGGTCCTTAGCGGTTAAAAATCGGGAGAGGCTACACTGGGTGGACAGATATCGGTTTCCGCTGATTGAAGAGCTGCCCGGCTGGCTATCGCCACTGGAAGCTTTCGACCGCTTCTATCAGGAGCGGCACGCTGTTTTTCTAGATAGCGGCATGGACCCTCAAAGGCTGGGCAGGTTCTCCTTTATCGGCGTTGATCCCTTTCTGGTAATGAAGAGCCGGGGCAGGGAAATCAGCATTATCACAGAGGAAGGCGAGCAGAGGTTCGAGGGCAACCCTTTTGATGCCCTCGGCAGCCTGCTTGAGAGGTGCAAAGTTGGCGATTTTTCCGCTCCGGTCCCATTCGTCGGTGGGGCTGTGGGATACCTGGCTTACGACTTGTGCCACTTCATTGAACGTCTGCCCACCTCGGCAGCGGATGATCTTCAGTTGCCGGAAAGCTATTTTGGGTTCTATGACGCTGTCCTGGCGTTCGATAATCTGGCGAAAAGGTGTTATGTTATTTCGAACGGTTTTCCCGAGCTTGATAGGACGCGCCGGTTAAGGCGTGCCCAGGGGCGGCTTGAGGAGATGGAATACAGGCTGTCATGCAGGTACAGTATACAAAAACCCACAGAAGATGCTGGGTGTGGGACAAAAGAGGGGCGGGAGCTGGTGCTCAAGTCCAATTTCACCACGAACGGGTACATAAAGGCGGTGCAGAAAGTAAGGGACTACATCGCTGCCGGCGACGTCTTTCAAGTCAACCTCTCGCAGCGGTTCGAGGCTGAGCTAACCGTGCACCCCTATGAGCTTTACCGACGCCTGCGAGAAATAAACCCGGCACCTTTCGCCAGTTACCTCAACTTTGATGAGGTGACCATTGTCAGCGCCTCCCCGGAAAGGTTCCTTAAAGTTGATGGTGACTGGGTGGAGACCAGACCGATAAAGGGCACCAGGCCACGGGGCAGGACAGCCGAAGAGGATGAGAGGCTGGCAAAGGAACTGCTTAGCAGCATAAAGGATCGGGCGGAGAATGTTATGATCGTTGACCTAGAGCGGAATGACCTGGGCAGGGTATGTCGCTATGGCACAGTGAGGGTGACCGAACTGGCGATACTGGAGACCTTTCCCACGGTATTCCATCTGACATCGACAGTGGTCGGCAGGTTGCGTCCGGACAAGACGCGCATCGACCTGCTCAAGGCTTCCTTTCCGGGTGGTTCCATCACCGGTGCGCCCAAGGTGAGGGCGATGGAGATCATCGACGAGCTCGAGCCCACGAGGAGGAGCGTATACACGGGCTCCATTGGCTATCTGAGCTTCGGCGATAATATGGACCTGAACATAGTTATCCGCACCATTCTGGTAAAGGGCAACAGGGCTTATTTCCAGGTGGGCGGCGGCATCGTATATGACTCTGAACCTGAGGCGGAATATCAGGAGACGCTGGACAAAGCTAGGGCGCTGGTTCAGGCGTTGCGGCTGGCGCCTAGGGTGGCGGTGGAGACCTGATGGTATTGGTCATTGATAATTACGATTCTTTTGTCTACAACCTGGCGCAATACCTGGGGGAGCTGGGGTGGGAACCCTTGGTATTCCGCAATGATGCTATCACCCTGGAAGAAATAGAAAGGCTTGCTCCCAGCCATATCGTGATATCACCGGGACCGTGCACCCCGCTGGAAGCTGGCATCTCCAATGATGTGGTCAGGTATTTTGGCGGTAAGAAACCTGTCCTCGGCGTCTGCCTGGGGCATCAGTGCATCGGCTACGTTTACGGCGGTATTGTGGGACGTGCCCGGGTGCCGACACATGGTAAGGCCTCGCTGATATACCACGATGGAAAGTCTATCTACCGTGGTATAGAAAACCCCTTCGCTGCTGCCCGCTACCACTCGCTGGTGGTCAAAAAAGAGGGACTACCAGAATGCCTGGAGATAACCGCCGAAACTGAGGACGGCGAGGTAATGGGAGTAAGGCACAAGAACTATGTGGTCGAGGGGATACAGGTGCATCCGGAATCGATACTTACCGAGGTGGGGCATAATTTACTGGCTAACTTCTTAAGCTTTACCAGGCCGGTATGGTAAGGGGACTCATGGAAGAGACCGTCTATTTCAATGGCAGATTGGTGCCAGCTTCTGAGGCGAGGGTTTCGGCATTTGACTATGGTTTTTTGCTCGGTTTCGGACTTTTCGAGACGATGCGTTCTTATGATGGGCATATATTTCGCCTCGAACGCCATCTTGCTAGGCTCATGAAATCGGCTGAAGCGCTGGGGATGGCTCCAAGGCTTGGCAATTTTGATTTGGGAGATGCCTGTTATCAGGTGTTGAAGGCTAACAATTTGAGCGATGCCCGTATCAGGCTTACCGTGTCTGCCGGGGTAGGGGAGATAGTCCCTGACCCAGCGACCTGCCGTGAGCCCACGGTGTTCATAGTCGCTCGCAAGCTGGCGCCTTTGTCTGACGAGGTCTACCAGCGTGGCTATCGGGTGGTAATTTCCTCGGTGAGGCGCAACAGCGGTTCTCCTTCGGCAAAGCACAAGAGCACATCATGGCTGGAAAACGTCCTCGCCCGGACCGAAGCTAGGACTGCCGGTGCCGATGAAGCTTTGTTGCTCAATGAGCGGGGATTGGTCGTGGAGTGCAGTGCCAGCAATATCTTCCTGGTGAGAAATGGGGCGTTGTGCACACCGCCGGTAGAGAGCGGAGCTTTGCCCGGGGTGACCAGAGAGGTGGTGCTGGAGCTGGCACAGTCTCTGGGGATAGGCTTTACGGTGGCAGAGGTAGGGTTTAAAGACTTGTTCCGGGCTGACGAGGTATTTCTCACCAGCTCCACAATCGAGATCATGCCGTTAACACAGGTTGAAGGCGTGGCTATCGGTGGTGGTAAGCTAGGATCGGTAACAAAGCGGTTGATGTCGGCTTACAAGGAGCTTGTGGTGCGCGAGATAAGGGCTAGAGGAGGTGGCTGATGAGAATTCGGATACCGATGGCTATTAGGATGATGCCGCCGCCGAGCTCGGCATACTTTCCAATGTAACTGCTGGCTTTTCTCCCCACCGTATAGCCGACTACGGTCATGGCGAAGGCAACGATGCCGATGATGGGGCAGGCGAGGAGTAGGTTCACCTTTGTGAAGGCAAACACCACCCCCAGAGCCAGGGCATCGATACTGGTGGCTGCGGCAAGCCCGAGAAGCATGGCACCTCTGGTGATATCGGTGCGCTTTCTTTCTGTCTCGTCCCGAAAAGATTCCCAGACCATTCTGGCGCCGACGAATGCCAGAAGTGCGAAAGCTATCCAGTGGTCGTAAGCAGCCACTATATCCACCACCGTCTGCCCGACGAGCCAGCCTACTACCGGCATTCCTGCCTGAAACAGGCCGAAAGCCACCGCCAGGCGGAGCATGGGGGTTCGGGATGTGGACTTCACAGTAGTGCTGCCGCTCAGGGCGACGGCAAAGCAGTCGGGGGAGAGTCCCAGGGCGATAAGCAAAAGTGATGGTATACCCAGCTCAGACATAGCGGCATTAAGTATGCCAGCACGAGCACCCGGATGGCAAATAACAGCTTTGGAGAATGGCTATCGCTGCCTTCTCCCCATCCAAGGTGCCGTGCATCCTAACTGGAGTTTTTGCTGAAGCTATTTTAGCTTACCGGTAAAAATGCCGATGGGGTATTGCCCTGATGCCCAGATGCCGATAGAGTAAGTGCCGAATGAAAAGATGCCCACCGAGAATACGCCGGCTGAAAAGATGCCAATAGAGAATAGCCCTGCTGAATAGACACCTGCGGAGAAGAGCCCGGCTGAGAGCAGACCGAGGCTGAACAGCCCTGCAGAGAACCAGCCCGAGACTGTGCCGAAAGCCCCGTTGGGTAGCGGTGACACAGTCCAGCCGATTACCAGCAGGATAGCCCAGGGCACCCAGATAATCACATGCATCAGAGTCGGTGAAAGCTGTTTAATGTCGTATCTCCCACAATGTCGCTGCCGATTTTCTGATATTTAGTATACCCCATTGTCAATGGTCACAAACGAAACAGTTCTGGAGGCAGTGTTCGAATGGTTGTTTTGTCAGGGTGGTAGTACAGGTCAGCATTCTGCCATGAGCTCGGCTATGTGACGGATTTTGATGGGGCTGTGGCGTTTATCCAGCCCGCCCCGTAGTTGTAGGACGCAGGGGAGACAGCTCGTGACCACAGTGGTGGTGCCGGTGGCTTCGATGGCATCCAGCTTTCGCCTGAGCACCGAGGCTGATAGCTGGGGATAGTCGAGCACCACCCTGCCGCCGAAGCCGCAGCAGGCGTCTGAATCAGCCAATTCCACTATTTCATAGCCCAGGCGCTGGAGGAGTTCTCTGGGTTCGGCGACTATACCCAAGCCCCGTTTCAGGTGGCAGGGGTCGTGATAGGTAACCTTTTGCCCGGGGGACGCTGCTGGCGCGAGCCCGGGTGCAAGATGGAGCATCAACTGAGAGTAGTCACGCACCTTATCGGCTATCGCCATAGCCTGCTGGTTAAGGGAGGGATTTTCGGCGGTGAGAAAAGGATATTTTTGCTTCAGCATCACAGCGCAGCCGGGGCAGAGGGTGACGATATAATTGGGGCTGTACTTTTCCAGTGCGGTGATATTGGTCTCCGCTAGGCTGAGACTGGTGGCGGTGTCACCGGAGAAGTACGCCGGGGCACCGCAGCAGCCTTGCTCAGCGGGAAAATAGACGTCGGCGCCGTGCCGTTGCAGTGTCTCCACCGCCTGCTCGCAAGTCTCCGGGTAGATGTAGTTGCCGATGCAGCCGGCGTAGAAGGCTACTTTAGGTTGACCAGTGGTACCGGGACGGGAAAGGTGTGCCAGCCGCTGGCGCAGGGGCTGCGGCGATATGACTGGCAACGATATGGCATCTGTGAGTACATTCAGGGGGCGGGGTAGATGGCGCACCATAGAGTCTGCATCGGCGAACTCTCTCTCAAGATAGTATACGGCCTTGGCGGCGGCGTCCAGGCGCTGCGGATGCTTTAGGAAGGCGCTGTAGGTGAAGCGCTCTGTCCACGGCAAGCCTTTCTTTTCGGCAATCAGTGATTTGAGGCGGAGCACTAGTTGCGGTATGTCGATGCGTGCCGGACAGACTTCCCTGCAAGTCATGCAGCCTAGACAGAGGCTGGCAGGGTCGCGCGCCTTTTCCAGTCCGTGATGGAAGGCGGTCAGTACGGCACCGATGCCACCTTGGTAGATATAGCCATATATCTGACCGGCAAGAGAGGTGAAGACAGGGCAGACATTGAGGCAGGCCCCGCATTTGATGCAGTAAAGGGCTTCCCTGAAATCAGGGGATTGCCACATCTGCCAGCGGTTGTTGTCCACGAGCACGATGTGGAGCTCGGCGGGACCGGTAGCACCTTTGACGGATGTGCCCGTCGAGGAGGCAATATGGCTGGGACCGGTGATGTAGGAAACATATATTGGCATCTTCATACTGGCGGTAGAACGGCTGAGGAGACGGAGGATGGCAGCGGTGTCCTCCCAGGTGGCGACCATTTTCTCGTAGCCCACGATGGCTACGTGTACTGGTGGCAGTGTGGTCACCATACAGCCGTTGCCCTCGTTGGTGACGATAGCCAGGGTTCCGGTCTCGGCGATTGCCATGTTGGCGCCAGAGATACCCATCTGGGCATCGATATAGCGCTGTCGCAGTGTATTACGGGCGACGTCGAGCAAAAGCTGCGGCTCCGGCTGTAGCTTCTGTCCTGTAGCTCTAGAGAAAAGTTCAGCCACCTGCTCGATCGTCTTGTGTATTGCCGGACCGACAAGGTGTGCCGGTTTTTCTCCGGCGAGCTGTATAATCCATTCCCCGATGTCGGTCTCGGTGACCTCGATGCCAGCTTTTTCCAAGTGCTCCCGCAGCCCGATCTCTTCGGTGAGCATGGACTTTGACTTGACGATGCGTTTTATTCCTTTCCCTCGTGCTAGATTGAGCACGTAGGCATTTGCCTCTTTGGCATCCCTAGCCTCATATATAATGGCACCGGATGCGGCAGCTTTTTTCTTGAACTCCTCTGCCAGCCTGGGAAGGTCGGCTATCGCCCTCTCTTTCACCATGCGGATCTCGCGGCTCAAGCCATCGAAGTCCACGCCGGCAAAGGCTATCTGCCTACCAATTTTGATTAGGGAGACCAGTCTCGAGAGCGCCGTTTGCAGGTTCTGGTCGTTGAGCGCTCTGGATACCTGCCGGGACATGGTTCGTGACATGTGTTTATCCTTTAAAAATGCATTAGCAGGATATGCTCTTCAGCGGGACCCTGGGCGCGGGCGAGCAGGGCACCAGGAATATCAGCGGTGGTGTTTCTGCCCGTGATGTAGGTCACGTAGGTGGGAACAAGGCTGTCCGATGTGCCGCCAAACGATTTTATGCTGAGGATAGCCTCTTCCATAGTAGCGACAACGTTCTTGCAGTCGACCATGGTGATATGAAGACGGGGCAGTACTGCAATGAGACGTGAGCTACCGTCGTTGCTGGCGATGACCAGGGTGCCGGTCTCGGCTATGGCAACGGTGGCTTCAGAGATGCCGATGTCAGCTTGAGTGCATGTCTCTCTCAGCTTCTGCTGTTCGCTTTCAGACTTGCACTGCTGGGCAACTGTCACCTCTATGCCTTCTTTTCTCAACCGGTCGTCCAGCGTGCTGAGCCCGGCAGGTGATGGTACTGCTAGCACCACTTTCGTGGCAGCGTGCTGCCGGGCGAGGCTGGTGATAAAATCGGAAGCTTCGGAAACAGAGCTAAACTCCTGTACTTTAGCCCCTGCCCGGCTGGCTTCTGATTTGAACTGTTCTGTTCTGTCAGTCACCTGTGGCACTTCCTGCCCCTACAGAGATCAGGACTGCTGGGGAGCAAGGTACTGGATGGTTCCGTCGGGAACAATAGCTACCTTCGCTTCGTTAGGAAAGTCGCGGCGCAGTATTTCCAGCACCTCTTCCCAAGTCTTTACCCAGACGGCGTCAGGGATGGCGAGCCAGTCTGTGGTGGACTTCTCGAACTGGGGACAGAGGACGATCACCCTTTTCAGCCAGGGGAGCTTGTAGTTCACAGCATTGAAGAGGCGCCCTCTGCTTCTGGTACCGAAGCTACCCAGGAGGTAATGTACAACCTGGCCCGCAGGGCAGTCCATGATGAGCACCAGATCGCCACCCTTAGCCATCAGCATGGGTATGCCGATGAGCAAGCCGACGATCGCTTCATTGCCCTTGGCGTAGGTGTTTACCACGACGATGTCGGCGTCGGGAATACTTTTGGTGGCGTAATGTGTGACGGCATGGTTCACCGCCTGGTAGTATACCGCTTCAGGTTTGCCGGCGAAGACGGCACAGGGCTCGCCTTTGCCGTTGACCAGTGTGTCGATTTTGAAGTCGAGCCCGGCGATCCTGGCAGCTTCGGTGAAATCTTTGACCATGGGGTTGTCAGCGTAGTTTCCGGGACCGACAGTGCCCCATTTACCTTCCTCTCTGGCTTTGAATTCAAGGCGGTGGAAAGCCTCGATGGAGTCTATGGAGGCAATGCCGGGAAGGACGATCTTACCGCCGCCACCGAAGCCGGTCTGGGGATGGGGGACGACTGAGCCGATGGCAATCTTCAGGTCACAGCCCATGACCTCGGAGTTAACCGATAGTTTTGTTCCTTGAGATGTCTCGCCCACATAGGTGCAGTTCTCGTAGACATTGTGATTGTAGACGGGAAAGTTGTCCATCACCTCGGTGCCAAGCTTTTTCTGGAAGTCGATGAAGGTGTGGGCACCGTGGCAACCGGTGGCACAGATGAACCTGATAGCCCTGTCCGGAATATTGACAGCACGAAGTTCAGCGAGGATGTGTGGCACAATTTCGGCGACTCTGGTAGGGCGGGAGATATCGTCGAAAATTATGGCTACTTCGTTCTTACCTCGGGCCAGTTCTTTAAGGCGGGAAGTACCGACAGGGTTAGAGATTGCCGCCTTTATGCTGGTTGAGGAAAGTTTCGGGGCTTCATGTCCGTGCATTGCGCACAGGGCAATTTCCCAGGTCTCGGGGAACTCCAGGCAGCGCTTGCTCTCCTCGTACCAGATCCGGCAGGGGACAGTTACGCTTTTTATGCGCATCTTGTGGTCCTATTCTATGACCACGTTGAACGACTTGGTGTCAATAATTATACCCTCATTAGGGCGCTGGTAACTGAAGCTTATTACAACCATACCAGCTTTCAGTGCTTTGAACTTGAAGTACTGCATACCGCCAGCGCCGACAAGCTCTTTAGCCTGTTTGGATGCTTTGTATTTACTGTCTACCAGACTTATTAACGAGGTGTCGTGGCTCGCTGTCCACTGATGGCCAGTGGTGGGGTTAGCGGGTATACCGATGGTGAACTCTTCGTTGACCTTGACGAATATCGTTTTGGTATCGTCAGTGTAGACAGCAGCTTTGGGTGCTGCACAGGATAGTAGGATGCCGGCTGTCAGGATTGAGAGCACGATTACTGCTAGAGCGAACCTTTTCATTTTGTAACCTCCTTGTTTAATTGTTTGACGAGTCCTGCTGCCTCAGTGGTTCGCCAGTTCGACGATAGTTACGCCGGTGTCACCTTCTCCCCAGCAACCAAGGCGGAAGGACTTGACCAGAGGATGTTCGCTTAGCACCTGGTGGACGGCGCGGCGCAAGGTGCCGCTGCCCTTGCCGTGGACGATGCGTACTGAAGAGATACCGCTGAGGAAAGCATCGTTCAGATATTTGTCCAGCATGGGCAGTGCTTCATCTACTTTCAACCGTCGCAAACGCAACTCCAGGCTCACTGCTGGCATCGCTCCAGTCCCTCGAATTTTAAATGCAGGACCTGCCTGGTGTCAATATCTATTCGGGCAACGTCGCTTATGCGCCAGCCAACTACCCAGAGAATGTGGGTGGGCGAGCAGACTAGAGGTATTCTATCCCGCCAGGTTCTGGGTATTTTACAGTCGACCATGAAATCCTGGAGTTTTTTTGTCTCTTTCATGCCCAGCGGCTGGAACCGATCACCGGGCTGGCGGGCACGTATCATCAGTTTGGTGCCACACTTTTCCAGATCGAGGTCTGCAGCGAATGGGTCATCCTCGTTGAGTGGGTGGTCTAGAATAGTGGCGGTGATTTTCCAGCCGGTGATTATGGCCTCGCCGGGGATGTTAAGGTGAAAGCTGTCGTGGATGGGTGGAAATGGGCAAGGGGGTGAGGGCAATGGTGTCAGCACCAGATTACCATACTCTGTGAACAGGTGCAGACCATGGGGCAAGCTCAAACTTTTCCCTGCTGGCTTCTTGAGGAGTGAGAGCATTGCTTCAGTGTGATCAGTTTCGATGTCCCTCAGGTCCCCCTTCAGTTTTTCTATGGCTTTCCTGAAAATCTGCCTCTGCAGTGAAGGAGGCAGGGTGGACAGTCTGGTGCTATCGAGATAAATGACGTTGTTTTCTTCCTTTGCTAGCCTGCGCCAGTGCACTTCAGTTTCCTGTTCAAGAAAGGCGGTGTCGTCCCGGGCGATGACGCTAAGGCGGAGTAGGGTATTGTCGATATTCGGATTATAACTGCGCAACATAGGTAGTAACTCTAGGCGGATGCGGTTTCTCAGGAACCGCAGCGATGTGTTGGAGGAATCACTCCGTGGCTGCAACTCATGCTGTTGGCAGTAGACGATAGCCTCCTGGCGGTTGATTTCAAGAATGGGGCGTATCAATTCCAGGGGCGTGACCCGCCCGGGACATTTTATCTTTGAGCTTGGCAATAAGCCCCGCAGCCCGGCTAAGCCGGTACCTCGGAGCAGATGCATCAGGATGGTCTCAACGTTGTCATCTCGGGTATGTCCCACCGCTACTTTGCTGGCACCTGCTCTTTCCGCTGTCCTGGCGAAGAAAGCGTAGCGCAACTCGCGGGCAACCTCTTCGAGAGAGCCACCTTGCTTCTTATGGTAAGCGCCGACATCTTCAGTTTCGATGACGGCTGGCACCGAGAACCTTTTAGCCAGCTCAGCCACGTAGGCGGCATCGACATCGGATTCGGCACCGCGCAACTTATGGTTGAGGTGGGCTATGAGTAATTCTATATCTAATTTTCCTCCAAGTTGCCACAGGATATGGAACAGACAGACCGAATCGGCACCACCGGAAACGGCTACCACCACTTTTTCACCCGGGGCAAATAGGCGGTGTTCGTTGATGAATAAGGTGACTCTTTCTGTCAGGGTGCTGGAGGCTGCTTCTCGTTCTGATGCCGTCATCTGTTATTCGGGATGTCCTTCAAATGGCAGGTATCACCCAGCAGCACCAGCCGTGGCTGGTTTTCGTTAAGGTCGACGATACTCATACTACCAGTCTGGACACGAAGGCGCTCCAGTGTGGTCAGTGGCCAGCCCAGGGCTTTGCAGATAGCAACCACAACGCAGAAGAAATGAGTGACGAGGATGACTGTGCCGCTATCATGTTTCGCCTTAATCCGCTGAATGCCATACCACACCCTTTCCTCAAGGTCGGCAACGCTTTCTCCGCCAGGCAGTTTTTCCTGTCCATTACCTTCTCGCCAGCGGAGGATGAACTGACCAAAGCTGGTGCTGAATTCTGCCAGCGATAGCCCTTCAAGTTCACCAGCTTCGATCTCACGGAAATCCGGCTCGACTTCTACCGGTAACTTATGATAGCTGGCGATTATGCGGGCGGTGTCCAGGGCGCGTTTCAATGGACTGGAGTAGATGGCGTCTACTTTTATGTTGCTCAGGGCTTCACCCAGCCTTTGCGCCTGTACTTTGCCTGTTTCGCTGAGTTCAGTATCACTGCCCCCACCTTGCACCCGCCTCTCTCTGTTCCACGGTGTTTCACCGTGTCTTACCAGGATTAGTCTGATTTCTACCTCCTTTGCGTGGTTTTGAAAAGACCTGTTGCTGTACATAAGTATAATGCAGATGCCCGCTGAATAAAAGCACGGTCCAATAGCTGTCCTATCTTGCAATACGGAGTCTGTCTTCTATCGCTGGCTGTCAGCCTGAAGTGCTGCGGTCATGCGTTGACGATAGTTAGCTCGTTGTTTATGATATGATATATACCAAACTGTGGAGGAGGGTGGCATGCGAGACCGCTTGTATAGCAGACTGTTAGCAATTCTAGTCTTGCTGGCGCTGATAGCATTGATAGCCGTAGCCTGTGGGGAAAAACAAGTCATCGCCCCTCCAATAACTGACCCTATTAAGACCGATGCCGGGCTGGTTGCTGGAGTGGTGGTCGGGGAGGCTGATAAGGAAGTTCGTGTCTACAAGGGTATACCCTTCGCGGCACCACCTGTGGGCGATTTGCGCTGGAAACCACCTCAACCTCTCAAACCCTGGAGCGGTGTACTCGACTGCAAGGAATATGCCCCCATCTGTCCCCAGCAGAGGACACGTTTGACGGCTGAAGAGGCAAAGCAGAGCGAGGACTGCCTCTACCTTAACGTATTTACCCCTGCTAAGAGCACAGCCGACCGCCTGCCGGTGTTTGTCTACATCCACGGTGGTGCTATGGTAATAGGTTCCTCCAGACTTGATCTGTCTTACTTTGCCCGGGAGAACAATGTGGTCGCAGTGTCAATTGCCTACCGGTTAGGTGGTCTGGGCTTCTTTGCACATCCTCTTCTTGATAAGGAATCGGAGAAGAGGGTTTCCGGTAATTATGGTCTTATGGATCAGGTAGCCGCTTTGCAGTGGGTACAGAGAAACATTTCTGCCTTCGGTGGCGACCCCAACAACGTGACAATATATGGTTGTTCTGCAGGCGGCGAATCGGTGCTGTTTCTCATGGCATCGCCTTTTGGTAAAGGACTCTTTCATAAAGCTATCGCCGATGCTGGAATGTATGGTAACAGCCGGACCCCGCCTCTGGAAGAGATGAAAAAGCGGGGAGAGGCGCTGGTAGCTAAACTCGAGGTTTCTGGTACCCCTGATCTCTTGGCTGCACTGCGTGCTCTAAGCGCTGACAAGATCGTGGCAGCAGTGCCTGTCAGCACCACCGGGGGCGATCTACAGCTACCAAATGTAGACGGATGGTTCCTGCCTGACTACCCGCTCAACATTTTTCAGGCAGGCAAACAGCATAATGTGCCCCTTATGATAGGTAGCGGGAGCAACGACCTTGCCGGGTCATGGAACCAGTATTTCGATAAAGCCATTGCTTCGGCTATGAGTTCGGTTTCATCCCCTGTATATGTATGGGTCTTTGACCACGGTCCCTGCGGTGCTGGAGGCGGCAGCCATTGTCTCAGCACAACTTACCTGTTTTCCGACTTGAGCAAAAGGCAGGACATGTGCGCCGTGGATGTGGAGGTGGCTAAGGCGATGGTCTCCATGTGGGTACAATTTGCCAGGACAGGGAGCCCCAGTGTTCCGGGGCTCATCGAATGGCCGCCATATGACGCCACTACTGACCGGTATCTCAGAATCGGAAAGCCGCTGGAGGTGAGGACCGGTCTGTATAGACCGCAGCCCGCTGCCACTCAGGTTGCGGAATGGGCTACTTATACTAATTCTGACTACAATTTTTCTCTAAAGTACCCCGGTGACTGGAAGCCAAAGACCGGGGACTTGGGATCGAAAGTCGTCTGGCGTGTTGGCGCCGGCAATTACAATGTGCCCGCTGCCAGGGTTATTGTCCGCGACCAATCTGAAGGCGCCGATCTGAAAACGGTGTTCACAGCACATCTGGTAGCGGACGGAAACAAGACGATCAACACTTTTGATGCAAGAGAAATCACCATCGACGGCACCAGAGTAACCCAGGCTGAGGTGACCTATACCGGGGCAGCCGGCAAATACGACAGTAGTATAGTCGGGCTGGTCAGAAACGGTAAGTGGGTTATCATTGAGGTGTTTACCCTGCCGCTTTATTTCCCCTTTATTCCTGCCACTTTAGAGACCGACATCATTAACTCGGTGAAGTTTCAGTAGTCCCGTACCCGTGTAAGTTGAATAAGAGCGTATCCCTGTAGAGCAATTCCTTTATATTTGTGTCCAATCTGGCAGACACCAATGCCGCCAGAGAGACCAAAAGCTATGTCCGTTGCTGGATAGCCTGTTGACCTGTTTGAAGCAGCGTGGCGTAGCCCTTCCCGCGCCACCTTCCGGCATGTCTTAAGCTCGGTGAGGCACAAAGTAGCGGATGCGCTTGTCAACGGTAAGGAGATCAAGGCGGAAGGAGACAGCCTCGAGCTAGCTTATGCGGTATTTTTACTGCGGCAAGGGGCATGAGTGGCAGGTGCCGTTTGAGTCTCCCGGTTCACAGCACCCCGGCGTGCCCTATCCGTCATTCGCCGTGTGGTACCCGCTGCCATTGCCTATGGTTCGACTTCAGTGACGCTTCTCCTCCGTGGTCGTTCCTTGGTGCAAGCAGGAGGTGGTCTACCCGGTGTGGTTACTTCTTCAGCCGGAGGAGTGTAGTTTCGTGAGCTTATTCACCAACCCATTATGTCCAGGGCACTTTGCCGGCTATTTGTGAGTTTGCTTAGCCGATGAGCAAAAAGGGGCTCAGCTATCTCAGGGAGAGAGTAGAGGCGAAAAAGGAGCAGCAAAAGAGACCGAAGTCGGGGTGTAGGAACTGAAAAGCCAGGGCTGAGCCGACGTTCAGTGGGCATGACGACGTTCGGCATGGGTCTCTTTAATTATAGTAGTGCGCGCTAGCAGTAGTAGATGCCACGTATTTTAGCATTGGTGTGGCCCACAAGGGGCTATAGAGACCAAGCCAGATATGAGGCTTTGTTGCAATACTTAAAACAGACCCGTAGAATAAGCAATGCGTGGTTATCGCCAGGAGGTAAGCATTGATAGACCGGGAACAGGTACTGAAAGGCATTGAAGAGGTGCTGGTGCCTGGGGTGAGGCGGAGTGTATCAAGCCTTAATCTGGTCAGGCATGTCGAGGTAAGTGACCGCAGGGTGGACATCTCCCTTGCCTCAGCGGCGCTGAGCCCGGGGTCGCAGGAATGGCTAAAAGCGAAGGTGAAGGAGGCGGTCGGGAAGGTTCCTAATGTAGGCGAGGTGAATGTCGAGTTTGCCGAGATACCCCCCAGGGAGCTCAATGAGATCGGCAGTGTCATTGCAGTGATGAGTGGCAAGGGCGGGGTGGGAAAGTCACTGATAAGCAGCCTGGCAGCGGTGGCGCTAGCAAGAAGCGGGTTTGATGTCGGCATACTTGATGCCGATATTACTGGACCAAGCATACCAAAGATGTTCGGCATTGCCGAGCGCCCTGAGGGGGGCAAGACCGGTCTTCTGCCGGTGCTCACTCATCTGGGCATCGAGATTATGTCGGTAAATTTGCTGTTGCCACACGAGGACGATGCCGTCATCTGGAGGGGCCCCCTGATAGCCAGAGCGATAACTCAGTTCTGGGAGGACGTGCTCTGGGGACGGCTGGACTATCTGATAGTTGACCTGCCGCCGGGGACGGCTGATGCCCCACTTACGGTGCTGCAGTCGTTGCCGATATCGGGTGTGATCATCGTTTTCAGTCCCCAGGAGCTGGCGGCGATGGTAGTGCGCAAGGCGATCAAAATGGTACGGGAGGCGATGCATATACCTATCCTGGGGGTTGTGGAGAACATGAGCTACTTCGTGGTGCCCGAGACAGGAAAAAAGATAGAGCTTTTTGGCAAGAGCCGTGCTGAGGATATGGCGAACCTAGCGGGTGCGCCCTTGCTGGCGCAGGTACCTATTGACCCGCAGCTAGCTAGGCTGTGTGATGAAGGCGAGGTGGAGCGTTACCAGGCGGACTTCCTGCAGGGCTTTGCGGATGCCATCGCTAGGGCGGTGAAGACGAGGGCAAAGTAGGACGAAGGAGCGGAGATGAAGATTTCTGTCTGTGGCAAAGGTGGCTGTGGCAAGAGCGTCATCGCCACACTGCTGGCGTACGAGTTCAAGAGGCGTGGCTACCGTGTCCTGGTGGTGGACTCCGACGAGTCCAACTCAGGACTGTTCCGCATGCTGGGCTTTCCTGCGCCGCCGTTACCCATCATGGAGATGGTTGGCGGTAAAGTGGGGCTCAAGAACAAAATGAGGCGAGTGACTTCTGCTGGAAAATCTGAGGTGAAGGCAGATGTGCTCAATATGAAAAAAGTCCGGGTAAGTGATATTCCACCCGAGTACATCAAGCAGAGGGACGGCTTGAGGCTGGTAAACATCGGCAAAATTGTTCATGCACTGGAGGGCTGTGCCTGTCCCATGGGGGTGTTGAGCCGCGAGTTCCTTGTCAAACTTTCCCTAGACGAAGACGAGGTGGTTATCGTTGATATGGAAGCCGGGGTGGAGCATTTTGGCAGGGGTGTGGACATCGGTATAGACAGGGTGCTGGTGGTGGTTGAACCTTCGCTCGAGTCAGTGGAACTGGCGGCAAAGGTAAAAGCGCTGGCTAATGGTGCTGGGGTGGAGGACACCGGGGCTATCCTGAACAAGGTTAGTTCGAACAGGATGGCGGACAGGCTGGTGGGCGAGCTAGCGAAAAGGGACATAAATGTGGTCGGTACGATTTATGCTGAGAGAGCGATATTTGAGTCATGTCTGGACGGCAGCAGCCTGGAGGCGGTGACGGTAAAGGGTGTGAAAGAAATTGTCGATAACCTGGTCTTAAAGGGCTGAAATAGTTCTTTCGTCGGAGGAAAGGTGACACTGAGGATAACCACGCTGAGCGAGAATACTGCGATGCCCGGGGACTTTCTAGGAGAGTGGGGGCTGAGCATACTGGTGGAGATGGACGGGGTCACAGCGCTGCTTGATTCCGGCAGCGGCAGGTCTGTGACCCATAATGCTGATAGTCTGGGCGTTGACCTGCGTAAGGTGGACAGGATAGTGCTCAGCCATGGGCACTACGACCACACTGGCGGTCTAAGGGAGGTACTACGGCGGGTGAGGAAGCAGGTGGAGATAATCGCCCATCCCGATATTTGGGAGGCGAAGTATGCCCGTGGGCGGGGTAGCCAGCGTGCCAGGTACATCGGCATACCGTTTCAGAGGCGTGAGCTGGAGAGTTTAGGTGCCAGTTTTCGGCTGACCCGGGAACCGGTGGCTATCACCGACTCCATCATGACCACCGGTGAGATACCCATGGTCACCGATTTTGAGCGGATCGATGAAATACTGTATGTGGAGCGGGACGGAGAGCCGAGGCCGGACGGGCTTGCCGATGACCAGGCGCTGGTGACCAAGACAGGGCAGGGACTTGTGGTAATTTTGGGCTGTGCCCACCGCGGCATGATAAATACGCTCTACCACGCACAAAAGCTTACGGGCGTTTCCCAGGTGCATACGGTGGTCGGCGGTTCCCATCTCATCGGTGCTTCTGAGGAGCAGTTACGCAAGACGATAGAGGTGCTAAAGGGGCTTAATGTGCAGAGGTTAAGCCTTTGTCACTGCACCGGGCTTAAGGCTATCAGTGTGCTGGCGAGGGAATTTGGCGACAGGTTTGTGTTCAACACGGTGGGCAGTGTCATCGAGGTCAACTAGCTGCGCTACAGTTTATCTGGCAGGCGTGTATCTAGCCGAACAGCAGGGTGGTGCGGTGGATGGACTTGGGAAGCTGGGGGAAGCCCAAAGCTTTGGTCACCTGCTCCGGCCTACCCGAGCCCTGCTCATCGCAGCGCAGCCTCATACCCAGCACGCACAGGGGATCACGATGTTCGATGAGCCACAGGTCCTGAATCAGGGCGCGGAGGTCGTAGTGTCTAGGACCGGTATCCCTAGTATGCTGCCAAGGTAATCTATCCGCTTTTAAGAGCAAGTCCAGGGATCGCTGTATTTCCTCCGTTGCTTTATTGGTTTCTATCTCCACCCTGTATTCGGCGAACTTGACCTGTGACTGCAAAGAGGGTACCCTGAGACCTATCTGCCATACCTCAAACAGCTTGATGCCCCGGGGGAGCTGTTCTTTCGCCCGTGCCTCGAAGAACTGTGGTGTTACCCAGCGGGACAGATAGATGTCCATGAGTTCAGCCTCACTGGTGACACCCACTGCCAGTGGTGCTGCCAGTGAGAGCTGTGGGTGTGGGTTATAGCCCTGAGAGTAGGCGAGGGGGATTCTGGCACGGCGCAATGCCCTTTCCCAGAGCCTCATCAAATCAAGGTGGGAGAGGAACTTCAGTTCCTCTCCGCGGCTAAACTTTATCCGCAGACGTTGCATCCCTTTCCTTGGTTATCAGTATCCTCTCTATTTTCCTGCCGCGCATCTCCAGAATGGTCAACTTCAGGTCTTTGTACTGCAGGTGTTCGCCCTGCTTGGGGATGCGGCCCAGGTGGCCGAGGATGAAGCCGGCTACGGTCTCGTAGTCGCCGCGCGGCAGGTTCAGCTCCAGCTCCTCGTTCACATCCTCGATCCTGAGCCCGGCGTCTATTTCGAAGGTGTTGGCATCGATGGTGACGAAATCCTTTTTCTTACTGGCAAGTTCATCGCCGATCTTGCCCATGATCTCGGCGGTGAGGTGCTCCAGTGCGGCGACGCCGACCACACCGCCGTACTCGTCGACAACTATGACCATATGGTAATTGTTGTCCCTCATTTCAGCTAGCAGCTCACCCAGCTTCTTGGTCTCGGGGACGAAATGGACAGGTCGGACAAGGTCGTCGAGTCGGCTATCCTTGGTCAGTGCATTGTTTGCCTGCGCCATGAGCACGTCCTTGATGGAGATGACGCCGATGACATCGTCGATGGTGTCCCTGTAAACCGGGAAGCGGGAGTAAGGGAAGCGGCGGTAGGCTTCCAGAAACTCTGCTAGGGTTGCCCCTTGTTTTAGCCAGGCGACCTCAGTCCGGGGCTGCATCACCTCCTTCACCGGGCGGTCGGCGAACTCGAAAGCCTTGTGCAACATCTCTGCCTGGTCCTCCTCCCAGATACCCTGCTCTTCACCCACTTCTATGGCGGTGTGTAGTTCTTCCTCGCTGACTATTGGTTTCAGCGAGGTCTCCTCGCCAGCTAGCCTGGTGAACCTTATGCCGATGTGGTTGAGCACATAGACGAAGGGATAGAGGATATAAGAGATGACCTCTATGGGACCGGCATAGAGCAGTGCCAGCCTTTCGCTGTGGCGCACCGCCAGACTTTTGGGAATGAGCTCGGCGAATATAAGCGTTATCACCGTGATGATTATGGTGGCTAGAGCCAGCCCCAGGTTCTGTTCCCAGACTGTGACGGCGATGACCGTCCCCAGTGTGGCGACGGCGGTCTCAAAGAGGTTGATGCCGAAGAGGACGGTGGCGAGGAGCTTTTCCGGGTTCTCCAATATTCTGGCTACGGTCTTTGCCTTGGGGTGGTTGGTACGTACTAGATGCTCCAGGCGCAGCCTCTGAATGCTGACAAAAGCCGTCTCAGCGCTGCAGAAGAACGCTGCTATCAGCAGGCAAATAAAGAAAAGCGCCAGGTATATACCAGTCGTCTCTTCCATAACCAACCTGGTCAACGGTGTGCCCAGGTTTTCAGTACAATCATAACACTGGCTAGCCAGGGTGTCAAAAATTCGAGCTTTTAACTCTTTCCCTGCAGGGAGGGGATGCAGATAGCTTAAACAACGGATTATGGCAATCCCTCTGACATCTCTATCTTCTCCCTAGAGGGAGAGGGTGGGAGTGAGAACATTCTCAGCTATCTTTTCTTGCTCTTGTGTCCTCTGCCTGATAGTATAGGGAGTGCGCTGAAGGTGCTATCCGACGGAGTTAAGATGGCGGAGATAGAGCTTTTCCCTGACCTTTGCCACTGCATAGAGACAGTGGCGAGAAAGGAATATGAGGACATAACGCGGCGCCTGCTTGCCGACGCTGGTGATGCCGTGCTTGAAGGCAGGCTTTCACTACTACGTGATTTCCTGGAGATGGCTGACTTCAAGGAGCTTCGCCGGGAGAGCGAGCAGCGCCTGCTTCAGGGAAAGAAAGTGAAGTTTCTGCTGTACCGGGAGCAGCGACAACTCAGGTACAGGATGGTGGAATATTAGGCTGGTTGGTTTGTAGTGGGCTTCAGGCGCCGCGCTTCTCGTAGTCCGGGCACCACACTGCATGGGGGCGTTCCGGATGGTGGCAGGCGCTGCGCCAGTCCCACTTACAGCTATCGCACAATATTGGGTTTATCCCCAGAGCCGTCTTGAGCTGGATTTTCAGTCTGCCTAACCAATTGGGACCTGATTTCCTTGGCATGGCTATCTTTCCTACATAGAGTACCGAAAGACGATAGCAGAGTTTACCAGCGTGATGATGCCAGGTCAAGGCGGTACCGGCTATTGGCGAAAGAGTGTGGACAAAACAGGCATTTGCTCAGAATTGCATCTCGTCTAAGAACCGATGAACGTAATCTTTCCAATTTAGTTCCTTTTTCAAAAAATCTATCAGAGTGTTTATCCAGGTTTTTATGGGGTCAGTAGCAAGTTTTTGTGCAACTTGATTCCAGTATTTATCGCCTACCTTTTTCCCTCCGAAAGAACTAAGAATATTGTATAGCTCGTCCAATTCTCTGATGTGTTCCCAAAACCCCATATTTCAAAGATAAGCACTGCTTCTTTTTTATAAAGAGCCAGTACATCACTCCACACATCACATAACTTTGAATGTTACTGTATTTTTGCTGGTGGCTCGGTGATCAACAATCAATCATCTAAAGGGACAAAGGCTTTTTGGCACTGCCGCTCGTCTAGAATGGATTGGCAAAGTGTTATATACGCGCTAGTTAGACAACTGCCGTAGGAGATGGTTTTATCCCCGACGCATAAAGGATAAACCAGTACTTAGGTTAAGAATACCAGCTATGACACACCTTATCACCATGCCCAGCTGATACCCTTCGATGTCACCTGACTGCAGCACCATATATATAAGGAAAAGCACAGGGGCAGCCACAAGGCAAAATATCCCAATTGCTACCATTACTTTCCCAAATGTTGCCCAACCTGATGTTGGCTTCCGCTGGTTTGTTGCTTGTTGTTGGTAAACAGGTGGATGCTGTATTTGCTGTTGATACTGTGATGGGGGTTGCTGAGTTGGTTGGGTAGGCAGAACAGCTGTGTTCCACAGCTGCCACAAAACCTCATCCCAAAAGCGACCTGGGCACCGCATCTGGGACACCGATACCACTGATG
>DAOTWF010000017.1:0-251897 GCA_034435835.1 Dehalococcoidia bacterium | reverse complement strand
AGTGAGACCGACCCTTCACGGGTCGGTCTCACTACTCGCTCCACACCAGCTAAGTGACCGCATTACCGCTGGTGCTTCATCGCACCCCGAACTAGATCGGCCGCTTGGGTTCCCTCTCTTCTATCTCCTCTGGCTATGACTCCTAACCGAACAGCGTAGCTGACGGCTAAAGTAACATAATGTTTGCACTTTGTCAAGACCCTGTACCGTTCACTACATTTTAGACAGCACAAGTACTGGCGGTAGAAGTTAACTCCGGATGGCATCCTGTAAGATGCTCCGCTGGTGCCATCCAGTTCAAGGCTTGATGGGGACGGACATAATTGTAAGGTTTTACAGTTATCCCAGGCAGAGGACGAACGTCCAGAGCATCTACCTCCACCAGGTCTCCCGGGGATTTTATCTTGTAGTCCTCAGGCTTGCGTACAGCGCGGGGGCGTTTCTGCTTAGGTCTTCTAGCAGAGATTGTTCTAAAATTGGGCTCTTTTAGTACACCACTCGCTTTGAGATAAGTAAGGAGCCGACCCACTGTATAAGTAGAGACCTGCCATCCTGGGATTCCACACGGGCTTACGCAGTCGCTTAGGGCGGCGACTCCTGTCCTCTCACTTTAGCCCATGCTCCTTGAGCTTTCTTTGCCATAGGAATACCGATAACATGCATAAGAAACTACCCCCTCATCCTATCTCGCCCGGAGGTAGTTTCTTATGCTCTGGCGTCTCACATGTTTCTGAATGAGCTCACCCACTTAGGGGTTAAAATGCGCTGAGCACGGTGTCAGGGACATTCTCCCATGCCTGGCGCTCTTCGTCATAGGGTGCGTCCACCAGGCGGCAGTTCTTGCCCAGTATCATGGTCTCCCGGCGGTCGTCATACGTCTTCCAGTTACCCAGGCTGGGACAACTGGGGTCACCACTGCGGGCAAACGAAGTCCAGGCGTCCTGCATTTTCTCGGACAGCGCCCGTGCTTCCTCTGTAGAACCGGTGAAGTTATCGTCAAGTGTGCCGAAGACGAAGCCCAGCTCTAGGGCATGGCACGAGCCCAGGGCACCATCCCTCAAAGGTGACACCCAGTCAAAGAGGTACATGTAGTTTCTCCTGCTGCGACCACGGTGGGCTTCGGTGAGCCGGATTGCCGGGATACGGAAGATCCTGTCCGACTGGATGGCGGTGAATAAGTCGACTGGCGTGACCGGCTGTCCACGCTTGGCGCGCGCCCTGCGGTAAGTCTCGACAAGTGCAGCCGCATCTATGCCCGGTATCAACCGCTGGCAGCGGCGGAGTAACTTAGCCTCGTCCATCTCCGCCAGCCCTGCATCTACCAGGGCAAACAGTTTCCATTCATCCAGGTTGGTGCCCACCATAATGGCGACATCGTCAGCCGAGCCACTGGCAATAGCACGTAGCGGCATTTTGGGAAGCACAGAGCCATCGACCACTGGTCTTAGTGGCAGGTCAACCAGCCCTGACCTAGGGTCCCGGGCTCTGGCGACCAGCTCTTTGTAAGTCCCCAGAAGTTGTTCGGTAGTTAACGAGCGCAGTTTCGCCGCCTCGCCCGGCTTTATTCCTGCAACATCAAGAAACATTTCCGCCACCTTCACCGCCCTCTCTATCGAACTCACATGGTGGGCGGCGCCACTCTGTAGAATGGCTTTATGGAATAGCCCCTTCGCCTCTGGCATGGCTAATAGTGTACCAACGCTCATGCCACCGGCAGACTCGCCAAAGATGGTCACACAGTTGGGGTCACCGCCGAAGTTAGAAATATTGTCCCGCACCCACTGGAGAGCAAACACCTGGTCGAGCAGTCCCTCGTTACCCGTCGCCGGGATTTTACCTTTGGTCACCTCCTTCAGGTTGATGAAACCGAAAACGTTGAGCCGGTAGTTTATGGTGACCACCACCACATCGCCACGGGTCGCCAGTCGACGACCATTGTAGACAAGCCAGGAGCCAGAACCAGTGGTGAAGCCGCCGCCATGTATCCACACCATCACCGGGCGCCTGGCATTGTCCAGCCCGGGCGTCCAAATATTGAGGTAAAGACAATCTTCGCTCTGCGGCTGTTGCTCCGGCGGGTTCAGCAGCGAAATCTCCATGGGCACCTGCGGGCAGGTTGGCCCAAACTCCACCGCCTGCCGCACCCCACCCCACGGCTGGGGTGGCTCCGGTGGCAGCCAGCGCTTCTCGCCAATTGGAGGTGCTGCAAAAGGGACACCGCGGAAAATATATAAGCCCTTCCTGAAAACGCCTTCAATCTTGCCGCAAGTGGTCTCAGCAATCGCTGGCGTTGTCTCGGTCATAACTCACCCCCGGTAGATTTTGGGGTAATTGTAGTAGCTTTCCCCGCCAGCGTCAATCGCTATCGACAGCAAGGCTCCACACCACCCCACCCGCTGCCTTGCTGGCTCTACCGGCCGATTCCGTGACACTTGGGCACAAAGCTCTCCCGGGGCACAGTAAAGAGAGGAAGCCCACCCGTACATTAGATGGGCTTCCTCTCCTTCAGCTTTCACCCCATCATCAGGGCTTTAGCGCTCTTTACTTGCTACCCAGTATGGACTGCTTAAGCTCCTGGTCTATCCAGACATACTTGGCGAAGTTGAAGGTGTTGTAGTAGCCCAGCGAGGCTTCGCCGCTGTAGTTCTTCACCCAGGGCCACCAGAACCGGTAATAGTACGGTCCCGGCAGGGGGATGACATACGCCTGCTCCATAACGTAGGGCAATATCTCCCGGTGTATCTTGTCCACCGTAGCCTCGTCAGGATATGCCGCCATCATATCATCGCGTGCCTTGTTCAGCACCGGATCATTTACATAGCTACCATTGTACATCGAGGTACCGGTGTAGTTGATCGCCTTGAAATAGGTACCGATGCCCGAGTTACTGCCGCAAAGCATCTCATCATATGCCCTTCTTGCAAACAGTCCCAGCCATGAACTATAGTCCTTGGGCTCGATTGTCAACTCGACACCCACCTTCGCCCAATAGTCCTTTATCAACTGCAGGATGTCCATTTGCAAACGGGTATTGTAGGCGATGACCTTCACCTTGAAGCCGTTGGGGTAACCAGCCTCAGCCAGGAGCTGCTTTGCCTTCTCGGGGTTATAGCTGTACAGCTCCTGCGCCGCCTTCGGCATCTGGTCCAGGGGCAAGTAGGCACCGGCGTACTCCTTTACGAAGATGATGGGCCACTTGACGGGAATGCCATCGCCACCGAAATACTGCTTGACTATCCCGTTATAGTCGATCGCCAGCGATAGCGCCTGCCGCACTCTCTTATCGGCATAAGGAGAGTCCTTCTTGTCCGTCCTCATGAAGATACAGTAGGTGGCATCCTCACTAAACCGAGCATGTTTCAAACGAGGGTCGCGTAGGAATTCCTGTGCCACGTCCCACTCAAAGGTCGCCGTATCGAGCTGCCCGGTGCGGAAGGCGGCTTGGAAAGTAGATTCATCGGGGATGACCATGAGCTTGACAGCATCGAGATAGGGCAACTGGTCGCCCTTCCCGGGACCAATCGGGTTCTTCTCCCAGTAGCTGGGGTTACGCGTAAACGAGACCACGCTGCCGGGCACAAACTCGGTGAGCAGGAATGGTCCCGTACCGATGCTGTTCTTCCAGTCGTTCAAATTGCCGAACTGCTCCACTGCGTCCTTGGGGAATATACACATATAGTCGGGCAACAGGGTGATGACATCGCCGAAGTACTGCGGGTCGCACTTGACCACAACTGTATATGGGTCGGGGGCGGTTATCTCCATGGTCTCACAAGCCTTCGGATAAGCTTGTTTCATGTAGGCTGTAGGCAATGTGCACTGGCGTTTGAGGGAGAAGACGACATCCTCGGCGGTAAGTTCCCGACCGTTGGTCGGCGGCTTGTTTTGCCATTTCACCCCTTTGCGCAGGTGGAAGATAATGGTGTGCTTACCCTGTATCTCCCACCTCTCAGCTAGACTTCCCGCCTTGGTCTCCAGGCGGTTGAGCCCACCCACAAACCACTCGCTCTCACCAGTACCGTAGCCGCCAGCCCTCCCCTTCGTCCAGTCACCCATCCACAGCTCATCGTTGGTCAACTTCAGGGTGGTACAGTAGGCATGCCCCCGTATCCCATCATCGAAGGCGGGCGGGTCAGCGGCAATCCTCATGGTGAGCGTTCCTCCGTAAACGGGCTTCTCCTTCTCAACGGTAACCGCTTCCCCACCGCCTCTGGCACAGCTACTACCTATCAGCCCGGCAACCAGCCCCAGCACCAGGATACACACTATCGCCATCTTCTTTACCATTCTCAATTCCCTCCTTTCGACCTTAAAAATCGAGTGTTCTCAACCTCCTAGGACAAGACTTCCATAGCATGCACCCCCTGTCCCTTACGTTGAAACTAGCAACAAATAAACACGGGCGACTGCATGTAGCACACAAAATCTGCCGCCACCTTATTAATTAAGGCGACCCCTTTGCTCAGCCCTGTCGTCCCGGACTCCAGCACCATTCTTAGTCA
Source organism: Dehalococcoidia bacterium (assembly GCA_034435835.1). Lineage (GTDB taxonomy): Bacteria > Chloroflexota > Dehalococcoidia > GIF9 > UBA5629 > CALJTV01. Next base: position 247,395 of record DAOTWF010000017.1, on the reverse strand, counting down.
CCACTTAAGCAGGGGTCAGACAGCGGATGAAAAAATCACTAGACACAAGATATACCAAGCCTCGTGCCTTTATCGGACAAGTGCTGCTGCTTCTCACCCCTGAAAACCGGCTATTGGTTTTACTGTAACAGATGCACTGCGACCTGTCAAGATGTCCGGACGGATTTTGGTCATATTTTGGATGAAATCCCAGCACTGAAGTCTGATATACAGCGGGAACACAAAACATGATTCGGGGGGCCTCAAAGAGGGTGAAAAACAGGAAGCCCGACGGCGATTTCGTCGGGCTTCCTGAGACCTTAGCCGCACTGTACCTGGTGCCCTTCTACTTGCCCAGCATGGACTGCTTTAGTTCCTGATCAATCCAGACATACTTGGCGAAGTTGAAGGTGTTGTAGTAGCCCAGCCCAGCCTCACCGTTATAGTTCTTGACCCAGGGCCACCAGAACCGGTAGTAACGCTGCCCTGGCAGCGGGATGGCATAGCATTGCTCGAACAGGTATGGCAGCATCTCCTTGTGTATCTTGTCCACCTTAGCCTCGTCAGGGTATGCCGCCAGCATCTCGTCCCGCGCCCTGTTCAGCACAGGGTCATCTACATAGCTCTGGTTGAACATGCCAGTACCGGAATAGTTTATTGCCTTGAAATAGGTGCCCACGCCAGCGCCGGTCCACAGGACCATGTCTTCATGAGCCCGTCTGACCACTATCCCGAGCAAACTGGCATAGTCTTTAGGTTCGAGCACCAGCTCAACACCGATCTTCGCCCACATGTCCTTTACCATCTGCAACAAGTCGATATAGAGACGCTGGTTGTAGAAGATTATCTTGGTTTTGAAACCGTTGGGGTAGCCAGCCTCAGCCAGAAGCTGCTTTGCCTTCTCCGGCTGATACTGGAACACTTCCTGTGCCGACTTTGGCAACTGCTCCAGCGGTACGAATGCATCGGCGTATTCCCTTGTATTGGGCACAGGCCAGCCATAGAACCTGCCCTTGCCGCCGAAATATTCGTTCACTATTCTGTTGCGGTCGATAGCCATGGACAGCGCCTGCCGCACCCTCTTGTCGGCAAAGGGTGAGTCCTTCTTGTCCGTCCTCATGCAAATGGCTAACCCGGTATCTTCCTCAAACTCCACATGCTTCAACTCCGGCCTTTTCAAAAACTCCGTCGCCATCTCCCAGTCCAAAGTTGCTATGTCAATCTGACCGGTGCGAAAAGCTGCAAGGTGGGTAGACTCGTCCAGAATGATCATCAGCTTTACACTGTCCACATATGGCAACTGGTCGCCCTTCCCCGGACCTACAGGATTGGTCTGCCAGTAGTTGGGGTTGCGCACATAGGAGATGATGCTACCGGGCACAAACTCGGTGAGCACAAAAGGACCAGTGCCAATGTTGTTCTGCCACTCATTCATGTTGCCGAACTGTGCCAGGGCATCCTTGGGGAAGATGTGCGCATAGTCAGGTAGCGAGGTGATGACATCAGGGAAATATTCTGGTTTGGTCTTGATCACCACGGTGTAAGGGTCAGGCGCATATATCTCGGTGTTCTCAGCTGCCTTGGAATATGTCCTCTTGAAGTAGGCAGTGGGCACCGTCAGCATGCGCTTCAAAGAGAAAACAACATCATCAGCAGTAAGCTCCCTGCCATTTGTTGGCGGCTTGTTGTGGAACTTGACTCCCTTGCGCAGGTGGAAGACTATGGTGTCCTTATCCTGTATCTCCCAGCTCTCAGCCAGACAGCCAGCTTTGTGCTCCAGGCGGTTAAGCCCATTGATGAACCAGTCACATTCCCCAGTGCCATAGCCGCCAGCTTTCCCCTTCGTCCAGTCCCCTTCCCAGAGCTCATCATTGGTCAGCTTCAAGGGGTAGGTGTTGTAATGAGGCTGGACAGCATCATCAAAATAGGGTGTGAGCTCTGCCCTGAGCGTAAGCGTGCCACCGTAGGTAGGTTTTTCTTTCCCAACTGCCGCCTCTTTAACCCCTGTGGCACAGCTAACGCTCACTAGGGTAGCAATCAGGACTAAAGTGAACAAGCAGAATAGCACTCGGTTCTTTGTCATTCGTGATTCCTCCTTTTTTAGCCTTCAGGTAAGAGTGGATAACGGCTTCTGTCTAGCACGCAAGCCCCATGGTTCTCACCTCCTTTCTCTGAAAAATAGCTTCGCAGAAAAGCCTTGCTTTCGTCAGATCTTGTCCTGGTTCATTCAGTAGGCGTCAGGACGAGCCTGCTTCAAGGGGCGTTCTCCTCTTTACCATGCCGGACCAGTGCACGAAGTCAAGCCCCTCTTCTCTCGCTACTGCTGCCAGCGACTCCATGTCTTCTGCCATGAGCAGCTCCGCCCCTCCCAGCTGCCAGTCACGACCCAGCCGACGGTACTTCGCCGAACAGGTATTGTTAAAGGCAAGTAGGTCATACCTCTCCACGGTGGGAAGGTTGTCTTTAATGAAACGTGCTATCCCCCTGATGTTGCCTCTGTCATGAGTATATCCAGGAATGACCGGTGTCCGCACCCACATGGGCTTGCCCAGCCTAGCTATCTCTCGGGCATTGTCCAACACCATCTTGAGTGGGATGCCTGTATATTCGAGATGCTTATCTGTGTCCATTATCTTGATGTCATAAAGAACCAAATCAGCCAGTTTGATCAGAGGCTGCAACTTAGGCCAGCTTACCCCTCCAGAAGTGTCTAAGATGATATGCACCCCCTCTTGGTGCAACGCCTGCATCAGCGCGAGCGAAAATTCAGCCTGCATTGCAGGCTCACCACCAGATAGGGTAACACCGCCCCCTGACTTTTCATAAAATATCCTGTCGCGCAATGCCTCTTCGACCACCTCCTTCACGGTGACCCGCCGTCCAAGTACCTCCAGGGCTCCCGCCGGACATGCCTTGACACAGGCACCACAGCAGTCACAGGCATCCCAATTGATGAGCAGACCGCCAGGAGTAAGGCGGAGAGCAGCTTTGGGGCAAGCTTTGATGCATTCGGTCGCACCTATACAGCGGACTTCGTACCACACAAGCTGTGGTTGCATTTTTATTCCTTCGGGGTTATGGCACCACGGGCACTGCAACGGGCAGCCCTTTAGAAACACCGTTGTACGGATTCCCGGGCCATCCTCGGTGGAATGCCGCTGAATATTGAAGATCATTCCGCTCAGGTTACTTGACTCAGACAAGGTAGCTTATCCGCCTCTCTAGAGATTTCAGGACGCTCAAACCGACTATCTGCTGTTGCCAGCAGTATAGTCTATATTTCACCAAACTCGGTTCGGGCTATTATGTCGTCCTGCAAGGGCTTCGAGAGGTCTATGAAACGGAAAGAGTAACCTGAAACCTTGACTATCAGGTCAGGATAGTTCTCCGGGTGCTTCTGGGCATCTTTCAGAGTCTCCACATCCACCGGGTTGAACTGGATGTGTCGCCCTCCAAGGATGAAGTAAGCCTCCATCATGGACACCAGCTTGTCCAGACCCTCGTCCGTCTTTATCACACCAGGCTGGAGGTTCATGTTGAATGTCGTGCCACCACTCAGGCAAGCCTTACACGCCTTAGCAACCGAATGGAGAACTGCCGTGGCTCCGTTGGTTTCAGTGCCGTTGCTGGGGGATATGCCATTGGACACCGGTGCCCTTGCTCGCCTGCCATCGGCTGAAGCCCCGCATACCAGCCCCTCCATAATCTGTGTGCCCGATGAAATCATCAGTGGTCGGTAGGGCCCATTAAGCACCCTCGACCTGTGACTCCGGACCTCCTGCTCCACGACGCTAGTAACCCACTCGGCGAGTTCGTCAACTTTCGGGTCATCGTTGCCATATTTCGGCGCCTTGCGGAGGAGTAACTGCCTGATATTCTCGGCACCGGCAAAGTTGTTGCGCAGATGGTTTACCAGCTCCTCCATGGTGAGAAGCTTTTCCTCGAACACCGCCCAGCGGATGGCGCTCAACGAGTTTACCACGGTGGCAAGGCCCTGAGCACCGAGTGCTACATGGCTGTAGCGCGCCCCTCCCTGGGCTATATCGTAACCGCTCTCCAGACAACCCTCTATCGTGGATGACAGCAGCGGGTTGGGGAAATATTTGGCGACTACCTCGTCCTTGATGTCTCCGTGCCTGACTGCGGCAGCTACGATATAGGAAAGCTGCCCCAGAAATGCCTCCTTCACATCCTCAAAAGTCCTGAAGGTGCTGGCAGGCGGGGTCGGTGCCCCCACACGCTTGCCGTCCCACAGCCGGCATCCCTCGTTCAAAGCCAGCTCCAGCACCTGAGTCAGATGCATGCCAGTGCCAGCAGTGTAGCCATTGTTATTGCAGGACCCGGTGGGCTCAGCACAGCCCACAATGGCATAGTCCCGTGCGTCCTCGAGCGAATAACCGTCCTTCCTGAGGTCCCTGATTATCACCTCATCGTTGAAAAACGCGATCCCGGCACCCTGACGGAGCGTCCGGCAAGCCCTTTCTAGAAAAGCCCGCGGCGTACTATTGGAAATCCTCACGCTGAAACTCTTCCGCAAACCACCGCCGAGACCATCGTGAGCATCGAGGAACATATAGGAAAGCTCGTTAGTGGCATCGTTACCGTTCCGGTCAACCCCCCCAATGGTGACGTTGTTCGGTCCGAAAACGAGGAAGTGAGATACCTTGATGAGGTATTCCTCCAGAAATTCCAGCGCCTGCTCCCGTGTTATTACGCCGTTCTCCACATCGTGCTTGTAGAAGGGGTACAGGAGCTGATCGAGCCTGCCCACCGTATGGACACCGTCGTCGCCATAGCTGATCGCCAGAACCACCTGGGTCATCCAGACCGATTGCAACGCCTCCAAGAAGCTTCGCGGCGGGTTGGCTGGCACCCAGCGGCAACGCTCGGCTATCGCCAGTAGCTCCTTTCTCCTCTGTCCCTCCGCCTTCTGTGCCATCCGTTCGGCTAACGCCGCATACCTGTTGGAAAAATCGCATACTGCTCTGGCTGCCACCTGGACTGCCTCGTAAAAGTCCTTCCGGACCTCATAGTCCTTATCATCCTTCCTGAGTTCACCGAGAGCTTTTGTTGCCCACTGATATATGCCATTGAAGCCGATCTCAAGCACCCGCCTGAGCCCGATGATAATATGCCCCTGCAGGTCCGCGCTGTGTGCCACCGCAGTGACATCGAGATCGACGCCACGCTTCTTCCAAAGCTCGACTTTCAGACTGGCAAGGTTCCTGCCTTCCCAGTAAGAAAGGATTTCGTCTCTCAACTCTCGATATATCTCTTCAGGCATGTGCAGGACTTCGTGGTCGAACTCCGGGCTATGTCCGCCCATACCGGACAGGGCTTTCAGCCTTTCTTCAGACAGATTACCTTCACGCAGCAAAATTGCCTTTCGTATTGCAGCACTTATCAGGTTTCTTTCTATCCCCAGCACGCTGGCTACCGGCTTGAATGTCTTCGAGCCGACCAAGAGCTCGTCATCATCGATCCTGATGGACAGGTTACGCAGTGTCTCGCTCAAAGCACAAGCGGCGCGCATAGCTGGTGGAGCCTTTTCCATCTGCTTCCATACCCTGGTATAGTACCGCGGCCGCTCGATATCCACCTCATAGCGACTCGCCAGGAGACGCTGCTTCAACCGCGCTATCCTGTCCGAAAGGGGCTTCTGCTTGACCTGGGCAGTCAAAAGACTCATGGCTGTGCCTCCTTTAGAATCAATTGAGTTGAAACTCAGTTCGGGCGATGATATCGTCCTGAACACGTTTGGGCAAATCGATGAAACGGAAGGAGAAGCCCGAGACCTTTACCATCAGGTCAAGGTAGTTCTCCGGGTGCTGCTGTGCATCCAGTAGCATCTCTTTGCTGAGCGGGTTAAACTGTACCTGTCTGCCTCCCAGGGCAAAATAGCCCTCTATCAGCGAAGCAAACTTGTTCAAGCCCTCCTCCGCCTTTATGCTCAGCGGATTAACGATCGCATTGAGTATGGTGCCGTCGCTCACCGGGATAGCACAGACCTTCGCCGCCGAACACATAACAGCCGTTAGCCCGTTGCGCTCGGTGCCATTCGAAGGGGTAATCCCGTTGGATAGCGGCATGCCCGCCAGCCTGCCATCCGGCGTGGCACCGATGGTCGCCCCCCAGGCGACATGTGTTGCCGAAGAAAGTATATATGGCCTGTGGACACCATCCATCCAGAACCTGTGCTTCCTCACCTCCCTATTGTAGATGTCTGTAGCCCACACCGCCAGTTCATCAACGGTTGGGTCATCATTACCATACTTTGGAGCACGGAGCAACCGTTGCCTTAAGTCCTCCCTTCCCTGGAAATTGTTGCGCAGGCATTCGGCAAGTTCCTCCAGCGTAACCAGCTTCTGGTCGAAGACCGCCCATTTAATGGCAGCCAGCGAGTCAACAGCAGTCGCCAGTGAACAGTTGCCTATCGCCGAATGGTTATAGCGGGCACCGCCCCGGGTGACATCCTCTCCCGACTCCACACAGCCCTCAATCGTAGCCGAAAGCAGTGGTAATGGATAATGCTCGGCGATGACCTGGTCTTTCAAATAACCCGCCTTCACGCACGCCTCGACAGAGCGTGAAAGCTGCTCTTCGATCGCTTTCTTCAAATCTTCAAAAGTCTTAAATGAAGACACAGGGGCTACAGGTGGTGCCGCCTGTTTCCACCTCACCGGGTACCTTCTCCCTTCATGCAACACCAGCTCCAGCACAGCCGCCAGCAGGACGCCGTTAGTAGCGGTGTAGCCGTTGTTGTTCCCCGTGCCGGTGGGCTCGGCGCAGCCCACAATAGAGTAATTCCTGGCATCCTCCAGCGAATAACCGTCCTCCATAAGACCCTTAATCACCACATCATCATTATAGAAAGCAACACCGGCACAGTCCCGGTGCACTTCGCAGGCTTTGAGCAGGAAATCGCGTGGTGTCTTTCCCGGAGAAATCCTCACCGCCAGCCCGGCGCGCCCACAGCCTTTAAGCCTCCTGAAAGCCTCGAGGAAAAGGTAGCTCACCTCATTGACCGCATCCTCACCGTTCTTGTCGATGCCACCGATGGTGACATTGTTGGGGCCGAAGTAGACATTGGTGGCAAGCTTGACGATGTACTCCATTATCGCTTCAAGGGCTTGCTCGCGAGTGATTTTCCCGGCTTCGATATCCCGCTTGTAGTACGGGTAGAGGAACTGGTCCACCCTGCCCGGGCAGGTAATGGAGTTGCCACCATAGCTGATCAGCACCACCACCTGGGTCAGCCAGACAGCCTGAATGGCTTCCAAAAGGTTCCGCGGCGGTTCAGCGGGCACACGCCGGCAGCGCTCAGCAATTTCAAGCAGCTCCTGTCTCCTCCGCCCCTCCGCCCTCTGTGCCAGCTCTTCAGCCAGCCGAGCATAGCGCTCGGCAAAACGGCACACCGCACCGGCGACGGACTGTACCGCCTCAAGAAAGTCCTTCTTCCGCAGATAAGCCTTCTCCTCCAGCCTGCCCTTCTCGAAATCTTCCCGAAAGGCAGCCAGCCTCTCCGCTGCCTGACGGGCAATGCCCTTAAAGCCCATGTCGAGGACCTTCTTGATCCCTACGATCACATGCCCCTGGGGCGGGACATCGCTGACGAACCAGCCCTCCAGCGCCCTGGTGCTGCCGTCCTCAGCAATGATGCCGTTATCACGCCAGGTAGCCAGCTTGAGGACATGGACGGTCTTATCCTTCCAGTAAGGCACTATCTCCTCTTTGAGTGCCCGGTACTCCTCCTCAGAGATGTTGGGCATCTCCTTCCAGAAACTCGGTCCCCTTGCCCCCAGGGCACCAGCACGGATTTCTGCAGCCTCCGCCACCCACTCGTCCACAGTCTTTCCAGTGCCATACAGTGACAGCGCCAGTATAATATGAGGCTGACCCGTTGATGCCTCCACATAAATCGGGTCAGCCCAGTCCTTGCTCGACTTAGAGCCCACGATCAGCTCCTCGTCCCCAATCCTGATGGGCATATTACGCAGCGTCTCCTCCAGCCCTTTGGCAGCGCGAAAACACGGTGGCTGTCCCTCCGTCTGCCTGTATGCCCTGGTGTAATATTTCGCCCTTTCAATGTCCAGCTTGAAGGTGGTGGCGAGCAGGTGCTCCCGCATCCTCCTAATACGCTCGGGAACGTCCCCGCTCGCACCGCTGACCCTGCTTTCCTTCTGGCTTATGGCGGCTTTAGCAGTCTCCATAGTGTTCCTCCTTATCAAGGATTTCGGCATTGCAACTTTTCCTAACCACAGCATTGTACACCTTTTTTGAAAAAAGCAAAAACGGGCATTGAATTTGGCGAGGCGTCAAATTTGACGTCGCTTCAGCCCTATGCTATCATTGACGACTGTGTCCACCAGTGCTTGACAAAGCCCCGGGCACACGATCGACCTGAAACGAGAAAGGAGTGTGTTATGATTTCCTTTAGCCCGACCGAAGAACAACAGATGATAGTCAATATGGTGAAGCAGTTTGCCACCGACGAGATGCGCAAGGTCTATCGGGAGTGCGACGAGAACGGCGAGATCCCCCAGAGGCTCATCGAGACCGCATGGGGACTGGGGCTAGTCTCCAGCTGTATCCCGGAGGAATACGGCGGCGCTGGCGGCGAGCGCTCGGTGCTCACCGGGGCGCTCATCGCCGAGGAACTTGCGTGGGGGGACCTGTCGATGGCGATGCACATCCTCTGCCCCTCCTTGTTCGTTCTCCCTGTCCTGGAGATGGGCACCGAGGAGCAGAAAAAGAAGTACCTCCCCAAGTTCTGTGGTGCCAGGTTCACTGCAGCCACCGCGGCGCTGATAGAGCCCAGGTTCAATTTCGACCCCAACGACCTGATGACCACAGCGCGCAAAGACGGCAATAGCTATGTGCTCAATGGTGAAAAGTGCTATGTGCCGCTGGCTGCCGAATCCGAAGCCATCCTGGTATATGCGGCTGAAGACGGTAAGACCCAGGGGTTCATCGTGGACAAAGGGACGCCGGGGCTGGAGATAAAAGAGCGGGAAAAGAATATGGGCATCAAAGCGCTGGCGACCTACGAACTGACGCTGAAGGACTGCCGCGTGCCCAAGGAAAACCGCATCGGCGGCGATAAAGGCTGCGACTTCAACCGTCTGCTCAACTGTTCCCGTGTTGCTCTGGCAGCGATGGCGGTGGGCGTGGCGAAGGCGTCCTATGAGTATGCCCGCGAATATGCCAAGACCCGCGTCGCCTTCGGCGAGCCCATAGCTTCCAGACAGGCCATCGCCTTTATGCTCGCTGAAACGGCTATCGAGATAGACGCTACCAGGCTGATGGTATGGGAAGCTGCCTGGATGCTGGACAAAAAGATGGAAGCCACCAGAGAGGCATCTCTGGTTAAACTGTACGCTGATGACATGGTGATGACCGCCACCGACAGGGGGGTCCAGATACTCGGCGGCCACGGCTATATCCGCGAACACCCCGTGGAGTTCTGGTTCCGCAACGGTCGAGGTTTCGCCACCTTCGATGGCATGGCAATGGTATAAACACAAGGAGGTACGAAAACGATGATAGACTTTGAACTTTCACCAGAAGAAAAAGCGACGATAGAGGCGGCACATAAGTTCGCTGAGGAGTTCATGCGCCCAATCTCCCGCTATTACGATGAGCACGAGCACGAGGAGCCCGAGGATTTCATCCAGAAGTCCCTGGGGCTGAGGTCGCAGGGCGGCGTCTTCGGCCTGGGCGTGGCAGCGGCGCTAAGGGTCGAGGAATATTGCTGGGGCGACGCGGGACTTATGCTGGCGATGCCAGGACCAGGTCTGGGTGGCGCTGCCGTCTTCGCCTCAGGCACCAGGGAGCAAATAGAAAGGTTCCTCAAGCGTTACGGTGAGGACAAGCCCTGCTGGGGCGCCATGGCGATGACCGAGCCCCACTGCGGCTCGGACACCGCCGCCATCAATACTACCGCCGTCCGCGAAAACAATGAGTGGGTGATCAACGGCGAGAAGATATTCGTCACCGCTGGTAAACGGGCGATGGAGAAGTCCAACGGCCTCACCGTCGTCTGGGCTACCGTGGACAAGACCGCGGGCAGGGCTGGGATGAAGCCGTTCGTCGTCGAGGCCGGTACCCCAGGCGTAAAGGTGGAGAAGCAGGAGAAGAAACTGGGCATCAAAGCCAGCGATACCGTCACCCTGGTGTTCGACAACTGCCGTATACCGTTCGACAACATCCTGGGCAGCCCGGAGGTGAGGAAGGTAGATAAGACCGATACCGCCGGCTTCAAGAAGGCGATGGCAACCTTTGACGCCACCCGCCCCATCATCGCCGCCATGGCAATCGGCGTCGCCAGGGCAGCGCTCGACTTCGTCAAAGAGACGCTGGAGAAGGAGGGTATCAAGATCCGCTACGGTCTCCCCCGTCAGAAGCTCACCGCCCTGGAGCGCGATGTCATGGAGATGGAGTCCCAGTACAAGGCAGCCAAGATGCTGATGCTCAGGGCAGTGTGGATGATGAGCCAGTTCCAGCCCAACAACCTCGAGTCCTCGATGGCGAAGGTGAAGGCTGGGCTTGCCGCCACCAAAATAACCCAGAAGGCTGTGGAAATACTGGGACCACTGGGCTATTCGAGAAAATATCTGGTGGAAAAGTGGATGCGCGATGCCAAGATAAACGATATCTTTGAGGGTACCGGGCAGATAAATATGCTGGTGGTCGCCCGCCGTATCCTCGACTTCACCAGGGAACAGCTTAAATAATCAGGGGCGCTTTATATCTGTCTGAAGGGGCTGGCAAGATGAAAGTCGTGTACCACCCCCGTTTTCTGGAGGTCTACGCCTCAGACCCTGCTGCCAGCCCCGGCAGACTGGACTCCATCCTCGGTGAACTGCGCCACCTACAGTTCATCGATCCCGAACCGGCTGCTGAAGAGGACCTACTTAGAGTACACACTAGGCAGCATATCGAGTCCATCAAGAGGAACCGGCACCTTTTTGAGATTGCCTGCCTTGCCGCCGGCGGTGCCATCAAAGCCGCCGAAATAGCCATGACAGGCGAACCAGCCTTCGCTCTCATTAGACCACCAGGACACCACGCCAGCCGCGACCACTGTTGGGGGTTCTGTTATTTCAACAACATCGCCGTCGCCCTGGCTAAGCTGGAGGCGGAGGGCAGGATAGCCTCAGCTCTGATAGTGGACTTTGACCTGCACTTTGGCGATGGTACTGCCAATATCTTCCCCGGCGGTCCCATTAAGTACTTCCAGCCGTCAACCCGCCCCAGAAACGAGTTCATGGCTGCCATCGCCACCAGGCTGGAACAGGACAGTGGCTACTCCGTGCTGGCTGTCTCCGCCGGCTTCGACCGTCATGTCGATGACTGGGGCGGTGAGCTCACCACCGAGGACTATGCCACCATCGGCAGGCTTGTTAAGGAGGCTGCAGAAAAGAACTGTCAGGAGCGGAGGTTCGCTGTCCTCGAAGGTGGCTACAACCATAACGTGCTGGGCAGAAATGTGAGGATTTTTCTGGAAGGGCTGGATTAGCCGTCTCTTACGGCGGGCACTTGGCGCAGATGGAACGGAACAAAGTGGTGCTGAGATAGCGGTCACCGCGGTCGGGCAGTATAACCACTATGGTGCCGGAGCGTATCTTCTTCGCCAGCCGCAGAGCCCCGGCCACCGCCGCTCCGCTGGACATTCCCACAAATAGCCCCTCCATCACCGCCAGTAACCTAGCAGTCTCAAAAGCCTCCTCGTCCTCTATGACCACCTTATCATCGCACAGCTCCGGACGGTATATCTTGGGCACTATTGCCTCACTCAGGTTCTTCAGCCCCTGGATGGCGTGTCCCACCATCGGCTCCACCGCCACTATCTTTACCTCGGGCTTTTTCTCCCTGAAGTACCTCGCCACCCCCATCAATGTCCCCGTCGTACCGATGCCGGCAACAAAGACGTCCACATCGCCGTTGGTCTGGGACAAAATCTCCGGTCCCGTGGTCTCATAATGGGCAAGCAAGTTGTTCTCGTTATCGAACTGGTTGGGCATGTAGTATTTTTCGGGTTCCCTTTCTACCAGCTCCCAAGCCCTTCGGATGGCGCCATCAGTACCCTCTTCGCCCGGCGTCAGCACCACCTCTGCACCAAAGGCAGAGAGCGTGCGCTGTCGTTCCACACTGGCGCACTCGGGCATGAAAAGCTTCACCTTGTAGCCTTTCACAGCCCCGATCATTGCCAGGGCAATGCCCATGTTACCGGAGGTGGGCTCCACTATGGTCTTGTCCCGTGTCAGTTCGCCGCTTGCCTCAGCCTTCATTATCATGTAGTACGCCGGCCTGTCCTTAACTGAGCCACCGGGATTCGCCCCCTCGAACTTCCCCAGTATGCGCACCTTGGGGTTGCCATTGAGGCTGGTCAGCTCCACCAGCGGTGTATTGCCGATGGCATCGAGCAGGCTGAATTTCTTGGTTACGGTTTTTGGACTTGCCCTGTTCCTCAATTTCTCACCGTATCTCTGCTGGACTTTTTGTGCTGGCAAAACACACCAACTCTACGACAAACAGTGCCACCACATCAAGTTGCAACGCCGCTAGGCACCCTTGGGAAACAGTTCAAAACGGTAGCCACCTTCTACCTGCTAAGCCCCCGAAAGCTTCACCGCAGCATATATGGTAAAGGCAACGATGGCGACGAGAACGACCACGCCCATGGCTATCGCCAGCTTAACTCTGCCCACCCTTGCCCCCAGAAAATCGCCAAATAAAATAGACACGGCAACACCAACCACTATCTCCACAATTGTAATCGCCGTCTTCAGTTCAGGCATCTTCTTAACCTCCTGTTAGGAATACATTATACTACAGCTCCGCAGGATGACAAACCTTTACTCCAGAGCCACTTTTTGCTACTATCCCGCCATGACCGTCAGGCTTACCTTTCACGGTGCCGCCCGCAGCGTCACCGGTTCCTGTTATCTCCTTGAAGTAAACGGCACCAGGCTTCTGGTGGACTGCGGTCTATACCAGGAAAGACCGCTCAGGGAGCGTAACTGGGCACCCTTCCCGGTGCTGCCAAACACCATCCACGCAGTGCTGCTCACCCATTCCCACCTCGACCACTGCGGACTCCTGCCCAGATTGGTGCGCCAGGGCTTCTCCGGCCCCGTCTACTGCACCCCGGCAACCAGAGAGATCACCGAAATCATGCTGCTGGACTCAGCCGCTATACAGGAGGAGGACGCCGAATTCAAAAAGCTGCGCCACCAGAAGGAGAAAAGAAAGGGACCCCACCCTGAAATCCCGCTCTACACGGTGAAAGATGCTGAAGCCGTCGTTCCTTTGCTGACCCCTGTGGACTATCAAAGAACCTTCGAGGTGGCAGACGGCATCTCGGCCGCTCTCTACGACGCCGGGCACGTGCTCGGCTCAGCGATGATAGAAATAGCGGTGCAGCAGAATGGCGCGCAGAGGAGACTGCTTTTCTCCGGCGACATCGGCAGGCAGAACAAGCCCATCGTCCACAACCCTACAACCTTCACCGAGGCGGACTATGTGGTCATGGAGTCCACCTACGGAAACAGGGTGCTGGAATTGCCCAGCGAGGCGGCGGACAAGTTTGCTGCGGCAATAAACGCCACAGTTAAAGCTGGCGGTAACATCGTTATCCCCAGCTTCGCCCTGGAACGCTCCCAGGAAATGCTTTACTACCTGAACAAGTTACTCTTGGAAGACCGCATCCCCCATCTGCTGGTGTTCTTCGATAGCCCCATGGCGACAAACATCAACGAAGTCTTCGCACACCACATCGACCTTTTCGACGATGAAATGAAGGAGTTGATAACACAGAAAAGGTCGCCCTTCGACCTCCCCGGGCTGAAACTGGTGAGGAGCACTGAAGAATCGAAGGCAATAAACCACATCAGCGGCACTGTCATCATCATCGCCGGCTCCGGCATGTGCACCGGCGGCAGGATAAAACACCACCTCGCCAACAACATCTCCAGGAAAGAAAGCACCATCCTCTTCGTGGGCTATCAGGCAGAGAGCACGTTGGGCAGGGAGATAGTCGACGGCGCCAGAAAGGTGAGGATACTGGGAAAACGCTACCCCGTCAGAGCCAAGATAGTCCAGATAGAGGGCTTTTCGGCACACGCCGATAAGAATGAGCTTATGAGATGGGTGTTACACCTGCAGCGACCGCCAAGGCAGGTCTTCGTCACCCACGGCGAGGCGCGGTCAGCGGAAAGCTTAGCCGCTGCCCTCAGGGGAAAGACCGGCTGGAATGTGGTCGTACCTGAATACAGGCAGGAGTTTGTCCTCGAGTAGGTCTTATCTGGCGACCGCCCGCCTGCCCACAACCTCGTGCCTGATGTACCACCGCTCCACCGTGGTCGCCACCTCCTCGGGAGTGTCACACACACGCACCAGGTTGAAGTCCTCCTCGGAGACAAAACCCCGTGCCAGGGTCACATTCCGCAGCCAGTCCAGAAACCCCTTCCAGTAACTGCCATCATACAGTATCACTGGGAAAGGCCTTATCTTGTGAGTCTGCATGAGGTTCAACACCTCGGTGAGCTCGTCCAGCGTGCCGATGCCGCCGGGCATGATGATGAAGGCGGTGGCGTACTTCACCAGCATTACCTTGCGCACGAAAAAGTGCCTGAAGGTCAGCGCCTTGGTGGTGTAGGGGTTACACGGTTGCTCCTCAGGTAAGTCGATATTCAGCCCGATGGATGCCACCCCCGCCTCCATCGCCCCCTTGTTAGCTGCCTCCATTACGCCCGGACCCCCGCCGGTGATGACGGAGAAGCCCATCTCCCCCAGCCGCCTTGCCACCTCAACCACCTGCAAATACAGCCCTTCGTCGGGTTTCAACCTTGCCGAACCATAAATGGTCACCGCCGGCTCGACACCGGCAAGGGCATCGAAGCCGGAGACGAACTCTCCGATGATGCGGAACATCCGCCAGGCTTCTTCCTTGACCAGTTCATTTATTTCATATTCGTACGGCATATTACCCCTCCAGTACAGATATTACCATATAAGACGCAGAGCACCAAACTACCCCCCCCATTAGCAGGACCCAGCGCTGAAAACAGGGGCTTGACACAAAAACCAGACGGCGTTATAATGGTAAGCGGTAAGCGGTTACCGCCTGCCATATAGAAACCGAGGAGGCAAGGGTGAAAAGGGTTTACTTAAAAGAAGAGGTTTGCATGGCGTGTGGACTCTGCCAGGTCCACTGTCTAGTCGAGCACTCAAAAACAAGGGATATTCTGAAGGCATTCAAAAGGGAGGCACCGCATCCCTTATCGCGGATCCGCATTGAGAGAAACGGTGAGGTCTCGTTCTCCCTCCAATGCCGGCACTGTGAAGAACCCTGGTGTGTTTACTCCTGTCTCACCGGTGCCATGCACAAAGACGAAATCAATGGAACTGTAACTGTCGATCCCAGAAAGTGTATGGGATGCTGGACGTGCATTATAGCTTGCCCCTATGGGGCGATAGTCAGAGACAGAAAACAGAAGGTTGCGGCGAAGTGCGACCTTTGCCCTGGCCGCGATATTCCAGCCTGTGTGGCTAATTGCCCCAACGAGGCTCTGGTATTTGTCGAGGACGACGAAATCAAACAGTCGCAACAAAACTAGTATAAGGTGCAAAGATATGGAAAGACAGATAGTGACCATCATTGATTACGGCGCCGGAAATTTGGGCAGCGTGGCTAATGCCATCACCGAGCTCGGTTACCAGCCTCAGGTGACAAGTAATCCTGCAGACGTACTGGGCGCTGCTGCCATTATCCTGCCAGGAGTCGGTGCTGCCGGTGATGCAATGAAGAAACTCAGCGGCAACGGCATGGCCGACGCCATCCACGCGGTAATCCGTGTAAATAAACCTCTGTTTACAGTGTGCGTCGGACTGCAACTCCTGTTCACACAAACCGAGGAGGGGGGTAATCACCAGTGCCTGAACATAGTCCCGGGAACGGTGAAGAGGTTGCCGACGGGCTTGAAAGTGCCCCACATGGGCTGGAACCAAGTCAAATATCGGGTGAACCACCCCATTTTTCAGGACATACCAAACGGAGCCAATTTCTACTTCGTCCACAGCTATTATGCCGAACCAGCGGACCCTGCTGTAATAGTAGCCACCACCGAATACGGCATAACTTTTTCTTCGGTGGTAATTAAAAACAACTTGATAGCCACACAATTCCACCCCGAAAAAAGCGGCAAATGGGGCTTAAGGATGTATGCCAATTTTCTGAAGATGGCGTTTGTCAAGGAGAAACTATGAACAACCAAGAAACAATCGTGACCCGATTTTTGATTATCGGTAACTCAGCGGCTGCTATCGGGGCAGTAGAAGGCATCCGCACAGTAGACGGCACCAGCCCTGTGGTGATGGTATCCGATGAACCTTGTCTGTCGTATTCCCGCCCGTTGATATCCAAGTATCTGGCAGGTGAACGCACCCTGGAGGAAATCCTGTTCCGTTCGCCTGACTTCTACAGTGAGAACCGGATCGATCTCCTGTCCGGCGTAAGGGTAGAACACCTGGATATAGATAACCACGTAGCCCGTCTGGCAGACGGCAGAAAGATCGAGTGGAGAAAAGTAATGCTTGCCACAGGAGGCGCTCCTGTAATACCACCATTAAAAGGCGGCAATAGAGAGGGTGTCTTCACCTTCCTCACAATCGGTGATGCCATGGCGATCAACCATTACATTGCCAGGGGAATGCGGGCGATCGTCATCGGCGGTGGGCTTATCGGCATCAGCGTAGCCGAAGCCCTGATTAAACGGGGGCTCGATGTAACAGTGGTGGAGATGAAGGAAAGGATACTCAATACCATCCTCGATGAGGAAGCCTCCTCCATTGCCGAAAAAGCTTATGAAAAGGCTGGCGTGAAGTTCATCACCAATCATACCGTCCAGGAAATGCTTGGAGAGGCAAGGGTTATAGGTGTCGTCCTCGACAATGGCACAGAGTTCCCTTGTGACCTGGTCGTCATCGCCATCGGTGTACAGCCGCGGGTTGAACTTGCCCTCCAGGCTGGGATCAAGGTGAACCGGGGCATACTAGTAGACCTGTTTATGGCTACCAGCCACCCCGATGTCTACGCCGCCGGCGATGTGGCTGAGGCTTACGACTTTGTCCATCAGACGAACCTACTAACCCCTATATGGCCCAATGCCTACATCGGAGGCAGAGTGGCTGGAATGAACATGGCGGGACTAGAAACCGAATATCCCGGGGGCACAGCGATGAATTCGCTGAACTACTTCGGAATTGATATAGCTGCGGCCGGGGTTGTGGTTCCGCAAACTGGTCTCGGTTACGAGGTGCTTGAACAACAAAGTGACAGTGCTTACAAAAAGATCATCATCAGCAACAACCGTATCGTCGGGATGCTCTTCATCGGTGACGTTGAAAGGGCGGGAGTGATCTTCGGTCTGATGAGAGAAAAGATAGATGTAACTGACTTCAAACAGGCGCTCCTTTCGGAGAATTTCGGGCTGGCGTGCCTGCCCACTGAAATGCGACAGAGGTGGCTGCGCAACCTCGCAGTAACCAGCAAGTAGAAACTGTGGAGTGTAAAGATGAGGGAAATAATACGGGTTAACAATCCTTACCTCGATGATAAAGCGATCGATGCTTGCTCCATCTTCGGGATGATGGACACAACGGGCAGGCGCTTCTCCGGAAAGGACATAATAACTGCCATCGCCAATATGCATGTCAGGGGCAATGGGCTTGGTGGTGGGTTTGCCGTCTACGGACTTTACCCGGAATATCCAGATCTCTACGCCTTCCATATCATGTACTTGAGCTTAGAGGGTAAGGAGGACACGGAATGCTTCCTCAAACAGAAATTTTACATCGTTCGAGATGAAGAGGTGCCCGTTCAGCCTATACCAAGCATCATAAACCCTCCGCTGGTATGGCGCTATTTCGCAGAAGTAAATCGCCACGAATCGAAAGAACAGCCCGACGATGACTATGTGGTAGATAGGGTTATGGACATCAACACCAAGATCAGGGATGCGTTTGTCTTCTCCAGCGGTAAAAATATGGGAGTATTTAAAGGCGTTGGCTACCCTGAGGAAATAGCTGAGTATTTCTGCCTCGAGGACTACAAAGGTTATCTCTGGACAGCACATGGCAGGTTTCCCACCAATACCCCTGGCTGGTGGGGCGGAGCACATCCCTTTAACATACTGGACTGGACTGTGGTTCATAACGGTGAGATATCTTCCTACGGCATAAACCGTCGCTATCTGGAACAATGCGGCTACCACTGCACTTTGCAGACCGACACTGAAGTGGTGGCATACGCCGTCGACCTGCTGGTCAGAAAGCATGGCTTGCCCATTGAGATAATGGCAAAAATATTCGCGCCACCATTCTGGGACGAGATAGAACGCCAGCCTGCAGAGGAGCAAGAACTTTACCGCGCCCTACGCCAGGTATATGGCAGTCTGCTGCTGAACGGTCCTTTCACCGTAATCATCGCCCACCACGGTGAGATGATCGGGCTTACCGACCGTATACGATTGCGTCCGCTTACCGTGGGCGTAAAGGGACAGGTGCTTTACCTTTCCTCCGAGGAGTCGGCAATTAGGCTTATCCGTCCTGACCTGGACGACGCCTGGATTCCGAGGGGCGGCGAGCCCATAATCGGCAGCCTTAAAAGCCCGCTACAACCGCGAAAAGGCGCCATGGCAGAGAGCACAGCTAGAGATGATTAACCGGGTTAGAGGGATGTAGCAATGTTGACCAAAAGGATAATCCCCTGTCTCGATGTAACCGATGGGCGTGTGGTCAAGGGGACCAGTTTTAGCGACCTCCGCGATGCCGGCGACCCTGTAGAACTAGCTACTTTCTACTACGAGGAGGGTGCCGACGAGCTGGTATTCCTCGACATCGGCGCCACTCCCGAAGGACGCGATACCATGGTTGACGTAGTCAACGCAGTCTCAAAGCGGGTGTTCATCCCTCTGACAGTCGGCGGCGGACTACGCTCTGTTGAGGATATGCAGCGCATGCTCCGAGCGGGCGCTGACAAGGTCAGCGTGAATACCGCCGCGGTTTATCACCCGCATTTAATTACAGAAGCGGCAAACCGGTTCGGCTCACAGTGCATCGTCATCGCCATCGACGCCAAACGGAATAAAATCACCCACGGACCAAAATGGGAGGTGTGCACACACGGGGGACGAGTGCCCACAGGCAAAGACGCCATCCAGTGGGCGAGGACGGCTGTTGAACTGGGGGCTGGAGAGGTGCTTCTCACCAGCTGGGATGCGGATGGACACAGGACTGGCTATGACCTGGAGTTGACCCGCGCCATAAGCGAGGCAGTTAGGGTACCGGTGGTCGCCAGCGGGGGTGCCGGCAACCTGGAGCACCTTTATGAAGCGCTTGTCATCGGGAAAGCCGATGCTGTGCTGGCAGCTAGCATATTCCACTACCGCATTCATTCCATTCGTGAAGCAAAAACCTACCTCGGTCGAAAAGGTGTCCCGGTAAGGATTGACTGCTGAAAGGAGTCCCAAAATGAAGACTTACCTGCCATCAAAATTCGTAGTGGAAAGAAACCTAGACCGCTGCATCCAGTGTCAGGTATGCGTCAATCAGTGCAGCTTCGGCGTGCACTATTATGACCCCGTTGACAACGAGGTGGGAAGCCATGAAGAGAACTGTGTCGGCTGCCACCGTTGTGCCGTCTTCTGTCCCACGAATGCCGTAAATATTACCAGGAATCCTCTAGCATACAGGGAAAACTATAACTGGCGCCCCGAGGCAATCGAAGACATCCTCAAGCAGGCAGAGACCGGCGGCATCATCCTCACCGGCATGGGCAATGATAAAGGCTACCGAATATACTGGGATCACCTGGTGTTGAACGCTAGCCAGGTGACAAACCCTTCCATCGACCCACTGCGGGAGCCCATGGAGCTGACCACTTACATCGGTAGCAAGCCAGACAGGCTTGAGGTGGACACAGGTCCTTTGAAGCTAAAGACAAGGCTGGCACCACAGGTCAAGCTGGAAATCCCGGTCATGTTCCCCGGCATGTCCTATGGAGCAGTGAGCCTGCACGTCCAGGAGTCACTAGCTCGGGCGGCTACTGAGGCCGGCACTCTTTGGAACACCGGAGAGGGCGGACTGCACCGGGCGTTATATAAGTATGGTAAAAACACCATAGTGCAGGTAGCCTCAGGAAGGTTTGGCGTGCACCCCGAGTACCTCGATGTGGCAGCGATAATCGAGATCAAAATTGGCCAGGGCGCCAAGCCCGGCATCGGCGGGCACCTCCCCGGAGAAAAGGTGAGCGCCGATGTAGCCCTGACCAGAATGATACCCAGAGGCACCGATGCCCTTTCTCCGGCGCCGCAGCACGATATCTACTCCATTGAGGATCTGGCACAGCTGGTCTACGCCCTGAAGGAAGCCACCGACTATACCAAGCCGATATCGGTGAAAATTGCTGCTGTGCACAACTCGGCGGCGATTGCCAGCGGCATGGTCAGGGCAGGGGCAGATATGATAGTCCTGGACGGCTTGCGCGGTTCCACAGGCGCCGCACCGAAGGTCATCCGTGATAACGTGGGTATTCCCATAGAGCTGGCACTGGCAGCGGTGGATACACGCCTCAGACAGGAAGGTATCAGAAACCGGGCGTCGCTGGTAGTCGCCGGCGGCATAAGGAACAGCGGCGATGTAGCTAAAGCAATAGCGCTCGGCGCAGACGCTGTATACATCGGCACCGCCGCTCTGATAGCCCTCGGATGCACTTGCTGCCAGCAATGCCATACCGGTAAATGCGCCTGGGGCATCTGCACCAGCGATCCTGTCCTGACCAAACGCATAAACCCTGAAATCGGAGCTCGCCGGCTGAGCAATCTCCTCCGGGCATGGGGTAACGAGCTAAAAGAGATACTGGGCGGCATGGGGATAAACGCCATTGAGAGCCTTCGGGGCAACCGGCTGGCACTACGCGGGGTCGGGCTTACAGATACAGAACTTGAAATCCTGGGTGTCAAAATGGCTGGAGGTTAAACATGGCAGGTACCACAGAAAGACAACAGGGAACCACAGTCAAAATCGATGCCAGAGGCCTTTCCACACGAGAGTTAAATGTGCGGCTTAGAGAAGCCGTGGTTAACGGGACCAAAAAGATCGAGCTGGTGAATGTGCAGGGGCAAAGGTACATTGGCACAGACCTGGGCAAGCCCGTTGAAATCGAAATTTTCGGCACTCCTGGCAACGATCTAGGAGTGTTCATGGACGGTCCCAGAGTTGTTGTCCGCGGCAACGCGCAGGACGGCTGTGGCAACACCATGAACGATGGAGAAATAATAGTGCACGGACACGCCGGTGACGTAACAGCCTTATCAGCCAGGGGTGGCAAGATCTTCATTCGGGACAGCGTGGGCTACCGAGCCGGCATACATATGAAGGAATACGGTGACAAGAAACCGGTGCTGGTCATCGGTGGTAGCGCCCAAGACTTCCTCGGTGAGTACATGGCAGGAGGCGTATTGATAATCCTCGGCTTGAACCTGGGAAAAGACAGCAACCACCAGACCAGGTATATCGGAACGGGCATGCACGGTGGGGTTATCTACCTCAGGGGAAAAGTGGAACCCCATCAGCTAGGCAAGGAGGTGGGGGTTGCAGAACTTGACCAGAGCGATTACTCCAGACTGCAAACATACCTTACCGAATTCGCCTCACACTTCGACTACGACGTGCACAAATTACTGCGGGAACGGTTCATCAAACTCTTCCCCCTCCATCTCCGCCCCTACGGGAGACTATATGCCTACTAGCAAGAGAAAATAGCCAATGATCGGACAAGATACACATCAAGTAGAGAGAAAGGTAACGGCCATACTGAGAATACTCAGTGATTCGGCGGTGCCCATGGGTGGTAGAGCCATATCCCGGCGGCTTAAGGAGCACGGCGTAGACCTCAGCGAGAGAGGGGTGAGATATCACCTCAAGATAATGGACGAGCGGGGGTTGACCTGTCAGATCGGCAACCGGAATGGAAGAAAGATCACTCCGCCAGGTCTTGAAGAGCTCAAAAATGCGCTGGTATGCGACAAGGTGGGCTTTGTCGCCGACAGGCTTCAGTTCCTCGCCTATCTGACCCGTTTCGACCCCATACACATGTCCGGGTTCGTACCTATAGACGTGTCCCTGTTCAACGAGGCTGATTTTCCCAGAGCCCTAGAGATCATGGCAAGTGTTTTTCAAGCTGGACTCTGTCCTAGCAATCTGGTAGCAGTCGCACACGAGGGCGAAGGGCTAGGGGAAACAAACATACCGACGGGCAAAGTTGGTTTTGCCACGGTTTGCGGTGCCGTAGTCTGTGGCGCCCTGCTGAAAGCTGGCATCCCCGTCGACTTTAAGTTCGGAGGCATCCTGCAAGTCCGCAACCGTGAACCAGCCCGGTTCATTGACCTCATAGAATATCACGGCTCCACCGTCGATCCGTTCGAAATATTCATTGCCGCAAGAATGACCAGCGCCTATGAAGCTGCCCAAAATGGCAGCGGCGGCATACTTGCCAGCTTCCAGGAATTCCCCTTACCCTCGAGACCAGAGGTGGAGATACTCATCGAAAACTTAAAAGCGTCAGGGCTTTGTAGTTCAGCCCTTTTGGGGAAGATGAGTGAACCGCTGTGTAAGATGCCAGTACGACCTAACAAAGTGGGGCTGGTAGTCCCCAGCGGGTTGAACGCCGCCGCAGCCGTCGCCGAATGTGATATACCTATGGTAAGCAAAGCCTCCAGCGGCGTCATACCAATTAAGGAGCTGACTAATTTCTGGGACCTATGAATCGTCTAACTCTGCATCGTTGTAGGAGCACGCAGGTATGTACCGAGCATTGATATTAACACCAGAAACCACCGAGGCTGAAATACTCCGCTCCAGCCTCGCCTGTGGGGGGATTGCCTGCGCCGTTACACAGGAGACCAGCCGGCTCCCACAGCTTCTCGCCACACACACGGTGGACGCGCTGCTGGTCAACATAGATGGTTCGCAGAATTCAACTCAGATTGAACAGGTACTAGAACAATTGCGTCGGATCAAAGCCACCCGAAACATTCCAATCATCGCCATTGTCTCCGAAAAAGTACTGCCCCTCCTCCAATCGGAGCAAGTAATAGAGGTAATAGATGACTTCATCATGAAACCGTGGAGGCAGGCTGAAATGGTAGTCAGGGTGAGCCGAGCTGTCACCCGCTGGAACGGGGCGCGAAAGGAAATCCTGAGACACGGAGAGCTAACTATAGACTTAGCTAAGTGTGAGGTCTCCCTCAATGGCGTGGTGCTGGAGCTGACTTTCAAGGAATATGAGCTTTTGAAATTCCTCGCCATGAACGAGGGGAAGACCTTTACCAGGGAAGCCCTGCTCAACAAAGTGTGGGGCTATAACTATTACGGGGGCGACAGGACGGTCGATGTACACATCAGAAGACTGAGGAGTAAGCTCGGCGACTATTCCAGCACCTATATCCAGACTATAAGAAACATCGGCTATCGGTTCAGCGACAATTTTGAACTCAAGGAAAAAGGCACAACGCCCTGTCCGCAAAGCAGCGCGTTGTAACACAGATTTAACACCTCTGTAATTTGCTGGTAACAATTGGCGTGTAAACTGGTGGTAGATAGGAGGCGCACAAATGAGGATTGACACCGGAGATACTGCATGGCTGCTAATTTCAGCGGCTCTGGTTCTGCTGATGACCCCGGCGCTTGGCTTCTTCTACGGAGGTATGGTAAGAAGGAAGAATATCCTTTCCACCATCATGATGAGCTTTGCCATACTGGCACTGGTGTCCGTGCTCTGGGTACTCTTTGGCTACAGTCTGAGCTTCGGTCCGGACATCTGGGGGGTCATCGGCGGACTCCACTGGCTGGGGCTCAGGGAAGTGGGGCAGACGCCCTCGCCCACATACGCCACGACCGTGCCCCATCTGGCTTTCGCCATGTTTCAAGCCACGTTCGCCATCATCACAGTTGCGCTTATCACCGGTACCGTGGTGGAACGCATTAAGTTCGGTGCACTGCTCCTTCTAGCAACACTATGGATGACGCTAGTATATTGCCCCATTGCCCACTGGGTCTGGGGTTCCGGTGGCTGGCTCGCTCGGTTGGGGGCGCTCGACTTTGCCGGCGGCACCGTGGTTCATGTGAACGCTGGCATTTCAGCCCTGGCTCTAGCTCTGCTGCTCGGTTCCAGACGCGGGTTTAAAGAACAGGAGACCATGGAACCCAACAACATACCTATGGTCGTCCTCGGGGCAGCCTTGCTCTGGTTCGGCTGGTTCGGATTCAACGCCGGGAGTGCACTTACCGTCGGCGGGCTGGCTGCAAGCGCATTTGTAACCACTAATATCTCCGCTGCCTCAGCCGCCCTTGCCTGGATGCTTCTGAGCTGGGCTGACCGACGTCCATCCGTGCTCGGCGCTGCCACCGGAGCTGTGGTCGGTCTGGTGGCTATCACGCCCGCTGCCGGCTTTGTCCCACCCTGGGCAGGTATACCCATCGGGGCGATGGCTTCCGTCTTTTCCTACTACACCATGCTCTGGCGCATCAAATCCAGAAGGGTGGACGATTCTCTGGACGTTTTTGCCTGCCATGGCATTGGTGGCATCTGGGGAGCTCTGGCAACAGGCATCTTCGCCACCACCACTGTAAATTCAGCCGGCTCGGGCCTTCTTGACGGGAACCTGAGCCAGATCCCGATTCAGGTACTCGCCATCGCCGTGACAGCAGCCTTCGCCTTTGTCATGACCTGGCTGCTAGCCAGACTGGTTGATATCACCGTTGGTCTGCGCGTCAGCCCGGACGAGGAGACCGTCGGTCTGGACATCTCACAGCATGGCGAAAGGGCATACGGAGGTCTACTGAGATGAAAAAGATAGAGGCTATCATCAGACAGGAGAAACTGGACGCCGTCAAAAACGCCCTAGAAGAGCTCAGCTACTTCGGCATGACAGTCAGCGAGGTCAGTGGGAGGGGGAGGCAAAAAGGGCTGACACTGCAATGGCGGGCGGGAGAATATCGGGTAGATTTTTTGCCCAAAATCAAGATCGAGGTCGTAGTTCTCGATGAGGATGTCTCTAGGGTGGTTCATGCCATAGTCTCCAGCGCCCGCACAGGGGAGGAGAAGGGCGATGGCAAGATATTCATTATCCCCATCGAGGGTGCGGTCCGCGTCAGGACCGGCGAAACCGATGAAAACGCCATATAGGCATTACAGTTTAAGCAAAATTTTTAAGGAGGTAAAAAATGACCAGCAAGAAAAGCAAAGATGAAAGCAAAGAGTACGTACTGAAAATGGTGGAAAAGCATGATGTGAAGTTTATCAGGCTATGGTTCACAGACATCCTGGGCTTCCTCAAAAGCTTTGCCATCACTCGCGAGGAGCTAGAACAGGCGCTAGATGAGGGTATGGGGTTCGATGGCTCCTCCATCCAGGGGTTTGCCCGCATCGACGAAAGCGACATGGTGGCTATGCCAGACCCCGACACATTCCAGCTATTGCCCTGGCGCCCACGAGAACACCATGCGGTGGCACGTATGTTCTGCGATATCCTCAGACCCGGGGGCGAGCCCTTCGAGGGCGACCCCAGATATGTATTGAAATGCAACCTGCAACGCGCCGCCGATATGGGCTATACCTACTATGTGGGACCCGAGCTGGAATACTTCTACTTTAAGGACTCGAGGAGCACGGAGCCACTGGATGAGGGCGGCTATTTCGACATGATACCGCTCGATGCCGCTACGGATCTGAGGAGGCAGACGGTACTCATCCTCGAGGAAATGGGTATCGGCGTAGAATACTCGCATCATGAGGTCGCCCACAGCCAGCACGAGATAGACATGCGCTATACCGATGCCCTTACCATGGCGGATAATGTGATGACATACCGCCTGGTGGTAAAACAGGTTGCCATACAAAACGGGGTCTACGCCACCTTCATGCCCAAGCCCGTTTTCGGCATCAACGGCAGCGGTATGCATGTCCACCAGTCGCTGTTCAAAGATGGCAAGAACGCCTTCTTCGACCCGGATGACAAGCACCATTTATCAAAAACAGCAAAGGCGTTTATAGCCGGGCTCCTCAAACACGCACCCGAGATAACACTGGTCTGCAACCAGTGGGTCAACTCTTACAAAAGGCTGGTCCCGGGTTATGAGGCACCAGTATATATATCCTGGGCGAGACGGAACCGGGCTGATTTAATAAGAGTGCCAGAATACAAACCCGGTAAGGAACAGGCGACTAGGATAGAATTCCGCTCGCCCGACCCCTCCTGCAACCCGTACCTTGCCTTCAGCGTCATGCTGGCTGCTGGACTGGAAGGAATCGAAAATGGCTATGAGCCACCCGAACCGGTGGAGGAGAACGTCTACGAAATGACGGAAGAGGAGAGGAAAAAGAGAGGCATCAACACATTGCCCGCCAGCCTGTATGAGGCGATCCAGCTATGTGAAAAAAGCCAGCTTGTACGTAAGGCGCTGGGGGAGCACGTTTTCTACACCCTGATAAAAAACAAGAAAATGGAATGGGATCAGTACCGTGTACATGTGACTGAGTACGAGGTACAAAAATATCTGCCTGTCCTTTGATCCGCACAGCGCCGTCCGTTCACCGAAGGGGCGACAGGAGGTGAAACCATGAGGCGGTTATTATAGGGCCAAACTGCGACGAAACAAGAGAGTGAAAGGAGGTGAGCTATGTCACATAACTGGGGCCCGCATTATATCGTCCCCACCAGCGTGCTAAAGAGCTATTCAGGCCTGGTGGTGCTTCGGGAAAGTCTTGACCGCGAACTATTGCAGAAGGAACTTCAGGAACTTCGCATAGAGGGTCACATTGTGAAAATCAGCAACCCATGGTACTATCGTAAGAAGGGAACGGAGACATGGGTAAAGATCGGGGAATCAGCGGACGACCACGAAAATTTCCCGGCGAGATGGGACACAACCGTCCTGGAGAACGGGCAATATGAAGTCATGGGACTAATGCATGTATTCGTCAGGAAGAACAGTGCCGAAACCACTGTCGCCCGACAGAATATAGTGGAGGTGAACATCAATAACGCGTAAAGGGCGACCGACAGACATAAACGAACATATGTCAATTCAAAGCTCACCCTCGCAGCAGGCGGTCTACCCTTTGAGAGGGGCACGGCAGCTGCGGGTTGCTCTGGCGCAAATCAATGCCACAGTAGGCGACTTCGACGGCAACACAGAAAAGATTCTGGCAGCCATTGCTGAAGCCAGGGCTCTAGGGGCTGACATTGTGACCTTCCCCGAGCTCGCTGTCTGCGGCTACCCGCCCGAGGACCTCCTTTTCAAACCGCAGTTTATCTCCGAGAATCTACGGTGTCTGGGTAAAATAATAGAGGGCACAGAGGGCATCACCATAATAGTGGGCTTCGTGGATGCCAGAGAAGACATCTACAACGCCGCGGCAATTGTTTCCAACGGAAAACTCTGCGGCGTCTATCACAAGATCTATCTGCCCAACTATGGTGTCTTCGATGAAAACCGTTACTTCCGGGCGGGAAATGAGTGTCCGGTATATACTATTTGTGGTATCGGCGTCGGAGTGAACATATGTGAGGACATCTGGTATGAAGCCGGTCCCGCCACCGCGCAGGCGTACGCGGGTGCAGAGGTCATAATCAACATCAGCGCCTCACCCTACCATGCCGGCAAAGGTAATTTCCGCGAAAGGATGCTGGGTACTCGCGCCTCGGACAATGTCACCATCATTGTTTACACGAACCTTGTCGGCGGACAGGACGAGCTTGTATTCGATGGTGGCAGCTTGGTGCTGAACGAAAGAGGTGAGGTGCTCGCCCGGGGTAAACAGTTTGAAGAAGACCTGGTCGTGGTAGACCTCGATGTTGAAGCTGTGTTCCGCACCCGTCTCCATGACCCCAGATGGAGAAAGGTGGGCATAACCGCCAGCGGACAGGGATGGCAGGCACCCAGAATAAGCGTATCGGACTCCCCTCCCAGAGCCACCAAGCCACTCCTGCCCCCGAGGCACTCCGGAGTGCGCGACCTCCCTGCGGAGGTCTACGGCGCCCTGGTGCTGGGGCTAAGGGACTATGTCAGGAAAAACGGCTTTCAGAAGGTCGTTATCGGGCTCTCCGGCGGCATCGATAGTAGCCTGGTAGCCACTATTGCGGTCGATGCCCTGGGAGCAGACAATGTAGTCGGCGTATCCATGCCGTCGCGCTACTCTTCCCCTGAGAGCGTCTCAGATGCCGGGCTCCTTGCCCGCAATCTGGGCATAAAATACCTTAACATCCCCATCGAAAAAATATTCCAAGCCTACTTAGACACGCTGGCGGAACAGTTTAGGGATACAATGCCAGATGTGACCGAGGAGAACATACAGGCGCGCATCAGGGGAAACATCCTGATGGCACTATCCAATAAGTTCGGCTGGCTGGTGCTCACCACCGGCAACAAGAGTGAAATAGCCACCGGCTATACCACCCTGTACGGGGATATGGCTGGGGGCTTCGCCGTGATAAAGGATGTGCCCAAGACCTTGGTCTACAGGCTTGCTCGTCACCGTAACTCGATAGCCGGCTATGATATGATACCGCTGAGCGTCATCCACAAAGCACCGTCTGCTGAACTGAGGCCCGGACAGAAAGACACCGATAACCTGCCTCCTTATGACCTTCTGGACCCCATCCTGCAGGCTTATGTAGAGGAAGATAAGAGTGTGGAACAGATCATTGGCGCTGGCTTCGATGAGGCGATCGTCAAAAGGACAGCCCGCTTGGTTGACACAAGCGAATACAAAAGGCGCCAGGCACCGCCTGGCATCAAAATCACACCCCGCGCCTTCGGCAGGGACCGCAGGTTACCGATTACAAACCGCTTCGGAGGGCACTAAATTGTGGTGACTTCCAGCCCGCCACCTCGAATAGTATAATAGTGCCACGTCAAATTCAGGGATATGGTATCCAGCGCCGATACGGAAAAAAAAATAATAGCCATCCTCAAGGTTCTCAGCGAGTCCTCAGAACCGCTCGGTTCTATCACTATCGCCAAGGAGCTGGAAAAACAGGGGGTTTTCCTGAGCGAACGAGCAGTTAGATATCACCTCAAGATCATGGACGAGAGAGGTTACACCCAGCCCATGGGGATAGACGGCAGGATGATTACCTCACGCGGGCTGGAGGAACTGCGCCTCGCCCTAGCCCCGGAGCGCGTCGGATTCATCCTGGAAAAGCTTGAACTGCTAGCCTTTCGTACTACCTTTAACCCCGAAACTCAAACCGGACAGGTGCCGGTCAACACTTCGATTTTCAATAAGGACGACTTCCCCAAAGCTGTTGCCGCCATGAAGATTGCGTTCAAAGCCGGGCTATGCGTCAGCGAATTTGTCGGCGTAGCGCCGGAAGGGCAGAAACTCGGTGATGTCCTCATTCCAAAGGGCAAAATAGGCTTTGCCACGGTCTGCAGCGTGGTGATTAACGGAGTCCTGCTCAAGCAGGGCGTCCCCATAGAGTCTAGATTCGGTGGCGTCCTTGAAACCAGAGGGGGCAAACCATACCGCTTTACCGCGATTATCAACTATAGCGGCACTTCTCTGGATCCGTCCGAGCAATATATCCGGGCTAGAATGACTAGTGTCAATGAGGCCGCTACAGGTGGCAATGGTAAGATACTGGCTAATTTCAGGGAGATACCAGCACCGGCGAAATCACTGGTTGAGGAAATCGCTGCCAAGCTCAAAGCCGCCGGCATCAATGGCGTGCTGGCTCTGGGCAATACAAGCGAGCCACTATGCCAGATCCCCGTAGGTATGAACCGTGTCGGCATGGTATTGCTGGGCGGGCTTAACCCGGTAGCAGCGGCGGTGGAGGTGGGGATTGAGGTGGAAAATTTTGCCGAAAGCGGTGTGGTGGACTTCCGCCAATTGACCAGCTTCTGGGAACTGTGAAGGTATAGCACAAGTCCGGTTGTCAGCAGATAGTACATCATGATATGCCCCATCTGTAACGAGGATATGATAGTGGTGGAATATAAGGGCATCGAGCTCGATTACTGCACCGAATGCCAGGGCGTTTGGTTCGACTCCGGTGAGCTGGGACTGCTAATAAGGTCACTGGGGCTTGAGCCCCGGACTTCGCCCCTCGAGGACATGCTGGACCAGCCTGAACCCAAACACAAGGAGAAGCACCACCGCTGCCCCCTCTGCCGGAAGAAGATGCGGAAATCAGCCCTGGGCAGCCAGCCGGAGATAATCATAGATGCCTGCCAGCGGGGCGATGGGTTGTGGTTCGACGGCGGCGAGCTTGCCCGGATGCTCAAGAAATTGGCACCGCAACCAGAAGCCAGCATCCGGCAACAGATCGCCAACTTCCTGCATGATACCTTTCAGGGCATGCAGTCAGCATCTCGAGCGTAAATATTGGAGGTTCGGAAAAAATGATAGCATTATGGGTCGTCCTCGGTATCATCGCCATCCTCGCACCCTCGTTCATCGCCATCTATAACGGGCTTGTCCGCCTGCGCAACCAGGTAAAGAACGCCTGGGCACAGATAGACGTGCAGCTCAAACGGCGCCATGACCTCATCCCCAATCTGGTGGAGACGGTCAAGGGCTACATGAAGTTCGAGAGGGAGACGCTGGAGGCGGTGACCAGGGCGCGCAACCTGGCGCAGCAGCTTCCTCCTTCAGCCGGCGCCGCAGAGCGCGCCAAGGCTGAGGGCGAGCTGAGTTCAGCACTCGCCAGACTGCTCGCCGTAGTAGAGAGGTACCCCGACCTCAAGGCAAACCAGAACTTCCTCGCCCTCCAGGAGGAGCTCACCTCCACCGAGAATAAGATTGCCTTCGCCCGCCAGTTTTATAACGACTCGGTGATGAAGTACAACAACCAGACGCAGATGTTCCCCTCCAACTTCGTCGCCACCATGGCTGGCTTCAAGCCCGGCGAGTTCTTCGAGGTCACCGTGGCTGAGGAGAGGGAAGCGCCCAAAGTCAGCTTCCCTTAAGACCGCTATAACCTATGTGGGAACAGATCAGGTCCAACCAGACAAGGACGATAGTGCTCGTTGTCAGCCTCGGGGTGGTCTTCCTTCTATTGGGCTACTTCATGGGCATGTTCTTCTTCGATAGTGGCACCATGGGCGTCATCGTGGCGATAATCGTCTGGGCAATCATGAACCTCGTTGCCTACTTTCAGGGCGATAGAATCCTCCTCGCCGTCTCCGGCGCCAGGAAGGTCGGTCCCGACGACCATAAGCGCCTGTATAACGTAGTGGAGGAGATGAAGATCGCCTCCGGTCTGGAGAAGATGCCAGATATCTATATCATCGACGACCCGGCGATGAACGCCTTCGCCACCGGGCGCGACCCCAACAAAGCCGCCATAGCCGTGACCTCGGGACTATTGCAGAGCCTGAACCGCGATGAACTCCAAGGCGTCGTGGGACACGAGATCGCCCATATCAAGAACCGCGATGTGCTTTTGATGGCGATGTGCAGCGTGCTTCTGGGCACCATTGTCATCCTCGCCTGGTACGGCTCGCGCTTTTTGTTTTACGGCGGCATGGGCAGGAGCCGGCGCACCATATCCACCGGACGGGGCGGTGGTGGCGCCATAATCATCATACTGGTCGCCGTGGTGCTCATGATCCTGGCACCCATCGCCGCCCGGCTCATCTACTTCGCCATCTCACGCCGACGTGAGTACCTGGCAGACGCCTCCTCGGCGCTGTACACTCGTTACCCGCTGGGGCTGGCGTCGGCGCTGGAGAAGATAGCCAGCTCTCCATACCAGTTGAGGACCGCCAATCAGGCAACTGCCCCCATGTTCATCGTCAACCCCTTCCACAGAAAGATGACCGAGCTCACCAGCACCCATCCACCCATAGCCGAAAGAATACGCATCCTGCGCGCCATGGCTGGCGCCTCGCTTGCCGATTACGACCGCGCCTACCGGGAGGTGAAGCACGACCGCAGGGGAATCATACCCGGTGCCGCCGGGCTGGTGCCTATCCGCGCCCCCAACCCCGAGCCCCCCGATGAAATGCAGCGGGCAAGGGAGACCTCAGACGCACTGTGGCGGCTGAGCAACTACTCCGTCATCGAATGCGCCTGCGGCACCAGGCTCAAGCTGCCGCCCACCTTCAGGGGCTTTCAGATAAGGTGCCCCCACTGCGGCAGGCTCAACCCCCTTTAACCATCCGTTGTCCCGAACGGCAAAATTAGACTTACCCATCCCCGTACAATATAATTGATAAAACACCATAAAACGTTTCACCATTACCGATGGAGGTAACCGTGAGCACCGAGGACGCAGAAAGTAATAAAAAGAAGGTCGAAGCTGAGATCCGCCAGATGGAGATAGACGATATCAGCGCCGTCTACCATCTCGGCGAGAAGCTGTTCACCAGCGATGAGTTCCCCATCCTCTACCGCACCTGGGACGCCTTCGAGGTCACCGACCATTTCACCTCCGACCCGGAGTACTGTCTGGTCGCCGAGACCGAGGACGATAAGAAGATAGTGGGCTTCATCCTCGCCACCACCATCGAGAAGGAGGGCACCGCCTGGAAGAAGTACGGCTATGTGAGCTGGATAGGAGTGGATGAGGACTACCGCCGTACCAACCTCGGCTACCGGCTGTACCGCCGGCTGGAGGAGAAACTGCGCAAGAACGGGGTCAGGATGATCATCGCCGATACCGATGCCGACAATGAGGTGGCTATCGCCTTCTTCAAAGCCATCGGCTTTTCTGTGAGCAGCCAGCACACCTGGCTGGCAAAGACATTGCGCCGCGGCAGGGGCAGAGGACAGAATAAAAACAAGAACCACACCGATGAAAAATAGGCCCGACATCGATGTCCAGAGGCTGAAGAGCCTCGTCTGCTCCCTCATAGACATATACAGCCCCTCGGGAAAAGAACAGGAAATATCCGACTATGTGGAGCAGTACCTCAAAGGCTACGGGCTGCCGGTGAAGAGACAGCCTGTGGACAGTACCCGTTATAACCTGGTAGTCTTTCCCGAGGGTGAGGAGGAAGCGGAGCTTTGCTTTGTGGGACACCTGGATACGGTCACCGCCCATGACCTCGAGGACTTCGGCGCTTCCGAGGAAAATGGCACCATCTTCGGGCTGGGCAGCACCGATATGAAGGCTGGCTGTGCCGCCATGATAGAAACCTTTACCGTCCTCGCCACCTCGGGCAAAAGTATGCCCCCCGTGGCGCTGGCGCTGGTGGTAGGAGAGGAAGAGGACAACAGCGGTGCTAAAGAACTCGTCCGCGAGTACAGTTTCCCCTGGTCGATAATCGGTGAGCCTACCGACCTTGCGCCCTGCCTCGGACACTACGGCTACATGGAGGTGCTCCTCCGCACCGAGGGCAAGCGTGTCCATTCCTCCATGCCCGAACTGGGGCTGAACGCCATCGAGTCCATGCTCAAGCTCCTGCTCCGCATCACCGACTACGCCTCCTCAGCCCCCCACGGACTGGTGTACAACATCAGGGAGCTTTCCGCCTTTCCCGGCGGTTTCGT
This sequence comes from Dehalococcoidia bacterium, assembly GCA_034435835.1. GTDB lineage: Bacteria > Chloroflexota > Dehalococcoidia > GIF9 > UBA5629 > CALJTV01. The sequence continues at coordinate 213,851 of DAOTWF010000017.1, read as the reverse complement.
CGTCCCTGATACCTGCGAGGCATGGCTGGACTTACATCTGCCGCCCAACTCCAAGGTGGACATACTGCGCACCGAGATGGAACAGCTCATCAAGGATGCCGCCAGCGCCATACCCAACCTCAACGTACGACTCAAGTTCGAGAGCACCTACGCCGGCTACCAGATATCGCCGGAAAGGCCGCTGGTGGGCAGGCTGCAGCAGGTCTTCCAGAAGCTCTCATTGCCCTGGGAACCGCAGGACTTCAGGAGCCATTCAGACGGCAATGTCCTCTGGGCGGAGGGTGTTGACCCCATCATCCTCGGTCCCGGCAGGCTGGAGCAGGCGCACACACCCGACGAGTCTGTCCCCTTTGAACAGGTGGTGCGGGCAGCCAGGCTCTACCTCAACCTTGCCCTCTCATTGGGCTGACAGCGCTTAAATGAAACTGAACGATACGCTGAACAGACACCTCCCGGTGATACCTGCGGCGATAAAAGTGGTGGAAAGGATGCGCCGCACCAGACTGGTGATGCTGGTGCTCACCATAGTGTTCACCCTGGCGCTGATAGCCACCACCGTCCTTGCCGCTATACACGTGCCCCAGATAGCCATCTATGTGCCCATCATCGCCGTAGCCCTGGCACTGGCACTGCAGAAATACACCGCCAGCTTCTTCGCCTTCTTCGTCATCGCCTTCGCCCGCATCTACGACATTGGCGACAGGATCCGCATCGGCAACATCAAGGGCGACGTCCGCCAAATAGGGCTGCTGCACACCGTGCTCGAGGAGGTGGGTGAGGACGAGAAGCTCGGCGGCGAGCTCACCGGCAGGCTGCTCTACGTACCCAACCTTATCATCCTTGACCAGCCGGTGCTCAACTATTCCAAGGACTACTCAGTGCAGTACACCACCATCGCCTCGGACTACATGTTCGACGAGGTACGCATCCCCCTGACCACAGATAGCAACGTGGAAAAAGCCTGTAAAATTCTTGAGGAAATCTTAAAAAAGCAGGACGAAACCCACATCGCCGAAGCCGGCAAGATGTTCCAGAACGACTATCCCAGGTTCCTCGATGAAGCCCTGAGCGGTCCCCGTGTGCTGGTCTTCGTCGAGCCCAAGCAAATGTGGATAAAGGGCAAGTTCGTCACTCCGCTCAAAGGGCGCAATGATCTCCGCAGCCAGATACTGCTCCAGTTCATGAAGGAGATAGCTAACTCGTCGGACATCAAACTGGCATAGGCCGCCGGCTTAGAGTTCGATGGTGCCACCTGCCTTGGGCAGCATCACCTGAATCTGGCTGTTCTTCAGATAGGCGCTGTAATAAGTGGGCTGCTCGCTGTGGACGGGGATGAGGTATTTCGGGCTTATCCCCCTGACTATCTCGAGCAAATCGGGCCCGCAGGCATGCCCCGAGGCGTGCAGCCCTTTTTGCTCTTCAGGAATCTCCCATTTCCCACCCCGCTCCACGGGCAGGCCAAAACCCTTGATGTCGAAATGCTCCAGCCAGTGCTTAAGCCGCCAGAAGTCCCTCTCCTGCTCCTCGTCGTGCGGCTCGCTGGAACTGTAGATATAAAGGCTGTCCTCCCGCGGCTGCACACTGGGCAGCTCATTCAAGTCGAAGAAGCTGAAGCACAGGATGAAATCGCCCTGGTTCCTCCTCACATCCTCAGCCACCACGGTCTTATGGTGGTATTCTCTGCTCATCTCCTTCATCCACACGCGCGATGGCGCCTTGGTGCCGATGGTCTCCTCGTAGATAACGATGTTAGCGTCAGTGGCTATGTCCGGCGTTTCCGGCTCGAGCAGCCTCACCGTCTTAAGTAAATAGGCGTCCTTGGGCAGTATCACCAGCTTCCGCCTGCAGTCCTTGGCTATCTGCAAAAATGTCAGTAGCCTGTCCACATCGCGCGGCGAAAAGTCGGCTATCACCAGCCCTGTGGCATTCCTCACCGCCCGGCAGGCGTTCTCATAGACATCGCTTTCCGGCACATTTTCGTCCTTCTTCACATTGGTGCCCTCGATTATCAGCGCGGTGGGCTTCAGCGCCGTCGCCTCCTTGATAAACCTCTTGGTCATCTCGCCCCGCTTACCGTGGAGGCGCAAATCACCGCTGTAGACTATCCAGCCGACGCTCGTCTCCACTCCCCAGGCGCAGGCGCCGAGGATGGAATGGTCAACGCGGAAACAGCGCAGCCTGAACTGGCTCCGGCTGCAGTCCCCCAGCGGCTGTGAACAGAGCGCCTTTTGCTTCGGCCTCTTCTCGTAGAACCCCCACGCCCAGAACTGCTGTGCCTCCTCGCTCAAAGACTCCGGGCGTATATCGCCGATGCAGAACTGCCGCTGCACCTTCTCCGCCTTCTCATCGGTGATGCATGCCTCCTGCTTCCAGTCAATGGGGCGCATCAACTTCCTGGGCGCAAAATAGCACACCTCCTGGTCGAAGTCGGCTTTCCCTGCGTCCTGCATCGCCTTACTGACAAAGGCGGTCATCACCGTGGCATACACCGGTATATCGCCCCTGAGCAGCGCGATATGCCCCGAATGGTCCAGATGGGCATGGGAGAGCAGCACACCGTCCACCTCGTCCAGCCTGCGGTAGCCGTCCTTGTCCCGGAAGTCCTCCCAGGGTACCGGCTTCGCCAGGTCCTCGCGGTACAGCCCCTCTAAAGGTGGCAGCAGCCCTAGCGTGAGCAAATCGAGCAGCCCGGCGCCGGAGCGCGGCTTCAGGTACTCCTCATAGAACCACTTATACTTTTTGTAGGGGAAACCGAAGTCTAAAAGCAGCCTCCTCCCCCCATCCTCCAGCAGTACCTTGTTCCCCCCTATCTCATCTACCCCGCCATAAAATGTCAGCTTTACCATCCCACTCCTTCCACATTATAGCGCACACCCAGCCCGCCCAGATAGCCTGACTGCCCACAGGGTTTTGCCTGCGGTGCAACACCTCCAAGCAACATGTGGATATGAAAATGTAGCCTACGGAGTAGCAAAGTGACGCATTTAGGCAAGACTACAATTTGTCCTGCCTAGCCGGCGTAAGCCGCCTTAAATGCACTTATCGTCGGAGTATACCGCTTGTGGGCAGGTAGATTTTTGTGAAAATGTTGCTACTTTGCCGCCGCAATCCTGTAGAGGGCAAAAATCACCAGCAAATAGGCGATTATCCTTACTGTTACCAGAAATGCAGTCAAGCCTGCTGCTATACCAAGGAAAGTGATAAGGTGGCTAATGGCGAACAGCAGGAATGCAATACCGATATACAGTGGTACATCACCCTTTTTCTTGCTATAAGCCCAGATGCCCAGAGCAAAAATGATCAGGCATAAAATCAGATTCACCAATGCGATGATGTCCATCCTCTTTCCCTCCTTCTTTTAGTTGGTAGCCTGACATACTGCTGGCACCGACCTGCACTTCAAGGTGGCTAATTCTATCACTTACCGAGGTACTGTGCTGGTCCATGACGCCATAGCCCTCGTCAGGAGGGATGGCAAGCCTAGGCTTGCATACCAAGCGTGGCAGACGGTCTTTAGCTCAAGCCGCTAAAGCAGGCGCTCTATTTCCGGAGACACAGCGGTATATCTATCCGTTCCGAGCCAATGCCATTATCTTCCCGCCCGGCGCGGCAACCATCATCTTGATCAACTCCTCAGTGATCTTCGGCTCGTACCCCTCCGTGTGACCCTTGTCGAGACGGACAACATCCGCGATAACGCGGCCGCCGCGGGCATTCGGAAACACATAGACCTGTGCCGTGCCGGGCCTCGCTTCCCTGCCCCAGCTGGGGCCGCGCCCTGGCATCGCCCCCGTCACCTGTCCCTTCTCAGTATCAACAATATCTGGCAGGCGCACCCGAGGACCGGCGTCGTACTTTTCTGCCCAGGGCGAAGTTTCAGGAAGCCTCACTATCTCAAGTTCACCAGTTGAAAAGATAAAAGAGATATCGCAATCAACCATTACCGCGCGGCCCGGGGCGGGACCGTCGGGGTCGAAAGCCGGCAGCCGGCGCTCGCTCCCTCCAAAGAAAGACGCCGGTATTTCTACAGGCCCGAAGCGACCTCCCGAAAGGCTGAGCCATCCGTCAACACGGCTGGCAAAGAACTCGGTCTTTAGCAAGCGGTTGGCTGTCATCCCTCCCTGGCTATGCCCAACCAGCCAGAACGCTCTGATGCTGTCTTTACCATATTTATCGCAGACAAAGTTGACGATGTCCTGCAGCCACTGGTCGTCTGCCTCGCCAACCCAGTGGCGCAGCGGCTCTTTGGTCTTGGCAGTAGGGGTCGCCACGACAAGCCGATATTTGTCCTTGTAATCATGCGCCGGAAAATAGAGGCGCTGCCAGATGCCGTGGGAGCCGCCACCATGTAGATTGAGTAGAAACGTGACCTTTTCACCCACTTTCAAATCGTCCGGTTCATCGAGAAAGAATTTCCGCCCCGACTCCTGGTCTACATAAAGCCCCAACTTCTGGTCCAGTACGATGCTACTCATATTTCTTTCCTCCTCGTGTATCGTTACCTACACCAGCATATACCCGAATGCCTGTTTGCTGATGATGCGGGTGGGATGGGAGGGATCGGGCTCCACCTTCTCACGGAGGCGGTGGACCAGCTGGGCAACAGTGGCATCAGAGATGGCTGAGGCGTCTTTGCTCTCGGGCCACACTGCCTCAATTATCTCATCGTGCGAACACACCGCGCCGGCATTTTGGTAAAGGAACAGCAGCAAATCGTATTCTTTCTTCGATAGTTTCTTCGGCTTGCCGTCCACCAGCACCTCTTTCTTTGCCTCGTCTATCTTAAGCCACGCCACCTGCGGCGCCACGGCGGGCTCAGCTGCCAGCGACCTTTTGCCCGCGATTATGCCGGTGTCCTCGGTCTCTTTGAAGACGAGCACAGTGCGCGCTGAAGCGCCCTCAACCCCCAGCCCTATCTTGCTGTTGTGTTTGAGTTCATACAGGTTGCCGGGGACTATCCTGTCGTCGCCCAGCATCGTGCCATTGGTGCTGCCCAGGTCACGCACCCAGTATTTGCCGTCCTTGAGTATAATCTCTAGGTGCCGCCGGGAGATGACTTCATCGGTGAGTTCAACATCGGGCTGGCTCTGCGGAGTACGGCGTCCCACCAGAGTGAGCGGCCTGCTTAAGATGAAGATTTTGCCGACATCCTCGGCATTGCCCTTCCTGACGATTACGTACGCCAAAGACAGCCTCCAACTTTGACGGGTCTATTTTCGTTTCTTAATAGTAGTATAATGTTTACGTCAGCGGAGTTGTCATAGCCATATTAGGTGTTTGTCAGATAACTGTCAAGCAATGGCGCTGCCCGCAGGCTAGACTTTTGGTAAAAGAGTGCTGGTAATCATGATGGTGAAGGAAAAAAGTCCCAAACTACCACCTCAAGCCCACAGCGTGAAGGGCGACCGCGACGAAACGGTCTCCACCAGGTACCGGCGCTCTGTCCCCACAGCCGGTGATATCAGCCCCGAAGATAAGACCATCTGCCCCAGATGTCAGAGTCCGAATAAAGCCGCCAGGTTCTTCTGCTATACCTGCGGGAAGTATTTCGCCACCGCAGATATAGCAATCAAAGGCAGGGGCAGGCGGGGCACAGTCCATTCTCCGCCGAAGGCTAAGGTGATAATGCCCAATGGCACCGAGCTCGTTCTCGGCGGCGACCCTGTCTTCATAGAGCGCGCTGATTTCGCCGACGCACTGCCCTACGAGACACTGATGGCAGTCTCACGCCAGCACCTGTTAATCACCTGCAGCCGGGGCAGACACTACGTCCAGGACTACGGTCCTGAAGGCAAGGGAAGCACCAACCATACGAAGTTGAACGGCGTTGATATACACGGGCAGAAAAAGCCGCTGAAGGACGGCGATAAGCTCGAGCTCGCCGGGCAGCCGGAACTCACCCTGACCTTCCGGCTGCAGAAGGAAACGGAAGGGACAGAAAACGGGGGTGGTTAGTTTTGGAAATAGGCTATGGTTCTGATAAAGGGCTGGTGAGAAGCCTCAACGAGGACAGCGTCCTCTCTATGAGGTTTGACCTCCAGACAAATTCAGGAGTTGTCACCGCCGGCCTCTTCGCTGTGGCGGACGGCATCGGCGGGTATAATGCCGGAGAGGTTGCCAGCGACCTTGCCGTGAGGACATTCCACGCCGAGTGTATCTCGCGCCTGCTCACCGAGCCCACGGCACCGCCGCTCTCCATCCTGAGCGCTGCCTGCTCCAGGGCGGGTGCTGCCGTGCTCAACGCCGCCGGCCGCAGCGAGCTCGCCGGTATGGGAACCACCCTCACCGCAGCCCTGGTGCTGGGAAATAACCTGTACGTGGCACACATCGGCGATTGCCGTTGCTATATCATCAATAGCCGCGAGACCATCCAGGTGACCAAGGACCATTCCATGGTCCAGGAGCTGGTGGACGCCGGGCTGCTGACCGAGGAACAGGCGAGGTATCACCCCCGCCGCAATGAGATAACCAGAGCCCTGGGCTATTCTTCAAATGCCGCCCCTGACCTGTACCACTTGAAACTCTACGCCGGTGACCATATCCTGCTCTGCTCTGATGGTCTCTGCGGAATATTGCCCCCGGAAATGATAGCCGAGACCGTGCTGAGTTCACTCGACCCCAGGCGGGCATGTGCCGATCTCATTGCTCAGGCTAACCTGGCGGGAGGACCGGACAATATATCGGTGGTAATAGCCAGGCCCGCCAACCTGCCCTCATGGGAGGCTGTAGTCTCGGCTGAGACCACCATCGGGAGGAAATGATGTGGGCACTGGACTTTTCTGACATTGCAATGGTCTCGATATACGGCGCCCTGGCGATATGCGTCGCCCTGCTGGTCTACTTCCGAAAACGCAATAAGGGAAGCCCTCGCCCCGAGCAGAAACAGGCACACGCCCCCATCCCCTCAGCGGACAAGGCTCACATAGTTAACGGGCGCTATGCACTGATCACGCCACTTTTCAAACAGGGCGGCATGGCGACCATCTGGCGAGCCCTGGAACGCAAGAAGGGCATGCCCTGCATCATCAAAACACCGCGCCGCGGCACCACCATGGACAATGTATACCTGGAAAAGCTACTGCTGGAAGCCAGCTATTTGAAGAGGCTGCACCACCCTAACATCGTCAGGTATATAGAAGACTTCTATCACAAGGGCGAATTTCACCTCGTCCTCGAGTACCTGAACGGGGAGCCACTGCTCACCCTGTCACCGCGGTCGCCCCTCGAGGAGCAGCAGGTGGTCCTCTGGGCGTGCCAGCTACTGGACGCACTCGCCTATATACACGCCGCCGGCATCGTCCACAGGGACGTTAACCCCAAGAACATCATGCTCTGTAGCGATGGCACGGTGAAGCTCATCGACTTCGGCACGGCAAAGAACCTTGACCCTGATAAGGACAAGACATACTATGACTCGTTCACCCAGATAACCAACAAGGGCTTCGATATCCCGGAGCTGTTCATCGGCAGGAAAAGCGACCACAGGTGCGACCTCTGCGGACTGGCACAGACCTGCATCTATCTTCTTACGCTTGATGAACCCAACGATATCTGCCTGAAACTGTTCAGATACAACTGGCCCCGTTCCTTCAGTGAAGCCGCCGTCCTTGCCGACCACCTTATCTCCCTGGGCGTATCAAAGCGTGTGGCAAGGTGCCTGGCACAGGCGGTGATGTTCTCCCCGGACGATAGGTTCGCCGATGCCCGCGCCATGCAGGCAGCGCTCGCCTCGGAAAGCGGCTATTTGATAAAACAGCTTAAGGTGCAGCAAGCACAATGAGGTATAGATTACTGTTTTTTGTCGGCGCTCTGTTTTTCGCCGCCCTGTGGGTGCTGTTCGCCGGGACAGCAGATGTGTGGGCGGTGGGTCCAGCAACGGACAACGCCACCGTGCCCGAGACACCCGCCGAAGACCAGCCCGGCGATGAGCTCAAGCCGCCAGTCCGGTATGTGCAGCTGGGACCTTCAGCACAGTCGGATAACGCCTCTCCCAACTTCATCCCCGCCTTCATCGGTCCTTCGGCGGAAAACGGGGCCGGGGTCAGCGGAGACCAGAACTGGTATTTAGATGTGGACATCAATGCACCGGGCTGGCTCTATATCTACGAGCACTTCCCCGAGGGCGCAGAGCAGCCGGGAAGATGGCTGGCATACAAATGGCATCTGCCCGAAAGCGGAGTCTGGAGGCTCGGTCCTTTCACCCCGGGCGCAGCCGAGCCGGAAGGACAGCATGCCTACAGAATATGGTTCTACAGCAACGGCAACTGGGCTGGCGGAGACACCGACCCACCTCATGACAAACTCGTATACTGGACCTATGTTAAAGCCGCGAGCACCGAAAAGCCCACCGGACAGACGCTGCCGGCTACGCCGCCGGAAAGTAAATTTACCGACCGGTTGCGCACACTGGTGGCATCGCCGCTGGCAGCGGTAATCTGCTTCTCAGCCCTGCTCACCATTGCTTTCGCCCTGCTTGGCTTTTACCTGTACCGGATATACGCCCCACACCCCAGGCGGAAAAAGCCATCTGTTGCGTCGGCGCTGCGAGAGGTACCGACCTCTTTTCCGGCAACCACCGTCAGGGCAAAGATAACCCTGCCCAACGGTATGGAAATTCCACTCGACAGCGGTGGCAGGAGGGTCGGCAGGGAAGACCTCGCCAGGGCGCTGGATATAAACGACCTGGCGCTGGTGTCGAGACAACATTTTGAGGTCAAATCGCAGCAGGGGCAGTTCTATATTGAAGATCTGGATAGCACCAATGGCACCAGTCTGAACGGCATGGAGATCCGCGGCAGAGGTCCCGTCGCCCTCAACCACGGTGACCTCATAGAGCTCGCCGGTAGAATACAGCTTAAGCTCTATACACTCTAAGCTCCTGTTGCCCATCCCCTTAGGACCCCCGGAAACATCCTCCACCATTCCCCGTCTTGTCAAAAAACTGTCAGCGGTCTGTCATCCCGCAGTCAAGCAACCCACCCCCGAGGCGCGTATATTTAAATCAAGAAAATGTCATGTTCGGGAGTTAAGTCAAAAACATGAAAGGGTTACTCTCGGTCTTTCTGATAGTCGTCCTGGCTTCTCTGACTGCCCCGGGCATAGTATTTCCCGCCGCAGCGCAGGACTATCCCTTCCCGCCACCGAACCCCACCGAGCCATGGCAGCCGCCTTATGGGGGGCAGGAGTCAATGGAGCCCCCGGTAAGGGTAGAGGTGTACGGTCAGACATGGCCCTCGCTGCAGATTTCGCCGCCCGAGGTGGCACCGGGAACTGCCCCGGGCTCGATAGTGGGCGCCTGCCTGGTAAACAGCTACGGACAGATTTTGACCAACCTCTACCGCAACTGGGCTTGTTACCTTATCGTATCAGTCAGCGGAGCGGGCTATTTCTACCTCTGGGAGTACTACCCCGTAGGCACCGTGCCTTACGGACACTGGCTCTGCTACCGCTGGTATATCCCACGTGCCGGCGTCTGGCAGCTCGGGCCCTTCGTTGCCGAGCCCTTCGACCCGCCTGGCAGGTATGTGTGGAGGATGTGGTTCCTCTCCGGCGGAGTCTGGTCAACTCGCTCGCTGAGCTTCAACTACACCGCTGGCTACTACCCGCCTGACATACCCGCCCCACCATCGGAGCAGGTCAAACCGCCGGTGATAAACTCCTTCACTGCCAGCAAGACCTCCATCGAGGCAGGGGAAACAGTGACGCTCACCTGGACCACCACCAATGCCAGCAGCGTCACCATATCTCCGGACATCGGGACGGTCGCCGCCTCCGGCTCCACCTCGGTCACCCCCACCACCACCACTACCTACACGCTGATGGCGAAAGGTAAATCGGACAAGACAGCGTCATCGTCCTTGACCATAACGGTCAAACCCAGAACACCACCCATCTTCAGCACCGACCAGACCGTGATAAAGAAGGGGAAGACAGCAACTCTCTCCTGGAGTGCCCCCGGGGCTACACACGTGTCCATCAGCAGCTTGGGCACCGTAGTGACAAGCGGCACAGTGCAGGTAGCACCACAGCAGACCACCACCTATACCCTCACCGCCACCTATGCTGACGGTACCGCGCAGTCCGTGTCGGTAACTATCACCGTGGAACAGCCACCCTACCTGCTCTGGGGACTTATTGCCCTGCTGGCACTGGCGGTGATGGCGATAATCGTCCTCGTCGCCGTGATGGCGAGGAGACCGGCGAAGACCCGTCATATGCCAGAGCCAGCCGTACGGGAAGGCACCACCCAGCCTGGCGTGACCCCGTACGCAAATACACTGCCAACGACCACGCCCGTGGTGGAGGCCCCGCCGGCGAAGCTGGTATTGCCCGACGGCAGTGAAATACTGCTGGCTGGCAACGCCAGATCCTTTGGCCGGCATGACTTCGAAAGTTCCATGCTTCCGGAGAACGCCATCTACATATCAAGGCAGCACTTCAACATCTGGTATGAAAACGGTCAGTACTACATCGAGGACCGCAGCAGCACCAACGGCACCAAGCTCAACGACAAAGAGATTAAAGGCACCGGCAGGCATGCGCTTTCAGATGGCGATGTAATCGAACTGGCAGGCAAACTGAGCATCGCTTTCAGGAAAGAAAATAAAAATAACACGGAGGTGAAATAAATGAGCTTCAGGACCATGATCTTCACAATAACGGCGGTACTGTTGCTATTCTCCGCCCTGTTAGTCAAGGTCAACGAATAGAAAAAAGAAAGGAGGTAAAAGATGAGCTTCAAAAAACCATTCCTTGCCCTGGCAGCAGCACTCCTGATGTGCTCTGCCCTGTTACTGGGGGTCACGTCAGTATACGCCGAAGACAATTCGGCGCAGGCTGACTCCTCTGCCACGGCTACCGTCACCGTCAACGCCACCGGGGCTGACCCCACGGTCACAGTCACGGTGACCGCCACCGCATCAGCTTCGGCATCAGCCGGTACTTCGGGTTCCCCGCCTGCACCGCCATCACCACCGGCACCGCCTGCACCGCCTTTACCCCCACCACCCGCCCCACATGACTGCTGTCGGTGGTGCGAGCCCTGCTGCCCCTGCTACCCTAGGTGCTCCTGGCCCTGTGAATGCACCTGGGCGGTGTGCGTGCGCCCCAGCGTGGTCGTGGTAACGCAGCCCCAACCCCAGCCCCAACCCCGGCAGCAAATCGACCCTCCGCCGGTGGTCAACGCCTTCAGCGCCAGCCCCAGCTACATAAAGCCCGGCGAGACAGCCACCCTGATCTGGACAGTGAGCGATGTCCTTGAAAGGAGTGTCACCGTCACCATATCGCCCGAAATCGGCTCCGTCCCCGCCTCCGGCTCATACGTGGTGAGCCCCACCTCCACCACCACCTACACGCTCACCGCCACCAATGAGGACGGCACAGTGACCGCCAGCACCACGATCACCGTCGCCACCCCCGCTGCCACCACCACCGTTACCCCGGAAACCAGCAGCGGCGCCGCAAGCGGCACGGGAGGGGACAGTACCTTCCCCCTCAGCTTCGGCGATGGCTTCAGCCCCAGGCTACTCTATGTCCTCCTGGCTGCGCTGATGGCTGCCGCCACCGTGGCGGCGATCGTCTTCGTCACCAGAAAGCCCGCCCTGGCTTATGCCGCAGACACCGCCGGCACGCGTCTGGGCACCCTCTCCTGCACCGCCAGCACACGGTCGGCGGGCGAGTCCAGCGGCACCAGAACCGCCACCCTGGGCTCTGGTCCCGGACTCGTTGCCCCGGACGGCAAAGAGGTGTCCCTGCCAGCAAACGGCGGCGTTCTGGGGAGGAAGGACTTCCGCTCCCTGGTGGATGCGGAAAAGGCAGCCATGATCTCCAGAGAACACATCCGACTTTACTGTGAAGGTGGCAGCTACTACATCGAGGACTCCGGCAGCACCAACGGCACTGAACTTAACGGCTCCGATCTCAGGGGCGAGGGCAAACAGCCGCTCAAAGACGGCGACGAAATCAGGATCGCCAACGTCCTTACCCTGACCTTTAGAGCTCGATCCTGCCAGCCATAACTCCATCAGGAGCCGGCACGTGGTCTCACCAGCCCGTGCCGGCTCCCCTTCCACCGCTCATCCTTAGCAACGTCTGCCATCTCCACCGAGTACAGCGCATGCTGCAAAGCAGTCAAACTGCACAGCGTCTCTGTCTACGCACACTGTGGCGACCTCACCATTCAATCAGCTCGATCTCAATGACCTTTCCCATACTTAACCAAACCAAAGACCACCCCGGCTGTGGGAAAATACTTCTCGGCACATATTCCTGCCCCACCACTACATCCACTATTTTATCTGCACTATCTGCACTGATGCCGGGCTCGAAGCCAGTGCAATCAATATACACCAATCCTCGGTCGGTCGTCTGGAAGGCGTTCAAAGCGTGACCACCAGATCTAGGATAGTAGCTGCTTGGTCCCAGCTTAACGCAGACATACGCAGCCCTGATGCCAGCAATTTCGGCATTGTTGTGCAGCCTCTCAGCGAAGTCAGCACATACGAACTTATTGAAATCATAGGGTATCCGATCTGTGTCATCCTGACGAAGAAAGGTCTTCAGTTGCTCCCATGATGGGTCTGAGGCTTGCGGGTTATTCTTTAAGGTGATACGATGTCCATCCGCCCCCACCAGTACGCCTCCGTCCAAATACACATGCTTTTCGTCTGCCTGCTTCTTGGCGGTCGTCTTGCCATCTGTTGTCGAAGCCGATGTCGACTTGTCAGCAGTGTTATTTGCTTCTACTTTAAGGTCTGCTCTCTGCACAAGGAGGTCTATGTTCTCACGAAACTGTCCTTTAGGCTGTGAAAAAGCGGCAGATACATGGTTCTTTACATCGCTGAGCGTCCTAATATCCAGATAAGCAGACGCCAGCATTATGAAAATTACTGAGAAAAAGGACACCAGAAAGAACCTTGTAAAGGTCAGTCTGCGGCGAGCAAAAGCTTGAAGACAGAACACAAGAAAAACAGCCCCGAAAGCCAATATAGCGGCCAATGCCCAACCTTCTATAGCGATGGAGATAAACATGCAAACCGAAGTAACCATCAGCACTGCAATCGCAATGATGAAGAAGAATATCAGCGTCTTTCCCAGACCGGCTAACAGGCTGCGTGCTGCTGTTTTGTGTCCCTTGGTCGGTCGCTTCATGGCGTAACTGCCCCCAGTCAGAGCCCATTTTAACAAAGCCTTGCCCTATGCTCAATAGCCATAAAACGGCGGTTTGATTCGGAACCAGCTGTGCCCAAGTATCATAAAACGCGGACAATATTACTTCGTGGCAGCAGCCTGATAAACATGGCACCCATCAGCGGCACGAAAATTAAGCCAAACAGCGTTAGAGCTAGGTTTACTGCCGGTTTGACTTTTGTGTTGTATGCCTCTTGCCTCTCCAGCCTCGCCTGCCACGATGGTGGCGACCGCTGACTATGCCTTGGGGAAAGGAGATTCTGATTTCCAGTTCCTCCTCGGGCTCTACCCTGCCGGTGGTAAATTCTGGTGGAATCGTCCACCATCCGCCTGACAGCGGGCACGCTGTAAGTAGATATGACCAGCTGGTCGGCGATAGTACCGATGCGCAGGGTACCATGCGCCCGGTACCTGAGCTCGATGGTGCGGGTAGCGCCCTCCGCCCTCGGGAACCATCAGGCGACCCAGAACTGGCCTCCTTGCCTCCAAATAGCATAGGCATAGTCGTCCCCTCCCGGTGAGCCACCCTTCTCCCGCCTGATGCCTATCCAGTGCCTCACCTCCGGATTGAGTTCATACTTCCAGTCACCTTGCCACACCCCTGCATCCTCGATCGATTCCAGCCTGTCCGTCGGTGTCCAGCGGTAGTAGTAATGGAAATCGCCGGAAGTGAAGGCAAACGCCAGTTTCCCGGTTACCAGTAAGTCCAAGTTCTCCAGGGCTCTGATGTCGACATCTACCGGTTGGTAATGGTAAGCCCTGGCGGCTGTCTGGCAAACGTTAGCACATAACGCCAGCACCAGAAAAGCAGCCAGCAGCATCACCACAGGCAGTAACCAACCCCCCGGTCCAGCACCCCTTCTTCTGACGAACATCTACCTTCGCTGACTGTGATGCCACGCCGCAGCAAGGCAATCATCAGCCGGCGCTGGAGGAGGGGATACCTCTGGCACATTTTCGGGACAAAATGCCGCCACAGCCCTATCTGCGGCGGGGTGAACCATCGCAAGTCTACCATGTATAATTTCAGCCGAGGGCAACTCACCACTGCTTTGCCGCTCTGCGATCCCATTCACAGGGCGGCCAGTGGGTAGAATAACCAAAAAAGGGAGGGACACATGATACGCACAGTAGAACAATATCTGGAGAGTCTGAGGGATGGCAGGGTGATCTACTGCCTCGGGGAGAGGGTGAAGGACGTCACCACCCACCCGGTGCTGCGGAGGATAGTACAGGGCGGCGCCATGGACTGGGTGGTAACCAACCACCCGGAGACGCGCTCTCTATTCGTCGCCAAGAACGAGGAGAATGAGGACGTCCACTTCCTCTGGATACCGCCCAAGACGAAGGAAGACCTGCTGAAACGCCGGGAGATTTACATCTGGGGAAGCCGCTTCGGCGGCGTCAGTCTCCACTGTATGGGCGTTGACGGTCTGGCAGCCTTGACCGTGCTGGCAGCAAGGGTGGACAAAGCCATGGGCACCAATTATAGCGAGCGCGTGGCAGCCTACCGCAAATACATTCAGAAGACCGATATCGGGCTAACCACCGCCCAGACCGATGTCAAGGGCGATAGGGGGCTGCACCCTTCAAAACAGGTTCAGCACAAGGACTTCTATGTCCGTGTAGTGGACAAGAACAAGGAGGGCATCATCGTCCGCGGCTGCAAGTACCATATCAGCTCCACACCTTCCGCCAACGAAGCCTTCGTCATCCCTTGCCGCACCCACGGGGAGGAGGACAAGGACTATGCCGTTGCCTTTGCCACGCCGCTCAATGCCAAGGGCATCACCCTCATCTGCGCCGACCCCGAGATAAGGGGACCCAGCACCGAGGAGACCTTTTGGGATGCACCGCTCGCTTCCAGACACGGCGTCGGCGATGGCGAGTGTATGATCGTGTTCGATGACGTTTTCGTCCCCTGGGAGAGGGTATTCCTATGTGGCGAATGGCAGTTCTCCAGGGACATCGCCTACCTGTTCGCCACCTTCCACAGGCTGTTCGCCTGCTGCCGCATGGTGCCCATGATGGAGCAGCTCACCGGCGCCGCCGCGCTGATGGCTGAGTACAACGGTCTAGAAAAGTACACCCACATCCGTGATAAGCTTTCCTGGATGGTACAGGTCACCGAGGCTTTCAAAGCCTTAAGCTGGGCAGCCTGCATGTTCCCGGAGAAGGAGCCAGATGCAGACCTGGTAATCCCCAACCAGCTCTACACCAACATCGCCAAGTTCATGTATGCCGACAACTTCCATGAGATGTGTAAGATCGCCCAAGACGTCTGTGGCGGTATCGCCGCCGACCCCATCGCCTACTGCGACTGGGTAAATCCAGAAGAGCGCAAGTACATCGAAAAATACCTTGCTGGCAAAGCCGGCATACCCACAGAGCACAGGCTAAAGGCGATAAGGCTGGTACACGACATCACTGGCGGCAGGCACCTCACCCACCAGATACATGCTGAGGGCTCGCTGGCGGCGCAGAAGATGATGTTCTATGCCAATGCCGACTGGAATATGTACAAAGCTGCCGCCATGAGACTGGCTAACATACCCGGCTGGGAGAAAGACCCCTCTCAGGCGAAGCTGGTGGACCTAAGGGGCATTGCCCAGTCCAAGATGCCGCCCGTGGATACAAGCTACAGGATTGCTGCCAAAGCCTAGCCCCTCGGTCCCCACACGGCAAGGTAATTCTTTGCTACGCACGCCACGATGCTTTTGACAGTGTGGGGGGAGGCATCTACAATAAGGCGGAATTTTAGATAGCCAGATCTAGCGGGGCAAACACGTTTCCCTCAGCCGGTTGTGCTCCAAGAAAGGGGGTGAGAAGGGATACCGCACTCAATCCATGGTAGTATCGAGTTCTAATGTCAGGAAGGAGGTCTTGATTCGTAACATGGAGTTTGGCTTTACTGAAGAGCAGGAGAAGCTGAGAAAGGAACTACACGACTTCTATGCCAACGAGCTCCCTGAGGACGTCTCAGGGGTACCGGCGCTGCGCAAGGAGCTGCAGGATTTCTGGATGAACCTGCAGAGGAAAGCCGGGAAGAAGGGCTACCTGGCGCCAGGCTGGCCCAAGGAGTGGGGCGGACTGGGATTGGGACACATCGAGGTCGGGATCGCCAACGAGGTGGAGGGCTACTGGGGAATAGCCTGGCCCGATGGCATCGGCCTGCATATCGTCGGTCCCGGGCTACACCTCTTCGGTACCGAGGAGCAAAAGAAGCGGTTCTTGCCAGAGATATCCAGCGGTGAGAAGATCTGGTACGAGTGCTTCACCGAACCGGAAGCAGGCACCGATGAAGCCAACCAACAGACGCGTGCCGTAAAAAGGGGAGACAAATGGGTCATCAATGGCCAGAAGATATATATCACCGGCGGCTATAAGCCGGACTGGCTCTACGTCGAAGCTAGGACGGCAGACACCATCCCCAAGCACCGCGGTCTCACCCTTTTCTGTGTCAAGGCGGATACCCCCGGGGTAACCGTCACCGCACTGCCATGTATGGGCGGCTACCGGGCAAATATCTTTTATTTCGACAATGTTGAAGTGGGCGACGATGCCATCGTGGGTCAGATAAACCAGGGCTTCTACCATGTTATGGCAACGTTTGAGTTCGAAAGGTCTAACACCGCTGGCGCCGCCAGAGCCAAGCGGGAACTGCAGGAGCTGATACAGTTCTGCCGTGAGACCAAGCGGAACGGGAAGCCACTGATTAAGGACCCGCAGGTTAGAAGGGCACTGGCTAAAATGGCTATCGATATCGAGGTGCTCAGGCTGGCAGCATGGCGCACCGCCTGGAGGTTCGGCGAGCGTAAGCGGCTGGGTCCGCTGGATTTCGACCTCACCGGGCTATTCAGCCGGCTGAACAGCATGTCCCATCCGAATTTGAAGATGGACATCCTGGGCATATATGGCCAGCTCCGCATGGGCTCAAAATATGCCAAACTGGACGGGTCGATTGAGCGTGGATGGCAGGTGACCCGGAGCTATCATTACGCCGGCACCATGGAGGCGATCAAGATTGTACTGGCGGGGAGGGTGCTTGGCTTGCCCAGAATACCTGCCAAGCTCAATACAACCATAATGAAAGCCCTGCAGGAAAAGGAAAAACAGGCCTGAAGTCACGAGGCGTTAAAGGAGTAAGAACATGAACTTCGAACTTAGCGAAGAGCAAAAGATGCTTAAGAAGGCCGCCCGCGATTTCCTCGAGAACGAGTGCCCTGAGAGCGTGGTGAGGAGGGCAGAAGACAGCGACCTCGGCTATCCCCCGGAACTGTGGAAAAGGGCTGCCGACCTGGGCTGGCTGGGACTGATATACCCGGAGAAATACGGTGGCATCGGGATGAACATACTGGACATGGCTATCCTCTACGAGGAGATGGGGAGGGCGCTGTTCCCCAGCCCCCACCTCTCCACCGTAGTCCTCTGCGGGCTCGCCATCCTGGAGGCAGGCAGCGAAGAGCAGAAAGCCAGCCTGCTGCCCAGGATAGCCAGAGGCGAGCTCGTCATGGCTCTGGCACTGACCGAACCTGAAGCCACCTGGGACGGTAAGGGCTGGTTGCCTGAAGGGGTAACTGTACCGGCTACCCCGGAAGGTAACCATTACATCATTAACGGCATCAAACTTTTCGTCCACGATGCCATCGCTGCCGATTACCTGCTGGTGGCTACCAGGACCAGGAAGAACCGCAGGGCTGCCGACGGTATCACGTTGTTCCTTGTCGATGCCAAAAGCCCCGGAATAAGCTACACCGTGCTCCGCACCACCGCCGGGGACAAGAAGCAGTGCGAGGTGGTCTTCGACCGGGTGAAAGTTCCGGCAAAGAACATTGTGGGCAAACTGCATGGCGGCTGGCCCACGCTGGAGAGGGTGATCAACACCGGCGCCGTGCTGCTCAGCGCCCAGATGGTCGGCTCTGCAGAAAAAGCTATGGAAATGGCGGTAGAACATGCCAAGACCAGGATCCAGTTCGATATGCCCATCGGTATCCATAACTGGGTGCAGGAGTACTGCATCATGGCTTTCGCCGATGTGCAGGGCACCAGGAACCTGGTCTACGAATCTGCCTGGATGCTCAGCGAGGGCATTCCCTGCGACCTCGAAGTCGCTATGACCAAAGCCAGGGCTAACGAGGCTTGCACCGATGCCCACTGGCAGGCTCACCAGGTCCTGGCTGGCGTCGGCTTCACCACCCAGGACAGCGTCCTGCCGCTACACACCAAGAGGGGTAAAGTGTGGCAGCTCTACCTCGGCGAAACTGACCACTGGATGGAAAAGGTCGCCAAGCAGATAGAAAAGTGGCCCGCACCGGAAAAGCCCAGGGGTAAGCCGCTGGGTATCTTCAATGTACCAGAAGACCTGCAGGTACCTTGCTGGGACGTCTGGGCAAACCAGATCAAGAACAAGGGAAAGCTCTGGTAGACGGGGCATAACGCCAAGAACCGACAACCGAGGTAGCCCTCATCTTTTCTTCTACAGAGGGGGTTGAGGGCTACCTGTCTTCAGCGCAGCACACTAACCCGGCTTACGCATCAGCTCGAATATGGCGCCGCCGACGCCACCGGCATCCAGATAGGCGAACCTCCCTGGGTCATGGATGAGCAGTCTAGCTCCCTGAGCCACTAAGTTTTGTACTTCGGCATCCACGTCGTCGACGTAAAAGCCAATGTGGTGCACACCCTCCCCCCAGGTGTCCAGAAAGCGCGACTGGAATATCCGCCCCTCTGTACACTGGACAAGCTCGACCTGCATCGGTCCCACATAGGTGAACGCCATCCTGACCTTCCACGGCCTTCCCTTGACATCAACGCCGCCGTTCTCGGCATATGTCCATGGTCCCAAGCCATACAGCCTGGACCACGCCTCTACGGTCTTATCGATGTCCTTAACCGCATAGCTGATATGGTCGATCGATTTCACCTTGAATGGGTGCGTACTGCTCATCGGTCTCACCTCCTTAGCCGGCACCCCATTATAACACCGATATCCATGCTATTTCGATGGTCTGTCCAGCCGGTTTTTTGTCCCGCACTCGGCAACTAACTTTGCCCCGATTTCCACGTTTAATATGCGTGAATGAAGCTTGGTACAACAGTAGGAGAATAATGACGGGGCGTACTAACTCGGTCGTATTACTTGGCTTGTTGATAATCTTGACTGCGTGTGCAGTGGAAGAGCTATAAGGGTTAGACCCATCCCCACCAAGCCGAAAGCTTTCAGGACTGTGGTATAATTTTCGCCATATGAGCGTCCTGGTCACCGGCGCCACCGGGCACCTCGGCTGCAACTTGGTGCGTGCCCTCCTGGCTAAAGGCCGCAGGGTGCGCGTTTTAATCCATAACACCCGCCTGGGGATAGAGGGGCTGGACGTGGAGGCAGTTCACGGGGATGTGCTCGATCCCGATTCTTTGCTGAGAGCGTTCGACGGTAGCGAGGTGGTGTACCACCTCGCCGGCCACATCTCCCTTCTTCCCGGTGATCGACCGCTGATGGAAGCGGTGAATATCGAGGGGGTGAGAAATGTGGTCGAGGCTTGCCTGCGCACAGGCGTGCGCCGCCTCGTCCACTTCAGCTCCATCCACGCCATTAAAGACATACCAGACGGCGCAGTTGACGAGACCTGTAGCCTGGCGGACTCTCCCTACGCCCCACCCTACGACCGCACCAAAGCCGCCGGAGAACGGGAGGTGCTCAAAGGCATGGAGAAGGGCTTGAACGCCATAATCATCAGCCCCACCGGGGTCATCGGTCCCTATGACTACCGCCCCTCCCACTTCGGTCGGGCACTCATCTATATGGCACAGGGAAGACTCCCCGCACTGATTACAGGCGGTTTTAACTGGGTGGATGCCAGAGACGTGGTCGAGGGAACAATAACAGCCGAAGAAAAAGCACCAGAAGGCAGCAAATATTTGCTCTCCGGGCACTGGGTATCCGTGCCCGGGGTTGCCGCCCTGGTGGCGGAGATAACCGGCGTTCCCGCTCCAGGCTTCACCTGTCCTCCATGGCTTGCCCTCTGCGGCGCCCCATTTATTTCCGCCTTTGACCGCCTCAGCGGCAGGCAGCCGCTCTATACCGCCATGTCCGTTAGGTCGCTCCAGTACCATCGGAATGTCAGCCATGCGAAAGCCAGTCGGGAGCTCGGCTACCAGCCGCGACCGTTCAGACAGACGCTGGAGGACACACTCAAGTGGTTTGACCAAGCAGGCATGCTCAGCCTCCAGCCGCAGCGAAATGAGAAACAATGACCGAAGCCGCATTCTTTAACTATCTGCTGATAGCCTGGTTCGTGATGGCAGCAGTGGTGTTCATCACCCTGTTCTTTATCCCCGCACCTTACGGCAGGCACATCCGCCGTGGCTGGGGACCGGCGTTCACCAACCGCACCGGCTGGCTGCTCATGGAGGCGCCGGCGCCGCTGGCTTTCGCCGCCCTCTATCTCGCAGGGGGAAACAGGAGCAGCCTCACCGCCCTCGTCTTCCTGCTCCTCTGGGAGGCACATTATATCCACCGGGCGTTTATCTATCCCCTCAGCCTGCAAAACAGGGAAAGAAAGATGCCACTCACCGTAGTCCTCTTCGGCTTCGTGTTCAACCTGGGCAATGCCTACCTGAACGGACGCTATCTGTTCACCTTCGCCTCCTATGCCGCCGGGTGGCTCAGCGATTACCGCTTCTTCCTCGGCGTCTTGGCGTTCATCGCCGGTTTTATCATCAACCGCAACGCCGATGAGGTACTGCGTCACCTGAGACAGGGGAACGAGTCCGAATATCAGATACCCTTCGGCGGGATGTACCACTGGATATCCTGCCCCAACTATTTCGGCGAGATCCTCACCTGGGTGGGCTGGGCAATAGCCACCTGGTCGTTGCCCGGTCTGGCATTCGCCGTGTGGACAATTGCCAACCTGGCACCCAGAGCACGGGCACACCACCTCTGGTACTTGCAGCATTTTCCCGACTATCCCAGAAAGCGCAAGGCGCTCATCCCCGGGCTCTGGTAGCAGCGGATGCATGTGACCGTGTGCCACCTCGCCCTATCTGATATAATGTAACCTCAATCGGAGGTGCATTTTGTATAAGGCGCCAAGGGGCACAGTGGACATCCTCCCTGAAGAGCAGGCATACTGGAGGTATGTCGAGGCTAAAGCCGCCGAGGTATGCCAGCTCTACGGTTACCAGCGCCTGGACACGCCGGTGTTCGAGGAGGCTGCTCTTTTCACCCGCAGCATCGGCGAGGGCACCGACATCGTCACCAAGGAGATGTACATTTTCAAAGACCGCAGCGGCAAGGCGCTGGCGCTCAGACCCGAGGGGACAGCCCCGGTGTGCCGTGCCTACATCGAACACGGCATGGACAACCTGCCCCAGCCGGTAAAGCTATACTACCTAGCCTCCGCATTCCGCTACGAACGCCCCCAGGCAGGGCGCTACCGTCAGCACCACCAGTTCGGCTGCGAAGCCATCGGCGATGCCGACCCCGCCCTCGATAGCGAGGTCATCCACCTAGCATGCCAGTTCTTTACCTCCTTGGGGCTCAAGGAGATAACCGTGCAGCTAAACAGCATCGGCTGTAAGGTCTGCCGCCCCGACTATGTCAGGGCGCTTAAGGGCTATTACCAGAGGAGGGCAGCCGACCTCTGTCCCGACTGCGAGACAAGGCTGGAGAAAAACCCGCTGCGTTTGCTGGACTGCAAACGTCCGGAGTGCCAGCACATAGCCGATAGCTCCCCTTGGAGCACGGACTTTCTCTGTGCCGACTGCCGGGCACACTTCACAGCGGTGACTGAATACCTGAGAAGCCTGACCCTGTCCTTCAGCCTCAACCACCGGCTGGTGCGGGGACTGGACTACTACACCAGGACGGTGTTCGAGGTCCAGCCACTTAATGGGGGTGCCCTGAGCGCGCTGGGAGGCGGCGGCAGGTACGATGACCTTATCGAGCAGCTCGGCGGCAAGCCGACTCCGGCGGTGGGCTTTGCGGCGGGTATGGACAGGGTAGTGCTCAACCTGAAAAAGCAGGGCATCCCGGTGCCGCCATTACCCTCGCCTTGCGTGTTCATCGCCCACCTGGGCAACAAGGCAAAGGCGGAGGCAGTGAAGCTCGCCGCCAGCCTGCGGACACAGGGTATCAGTGCGGTGATGGCAACCGGCGACCGCAGCCTGAAGGCACAGTTGCGCCAAGCAGACAGCCTGGGCACAGGCTACGCCATCATCATCGGAGAGGAGGAGATGGAAAACCGCAAACTGACACTGCGCAACATGGTCAGCGGCGAACAGCAAAGCCTCACTCCCGTCGAGCTGAGGGCGGTGCTGGGGAAGGGAACCTAGACACCACAGCAGCGCATCGGGCATAGCGCGGAGTACAGGAGGAATCACATGGACGAGGTGACGATATCAAAGGCTATAGTGGAGAGCTATTTCAAGGAACTCCTCGCCGCCACTGAGGTGGATGTGGCTATAGCCGGCGCCGGTCCCTCGGGGATGACCGCCGGTTATTATCTGGCGAAGGCTGGGGCAAAGGCGGTCATCTTTGAACGAAGGTTGAGCGTCGGCGGGGGCATGTGGGGCGGGGGTATGATGTTCAACCACATCGTGGTGCAGAGCGAGGCTAAGGGTATACTGGATGAGTTCGGCATCAGGAGCAATGAGTACCAGCCAGGCTACTACGTCGCCGACGCCGTTGAGGCGGTGGCAACCATGTGTTCGCAGACGATAAAATCCGGTGTAAAGGTATTCAACCTTATCAGCATCGAGGATGTAATGGTACGGGAGGATGACAGGATAGTGGGACTGGTGCTAAACTGGAGTGCAGTCTCGCTGGCGAACCTGCACGTTGACCCGCTGGGTGTCAGGGCAAAGGTGGTCATCGACGCCACTGGGCACGATGCCGAGCTCTGCCGTATAGTCGCCAGAAAGACCGGCGTCGGCTTGGAGGTTAAGGGAGAAAAATCGATGTGGGCTGAGGTCGGCGAAAGGACGATCGTGGAGAACACCAGGGAGGTCTGCCCCGGGCTGATAGTCGCCGGCATGGCAGCCAACGCCGTTTTCGGGGCGCCGCGCATGGGAGCCATATTCGGCGGTATGCTGCTCTCGGGCAGAAAAGCCGCCGAGCTAGCCCTCGAGGGGCTAAAGGGAAGGAATTAATGGCAAAGACGATAGCCGAGATAAACGAGAAGATCAGGAAGGGGCAGGCGGTGGTGGTCACCGCGGAGGAGATCATCGAGATCGCCAGGAAAAAAGGCATCAGCCAGACCGCCAGGGAGGTGGACGTGGTCACCACCGGCACCTTCGGTCCCATGTGCTCATCCGGCGTTTTCCTCAACCTGGGCCACACCAAGCCCAGGATAAAGCTGGGCGGCGGGAAGGTGTACCTTAACGATGTCCCCGCTTATACCGGGCTGGCGGCGATGGACATATTCCTCGGCGCCACTGCCCTGCCCGAAGATGACCCCAAGAACCGCATCTATCCCGGCGAGTTCCGCTACGGCGGCGGGCACGTCATCGAGGAGCTGGTAGCAGGTAAGGACATCAGACTGATAGCCACCGCCTACGGCACGGACTGCTATCCCAAGAGAAAACTGGAGACGCTGATAAACATAAAGGACATCAACGAGGCGGTGCTGTTCAACGTCAGGAACGCCTACCAGAACTACAATGTGGCGGTAAACCTCGGCAACCGCGTCCTTTACACCTACATGGGTGTGCTCAAGCCAAACCTGGGCAACGCCAACTATTCCTCCTCTGGGCAGCTCTCGCCCTTGCTCAACGACCCGTACTACAGGACCATAGGCATCGGCACGCGCATCTTCCTCGGCGGCGGCATCGGCTATGTCGCCTGGCACGGCACGCAGCACAACCCGGGCGTGCCACGCACTGAAAATGGTGTGCCCAGAAGGCCCGCAGGCACGATGGCGGTGATCGGTGATTTGAAGCAGATGAGCCCGCAGTGGCTCGTGGGCACCAGCTTCCTCGGCTACGGCTGCACCATCACTGTGGGCATCGGTGTCCCCATACCGATACTCTCCGAGGAAATACTGAAGTATACCCTGGTGACCGATGCCGATATAATCGCCCCGGTGGTGGACTATAGCGAGGCTTATCCCCAGAGAAAACCCGATGTCCTGGGGGAGGTCAGCTACGCCGAGCTCAAGAGCGGCGTCATCAAAGTACAGGGCGAAGAGGTGCCCACCGCCTCGCTCTCCAGCTACCCGAAGGCGGTGGAGATAGCCAATATACTCAAGGAGTGGATCAAGAGGGGTGAATTCCTGCTCACCGAACCGGTGGCGCCGCTTCCCGGCGCCGAATCGGGCATCACCATCAAGCCGCTGGAGGAACGCCCCATACTGGAATAAGGAAAAAATATGGTCGTCTCTAAAAGGATAGTACTCCACTTCCCCAAACGCCTCACCAGTCAGCCAATAGTCTACAGGCTGGTGAAGGACTTCGACCTGGAGTTCAACATACTCAAGGCATCGGTAACCCCAGGCGAGGAGGGGCTGCTGGTAATGGAGCTCACAGGCGAGCAGCGGAACTACGACAAGGGGGTGAAATACCTTACCGACGTCGGAGTGAAAATACAATCGTTAAGCCAAGACGTAGTGCGCAACGAAGTTAGGTGCACCCACTGCGGCGCTTGCATCACCCTCTGCCCCAGCGGTGCCTTCTCACTGGAGCCGGGGACGAGAAAGGTAATCTTCGACAACTCCAAATGCGTCGTCTGCGAACTGTGCATCAAAGCCTGCCCGCCGCGTGCCATGGAGCTCTACTTCTGAATGTACCAGCCGAGGACCTACCGCCACTGGGTTAAAGACACCAGCCTCATCGCCTTCACCGTGACCGTTAAGGAGACCGACCTTTACATTCGCACCCGCCGCCATCTCGAGGCTGAGGCGCTGGCGTCAGTGCTAAGACACCGCACATCCCTCGAGGAATACATATCCAGCCACCCAGATTTTCTCCACACTCTGGAGCCCATCGCCGTGGACGAGACAGCACCACCCATAGTGAAAGAAATGGCGATAGCCGCCGAAAAAGCAGTGGTGGGTCCCATGGCGGCAGTGGCTGGTGCCATCGCCGAGGCGGTGGGTAGAGACTTGCTTGCCTTCACCTCAGAAGTAATCGTGGAGAATGGCGGTGACATATTCCTTAAGATATCAAAGCCTAGACTGGTGGGCATCTATGCCGGCAGCTCTCCGCTCACCGGCAGGGTCGCCCTAAAAATATCTCCAAGCGAAACGCCTCTGGGGGTCTGCACCTCCTCCGGCACCGTGGGGCATTCGTTGAGCTTCGGTCTGGCTGATGCCGCCATCTCCCTGGCGCCTTCAGCAGCCCTTGCCGATGCCGCCGCCACCGCCCTGGGCAACAGGGTGAGATCCGCCGATGACATAGAGCCAGCGCTGGAATGGGCGAAGACAGTCCCCGGACTTATCGGGGCGGTGGTGATCTTAGACGACAGGCTGGGCGTCTGGGGTAAGGTGAGGCTGGTGCCGGTGAATTCTCAGGGAAAGGCTAAGTCGTTCTAGGTCACTTGCCACAGCAGTGCACGCTGAACCGCACGCTGCCGCTGGCTATACCGCCTCTGCGGTCGCTGACGACCACCGTGACAGTGTACTCGTCGGTCATCCCCGGTGCCGTCCAGCCCACCTCAGCCCCCTGCCCGGTCAGCTTACCACCGGTCGCCACCCAGCTATACTGCAGCGTGTCCCCATCGGGGTCTTCGGCAACGCACTTGATAATATGGGTGGCATAGTTACGGGCGCTATTAACGTCCTTCGGTTGCATCCCGTCTACTGTCAAAGCCACTATCTTCGGCGGATTATTGGCTCTGGCGAAAGCGGTCAGGGTCAGTGACTCGCTCGCCTGACCGCCGTTGCCATCGCTTACGGTCACCTGCACAGTGTACTTAGCGGGTGCCTCCGGAGCTACCCACACTACCTCGTTGCCATCTCCCTGGATGGTGCCACCGCTGGCTGACCAGCTGTAGCTCAGGGTATGGCCTTCTACATCCACTGCGGTACACACTATCCTGGTGCCCTGCATCACCGGCACCTCAAGCTCATCAGCAGCCAGCGAGAGTATCCGTGGTGCATGGTTTGGCGATGGCGGAGGCGGAGGTGGGGAAGCACAGGAAGCCAGCATGGCGCCGCCCAGCAGCAAGAGTATGCCACCAAGCAGTCCCGTAACCTTGCAAGGCACCGCCCCAATCTTTCTTTCGCGATACAGTTTTTTCATGCGTTACGTCCCTACACTTGTAAAACGGAGGAGGCTATAGTAAAGATTATAATCTAACCCTCTGCAGAAGTCTAACGTTTGCAGTTCTATCATCCCCCTCTCCGAAGTCTCACCGGCATTTAACCGCAGCGGCGAAATAGCCCGTGGGGGCGTCCTCCACCTCGATGCCACCAAAGCCGGCTACCCGCAACATCTGGTACATCTCGGCACCATCTGGGAGGATATCATGCTGCACAGCATGGATACTCCGATGGATATTGTTTATCTCCTCACGACTGGCGCTGTGGCAGATGAACAGCCTGCCGCCTTCCTTCAATACCCGCATCATCTCGGCAAGTGCCCGGGGCTTGTCCCTAAAATGCGGGAAGCTGGAATAACAGACCACAGCATCAAAGATACCGTCGGACAGGGGCAACTGGGTAATATCGCCGTGCAGGTACTCTACATTTCCGGGAAAGTTCTTAGCCCGCGCCCGTTTCAGCATCTCCTCAGCAATGTCCACGCAGACCAGCTTACCGCCGTTTATCTTTTCCAGGAGGTAGGGCACAAAGACGCCGGTGCCGGTGCCGACATCGAGCACCCACGAGCCAGATGCAACGCCCAGCCGGGCAGCCAGAGCACTTAGTTTGGCGGTGCTCTTCTCGGCGATGAGTTCGTCCCAAACAGGCGCCTTGCTGTTGAAATATTCCCGTATGGACATTGACATCACTCCCCTGCCGTGAGCGGCTTCTCCTGCCAGCGCCGCACCTTCCTCTTGGGCGAAAAGGCAACCGCCAGCCCAAAAATTATTGAGGAGACTATTACGATGGAGGCACCCGAGGGTAGGTCAAACAGATAAGATGCCGCCAATCCCGCCCAGCAGGAGAGTATGCCGAAGGAGGAGGCGATGAGCAGCATGCGCTTGAGGTTATAAGTAAGCTGGTAAGCCGCTGCCGCCGGGTTCAGTATCAGGCTATAGACCAGGAGCCCGCCAATGCTCTGCAGCGAGGCGGTGACGGTGACACCAGTGGCGAACAGTATACCATAGAACACCAGCGCCGCCGGTATGCCCACCGCCACCGCCACCTGTCTATGGCAGACCACCGCCATAATCTCTTTGTAGAAAGCAGCCACCAGCCCGATCATCATTAGGGCAACCGCGCCTAAGAAGATGAGGTCGCGGCGGCTAACCGTCAGGATGCTGCCCCAGAAAAGGTTCAGCGCCTCCGTCCTCGCCCCGGGCATTAGCCCCATAAACAGGAAAGCCAGCCCCAGCATCAGCGAGAAGACTATGCCTATGGAAGTGTCCGGGCTGAGTTCCCCTCTGTCCGCCAGCGGCCCGATGACGGCGGTGGCGATAAGGCTGAAAACCAGCGCCCCCAGAAGCGGGTCAAAGCCCGCCCAGACGCCCAGAAGGGCGCCGGCGAAGGCAGCATGGGCGATGCACACACCGATGAAGGAGAGGTGCATGGTGACCACAAAGACACCGACCACAGCACAAGTAATCCCCCCGCACAGCCCGGCGATGACGGCATTCTGCATGAACTGGTATTCAAGGATGTTCACCTGACTGACCTCGTTGACCAGCTGCCATCCGGTTCCACCGACGACGGAGCCCCGTAGAGCTTAGCGAGCACCTCCGCCCTCAGCACAGCATCGGGGCTGCCCTGCCGCCATATCCTGCCGTCCCTCATCATCACCACCCGCTGGCACACGGAGGGCAAGGTCCTGAGGTCGTGGGTGACATAGAGGGTGGTGATGTGCTGCTGCGCATGGATGAGCTGGACAAGGCTCAAAATGTCCCTCTGCGCCGGCGGATCAAGAGAGGCTGTGGGCTCGTCCAATAGCAGTATCTCCGGCTGCTGCACCAGAGCCCGGGCGATGGCTGCCCTCTGGTAC
This sequence comes from Dehalococcoidia bacterium, assembly GCA_034435835.1. Lineage (GTDB taxonomy): Bacteria > Chloroflexota > Dehalococcoidia > GIF9 > UBA5629 > CALJTV01. Next base: position 185,549 of record DAOTWF010000017.1, on the reverse strand, counting down.
TCCCCTCCTGAGAGGTGTCCGACGGGGCGCTCCGCCAGGTGGCTGATGCCCACAAGCTCCAGCACATGGTCCACTGCCTCCCGCTCGGCTCTTGTGGGGCGGCGGAAAAAGCCCAGCTTGCCATAACACCCCACCAGCACCGTCTCGCGGACGCTGATGGGAAGGCGGGGGTCGATGTTCTCCACCTGGGCTACATAACCGATGCGCTTCCGTAGCTCAATCCCGTTCCTCCTGTCCACCCTCATCCCCAGCACCCATGCCTCACCATGCACCAGCCGTGCCAACCCGTTGATGACGGTGAGCAGCGTGGTCTTACCGGCACCGTTGGGCCCGATGATGCCCACAAACTCCCCCCGCATCACCTCCAGCGACACCCCCTCAAGCGCCACGTCCTCCCGGTAGGAGACCACGGCGTCTTTCAGCCTGATAACAGCCCCATCCATCATTTCCTTACCTTGTCTAAAGCCCCAAACAGCAGCTCCACATTCCTGTCCATCGCCTTCTCCCAGCTCTCAGTCCCCTTAAGCCCACCGGGAAAGTTGGAGATGGTCACCTGCACCGCACCGATATCCCTCGCCATGGCTTCACTGGTGGCGGTGGCGCCGCTCTGCAGGTTATCGATGACCAACACCGCTCCAGCCTCCCTCGCCTGCTTCACCAGCTTCTCCACGTCGCCGACGCTAAGCTCCTCGGGGCGGCCATAGCTGGCAACCACGTTAAACCCCGCCCATTTTACAAAACCGAGCTGCTTGTCTGCACATATCACCTTCACCTGGCTTAAGTTTGCCGCCTCCAGCCGCTTCTTCACCTCATCGCCTTTAGCTAAGATTTCCCTCTTCCTCTGCTCAGCACGTTGACGGTAAAAGTCGGCATTTTCTCTGTCTAACCCAGCCAGTATCTCGGCGACCTTGGTCACCCCCTCAGCCTGCACCGAGGGCACCATCCAGTTGCCTTTAACCTCGACAACCTTGACGATAAGGTTGGGGTTTTTAGCCGCCTCGATAGCAGAGGTGACATTTTTCATGTTTTGCTGGTAATCGTGGATTATGAGCGCTTTTGATTTCGTCAGCGCCGCGATGTCCCCCGGCTTAATGTCGTAATGCCCCGGACATGCCTCCGGCGGTATCAGCACCCGTACCTTGAGCTTGCCGGCGGAGACGTCGGCGATGATGTTGGCGATGTGCGAAGAGCCTGCCACAACGTCAGCGGAAGCAGGGGTGCACGCAGGCAGCCCTGCTAACAGGGCTACAGCCACCGCTATGGTAATCAGCCAGAGTTTTGACTTCATTTTTACCTCCTTCTTATTTGTTCCGCCGTTGACTAGAATACCCCTGGGATAAACCGCCAAGGCACCTTAGCCGCATATTCTTCGTACTTTTCCCCGAAGTGCTGCTTCAACAGTCTTTCCTCTTTCAAAGCCGTCATGCCGGTCAGAGTAGCAAAAAGCGCCGCAGGGATGAGCATCCAGACGGTCCCAAAGATAACGGCTAGACCGAAATAAATCAGGATCAAGCCCAGATACCCCGGATGCCTGATTCTGGAATATATGCCAGAGGTCACCAGCACCTCAGGTATACCGCTTTTGCCATGAGGCGCGACGCCCAGCTTTTTAAACTCCCCATGGGCGTAGCCCAGATGGATCACATAGCCAGCCGCCAAGAACACTAAACCTATAGCGTTTACCCAAGGGAAAAGGTGCAGCTTCAGCAAGGAAAATGCCATCCCTGCTAGCCCGCCAAGGATAAGCACGGGAAACTCAATTGTCATCCCCACCAGAAACTTGTTCCTAGCATACCAGTCCAGCACGTTATTCCCCTCCACTTCGGTCACCTTCCCACCCCTCCAGCGCCTGCCGCAGCAAATTCTCGGAAACCTCTGCCACTGTTTTCTTCTCTTCCATACTGGACTGATAGAAATCGAGCAACATCTGGGCAAACTCCCTCACACCTTCAAGGCGGCACACGCCAGGATCGGCCTCAAACCACAAGCCGCCTCAATCCATATCGTCACCGCACCCGTACCCCGATTCAGACCTGTCCGAAAAATAGTCACCTCTTTGCCTCAACCAATTTGCCTGGATGCTAATACTCGTGATTGCAATCAATTGCAGTAGCAATAGTATAACATCAAGGGATGGTTGTGTCAAGGGCTGGTGCTGGCTCGCTGCTGGGGAGACAGGGGGCAATGCTGAAAATAGTTGGGGGATTCAGCGTCAGTGGGGGGCTTACCGTGAACCTCCTCTCCCTTGAGGGGAAGGAAGGTGGAGGGTCAACTTGACGCGGTGGTGATATTGGACTACACTAGAAGGCGTGTACAGAACCTGGCTGGTGCCGTTCCCTGGTTCGGCACCCTCTTGGGGGGAGACCGGGAGCCAAAGGGTTTTTCCTTGCGGCGCGGTAAGAGAGGTCTTGTGCCGCAGAGACTGCAGCAGAACAGGTCACAGTAACACAACAAGGAGGCACGGAATTGGCTCTAGCGGACAAGACCCTTACTTGCTCCGAATGCGGGAGAAGCTTCGTCTTCACCGTCGGTGAGCAAGAGTTCTATCGGTCGCGAGGGCTACAGAACCAACCCGGTCGCTGCCCCGAATGTCGGGCAGCCAGGCGACAGAGTCGCTACCGTGGCTACGGTCAATCAAAGACGATGTACCAGGCAGTCTGCGCCAACTGTGGCGCCGAGTGTGAGGTACCATTCGAACCTAAGGATGACCGCCCGGTTTACTGCAGCACCTGCTATGCCGAAAAGAAACGCAAGTAGCAGTTAGATAAAAAAGGCGCCCTCAGTCACTCCCCCGCCGAGGGCGCTGGCTTGAAGAAATGAACGCGGGCATCTGTCAGATAAGGCTCCACCTCCACGGAAGCCAGTCACTTAAGGACAAAAGGCGCACAGTCAAGTCCATAATCTCCCGCCTGCGCAGCCAGTATAACATCTCCATAGCCGAGGTAGACGACCTCGACCTTTGGCAGATGGCAACTCTGGGTATAGCGTGTGTGAGCAACCACGACCAGCACGTTGACGAAATACTCAGCCGCGCGGTGAACTTCATCACCCAGAACTATCCCGAGGTGGAAATAGTGGAGCGGGCGATCGAGATTTTGCCCGCTCACTAGCAGCGGGCTGCTATGTACGCCGACGCCTTCATCCACCATCTGACGACACACCCCGACTATAAGCAGCAGCTCGTCCACATCCAGCATATCCCACCCCGTGAGCCCAGAAGCGGCGAACTGGAGAGACCGCTCCACCCCAAGCTCGAAGCCAGACTGAGGGCTTTGGGCATAACCTCACTCTACAGCCATCAAGCCCAGGCAGTTAACGCCGCCCGCAGCAGCAAAAATGTAATGGTAGCCACCGCCAGCGCCAGCGGCAAGACGCTGTGCTACAATCTGGCGGTGCTCCAGGCAATCGCCGAAGACCCCTTCGCCCGCGCCCTCTACCTGTTCCCCACCAAAGCCCTGGCGCAGGACCAGCTCCGCAGCCTCCGCGAACTTGCCAGCCCGGAATTAATCGGCTATTCCGACTGCGCCACCTTTGACGGCGATACTCCCGCTCCAGAGCGGAGGGAGATAAAGAAACGGGCTAAGATCGTGCTCACCAACCCCGATATGCTGCACATCGGCATCCTGCCCAACCACGGCTCCTGGTCACGGCTATTTCGCAACCTGAAGTACGTCGTGGTGGACGAGGCGCATGTATACCGGGGCATCTTCGGCTCACATGTGGCAAATATCCTCAGGCGGCTGCGCCGCATCTGCGCCCTCTGCGGCTCAAACCCCCGGTTCATCTGCTGCTCCGCCACCATCGCCAACCCCGGCGAGCACGCCCAGAGGCTGGTGGGGCTCCCCTTCGAGGTGGTGGACGATGACGGCTCCCCCTACGGTGGTAAGCTGTTCGCCTTCTGGAACCCACCGCTTACTGAAAAGAAGGCGGGGCGGCACAGCGCCAACAGCGAAGCCACCTTCCTGTTCACCGAACTTGTCCGCAACAACATCCGCAGCCTGGCGTTCACCCGCACGCGGAAGCTGACCGAGCTCGTCTACCTTTACGCCAGAAATCAGCTCGAGCCGGAGCTCGCCGAACGCATCAGCCCCTACCGCGCCGGCTATTTGCCCGAACTCCGCCGCCGGATTGAGAAGGCGCTGTTCGAGGGTGAACTCCTGGGGGCAGTAGCCACCAACGCCCTGGAGCTGGGCATAGACATCGGCGACCTCGAAGCCACCGTCCTGGTCGGCTATCCCGGCAGCATCTCCAGCACCTGGCAGCAGGCGGGAAGGAGTGGACGCAGGGGCGGCAGCTCCCTGAGCTTCCTCATCGCTCACGATGACCCCCTCGACCAGTACCTGATGAACCACCCCGACCACTTCTTTGGGAGCAACTTCGAACATGCCCTGATAAACTGGGAGAACCCCAACATCCTCAAGTCACACCTGCTCTGCGCCGCCTGGGAAACGCCGCTGACCGAGGCTGACAGCCAGTTCTTCGGCGAGGTGCTCAAAGGTAGCATCGCCGAACTGGAGGCGGAAGGCAAGTTGAGGAGGGTGGATTCCAGGTGGTACCTGTCACCGAGGCTTGCCCAGCCCGCCGCCGGAATCAACATCAGGTCGAGCTCAGGCGAGGCCTATGCCATCCTGGACGCCTCGCAGGGCGGCACACTGCTGGAGACCGTGGAAGCCAGCGTCGCCTTCTTCCAGATCCATCCCGGCGCCGTCTATCTCCACCAGGGCGAGTCCTACCTGATTCAGGAGCTCGATCTACAGCGGAAGCTCGCCATCGCCGTGCCCGCAGACGTCAATTACTACACCCAGACCAAGGAGATAATAGACATCAGCATAAGGAACAAGACCCTGGAAAAGACCTGCGCCGGGGTGAAGGTATGTTTCGGCGAGGTAGAGGTTACCAACAACGTGGTCGGCTACAAGAAGAAGATGCAGTTCACCGAGGAGGTCATCGGCGAGGAGCCGCTGGACCTGCCGCCCATCCGCTTTTTCACCCAGGCACTGTGGTTCGACCTGCCCGGGAAAGCCATGGAGCAGATAGCTGAGGAGGGGCTCGACCTCGCCGGTGGCTTGCACGCCGCCGAGCACGCCGCCATAGCCATACTGCCCCTGTTTGCCCTGTGCGACCGCAACGATATCGGTGGCGTCTCCACTCCGCTCCATGCCGATACCGGCAAGTCCCAGATATTCATCTACGATGCTTACCCGGGGGGCATCGGTATCGCCCGGAAAGGCTTTGAGGTCATCGAAAAGCTGTGGAGGGCTACGCTCGATGCCGTGCAGGGCTGTCCCTGTGAGGATGGCTGCCCCAGTTGTGTACAGTCGCCCAAGTGCGGCAACAACAACGAGCCCCTGGACAAAAAAGCCGCCATCATCCTGCTCAAGGTTCTATCTTCACCCCAATAACCCACCCTCGCCTTTCCCTTCGCAGCAAAGCTTGACATTCCGAACATGTTGTGCAAATATCGTAAGTGAGAGCCATTCCAGGGGACTAGCCCTGCTCTCGAAGGAGGGGTGTTATGGGTATGGGTGGTGCAGGTTATGGCATCCAGCCGGGGGAGATGACCCTCAGGCAGATGCTCGAGGGGCTGAAACCTCACGACCATCTCTGCCTCATCTACGAGTCGCCGCAGGAACGGATAGCTGTTGTGGTGCCCTTCATCGCCATCGGACTCAAGCGCGGCGAGAAGTGCATCTACATCGTCGATACCAGCACCGCCAATGATGTCCGCAGCCACCTTAAGGAAGGGGGTGTAGACGTGGCGGCGGTGGAAAGGTCGGGACAGCTCTCCATCCTCCACGAGAGCAGAGCTTACACCAGGGAAGGCTATTTCGACCCCGACAGGATGATAGCCTTTCTCATCGAGGAAACTGAAAAAGCCCTTTCTCAGGGCTACCCCGCAGTCCGCATCACCGGCGAGATGACCTGGGTGCTGCGTAACCTTCCGGGCTCGGAGAGGCTCCTGGAATACGAAGCAAAGCTAAATAAGGACTTCTGCCCCGGGTATCCTGCCCTCGCCATCTGCCAGTACGACCGCTGGAAATTCGATCCCGAGATACTTAAAGGTGTGGTGATGACCCACCCCCTGCTCATCAAGGGCAGCCGCGTATACCACAACTTCTATTATGTGCCGCCCGAGGACTACCTCGGCGGCAAGCTGGCTGAGGTAGAAGTGCAGCACTGGCTCAACAACCTGGAGCGGGAACGCCAGATGCAGACCGAGCTGCGGCAGAGCGAGGAAAGGTACCGGGCCCTTACTGAGCAGGGACAGGTCGGTGTTGTGGTGGTAGTCGAAGGTCCCCGAATCGTCTACGCCAACCCCAAGTATTGCGAAATGACAGGATACAGTCAAGAAGAACTCTATTCGCTGACGCCCGAACAAGTGAAGGCAAGTGTGCACCCCGATGACCGGGAGAAGGTCTGGGGATATTTCCGGCAACGGCTCGCTGGCGAGAATGTGCCCACAAGCTATGAATACTGCGGCATTCGTAAAGATGGTAGGGTGAGATGGGTGGAAGCTCATGTAAGCATCATGGAGTACGATGGCAGGCCTGCGGTCAGGTCAACCATCATCGATATCACCGAGCGCAAAAAGCTGGAAAGGGCGCTTCAGGACTCTGAAGCCCGTTACCGCCGCCTCTTTGAGTCATCCCTGGACGGCATACTCATCCTCGAGGGCGACAGCGGCGAGATAATCGATGCCAACCCGTCCATCATGTACCGGCTGGGCTACAGCCGCGAGGAGCTACAGGGAAAACGCCTCTGGGAACTGGGCTTTTTCGAGGACGTCGATAAAAGCAAGGCTGCCTTCGAGGAGTTAAAGAAAAAGGGGTATGTCCGCTATGAACACCTGCTGCTGCGAGCCAAGGACGGGCGCAGGGTGGATGCAGAATTCGTCTCCAGCGAATACGAGGTGGGCAACCGCAAGCTCTTCCAGTGCAACATCCGCGATATCACCGAACGGAAGAAGATGGAGGAGGCGCTGAAGGCGAGCGAGCGGGAGAAGTCCATCATCCTCAGCACCATGTCAGAGCTCGTCGTCCGTCAGGACCTGCGGCACCGCATCCTATGGGTAAACCGGGCTGCTGCCCAGTCGGTGAACCTCACCCCCGAAGAACTTGTAGGGCACTACTGCCACCAGATATGGCACCAGTCAAGCCAGCCCTGCACAGGCTGCCCGGTGGCAAAGGCAAGGGATACGGGCGAACCTCAGGAGGGCGAAATAGCTACGCCTGACGGCAGGCGCTGGCTCATCAGGGGCTACCCGGTTAAGGACGCCAGCGGTAAGGTGGTGGAACTGATCGAGGTGACTTTGGACATCACCGAGCGCAAGAAGGCTGAGGAGGCGCTGAAGCTTTCGGAGGAGAGGTACCGCACCCTGGTGGAGAACGCCAACGAAGCCATCTCAGTCGTGCAGGACGGCATAATCAAGTTCGCCAATACCAAGGTGCGCGAGATATCTGGCTATACCGTAGAGGAACTGAACGCCATGCCAGCGCAAAACCTTATCCACCCCGATGACCGCGACAGGGTGATAGGCTACCACGAGCGAAGGCTGCGCGGCGAGCCCGCCCCTACCAGATACGAATTCAGGATCATAGACAAACAGGGAAACACAAGGTGGCTGGACAGGCATGCTACCACCGTCACCTGGGAGGACAAGCCCGCGGCTCTGGTGCTGGACACAGATATTACAGAACGCAAGCAAATGGAGGAGGCGCTGAGGAGGTCTGAGGAGAGATACCGCACCGTGCTCGAGGAGGCGGATGAAGGGTACTTTGAGACTGACCTCCGTGGCAATATGACCTTCTGCGGCGACGCCATAGTGCGCGCCCTCGGCTATTCCAGAGAGGAACTGTGCGGCATGAACTACCGTCAGTTTCTGCCCAAGGAGGAATGGGACGCCAATTTCCAGACATTTAACAGGGTGTACCGCACCGGTGAGCCGGTGAGGTGGTTCCCAGGAACCGCCATCACCAAGAACGGGAGGAGAATCTTTATCGAGCGGACCATCCTGCCGCTGCGCAACGAGAAGAGCGAGATAGTTGGCTTCCGCGGCGTTGCCCGGGACGTCACCGAGCGCAAAAAGGTTGAGGAGCAGAGAAGACTGCTAGAGCTCAGAGCCCAGATGGCTAGCAGGCTGGCTTCGGTGGGCGAGATGGCTGCCGGCGTTGCCCACGAGATAAACAACCCGCTCACCGGCGTGGTGGGCTACGCCCAGCTTTTGCTAAGCCGCCAGGACCTGCCGGAAGATGTCAGACGCGACCTGAAGGTGATTAACGACGGCGCCCAGCGGGTGGCTGGCATCGTACAGCGGCTGCTTGCCTTCTCCCGCCAGACCAAGCTGGAACGCCGGGCGGTGAACATCAACCAGCTTATCGAGAGCACCCTCGCCCTGCGGGCTTACAGCCTGAGGACAAACAATATAGAGGTCACCGCCAGGCTTGACCCTCGCCTTCCCGATACCGTAGCTGACCCCGGACAGATACAGCAGGTCCTGCTCAACCTGATCATCAACGCCGAGCAGGCACTGAAGGAGGTGCGCCGCAAGGGGAAGCTGACCATCACCACCAGAAAGAGGGGCGGCATCATCGAGATAAAGGTCAGGGACAACGGTCCCGGGATAAAGCCGGAGGTAATGGACAGGATATTCGACCCCTTCTTCACCACCAGACCTGCGGGCGAGGGCACGGGTTTGGGCTTGAGCCTGTGCTACGGCATCGTCACCGAACACAACGGCAGGATATATGCCCAAAGCAAGCCGGGCAGGGGCGCCACCTTTATAGTGGAACTGCCTGTGGTCACTGAGGCGCCACAGCCCGTACAGTTGCCCATTGAGCTGAAGGCGGAGCTGGCCGGTGTCAAGATACTGGTGGTGGACGATGAGCCGGTCATCAGACAGTTTGTGACCACGGCGCTCGGCGAGCAGGGCTGCGAGGTGGACGCAGCAGCCAAAGCCGAGGAAGCCCTGGAGAAGATTCAGAAACAGAGGTACCACCTCATCCTTATCGACATCAAAATGCCCGGGATGAGTGGCATCCATCTCTACCAGCGCCTCCGGCGGATAGCCCGGTCGCTGGCGCCCAGGGTGGTGTTCGTCACCGGTGATGTCGTCAGCCCTGAGACCGAAAGGTTCCTCTCCGAAAACAAGCTTCCTTCCCTTGTCAAACCGTTCAGCGCCGCCGACCTGGTGAACAAGGTCGGGCTAGCTCTGGCTGGCAGGCGCTAACCCTCTCCCTCACAGTCAGCCCGACAGATACATTGGTGGGGACTAGTTTTCCCCTCGCTTCCTTTGGGGAAAAGACATCTCATTGGTGTGCTGTTTGCGGAGCGGGATCTCCTTGAGGAAGAAGTTCACCACAAAGGCGATCACCATGACGACAACGGCAACAAGGAAAGCCTCTGAGATAGCGGAACTGAGTGACTCTCTCAACGCCTGAAATGTCTGCTCGTAGAGCGCCGAACCCGCCGATCCCATCCGGGAGAACATGTCCTGCAACCTCACCTGCGCCTCAGGACTGACCAGTGCCTGAGGGTTGTTTGCCAGAGAGCTTATAGCCTGCGGCGGTATCATCCCCGCAATACCGGACGGCAGTCGGGCAGTTAGTTCACTGGCGAAACGGCTGCTCATTACCGAGCCCAGCAGAGCCAGGCCCACCGAACCGCCGATAAAACGGAAAAACATGGTGGAAGAGGTAGCCACACCCAGCACACTGTAAGGGACTGCGTTCTGGACAGCGATGGTATAAAGGGGCATGGTAATGCCCAGCCCAAAGCCAGTGAGCACCGTATATGCCACAGCCGCCCAGTATTCCGTGGCGGTGTTCATTCTTGCCAGAAGCCACATGCCGACGCCCATGATTACAATGCCCGCAGTACCCTGAATGCGGTAATGTCCCCCGGCGCGAGAAAGAAGTTGCCCTGAGACAAAGCTGCCGGCGATCAATGCCAGGTTCATTGGTATCATAAAACTGCCGCTCACCGTTGCCGTCACCCCGAGCACACCCTGAAAGAAAAGCGGCAGGAAAATGAGGCTGCCGAACATTCCCAGACCGGTAACGAAAACCACCACCGCCGAAACGGATATAATGGAGTTTCTGAACATCCACAGAGGCAGGATGGGCTCTTGGGCACGGCGCTCTATCAATACAAATATAATGAGCATTGTAGCGGCAAAGCCGAACATACCCAGTATCTGCGGCGAGTCCCAGGCATACTCCACACGGGCAAGTGACAGCGCCAGCATCAGCGAAACTATGGCAAGCACCAGGGTCGTCAGCCCGGCATAGTCTATCTTGTGCTTCAGATTGTCCGGGCGGACATGGGGAAAGACGAAGATAAACACAATGATGACCAGCAGCCCAAGGGGTACGCTGAAGAAGAATACCCAACGCCAAGAAAGGGTGTCGGTAAGAAATCCGCCCAGCGTGGGACCGAGTACCGATGACACCCCGAAGACCCCGCTGGTGAATCCCTGATACTTGCCACGCTCCGCTGGCGGAAACAGGTCGCCGATGACGGTAATGGCATTGGACATCATCGCCCCGCCACCGATGCCAGCAAGTGCCCTGAAGATGATGAGTTGGTTCATGGTGGTACTCAACCCGGAGAGCAGAGATGCCAAAGTGTAAATGGCTATGCCGCCGAGGTAGAAATATTTGCGGCCATACATGTCGGTAAGCTTGCCTACTATGGGGATGGCGACTGCTGAAGCCACAGTATGCGCAATAGCCACCCAGGTGTACTGTTGAAAACCACCCAAGTCGGCGATAATCCGCGGCATCGCCGGACCGATCACCGTCTGACTCACCGCCCCGAGGAACATTGCCATGAGCACGCCGCCAAAAGTAAACATCACCTGCCGGCGGGGCAGGGCACTGAAGCCCAGTGGACGGTATTCAGCCTGTGTCTCCAAATCAGTCTCCTATGGCAACTTCGCTCCGATCTCTTTCAGCTTCGCCAGCAAAACCGATAGCTCCGCCAGGTCTGACGGGGCAAGATAGGAAAGTTTCTCCTTAATCGACTGTTTCATCACCTGCCGGTATTCCTCAAGGGCAGCCCTACCATTAGCCGTGAGCGAGATGTTGATCACCCGCCTGTCCCTGGCATCAGGCTGCCGGGCAACTATGTTCAGCCGCACCAGATGGTCTATAAGACGGGTCATCTGCGGTTTCGGCACCGCCAGCTGCCGCGCCAGCTCGGAAACCGTCAGGCTCTCCTCCTGTAACGTGCGCATAACCGCCAGGTGAAGGCGGGAAAGCCTGCCTGTGGCACCATTAAGTTGCACCCTCAGCAGCTTCTTGCCGATGACCGGAAATAGATGAAAAAGCTCCTCAACTATGTATTCAGCGTCCTCACCAGACATGATCAAGCCTCGCCTTCACTGCTTTCAATGGCAACTTTAGTTGACTTAGATAACAGTTAATAGTGCAAACCATTTTACCAGCATTCGCCCCGCGGGGCAAACCAGACGAACCACACCATAGCACAAAACCTTAACGCGATGGTTATTGCAATAATATTGCATCTAACACTCAGATGGTATAGAATATTACCATGATAGAAGTCGGTAGGGCGCTGAAGCTATTGAGAGAGCGGGGGTACCGGATAACTGCGCCGCGGAGACAGGTGCTGAGAGTGCTAACTGAGGCGCAGCAACCGCTATCGCCGTATGAGATACAGGATATACTGAAAGAGAAGGGTGAGCACCTAAACCATGTGACCATTTACCGTGTGTTGGAGCTCCTGTGCTCCTTGAATCTAGCGCATAAGGTGCTGCTTGCTGGGGGCTTTATTATCTGCAGTCTGAACGAAGCTGACGGCTGCCACCGGTTTGTGGTCTGTAGAGAATGTGGCATGCTAAAGGAGTATGCCAGCGAAGCCCTGTGCGCTGAGGAGACCGAGATGGCTGAAAGGCTGGGGTTCCGCACTGAACAGCACTTCTCAGAGTTTTCCGGAGTGTGCGCCGGATGTCAGAAATGAGCCAGGCTGAAGCAAAAGCGAAACCGGCAGGCATGGCGAAGAGGATAGCCCTAGAGCTAGCCAGGCATGCCCCTTTCACCGCTCTCGGCGCCGTCACCGGCATCGTGCTGATGGTAATAATTGTGCTAACAAGGATCCCCGCCGCTGTTTCTGAAATCGCCTTCTATGTCCTTCATCCAGCCCACATCCTGTTCAGCGCCATCGTCACCACCGCCATATACCGCAGGTATAAGCCGGGCAAGCTCTGGGCAGCGGTGCTCATCGGCTATACCGGTTCTGTGGGCATCGCCACCATCAGCGATTCCGTCATCCCTTACCTGGGGGCTGAGTCTTTCCGCGTGCAGATATCGCTGCATATTGGCTTCATCGAAAAGTGGTGGCTCATCAACCCGGTGGCTTTTCTGGGCATCGCCATCGGGTACTTGAGACCGATGACCAGGGGGCCGCACGCTCTGCACGTGCTGCTCAGCACCTACGCCTCGCTGGTATACTTCACTGCCTTCGGAGTAGCCGAGTGGCTACCCCTGCTGCACTTCGTGTTCATCTTCCTCTTCCTGACGGTCTGGCTTCCCTGCTGTTTCAGCGACATCATCTACCCGCTGCTTTTTTTCAAAGTTGAAGAACACGAATGTCACTGACCGGACCACCATGCCGCTTTGCCACCCGCTGCCCCGTATGATATGCTGAATACCGTCTGTCAGCATGGTAAGTCAGCTACTTAAAACCGAACAGAGCGTGAAGCTCAGCCGCCAGAGCTGGTTCTCCAGAATAGCCCGGCTGTTTGACAGGGCGGGCATTGGTGCCGAGACCTGGGAGGAGCTGGAGGAGCTTTTGATCCTGGCTGATGTGGGCGTAGCCACCACCCAGAAGTTGCTGGGAAAGGTGAAGGAGCGGGCAAAGAAGGAAGGTCTCGACGGCAGCGCCGTTCGGGAAGCCTTAAAACAGGAGATGGTGGCGATGTTGACCGTGGTACCGCCACAACCCTTATCACCTCCCTCCAACGCCCTTGAGGTGCTTCTGGTGGCAGGTGTAAATGGTTCCGGGAAGACCACCAGCATCGCCAAGCTGGCTTACCAGTTAAAGAACGAGGGCAAAAAGGTCATCCTCGCCGCCGCCGATACCTTCCGTGCCGCCGCCATCGACCAGCTTAAAGTATGGGGAAAGCGCGTGGGCGTTGATGTGATCGCCCACCAGCCCGGTGGTGACCCCGGTGCAGTGGTGTTCGATGCCATCGAGGCTGCGCGCAGCCGTAATGTCCAGGTGGTGATCGTGGACACTGCAGGCAGGCTGCACACCAAGTTCAATTTGATGGAAGAGTTGAAGAAGATAAAACGCGTTATCACCAGGAGTGGAGCGCACCACACCGTGTTGCTGGTGCTCGATGCCACCACTGGCCAGAACGGTCTGGCACAGGCAAGGCACTTCACCGAAGCGGTGCAGGTGGACGGCATTTTTCTTGCCAAGCTGGACGGTACCAGTAAGGGCGGCATAGTGCTGGCGATCTGCGACGAGCTCGAAATTCCCATCCTTTACATCGGCACCGGGGAGCAACTGGACGATATGACGCCATTCGACGCCCTGACATTTGTGGAGGCGATTTTCTCCGACAGAGGAGGCTGAAATTTGTTCACCCTGACCATAAGCATCAGTCCGGTGGTCCTGAAGCTCGGAATCTTCGAAATCCGCTGGTACGGGGTTATGGTGGCGCTGGCGGTGCTGGCGGTCATCGCCATCTCGCTCAGCGAAGCGAAACGGCTGGGCGTAGCCCGGGACCACATCTACAACCTGGCAATATGGGCGGTGCTCGGCGGCGTCATCATGTCCCGTCTGCTCCATGTCATCGACGAGTGGCACTATTACATATCGCATCCGGAACAGATTATCAGCTTCGCCGGGCTAACTATATACGGGGCGGTGCTGGGCGCGCTGATAGCGGCGGTGGTCTACGCCCGGGTGAAAAGGCTCTCCATCTGGCAACTGGCTGACATCCTGGCACCGGGGGCGATAATGGGACAGGCGGTAGGCAGGATAGGCTGTATCATCAACGGCTGCTGCTATGGGCTGGCGAACCCACCGCGGTGGGCAGGGGCGATCGTCTACACTAACCCGGAGCACGCCCTCCTGGGCACGCCGGTAGGCGTACCGCTTTACCCCACGCATCTCTACCACCTGGTGTGGAACCTGATAGGCTTCGCCGTGCTGTGGTCGCTGAGGAAGCGGCTGTCGCCCCGGGGGAGCCTGTTTTTGCTGTATCTAGCCATCTATGCCGCGGGCGACCTCACCATCAGGTCGGTACGGGAGGGCGCCCCCTTCCTCTTCGGCTTGCAGCAGGCACAGCTTATCGGCATCGTCATACTTCTGGTGACCGTACCCTGGCTGGCTATAAGAATGTGTCTGGGGGGGCGAAAAGCAGCCCTGCAGGAGCAGGACGACGTCAGTCCACCGGGTCAAAGTCAAGGAGCTTGAGCCTCAGCCTTTGCACCCCGTTCCAGTTGTCCTCGATCAGGTTATAGGCGATATCCAGGCACGAGCCGATCTGTGGCGCCAGACTCCCCAGCCCGAAGCCGATGGCGTCCCAGACGATGCCACCCTGCCTCAGCTTCAACCTGAGGTGGTCTCCCTGCTCACCCGCCAGCAACCACTCCAGCACCTCTACCTCGCGGCTGACGAAGGTGGGCTCGGGGTTGCCGCTACCGAAGGGGGCAAGCCTTTGTATCTGCTGATAGACATCGCCGCTGAAGACGTTAAGCGGTACTTCGGCATCTATGTCTATATGGGGGCGCAGGTCCACGCCGGCGAGCTCCTCCTCGGCGATTGTGAGCAATCTTGCCTGCAGCGCCTCGAATTTGCTGCGCTGCACTGTAAAGCCGGCGGCGCCGGCATGTCCGCCGACATTCAGCAAAAGGTCACGGCACCTGTCCAGCGCCGCTATCAGGTTGAACTCGGGGATGCTCCTGCCGCTGCCGCGGCAGATGTCAGAGCCGATTTTCAGCAGGATAACCGGACGGTAAAACTCCTCAGCCAGCCTGCCTGCCACCAGCCCCATCACGCCGGCAGGGTAGTCCATACCCCCGGCTATCAGCAGGGGCATGTCCGTCCCCTGGGCAAGTAGCTGCTCTCTGACGCGGGAGAGCAGCTCGCTGGTCATCTTCTGTCTCCGGGCGTTCTTCTCCTCTAGGTCGCGGGCAAGCCTTGCTGCCTCCTCCTGGCTCCGAGTTACCAGCAGGCGGTAGCTGGCAGAGGCATCGTCCAGCCTGCCGGCGGCGTTGATGCGCGGTGCCAGTATCCACGAGATGCTCTCCGAGGTGAGGTTACCCGGCTGAAGTCCGGCGCAGCGCATCATCTCCTGCAACCCGATGCGCTCCGTATTTTTAAGCAGGTCCAGCCCCCGCCTCACCCAGTAGCGGTTATCGCCGAGCAGCGGCACCATGTCCGCCACCGTACCCAGGGCAACCAGATCCAGCAGGCTGTCCAGCAGCCTATCCCTGCCGCTGCCCTGAAGGAGCGCCTCGAGCAGCTTGAAGGTGACTCCCACGCCGGCAAGGTCGGTAGCTTTGAAAGCTGAGTCAGCCCTTTTGGGGTCGATCACAGCCAAGGCTGGCGGGATGTAGTCCGTGGGAACATGGTGGTCGGTGACGATGACGTCCATCCCCAGCCTGTGGCATCTTGCCACCTCCTCGAAGGCGGTTATGCCGGTATCCGCGGTGATCACCAGACTGACGCCCTCCTTGCTCAATCGCTCCAACGGGGCTAGCTGCAGCCCGTAGCCATCGCGGTAACGGTGCGGGATGAACGGCACCACCCTGCCACCCAGCGCCGAAAGCCCCTGTACCAGTATGGCGGTGGCGGTGACGCCATCGGCATCGAAATCGCCGTAGACAGCCATCTTCTCCCCGCGGAGCAGGGCGTGGTAGATGCGCTGCACCGCGCGGTGCATATCGGGGAGCAGGAAGGGGTCAGCTTCAAGACGCCGGTCGATATTGAGGAAGGCTTCTATCTGCAGGGGCTCGGTGATGCCACGGTTGTACAGGAGCTGCAGTACCAGCGGGTGGATGCCAGGCAGGTCGGTCCTTAGCGGAATGCGAGGTAATATCCTCCAGTGGGTCTGGCTCAAACCGGCGCCTCTGACATCTTTTTCTCTTTATAACATATCAGCACCCAGTATGCAAATTCACCCGCGCCTTAATCCTTTCGCTCAAGGAAGAGGAAAATCATGTTAAATTTAAAGACCCACCATCACCTTGATCCTCCTCCTTGAAAAGGAAAAATGGTAAACGATGTTGCCAGCTCCCGGTTCTCTGCTGGTTCGAATGCTCCCGTCGGCGAAAGGGCAGGGGTTTGACCGTGGGTTCCCGCGCAAATATAATGACGACAGGCGATGAACAGGGGAATGAAGATAGCTTTCCACACGCTGGGCTGCAAGCTCAACCAAGCGGAGACGGAGAAGCTCCTGTGGAGGGCTATTGGTGCCGGCTACCAAATAAGCGCTGTTGAGGGCGCTGATGTCTGCGTGCTCAATACCTGCACGGTGACGCACATCGCCGACCGTAAGGCGAGGCACTTGGTACGGCTGTGGCGGAAGAAAAACCCCGGAGCCACCATCGTCGCCACCGGCTGCTATGCGGAAAGGGCAACGCAGGAGCTTATTGCCGCTGGCGCCGATATAATTATCGGAAACGACCGGAAGCTGCAGCTTCTGGACATCACCGGCGGAGCCCGTCATACAGGCACCTGCGGGCAGCCACAATCAACTGGTGACCAGCCCTGCCGTGTGCGCAGCTTCATTAAGATACAGGACGGCTGCAACACACGCTGCAGCTACTGCATCGTGCCCCAGGTGCGGGGCAGAGAGCGCTGTCTGCCTGCAGAGCGCATCATCAACGAAATAAAAACCAGGATAAGCCATGGCTACAGAGAGATAGTGCTCACCGGCACCAAGATCGGTTCATACCGGGACAACGGCACCGATTTGCGGCAACTGGTGCAGCGCATACTCCGTGAGACCACGGTCAAGCGCCTGCACCTCTCTTCTTTACAGCCGCAGGATATTTCACCGGAGTTACTGGAGCTGTGGCAGGACCCCAGGCTGTGCCACCACTTCCATCTTGCCCTCCAGAGCGGCAGCGATAGCGTGCTCAAGAGGATGGGGCGCAGCTATTCGGTAGACGACTATAACAGGGCAGCAGCCTTTATCCGTCAGGCGCTGCCTGATGCTTCGATCACCACCGACATCATGGTGGGCTTCCCCGGTGAGACTGAAGCTGAGTTCGAGGGGAGCTACCGGTTCTGCAAGGAAACCGGCTTCGCTGCCATCCATGTCTTCCCTTACTCCCCACGCCCCGGTACTATGGCGGCAACGATGCCAGACCAGGTGTCGGAAAAAACAAAGGATGCCCGCCGCCAGAAGATGCTGGCGCTATCCGCAGCAAGCTCGCAGCACTTCCGCCAGAGGTTCCTGGGACGGGAAATGATGGTACTGTGGGAAACCGAAGTTGCACCGGGCAGCGGCGTCTATTCGGGACTGACGCATAACTATATCCGCGTCTTCGCCCGAAGTGCTCTGCCGCTGGGCGGGCTGATCACCCCAGCAAGGCTGCTCCACCTGCACCAGGACGGTGTGCTTGCGGATGTTGTCCAGCAGCCTGATGAAAGCTACCCTGCCGTCCCCTCACCCTTGTCGCGCTGCTGACGCAGGAAGTCCTCCACCTCCTTAATAATGCGCTCGGCTTCCTCGGTGCGCTCGGTAGAGGGGGCGGGCTGTGAGAGGTATTCCTTCTCCAGCCTTTGGATGTAGATTGCCATCTCCTTGTTTTCGGCAAGGAGCCTGTCCAGCATCTCGCGCAAGTATTCGCCAGCCTGCCTCAGTTCATCTAGGTCGACCTCTATCCCCAGCATTTCCACCAGCTTCCGCGCCAGCGCCAGGCAGACCATGGGGTTAGCCTCCATCCGGATGTAAAAAGGGGTATGTCCCCAGAGGCTGATAGCCTCTTTTCCCAAGCGGGCACACTCCGTGAGGAGCAGGCTGTGGAAGCTAGCTGGTCCCTGATAGGATATAGGTGCAATACCAAATTCCTCCAACAAGGCAGTAAGTCGAGGGCTGTTCACCACGCCGGATATCCGCGTCGGCAGAGTATGGGGAATCCTGTCATACAACCCGCCCAGCGCATAAATGCGGCGCGCGCCCATGGTATCGGCGATATCGAGGACGAGGTCGCTGAACCTTTGCCAGTAATGGTGTGGCTCCACCCCGTGGACGAAAATAAGGTCGTGCCCTCCAAGCCCGCCCTTCCAGTAGAAAAAACTGGCACGCGGCAGCCTGATTGAACTTATGACACCGTTCTCTATAGTGACTGTGGGGCGCAACTCGGGGAAATTATAGAACTCGTCCGGGTTGACCTCGGCAAATCTGCTCGCTTCCAGCTTTCTCACCAGATAAGCCACCACGCCGGTAGCCACCTGGGCAGCGTCAGCCCAGCCGGCAAGCGCCACCACCATGTCGGGCTTGCTCAGCTCCGGCCGCTCTAAGAAGACCAGTGACCTCGACTCCATAACATCTCCGAATCACAACACCGGCTGTTCCGTCCGCACCGTTAGTCTATCACAAACCTCACCAATGGTGAAAAGCACTGCACTTCCAACCTCTGCCAGACACGAGCCTCGCAACGCTAGGTATATTGACGGCTGTGCTATACTAGAGGGGCAAGCATTGCCACCGCCATCAGCACTTTATGCGCAGGACAAGCCAATGGGCAAGAAGACGAAGGTAATAGTTAACCCCGCAGCCGGCGCCGGTAAGACGATCAAGAAATGGCCCCGGATAAAAGAAGAGCTTGAAGCTCTGGGGGTGGAGTTTGACTTTGAAATCACCGAAGCCCCGGGGCACGGTATGGAGCTGGCAAAATCAGCGGTGGACAAAGGCTACGAGGTGGTGGTATCGGTTGGGGGCGACGGCACCCTCAATGAGATAGTAAACGGAATTTACAACGGAGGGGGACTGGAGCATGTTGTGGTGGCGATCATCAACACCGGCACGGGTGCCGACTACATCCGTACGCTGGGCATCCCCCGCCACTACCGCCAGGCATGTCAGCGTGTGGCGAGTCCACAGGGTAAGATGGTGGCGGACCTGGGCATCGCTGAGTACCTGAGCAAAGGTAAGCCAGCGAGGCGTCTGTTTGTAAACTTTGCTGGCTTGGGCTTCGATGCCGAGATCGTGAGAGCCACCACCGAGAAGTTCAAGGCGCTGGGCGACATGCCCTCCTACCTCATGGGGTTGCTGACCACCCTGTTCACTTACGAGAACAGGGATGTCACCCTGGTAATAGACGGGCAGTTCGGCTCCAGGAAGGTATGCACCGTACTGCTGAACAACGGTAAGTACGCCGGCGGCGGCATGCTCCCGGCGCCAAGCGCCGACCCCGGCGACGGCTTCTTCGATGTGCTGGTGATAAACGATATGACCAAACCCGACCTGCTCATCTCGCTGCCCAGAATATACCGCGGCACCCACCTCACCCACCCCAAGGTCACCCTCACCAGGGCAAGGGCAGTCGAGGTGCAGCCTTCGGTGGAAATGGCAGTACAGGCAGACGGGGAGTTACTCGGTGAGGCGCCGGCACGTTTCACCATAATGCCAGCGGCGCTAACTGTCCTTGTCTGAAAGCAGCCCGTAACCGGTGTCCGAAACCTTCGCCAGCACCTCCATGAGCGGCAGCTCCTTCCCTTCCGGGCTGAACGCTCTCCTCTCGCCGCCGGCGATTACCAGAATCGCCCATGGCTGTTTCACGGCAGAGAAGAAAAGACCACCGTTGACGCGGCGACAGTTAAGACGCACCTCTATTACAGGCACAATGGTAATGTCGCCGACGGATATGGCCTCTCCCGTCCTGACCTTCTTTTCCATCTTTCCCCGAGCGCACCTGCAAACGCCCCGATAACCGGCACGGAAAGGACAAAGCCCGCCACAGCCATGAGGAGCCGGACTGGCATCACGCTGACCACAGCAGACAGATAGCCCTGAATAATGGCATCGTGTTCAAACGATGGCTGTATGTCTATGTCACAGCCGGGAAACAGGCTGAGCAAGCCCAGCGGTGAGAGGTAAGCGAACAGCAGACCGGTATCGGCGGGGCTGTCAAGCCCTATCTTTAGCCTGGCAACAAACTCCTTCAGCTTCAGGCTCCGAAGGCAGTTTTTCAACAGTCGGAGAAAGCGCCCCCAGAGCCCCTTTACCTGCCGCATGCCCCTGAATGCCCCGGCTATACTTTCAAACCGACGGCCGCTCCGGGACAGCCCGGCTAGTGCAGCGGCGCCATCTCCCCACCCCAGCTCCCGCTTTACCAGACCGAACAGCCATAAGACACGCAGTCTAAGCGTCACCCTCTGGCTGAAATCGAGGCGTATGGCTATTTCCAGCGGCAATGACAGACACAATATAAACAGAGTTGTAAGACTGAGCAGGATGATGAGGATGAGCAAGCCGACTACTCCTCTGGCTTGCTTTTACCTGCCCCCCATTTTTCAGCTATCTTGGCGGCCACGTCAGGCAATGTTTCGGTGAGCTTTTCGATGGCTGATGCCAGGCCTCCTCTTATCGGCTCTATCCTTGCCCCCTCCTTGGTAACCACAATGATGGCAATCGGCTTCATACCGGCACCGCCGGCGGTGGCGGTACCGCTGGTCTCCCCCTTCCCCTCAGCACCACCAGCACCAAAGCCCAGCCCGACGCTGAGCAAGGGGATAAGGGTGGTCTCCCCCACGGTTATCGGCTCACCGATAACCGTCTTTGAGTCCAATACCTTCTCGATTTGCCCCAGAGTCGCCTTAATCAGTTCCTCTACATCTGCCATCTATCGCCTCCTTAATTTCTCACCCTACAGCCCATTATACCACGACAGGCTATGGGGCACCTTTGACTCTGACGTGGATTATTATATCGCCGGGGATGCCATCGGTCTTCTGGCGGGCATTTGTCAGCTTGACCTTCATTCCGTCCTTTACGCCGGCGGGGATCTTTACCTTGAGCCTTTTGCCCTTCCTCATTAGCACCTTCTCCACACCGCTCGCCGCCTGCCGCGGAGTTATGGTCAACTCATAATGCACGTTTTGGCGCTGTGCCCGCTGCGCCTGTGCCGTCTGGCGCAGTATCTGGTCCAAGTCTATGCCCCCTGTCGTACCAAATCTCGCCCTGCCGGGACCGGTGGTGAACACCCGGAATGTGGCACCTCTGCCCTTGAGCAGCTCACCAAATATCTCGTCCAGAAAATCAAAGCCCAAGCCCGCGCCCTGGAAATCGCGCAGCAGGTCCTCGAAGGTCGTCTTGGTCGCGGCACTGCCGAAGATGTCCCCGGGGGCACCGACGGTGCCGAACTGGTCGTACTGACGCCTTTTCTCGGGGTTGCCCAGCACAGCGTAGGCTTCATTTATCTCCTTGAACTTCTCATTAGCCCATTTCTCCTGCCCGGGGTTGCGGTCGGGATGATACTGCATCGCCAGCCTGCGGTAAGCCTTCTTTATCTCCTCGTCGCTGGCATTCCGGGGAACACCCAGAATCTGGTAATAGTCCTTAGTCATCCTCTAACCCCGCTCAGCGCTCTATACAGGACCGCCAGCCACCGGGGCTGGAGTGTCTCACTTTTCACCCTCGGACTCTGTCGCCCCTCGGGAACGGTCACGCAGCCAGCGGTGGATCTCGTCCAGAGCCGATGGCGCCACGTTGAAAACGTCCAGGTCTCTGGGAAACTGCACCATATGCCCCTCCCTGATGAACAGCGCAGCCACCTCCCCCTCTCCAAGCGTCTCGTCTATCCTCTTACTGATATGTTCATACCTTTTCCTCGCTGCCTCCATATAAAACTGGGAGACCTTCTGAATCGCAGCCTCACTTGCCAGCCCCACCAATAGACACCTTTCCCAGTCCAGACACTCGGCTACAAGCTTCCCGTCCTCCAGCGCCTCAAGTTGGGCACCGGCCTGGCATCTCCGTCGGGTGATATCGCAGCTACGAGGGTTCAGCCTCTCCAGCATCCTCAAGCCTTCCTCGCCGCCGACGCTCACCGACTCGTGATAGACGCGCGTCACCCTGCCCAGCTTCGCCTCCAGGTTGGTGATGTGTTCATCCACCTGCTTCCAGTAAAGCTCTACTTTCTCCGCATATTCAGCAGGGGCATTGGCGAACGAATATATCAGGGGGATAAGAAACAGTCTCCTGCCTGCTTTAAAGCTTTCGACTTCTGGTCTGGTTATCCTGCCCAGTTCCTGCGCCATGACGTCTACTTCTTACAGTTTACCACACCGGAGTAGCTTGAAGGGAATGATGCGAACCTGTATTCAGCAGCTAGAGATGTGCGGCGATAAACCCTTTAAGTGCACCGAGGTACCGCCCCATGCCTCCGGAAAAAATGCTGTTATGGCCAACGCCCGGGATGACCACCATCTGCTTGTCCTCTGAACCGATGCTCGCGTAGAGCAACCTCCCCTCCTCCAGGGGCACGATACTGTCGTGCTCCCCGTGAATAACCAGAGAGGGCAGGTGTATCCCTCCGGCAATCCGTACGCCTGAAGGCTCTTCGGGAAGAGTGATGCCCAGGGACCTAAGGGGAAAGCCTAGATAGGAAAGCAAATTAAAGATATTGATAAACCCGCTCTCTATAATCAAGCCGCTGAGTTCAGCCTGATAATGGTAACCCAGTTCGATAGCAGAGGCGCTCCCCAGCGAACGCCCCATGACAAACAGCTTCCCCGAAAAGCCATTCTTCTTCAGCACCTTCTTGAAACCGGCGAAGATGTGGTGGGCATCCGTAATCATATCGCTGAGCGTGGGCTTGCCGTCGCTCCTGCCGTAACCCCGGTAATCAGCCGCAAACAGATTTATCCCGATGCTGTTGAAAACTGCGCCGATGTCAATGTAGTCGCTGGCTAGCTCACCATTACCATGGAAGAACAGTATATTGGGGTACTTACGGTCACCAAAGTAGAAGCTGAAGGAAACAGCCACCCCACCACCCACGGGGATTGTACCCGACATGACATTGGGGGCAGGCAGATCGGGCAAATAGTCACGGCGGGGATAAAAGACGAACTGCAGTATCTCCGGCCTATCAAGAGAGGGGAGCTCGGGCCACGGCTTCACGGTCTCTCCACCTTGCACGCTGGTACCCATCACCGGCAGCTCAGCCGACCTTAATTATCTTCCCGCTGACATCGTCACCTATGGTGATGATGCCAAAGGAGCGCGAGCCAGGACCGGGGTTGAAGAAAAATACGCCACCGATGCGCTCACATTTCGCCCAGTGGCTGTGTCCGAAGAGGATGATATCGACGTCATCGAACAGCCCGCGCACCCTTTCCTCGATACCTATCGGCGCTCCCCAGCCATGGACAAGCCCCACCTTTTTGCCGGCGATGACAAAGACTTCCTTTTCAGGAAGCGCTTCCTTTACTGCCGGCGAGTCCATATTGCCGCGCACTGCTTTCACCTCCCCCATCTGCCGCAACCCTTCCAGGACACCGATGCCCACAAAATCCCCGCAATGGACGATTAGGTCCACATCGCCCAGGCTCTTAATAATCTCGGGGTGCAGCTCCGCCAACCTCTGGACATGAGTGTCAGATAGCACACCGATCCTCATAACTCACCCCCGAGTCCTGCTATAAAAAATCCCCATTCGGTTTATGCGCCCAAAAAAGGTTTTCCTGTGCCGCACAAGGACTAATTCTGGAGGCTCTGCACGAACTCATCGATGGCTTTGTTCACCTCGTCAGGTCTTTCCAGAAAGACAAAGTGGGTGGTACCTTCGATGACCACCAACCTGGCGCCCTCTATCCTCTCAGCCAGGTAGCGGGCATATTTGAGTGGCGTCATCACATCGTCGGTGCCGGAGATGACCAGAGTGGGCACCTTTATAAGGTGGACCTTGTCCATGACATCGAAGCGGTCACAGCACCTGAACCCGTTCAGCCGTGCTGCCACGCCGATGCTGACCACATCGTCTATTATCATCTCTCTCACCTCAGCGGGGACGCGGCTGTAGAATGATTCTACCAGTTTTCTCGCCTCCTCCGGCGGGGCACCCACGGCATTCTCCATCGCCTGCAGGAAGTCGGGCCTAACACGCAGCCTGGCACCGGTGGCGATGAGGACAAGCCCGCTGATCTCGGAGGAATAGTCCAAGGCATAACGCTGGGCAATGGCGCCGCCCATGGAATGCCCGATTATCACCGGCTTCTGGTAGCCCCTGCGGCGGATATAATCGTGGAGCCACTCGGTATACTGTTCAATGCTGGTAAAAGGACCGTCAGCGGAATGGTTTGGCAGGGTGACGGCATCTGAGTCAGCAAAGTATTTAGTCTGGTAGTACCAGACCCTGCCGGTATTGCCGGCACCGTGGACAAACACCAGTTTTTTCATGGTTAGGCTGTCCTCCCGTCTTTCAAGGCTACTGCCAATGCGTTGTCGATGTCTTCAGCGAAAATAAAGCTCAGCTCCTGTTTGATCTGCCCAGGCACCTCCTCAAGGTCCTTCTCATTCTCCTTCGGCAGCACCACCTTCCTGATGCCAGCCCGATGTGCTGCCAGCACCTTTTCCTTTATGCCACCTACGGGTAACACCTTACCCCTGAGGGTAATCTCGCCGGTCATGGCGATCTCCCGGTTCACAGGCTTACCGGTGAGGGCTGAGACCAGAGCCACCGCCATGGTGATCCCTGCCGAAGGCCCATCCTTGGGGATAGCCCCAGCAGGCACATGGATATGGACATCCTTCTTTTCATAGAAGTCCTCAGGTATGCACAGGGCACTGGCTCTGGAGCGGGCATAAGTAAGCGCCGCCTTTGCCGACTCCTGCATGACATCGCCCAGCTTCCCCGTCAGGATAAGGTTACCCCTGCCCGGCACCAGTGCGGCTTCTACGAAGATGACATCGCCGCCCACGGGCGTCCATGCCAGCCCGGTAGCCACACCTACCTCGTCCTCCCTTTCAGCCACTTCGTGAAGGAACTTTCTCACCCCGAGAAATTCCTGCAGTCTCTCAGGCGTCACCGCCATCCGCCCATCAAAGCCCTCAGCCATGCGTCGGGCGATCTTCCTGCAGATCGCCCCAATCTCTCGCTCTAGATTCCGCACCCCGGCTTCCCGGGTATAATTGCGGATGATCGCCAGAATAGCGTCATCACTTATCTCCAGCTTTTCGGGGCTGAGGCCGTTCTCCTTTAGCTGTCTGGGGACGAGGTATTTCTTGGCAATCTGGAGTTTTTCCTGCTCGGTATATCCGGGAAGCTCCAGAACCTCCATACGGTCGCGCAGCGCCGGAGGGATGGTATCGGTGATATTCGCCGTGGTGATAAACATGACCTTAGAAAGGTCAAAGGGCACGTCGAGATAATGGTCCACGAAAGCATAATTCTGCTCGGGGTCGAGGACCTCCAGCAGGGCGGCTGAGGGGTCGCCCCGAAAATCGGCACCCACCTTGTCTATCTCATCTAGCATGAATACCGGGTTATTGGACTCGGCGCGGCGCAAGCCCTGAATAATCCTCCCTGGCAGGGCACCGACATAAGTGCGCCGGTGGCCACGTATGTCTGCCTCATCGCGGATACCGCCCAGCGACATGCGCACAAACTTTCTCCCCAAAGCCCGGGCAATGGACTGCCCCACAGAGGTCTTGCCCGTGCCCGGCGGTCCCACAAAACATAGTATCGGTCCCTTCATATCTGGCTTCAGCTTCCGCACCGCCAGATAGTCCAGGATCCTCTCCTTCACCTTCTCCAGGTCGTAATGATCTTCATCCAGGACCTGGGCGGCTTTAGCAATATCGAGGTTGTCCTCGGTGCTCTTGGACCAGGGAAGGCTGATGAGCCAGTCGAGATAGGTGCGTGATACGGTGTACTCGGCAGCGGCTGGCGGCATCTTCGCCAGCCGGTCAAGCTCGCGCTCCGCCTCCTTCTGCGCTTCCGGGGGCATATTCGCCTCGGCTATCTTCGCCTTCAGTTCATTTATCTCCATCGTCCGCTCATCAAGCTCGCCGAGCTCCTTCTGGATCGCCTTCAACTGCTCCCGGAGGAAATATTCCCGCTGCGCCTTATCCATCTCCTGCTTCACCTGGGACTGGATCTTGCTGCCCAGCTCCAGCACCTCGAGCTCGCGGTTAAGGTAAGCGGTCAGCTTCTTTATGCGCTCGCTGACGTCCAGCGTCTCCAGTATCTCCTGTGCTTCCTCGGGCTTGAGGCTGATGTGAGCGGCGACGAAGTCAGCCAGTGTGCCCGGCTCTGGGATATTGAGGGTAGCTATGCTGAGCTCAGCCGGCAGGTTTGGCGCCAGCTCCACAGCCCTCTGAAAAAGGCTGAGCAAGTTCTTCGTCAGCGCCTCCAGCTCTGTGGTCCGCTCCACCTTATCCTCAAGCACCTCAATCTTCGCTTTCAAATATGGCTCCACTTGGGTTATCTCTTTTATCCTGGCGCGAGATATCCCCTGAAAGAAAGCCCTGATGGAGCCATCGGGCAATTTGAACATGCGGGCAATTACGGCTACCGTACCCACAGAATACAGGCTCTCAGGCAGTGGTAAGTCACCAGAGCCGGGACGCTGTGCGAAAAAGCCGACGAATTTGTCCCTGCTGGCTGCCTCGTCTATGAGCCTGACCAGCTTCTCCTCGGCAGTGCCCAGCGGAATGATTATGGCCGGGTACACCACCGTCTGACCGCTGGGGAAAACGGGCATCTCCTCAGGTATACGGAACTTCTCCTTGGTCCCTTTAGCTTCCTCTCTGACCTCCATATCTTTTCCTCACAAGAATACTACTTGCCCTTTATCTGCACCCGCCGCTGCACCTCGACCTTCACCTTGGGCAGGACAACTTCCAGAAAACCGTTCTCATAAAATGCCTTTGTCTTCTCCACCTCGACCGCCGCCGGCAGGGTCACCCTGCGCTCAAAGGGTCCCCAGAGTATCTCCATCTGCGTGTAGCTCCGACTGATCCCCTGCTTTACGTCCTGCCGCTCTCCCCTGACGATAAGCTCTTTCCCGTACACCTCCACCTCTATCTGCCCCTCTTTTACGCCGGCAAGCTCGAATAGAGCCACCACCTCATCAGCGGTCTCAAAGACGTCTACTGCCGGCGCCCATGTCCTCGGGGAAAACCTTACTGCAGGTGGCTTGCGGCTGGAAAAATCGTCCAGCAGCCGCCCCATCTCCCGGTGCATGGTGACCACAATCTCTGTCCAGTCGCTCCTGAGCTCGACCATTTTCTCCCTCCTGGCAGTCTTGCGCATAACGATAGCCCCTAATATTATAGACCAACCATCTTATCACTTCGAACCGCCCGAATATCGGGAGAGGCTTTAGCCCAATATGCTGAGCAAGCCCTGGCGGATCATTTTGATGGCTATCGCCGCCAGAAACAGGCTGACCACCTTGGATATGGCGCTGACACCACCCCTTCCCAGGAAACTCACCACCCGGTTAGCCTGGGCGAAGAGCGCCCAGGCGATAGCCAAATTTAGGATGAAGGAGATTATGACGATGACCAGGGAATACTGGTCGATGAGGATGAGCAGGGTGGTGAGCACAGCTGGACCCACCACCAGCGGCGTCCCCAGGGGCACCGCACCAAGTAACTCTGCTCCCAGCGAAGCCTGGGCTTCTATCATCCTGCCGGCGGTAATCTCTTTGACCGCCAGAATTAGCAGGATAAGGCCGCCGGCGACCAGAAAGTCAGCCACCTCAATGCCCAGAAAGAGGAATATACCTTTGCCTATGGCAACAAAGCCCAGCCCCAAGCCCAAGGCGGTGAACATCGCCAGCCGCACCACCCTTTGCCTCTCGCCCGGCTTCATGTCCTGCATCAGCGGCAACAGAATGGGCAGGGTGCCCACCGCATCCATAGCCACGAAGAGTGGTACGAAGGTGAGGCCAAATTCTTGGAGAAGGTGTAATATCTTTTCCATCACCGCCAGGGTGGGCTACTCCCCTTCCCTGTCCTCAGCCCGCTGGATGCAAGCCACCGAAGCCACCCTATCGTCCGCCTCGAGACGCTTCAGGTGCACCCCAAGCGTGGCTCTTCCCAGACAGGCAATCTCCTCCCCCACAGGTATACGGATGGCGCTGCCCCTGGTAGAAATGATGATGATGTGCTGGGTGGGGATCACCAGCCTCGCCGCTACAAGCTTGCCCGTTTTGTCATTAAGGCGATGTGCCATAACGCCCTTGCCACCCCTGCGGCGCAGGGGGAAGTTCTTCATCGGGGTACGCTTTCCAAAGCCCTTTTCAGTAACTGTAAGCAAATCAGCACTGGTATTCACCGGCACCATCGCCACCACTGAATCGCCATCCTCAAGTTTGACACCGCGGACGCCGCCGCTTGTCCGGGATGCTGGCCTCAGCCCCTTCACGGCAAACCTCGTCGCCTGCCCGTTACGACTTATCAGCATCACCTCATCCTTATCGCTGACTACATCGGCTGCCACTAGCTCTTCGCCGCTCCGTAGCTTCATGGCAATGATCCCGCTGCTGCGTACCGAGACAAAGCTTTCCAGTCTGGTCTTCTTCACCGCCCCCATCGAGGTGACCATAACCACAAATGTCCCGTCAGGCGGCGACTTCGCCACCACCACCACAGCGGTGACCTGCTCTTTGGGGTCGATTGATATTAGACCAGCAAGGGCTGTCCCTTTGGTAGCCCGGGAACTGTCCTGCGGGATCTCGTAAACCTTGAGCTTATAGGCCTTTCCCCGATTGGTAAACAAAAACAGGTCATCGTGAGTATCAGCGACCACACAATGCTTCACCATATCGGTATCACGAGTCACCATGCCGGTCACGCCCACGCCACCGCGATGCTGTTTCTGGAAGGCGGCGGCCGGTGTGCGCTTGATGTAGCCCTGCTCGCTCACCGTTATTACCACGTCCTGGTGCGGGATCAGGTCCTCCTCCTGAAACTCCTCCGCCTCCTCAGTGCTGATCATGGTGCGCCGCCCATCGCCGTACTCCTTCTTCAGCTCCATCACATCCTGCCGGATGAGAAACAGTATTTTCTTCGGGTTAGCCAGAAGGTCTTCAAGGTAAGCAATGTTTTTCACCACCTCAGCATACTCGTCCATGACCTTTTGCTGCTCCAGCCGTGCCAGACGGCGCAACTGCATGTCAAGTATCGCCTGCGCCTGCGCCTGGGAGAGCCCGAACTTTTCCATCAAAGCGGTGCGGGCTGCGTCCACTGTTTCTGCCTTGCGGATGGTCTGCACGATTTCCTCAAGGTGGTCAAGGGCAATCCTAAAGCCTTCAAGGATATGTGCCCTCTCGCGTGCCTTCTGCAGCTCAAACTGGGAACGCCTGGTAATAACCTGGCGGCGGAAGTCTATGTAGCAGTTCAAAGCTTCCTTCAGGCTGATGACCTGGGGCTGACCATCGACCAGCGCCAGCATGTTGATGAAGAAAGTCGATTGCATGGCAGTATGCTTATAGAGGTTGTTTATCACCTTGCCTGCCTGGGCATCCTTCCGCAAGCCGACCACTATCCTCATGCCGTGCCTGTCTGACTCGTCCCTGACCTCAGCGATACCCTCAATCCGTCTCTCACGCGCCAGCTCCGCAATCTTTTCCACCAGTGCCGCCTTGTTCGTCTGATAAGGGAGCTCGGTAATCAGCAGGTTGTGACGCCCGCTCCTGGTGGTCTCCTCGACGATTTTGGCTCTGACCACCACCTTGCCCTGCCCGGTGGCATAGGCGTTCCTGATCCCTTCGCCGCCGAGCACGATGCCGCCAGTGGGGAAGTCAGGACCTTTAACGATTGTCATCAACTCATCTATATCGGCATCTGGGTTTTCGATGAGATAACTGATGGCATCGCATATCTCAGCCAGATTGTGTGGCGGGATATTGGTCGCCATACCCACGGCGATCCCTGATGAACCATTGACCAGCAGGTTGGGAACTCTGGCGGGCAACACCACCGGCTCCTTGAGGCTGTCATCGAAGTTGGGCATAAAATCGACGGTGTCCCTGTCGATGTCCACCAGCATCTCTTCAGCGATCTTCGCCAGCCGCGCCTCGGTATAGCGCATGGCTGCCGGTGGGTCGTCGTCCATACTGCCGAAGTTCCCCTGCCCATCAATCAGGGGATAGCGCATGGTAAAATCCTGTGCCATCCGCACCATCGCCTCATAGACCGGGGCATCGCCGTGGGGATGATATTTGCCCAGGACCTCACCGACTATACGGGCGCTCTTTTTGTAAGGGCTGTTGTACCTCAAGCCAAGCTCGTCCATGGCGTAGAGGATGCGCCGCTGCACCGGCTTGAGACCATCGCGGACATCGGGGAGAGCGCGCGACACAATCACGCTCATGGCATAGTCGAGGTAGGAGTTCTTCATCTCCTCCTCGATGAGCACCGGCTTTATCACACCAGATTCCGTGTTCACAGCATACACTCCTGAAAGCGGGAATGGTTTACTGTTCTTCAAAAAGGGAGTTTTCGATCAGAGGCTCCTCCGGGGGCACGCCTTCAAATATGGAAAAGCCCTCGGGCAAAAGCTCGCCTTCCTCGAGCTCCATCATTTCAGCTTCCTCGACCTCTTCTTCCTCCTCAGCCCCGCCCCGGAGCAGCGTGTCCTTCACATGGGGCTGGAACCCCTCCATCGCTTTCACAGGGAAGGATAGCTTTCCCGCCTGACTCGGGTGCTGGAATGTCTCCCTGATAATGACCTTGACACCGTGGACATCTATGCTCACGATGGCACTGGCGTAACGGTTCCCGCCCAGCATCAGCCTGGCAAGGCGGAGCCCGTGGGGAGGTTCCACCACACCGAGGTACTCCCCATGCTCATTCTCCGCAATAACCCGCTGCCCCTTCACCTTCAAAATGACCTGGTCTCCGGGCGCCATCTTTGCCAGAACTTCACGCGGCCCCAGCTCCCGTAACCCCACGATGCCTGTCTTCCCCATCTCGCTGATAAAAGCTCCCGGGGAGACCTCATGGCGTTCCTCCTTCACCTCCACCTTCTTATCAGGTAATAGAGACAGGCGCTGCAGGTTCTTCTGGGCGATGGAGTTGTTGGGGTCAAGCTCGAGCACCTTGGCATAAGCCTGCTTGGCTTTAGCAAAATCACCAAGTTCCATATAAGCCCTGCCCAGGCGGTTATAGGCATCAATATCTGTAGGAAAAAGCTCAATTATGCTCTGGTTTACCGCCACCGCCTCCTGCCAGCGGTTTTGCATCGCCAAAGATATCGCCTCCTGGCTTGCCCGTCGCCTTATTTTAGCTTTGTCCTCTTCGCGGTCTGGCATATCCCTCCATCGCCTCCATAATCGTTATATTTTACCGCAGCTAATGTGACAAAAAAAGCACTATATGTCAAGAGGCTTGGGCAGAAAAAATTGCATTTTTTGACATCACTGCTGAATCGTGCTACTCTGTAATCACCGAGACATCGTAAAGGAGTGTACAGTGAGAGACCAGGTAGAAAACGTGCTCAAAAAGATAAGGCCCAGCCTGCAAGCCGATGGCGGCGATGTGGAGCTGGTGGACGTAAAGGAAGGCGTGGTAAGTCTGAGGCTTAAAGGTGCCTGTGCTGGCTGCCCGATGTCAACCATGACCCTGAAGAATAGCATCGAGCGGATTCTGAAACAGGAAGTCGCCGGCGTAAAGGAAGTTATTTCCGCCTAGGAACCTTTAAAGCTCCGCCTTTTCCAATTCAAACGCCTTGTGCAGCGCCCTCACCGCATCCTTAACTCTGTCCTCAGAGATAATGCAGGTTATCCTTATCTCTGAGGTGGTGATGAGCTGTATATTGATACCCTGCTCGTAGAGGGCGCGAAACATGGTGGCAGCATAGCCGGGTGCTCCCTGCATCCCCGTCCCCACAATGCTCACTTTAGCCAGAGTAGAGTCACTGACGCATTCCCTTGCCCCGATGGATCTGGCTACCTCCTGCACGATAGACATCGCCTTGTCCAGGTCGCTACGGGTGACGGTAAAGGTCAGGTCGGTGATGTTGTTGATGCTGGCATTCTGGACGATGGTATCCACGCTGATATTGGCTTTAGCCAGAGGCTGAAAAACCGCCGCAGCTATCCCAGGGCGGTCAGGAACGCCGACCAAGGTTATTTTAGCCACGTTGACATCATGGGCAATACCTCGGACTCTGTTTCTTACTTCCATGGCAGTCCCTCCACGAATCATTGTACCGGGCGCATCCGTAAAGCTGGAGGCGACCAGTATCGGCACGTTATAGAGTTGCCCCAGCTCCACTGCGCGGGAATGCATCACTTTGGCACCCAAGGTTGCCAGCTCGAGCATTTCTTCGTAACCGATTTCCTTCAGTTTGCGTGCCTCCGGGACGATGCGGGGGTCGGCGGTGTAGACACCCTCGACATCGGTGTAGATTTCACACCTCTGCGCCTTCAAGGCTGCCGCCAGTGCCACCGCCGTGGTGTCAGAGCCGCCGCGTCCCAGGGTGGTCACATCCATATCCCGGGTAACACCCTGGAAGCCGGCGACAACCACTATATTCCCCCTTTCCAGCTCCCTGACCACCCGCTTGGGCTCCAGGCGCAGGATGCGGGCTTTGCTATGGCTGGTATCCGTCTCGATACCTGCCTGGGCACCGGTGAGACTCACCGCCTTATAGCCCGCATAGTTCAAAGCCATAGCCATGAGGGTACAGGAGACCACCTCGCCCGTGGACAGCAACAGGTCGAGTTCTCTTTCCGGCGGGCGTGGGTTTATCTGCCTGGCTAGCTGAATTAAATCATCGGTGGTATCACCCATCGCAGAAACCACCACCACGACCTCGTCACCTTTATCTCGGGTGGCGGCTATGCGCCGCGCCACGTTTTTGATCTTTTCGGCATCGGCTACCGAGCTACCACCGTATTTCTGTACCACAAGCGCCATCGTTCACCCCTGGAGCAATTTTGCCATAATATTATAACCATCGCCAAGAAAAACACCAGTCCGCCTAGCTTCAGCCTCGGTAAAGCGCGCAGCACCATTTGAGGTAAACCCTGTACCCCAGAGCAGAAAGGGCACTGGCTCCGCGCTATGTGTCCTGATCTGTATTGGTGTGGAGTGGTCGGGAAGTACCAGCACCCTCAGCCTCCCGCGGTCCCAGCGGCGGATCCGCGCCACCATCTCGCTGTCAACCAGTTCAATGGCTCTCACCTTCTCCTCCACAGAACCGATATGGGCTGCCTCGTCCGGTGCCTCAACATGTATGGCCACCAGGTCGTAAGCCGCCAGCGCCTCCAGGGCACCCTCCATCTGGCCAGCGTAGTCATTGTCCAGCCCATCGGTGACACCCGGGATATCTACGACCGCTATGTCCGCCATCTTCGCCAATCCCCGAAGCAGGTCCACACCAGAAGTGAGTGCTGCCTCCAGTCCGTACACCTGCTTGAAAGGTGGTATCTCGGGTATTTGCCCTGCGCCCCAGAACAGCCAGATCATGGTCGCCGGCAGTTCCCCCCTCGCCTGCCGCTGCCGGTTCACCTCATGGTTCTCAAGTACAGCGCGGGAACGCATCATCAGTTCCGTCAAAAACTCACTTCCCTGCCCCTTCGGCAGATACTCGGCTATAGGCTTTTCGGGAATATCATGCGGGGGCGTGCAACGAGCCCCGAGAGTCTCCGGGTGACCTTTTATCTTACATATGTGGCGGTAGCGGACGCCGGGGTAGAACCTGACCTCGTCACTGCCCAGCCTTTCATCAATGGAGGAAACAAGAAGCGTAGCTTCCTCGGTGCTGATATGCCCGGAGCTATAGCTCCGCATCCTGCCTTCCTGGACCGTGACCAGATTACAGCGGAAGACGACCTCGTCCCGCAAGATGGGTATCCCCAGGCTCCTAGCTTCGATAGCGCTCCTCCCACGGTAGTAGACGCGTGGGTCGTAGCCCAGCACCGACATGCAGGCGCAGGCACTGCTGGGCTCCATTCCCTCGGGCACCGTCCTTACCAGCCCCACAACCCCCTCCTTTGCCATAGCATCGAGGTTCGGGAGATGGGCAAGCTCCAGGCAGGTCCTGCCGCCGTGCTCCTCAAGCCCCCACCCGGCAGCACCATCGATTATCAGTACCACATATTTCATGGCCACCAGTCTACCGTCCTTGCCGTAAAAATTAAAGCCGCTTATAATAAGTGGCGCGGGGCGTAGCGCAGCCTGGTAGCGCGCAGCGTTCGGGACGCTGAGGTCGGAGGTTCAAGTCCTCTCGCCCCGACCATCATCCTACCTTTGCCTTTGCTTCTTCCCAGAGAGTGTTCTGCTCGTCAAGGGAAAGGCTGTTGATTTCGATGCCGCGTTCCCGGCAGAGCTGTTCCATGTACTTGAAGCGCTGACAGAAGCGGCGGTTGGCGGAACGGAGCGCCGTCTCCAGGTCTATGTTCAGGCGACGGGCTATGTTAGCCAGCGTGAACAGCAAATCACCAAACTCCTCCACCCTTTCCTGTTGGCTTGAAGCCCGCTTTATCTCGGCAACCTCCTCTGCCAGCTTATCAAGTATCTCATCAACGTTTTCCCAATCGAAGCCCACCGCCGCTGCCCGGCGCTGCACCGACTGGCTATAAGCCAGAGCCGGCATCGTCTCCGGCAACCCGGAGAGCAAAGACTCTTCCGTCTCCTTCTCCTCCTGTTTCAATACCTCCCAGTTCAGCTCCACCTCTCGAGCTTCTTTCGCTTCCGCGCCTCCAAAAACGTGCGGATGACGGTGCACCAGCTTGCCAGCTATGCCCGCCACCACATCATCTATGTTGAATTGATTTGCCTCCAAGGCTATCTGGGCGTGGAGCATAATCTGCAAAAGCAAATCGCCCAGTTCCTCGCAGAGCTTTTGCGGATCCCCTCCTTCAATGGCTTGCAGGACCTCATAACACTCCTCGATAAGGAATGGCTGTAAAGAGGTATGTGTCTGCTTCCTGTCCCAGGGACAGCCATCGGGGCTGCGCAGCCGGGCAACTATTTCCTTCAGCGAAGCAAAGTCGTAGCGAGCGCTATGCTCCTGTGACAATCAGACACCCTGCAAAGCTAGAATCACACAGGCATTATAGTCCGCAGAAGCGTCGCTGGCAACAGGTTGATAGCTAAACGGGCTGTCTCCCAGAAGTGTGGGACTATCTATTGCGGCCCATGCCCAAGGCGAGAATGACGAAATAAAAGAGCTGCGCTACCGCCTGCAGGGTGGCCGCCACATAGGTGAGGGCGGCGGCTGAAAGGACGGCACTGGCGCCCTTCTGTTCCTGAGGCGTCACCAGCCCGCTACTGAACAGCATCTGCCTTGCCCGGTTGCTGGCATTGAACTCCACCGGCAGGGTGATCAGGCTGAATATCACCGCCAAGGAGAACAGCAGCACGCCAGTCCACATCACGGTCATGCCAAGCCTGGCACCTAGTCCGGCGAGGATAAGCCCTAACAGGACAAAGACAAAACCGAGGTTGCTGCCCACGTTCGCCGCCGGCACCAGTGTGCTCCGCAGCCTGAGGAAAGCATAGCCTGTCCTGTCCTGTACGGCGTGTCCCACCTCGTGAGCCACGATGCCCAGGGCAGCCACCGAAGGAGTACTGGCGACCGCCGGTGACAGACGCAGCACCTTCTTCGCCGGGTCATAATGGTCACCGAGCCTTGTCCTGGTGCCCTCCACCCTCACATTGGTAAGCCCGCTGTTCCGGAGAAGTACCTGAGCAGCCTCAGCGCCGGTAAGGCGCTGGGAATTCATCACCTTGGAATACTTGTTGAAAGCCGCCTGTACCTTGAACTGCGCGTACAGCATGAATATAAACGGCGGCAGCATTATGATAAACCATAACGGGTCAAACAGGAACATATTCCATCGTCCTCCTAGTAATTGATATTTTAAGAGAGCGCTCTCTGGAAAGTCAAACCAGCCTGCTGCCCACGAAATCGCGGTGTCCGCGGACAAACTCTGCAGCCGACATCTGCCGCCTGCCTTCGAGCTGGACGGAGATAAGACCCAGAATTCCCGTGCCCGTGCCCACACCGACCGCTGCTGGCAGACCTGCGGACAAAGCCACCACTTCACCCGGTAGAGCGGAAAGACCGATGTCCAGCGGCACCGCCTTTAATACCTTTAGCCGCTTTCCCTGCCACCATGTATAGCTCCCGGGCCAGGGATGAAAAGCCCTTATCCTGCGCCACAGCTCCGTTGCTGAAAGGCGCCAGTCAATCTCGCCAGCCCCTCTGTCGAGCACGCCGCTATAGCTCACCTGACTTTCGTCCTGGGCTTTGGGCACTATCCTGCCCTCGACCCACGGTGGTATGGTCTCAACCAGCAACTGCGCGCCAACCCCGGCAAGCCTCAAAGTGAGTGACTCTGTAGTATCATCCTCCAGCATCGGCACTACCCTCTGACTGAGTACAGGACCGCTATCAACACCCTCATCCAGCAGCATGATAGTAACGCCAGTAACGGTATCGCCGCTGAGGATAGCCGCTGCCACCGGCGAAGGTCCTCGGTGCCGCGGTAACAGGGAAGGGTGCACATTGAGGCAACCGAATCTGGGTATGACCAGCACCTCACGGGGCAATATCTTCCCGAACGCAGCTACCACAATCAGGTCGGGCTTGAAGCCCTGCAGGCGCCCCACAGCTTCGTCATCCTTAAGACTATCAGGCTGGATAACTTCAAGTCCCAGCGAGAGCGCCAGTTGCTTTACCGGGGGCGAGATGGGCTGCTGTCCTCTACCTGCCTTCTTGTCCGGCTGAGTATATACCCCCACCACCTCGTACCCTCCCTCCACCAGCGCCTGGAGACTGGGAACAGCAAACTGGGGCGTCCCCATAAAGACGGTTCGTATCCGCACCACAAAATTTTAACATTTCGTCCCCTTATGTCAAAAACCCCCTTGACACCCCAACAAGGCGGTGTGGTAACTTTTTATGGGACGTTTTTGGGGCGTTTTTGGGGTAGCTGCACAAGCTTTATCTAACCTTCACCCGAGCATCTAAAGCAAGATAAACACAATAGACCGCCCGTATTTTGGGCACGCCCCATGCAGATCATTGATATGCCGCAAAAAATTTGGCAGAGCGCACTGGAACAACTACAACTACAGGTAAGCAAACCGAACTTCGATACCTGGCTTAAGGACACCAAGGGCGTAAGCTTTGAAAAAGACAGCTTCGTTGTAGGTGTGCCCAATGCCTTCGTTGCCGAATGGCTGCGGGAGCGACTCAACCCCCTGATCAGGCGGACGCTGAGCAATGTGATAGGCAGGACCGTTGATGTCCAGTTCACAGTGCTTCCCGGCGAGCCAGCGCCTTCCCAGCCGCAGACCTATGCCGACGGGGGCACAACGACCAAGACGCCGCCCCGTACCAAGCCAGAGCGCCTCAAGATTAGTTATACCTTTGAGACCTTTATCCCCGGAGAGTGCAACCGCATAGCCTACGCCGCTGCCCTTGAGGTCCTGGAATCACCCGGCGCCAAATATAACCCTCTGTTCATTTACGGGGATACAGGCACAGGGAAGACGCACCTGCTACATGCCATCGCGCACACCGCCCGCTCCAGAGGTTTCCAGGTGATATGCACCACCGCTGAGCAGTTTACCAACCAGTACGTACTCGCCCTGAAAAACAACAGCATCGATGAGTTCCACGACCACTTCAGGAACACCGACTTCCTGCTTATAGATGACGTGCAGTTCCTCAGCGGCAAAACGCAGACACAGGAGTTCCTGGTGCATATCTTTAATGACCTGTACTACAACTCGGGACAGATGGTGATGACATCCGACTGCCTGCCCAAGACCATACCTGCGGTCAACAACAAGCTGGGCTCCCGCCTTGTCGGCGGGCTGGTTGTCCGCCTGTCACCACCAGATTTTGAAACCAGCGTCGCCATCCTTACGGCAAAGACAGCCGCCTCCAATACGGTGGTACCCAGCGAAGTGCTCCGCCTTCTGGCAACTCAGTTCAAATCCAGTGTACGCGAGCTGGAGGGCGCCCTTAACTGTGTGCTCACCTACGCCAAGCTCTCGGGAGCTAGTAAGGTGGAGACGACCATGGCGCTCCAGGCTCTGGCTGACATGAGCGAGAGAAAGAGCTCGCTCCCAGCAGCACTTACCCCTAAGCTGGTGATAGACGCCGTAGCCACTTATTACGGCATAAGCCCTGACGTCATACTGGGAAAACAGCGGGACAAACGTGCCACCTTGGCGCGACAGGTGGTCATCTATCTGTTGCGCCAGGAAAAACATTACAGTCTCACTGAAATAGGTAACCTGCTCAACAGAGATGACTCGACCATACTGCGCAACCTCCAACGCATATCACAGAGCATCAAGACCGACTCCGACCTTTCACATTCCATCGAACAATTAAGAAGGCAGTTCCGGCGCAAGTAGCCGTTCTACCACGCTTTTCCTGCAGCACATCGTCAGAAAATCCACAGCCCGGCTGGTGACGGTTGCACTTTTTCTGCAAAAAATCATCCTTTTTCTGGATAACCAGTCGGGCATGCGTCTACCATTGCAATATGAGGAAACAAGTTGCATAATTGAGGCACAGGGTCATGGCACAGGCTTTATTATAATTAGTTAAAAAATATCCACTACTCAGAGTAGTCTAAAAATAGAAATAGATTAATGCATACCCCTTAACACATGGACAGGATTGAGATTGTGGTCAAGGGAGGTAAAGGCGGGGACGGCAGAATAAGCTTCCGCAGGGAAAAGTATGTGCCCTTGGGCGGTCCTGATGGGGGTGATGGTGGTGCTGGCGGGAACGTATACTTGATAGCGGATGAAAATGTAAGCGACCTGACATTTTTCCGCTATAAAAGGAGTTTTCAGGCTGGGGGTGGTGGTGACGGCGGCAGGCAGAAAAAGCATGGTGCCAGAGGTGAAGATATTATCATCCCGGTGCCGGTGGGAACCTGCGTTTATCAAAAGGAAGCTGATGGCAGTGAGGCACTGATAGCTGACCTCAGTCGGCAGGGTGAAAGGGTGCTGGTGGCTAGAGGCGGTAAAGGGGGCTTGGGAAATGTCCATTTCGCCACACCGCGGAAACAGGCGCCTGAAATAGCCACTAGAGGCGAGGACGGTGAGGAGCGACGTCTGGTGCTTGACCAGCGGCTCATGGTCGATGTGGCTATCTTAGGATTGCCCAACAGCGGTAAATCCAGCCTGCTGGCGGCAATCTCCAGCGCCAAGCCAAAAGTGGCTGAGTACCCTTTCACCACACTGCAACCGGTGCTGGGGACGGTCGATACTGGCGTTGAGACATTCACCGTGGCGGAGCTACCCGCGTTGACGGAGGGGAGCCACCAGGGCAGAGGCTTGGGGAACGCTTTCCTGCGCCATACCGGAAGGGCTAAGGTTCTGGTGCTGCTGCTCGACGGGACATCAGCGGACATAATACATGATGCCGAGGTACTGAGACAAGAGGTGGACCTTTACCAGCCTTCCCTGTTGCAGAAACCACATATCATTGTGGTCAATAAAATAGACCTGCCAGAAGCGCGTGAGGGGATGCGAGAGCTGAGGACCGCGTTCCAATCAAGCGGTGTGGCTGTCTGTTTCGTCTCTGCCGTCAGCGGGGAGGGAGTGGCTGGGCTGGTGGCGACTGTGGCAGCTCTACTTCGTCAGGCGACTGCTGATGCGGCAGCCCCGGCTGAAGCTCCGGTAGCTGTTTTCAGACCAAGGCCAAAAGTGAGGCGGCGCAGGTGAACATCGGCGTACTCGGCGGCACGTTTGACCCGATACATTTAGGGCATCTGATCGTAGCTGAACAGGCACGTCTGAAGCTGAACCTAAGCAGGGTCATCTTTATCCCTGCGGGAGAGCCATGGCTGAAATCAGACAGGGATATCACACCAGCCCAACACCGCGTGGAGATGGTGAGGCTGGCTATCGCAGGTAACCCTTACTTTGAGCTCTCCACAATCGAGGTGGAGCGCCCGGGACTGTCTTACAGCGTTGACACCATCGCTATCTTGCGCGAGCAACTGGGGATTGCCTGCAGCCTCTTTTTTCTCCTCGGCTGGGACAGCCTTGCCGAGCTGCCCCGGTGGAAGGAGCCGGCAAGGCTGATTCAGATGTGCCGTCTGGTGGCGGTAACCAGGCCCGGGTTTAGCCGGCCCGACCTGCAGGCGATGGAGGCACTGGTGCCGGGGGTAAGTGGGAGCGTGCTGTGGCTGGACATACCGCCGGTAGATATCAGTTCCTCGGAAATCAGGCAAAGGATCGCCAAGGGGCTCCCTATCCGTGAGCTGGTGCCGCCGAAGGTTGCAGACTATATTGAAGAGCACCAGCTATACCGGGATGCGGCGCCTTAGGGCTAGATATCAAGGTTTCTGACGTTTCTGGCGTGCGCCTGGATGAAGGACTTGCGGGGAGGCACCTCGTTGCCCATAAGCATATGGAACGTCCTGTCAGCTTCCATGGCGTCTTCGATCTCGACCCTAAGTAGTGTCCGCGAAGCCGGGTTCATGGTGGTATCCCATAGTTGCTCAGGGCTCATTTCCCCCAGACCCTTGTAGCGCTGGACCTCCACCTTGCTGCCTTGCAGCTCTTTGAGCTTGGCTTCCTTCTCCTTTTCCGAGTATACCCAGAAATGCTGCTTGCCATGCTGGATGCGGTACAGCGGTGGCTGGGCAATAAACAGGTGTCCCCGGGTGATGAGTTCCGGCATATTGCGATAGAAGAAGGTGAGCAGTAGTGTCCGGATGTGCGAGCCGTCTACATCGGCATCGGTCATGATGATGACGCGGTGGTAGCGCAGGCGGGAGAAATCGAGCTGGTCGCCGATGCCGGCACCAAGCGCAGTGACTATCGCGCGTATTTCCTCGTGTTCCAGTACCTTATCCTTGGGCGCCTTCTCCACATTTAGAATTTTGCCCCTTAATGGCAGGATAGCCTGGAAGCGGCGGTCCCTCCCCTGCTTCGCCGAGCCGCCGGCAGAATCGCCCTCGACCAGGAACAGCTCACAGAGCTTGGGGTCGGTCTCGGCGCATCCAGCCAGCTTCCCGGGCAGGGTCGCCGCTTCGAAGCTGCTCTTCTTAAATATCAGGTCGCGCGCTTTCCGGGCTGCCTCTCGAGCTTTGGCGGAGATGAGGCATTTCTCAATTATGGCTTTGGCTTCGTCAGGGTGCTGTTCTAGGTGCTGAGTGAGCCCATCGGCTACTATGACCTCGACCACGCTCTTCACTTCGGGGTTTCCCAGCTTCGCCTTGGTCTGCCCTTCGAACTGTGGCTCAGCCAGCCTCACGCTGATAATGGCGGTGAGGCCATCGCGGACGTCCTCGCCGATGAAGTTCGGTTCCGATTCCTTAAGCAGCTTGTTCCTGCGGGCGTAGTCGTTCAACACCCGTGTAAGCGCCGAGCGGAAGCCGGTGAGATGGCTGCCACCGTCTATGGTGTTCACGCAGTTGGCGAAGCTGAGCATGGACTCGGCAAAACCATCGTTGTACTGCAGCGCCGCCTCCACCTGGGTGCTGTTACTGGAGCCTGTGATGTAAATAGGCTCGCGGTTGAGCACCTCCCTGTCTTTGTTGAAGCGGCGGACCAGGCTGGCGATGCCACCCTCGAATAGAAAGGTGAGCTCCCGGTCAGCGCGTTCGTCCCTGAAGCTTATTTCCACGTTCTTGTTGAGGAAAGCCAGCTCTCTCAGCCGCTGGCGAACGGTATCGAAATCATAGTCTATCTCGCCGAAAATCTGGCTATCAGCCATGAATGTGATGGTGGTGCCGCTCTCTTCAGTTTCACCGATGACCTTCAGCTCCGTGACCGGCTTGCCATACTGGTATTCCTGGCGATAGATTTTACCCTGGCGTTTGACCTCCACTATAAGCCATTCTGACAGGGCATTCACTACGGAGGCGCCCACGCCGTGCAGGCCGCTGGAAACGGAGTAAGTACGTCCGCCGAACTTTGCCCCGGCATGCAATCTGGTCATCACCGTCTCCAGGGCGGACACGTTGGTCACCGGATGGATGTCTACCGGTATGCCCCGACCATTATCGGTGACGGTTACCGAGTTGTCCTTGCGGATAGTCACGGCACAGCGGGTACAGTAGCCCGCCATCGCCTCGTCTATACTGTTGTAGACTATTTCATAGAGCAGGTGGTGCAGGCCTTGCTGGTCGGTGCTGCCAATGTACATACCAGGGCGACGCCGCACGGCTTCGAGGCCATCCAGCACCCGTATGTCTTCCGCAGTATAATCGGCAAAAGCTGTGGTCGCCTCTTTGTTATTCTCCTGCGCCATGACCGTTGCTCAAGTTGCTCAAAGCGGTATAACCCGCCCAGCTCTCACAGGCTACAGCGGGTGAGGATTGGTGGATTATGAGCCCAATATTTAGTGCCAGAGCACTGTGGCAACACAACAACTTCCATCAAGACTAAACTATTTTACCACATTCTGACAAAAACTGGAAGTCGTGCAACTTTCCCCCGATGTGGCGAGAAGATGACGGGCCGGTTATCTCGTTAAACTCCATTCCTGGTTTTGAACTATCTGCCCTAGGTGTGAGCCAGCATAAGCCCTGTGCTCGTGGGCGAGAAACGAGGTGATATTGAAGTGGTTATCACAGGGTGTCGTGCTGGCGGGCTCTGTGTAGCAGGGCCATGATATCCACGGGGGCAGCACCGGTTGAGAAACAGCCGCCGGCATCGAAGTGGCGGCAGATGGTACAGGTGATGCTATATTTGTCCACCTCGCTGATGTTGACGAACCGGTCGCAGTTCTCCGCTGTCCTGTCGTACCAGTCCTCGAGCAGTTCAGTAAGCTCGGGGAAGTGCAGGCGCAGCCTCCGGCTCCATGGCAGACCACCGTCCGGCATGGTGGACAAAGGGGGGGAGTGATACAAGCGGCGCCCGATGAAAGGTGGCGCAGCTAAGCTCTGGCGATACAGAACTGACATAGCCCGTCCTGTGGCAGCGTTTTGGTCAGCTCCACTTGCACCCGGTCGCCGGTCTTGGCGGCAGCAGCCTGGAAGCTGGCGATGCAGAACGCTTTGCAGGGCAGTCCGCTTATGCCAGCGCCTTCAAGTGCCTTTCTCACTGAACACGATGTCACCTGGAGCACCAGCTCCTTTGTAGTCGACTTTGTGATATTCCAGCGGTCGGCGGGCCTCAGCCCCAGTATGGAGAGCTCGATGTACCTCTGCAGGCGATGGGGGAAAGACATGCCCGTCTGTTTGTAGACCCGTTCAATCATCTCACCGGTGCGATCCAGATATTTGCCATCGCCGAGCTTGACAGTCAGCTCCATGAGCTCCTTCCCTAGTTGCTCCATAGCCTGGTGGATTTGCTCATGGCTCTTACCGCCAAGCCCCTGAGCAATGCTGCTGAGATTGAACTTTGCTGTAATCTCGTCCACCAATCCCTTATCGGCATCGAAGAGCAGCTCTTTACCCGGCTCCTCCAGCGTCATAAGTTTTTCTTTAGCGGGTCTAGCGTATTTCCATCCTGTGGTCATTTTCCAGCACCTCCGTCACAAAATACCTGAATGGCACCGCTGGGGCATACTTTAACGCAGTCCCTGCACACGGTGCACCTCTCCAGACGCACCCCGGCAACCCGGAACTGCTCTGGCGGTATCTCTTGGAACTTCTTCGGTCCCACCTTGGTGCCCAGTCCCAGGGCATGCATGGGGCAAGCAAGGAGGCACTTGCGGCAGGAGAGCGGGTTACTGCATTTATTATCATCGACGATAATTTTTGGTAGCATAGCGGCACACCTCCTCTGTGGTTACCATACGTTTGCCAGCGCTGGCAGGCTGGCTCGCTCCACCAGGGTTATGGCTTCCGGGGGACATTCGGTGATGCAGAGCCCGCAGCCGAAGCACTGGAACTGGTCTATGTAGGCTTTTTGCTGGGAAGCCGAGAAACTGAGCGCTTTGAACTGGCAACGGTGGATACAGGAGGCGCAGCCATTGCAGAGGTCGCGGTCCACCTGAGCTACGTGGTGCCCCTTCCACAGCGTCCTGATGCCGAAGTCCAGCGTCGTCCTGATGGCAGAGCAGTCAGGGTAGTCGCAGTTACAGATGCCGCCGATATACGGTGTGCCGAAGGTGAACAGGGTCTGCACCAGCCCCCTCTTGTTCAGTCTGGTAACGATGTCCTTGGCTTCGTCGGGCGTGAGGAACTGGACGCCGCCGCGGTAGGTATTGGGCCACCGTTCCCACTTGTACATCCCTGAGCCCATGCCGATGCAGGTGAAGTTTTCCTCATCGGGCAAGCCCAGCATTGAGCGCCGGCAGAGGCAGGTCATGATGGCGATGGGGTAGATCAGGTCGATAACCTTCAGGGTGTCCTCAAGGGTGACCACCTGTCCGAAGTGTGCTGCCCATGACAGCCGCTCGATGTCCTGCTTTATTTTGTCTACAGTGGCATAGTCCTTTTTGTCCCATGCCTGGAGAAACTCCTCTGTCAGCAGCGACATGCCACCGGCTGCCATGGGGCTGCCTTCAGCGCCGGCAGCTTCAGCCTCCTCTTTCCTGATTTTGTAGAGTTTGCGGGCATAGTTTGCCGGGTTGAAGTACCACCTCTGGTAGCCATCGGCATATTTTTCGCACCAGATGCACATTTTCACCCCTCCTTTTTGGCTGCAGTATGCCGAAAGTCTATCCTAAAAGATGGGCGGCGGTCAAAACAAGTTGACCTAGGCTCTAGGTCTGCGGGTGCGCTCAGGTATGTGGTGCGGGTCTCACCCTGGAGAGGAAGTCAAGCACCGCGGCGTTAAATCTTTCCGGAGCTTCGATGGCAGCGGCGTGGCCGGTGGGCAGGACGACCAGCTCAGCGCCGGCTATTGCTTGTTGGGCTTGCCTCCCCTGTTCTACCCCCATGTAGAAGTCGTGTTCGCCCACTATGAGCAAGGTGGGACATTTCACTTTCGATAGGTCTGGTGGGGATGGGGGTGCAGCCAGCGAGCCCATAAGGCGGGCGATGCCCTCGGGCTTGTTCCGCATCTTGACCTTCTTGTACCGCTCAAATTCAACA
Source organism: Dehalococcoidia bacterium (assembly GCA_034435835.1). Lineage (GTDB taxonomy): Bacteria > Chloroflexota > Dehalococcoidia > GIF9 > UBA5629 > CALJTV01. The sequence goes on along the minus strand of DAOTWF010000017.1, from coordinate 140,627 downwards.
GGGTTTCGCGATTTGAAGTCAGGGGAGAAGGCGGCTGTGGTCATCATCTCGGCAAAGGTCTTCATGTCCTTCTTCTGCAGAAGCTCAATTATTGCCTTGCGCCGCTCAATGGCCTCCGGTGTGGGCGGCAGAAGCCCTACAGAGCTGTTGGCAAGCACCAGCGCCTTCACCATCTCGGGGTGCTCCAGCGATAGTTGCAGGGCGATGCGCCCGCCCATTGAATAACCCAGGAAATAAGCCCCCGATACCTTCAGTGCCTTCATCAACTGATAGGCGTCCTCGGCAAATAGGGATATGGTGTATTCCCCTTCGGGGCTATCGCTCTTCCCTGAACCCCTGACGTCGTAGGTGATAACCCGATAATTTCGGGAAAACACAGGTACCTGGTGGTACCACATATTCAGGTTATCACCCGCCCCGTGGATCAGCACCAGATTATCCCCCTTTCCCTTGATCTCGCAGTACACCGAAATGCCGTTAGCCTTTACCTTCATTGTCACCTCCTGACGCTTTTTCCCTGCAGGCGACCGACCGTATGGCTGAAACCTGGCTCATCACCGCGCATTATAGATGCCCGCGCGGCGGCGTTTCAACAAGAGTGCACCAAAAGTACCATCCTGTTGACCCCAAAATCAGCTTGACATATGCGATTAAAAAGAGTACAAAGACTAGGTGGGAATTTACTAATTTAAGAGCAGGGATCGACGATGGCTAGAAAAAATTCCGAGAAGACGAAAGAGGAGCTTGTGGCTGAACTGGAAGCGATGAGGCGGAGGGTGGCGGCTCTGGAGGCGCGGATGAAGACTGAAGGGGCGATGGAGGAGAGGCTGCGCCGTCTGAACAGGGTGCTCCGTGCCATCCGTAATATCAACCAGCTCATCGCCCGCGGGGCTGACCGGAACCAGCTCCTCAGGGGGGTGTGCCACAACCTGGTAAGGAACCGCGGCTATAGCAGCGCCTGGGTCGTCCTGTTCGACGAGGCAGGGAAATTCGTGGCTTCTTCCCAGGCCGGTCTGGGCAGGGGCTTCGCCCGGCTGAAGCGGGTGCTGGAGAAGGGCGAGCTCCCGCCCTGCGCCAGAAAGGCGCTGGAGGCGACCGATGCCCTGGTGATCGAAGCTGCTGGGGGCGTCTGCCGGGGCTGTCCGCTGGAGCACAGGTGTGGCGATGGCATCGGGATGAGCGTGCGCCTGGCATATGGCGGGAAGGCGTACGGGGTGATGATGGTGTCTGCCCCCCGGGGCATCGCCAGTAAAGGGGAGGAGGAAGGGCTACTTGAGGAGGTGGCGGCAGACATCGCCTTTGCCCTGCACAGCCTTGAAACTGAGGAAGCACGGCATACAGTCGAGGAGGAACTCCGCAGGAGTGAGGAGAGGTACCGCACCGTGGTGGAAAACGCCGCCGAGAGCATCACCGTCTCCCGGAACCGCAGGATAGTCTATGCCAACCGCCGGGCTTTGAGGATGAGCGGCTATACGCTGGAAGAGATGATGGCGATGGGCTCCTTCGACATCTTCCATCCCGAGGACAGGGAGAAAGCTCTGGACAGGTTCCGTCGCTGGCTCCGCGGAGAAAGACTTTCCCGGTGGTACCCTTTAAGGGTGGTTCTTAAAGACGGTGGCATACGGTGGGTGGTGACCAACACTGCGATGATAACCTGGGAGGGGAAGCCTGCCGTGTTATCCCTCATGACCGATGTCACCGAGCAGATGGAGATGGAGGAGGCGCTGAAGCGGTCGGAGGAAAGGTACCGAACCCTGGTGGACAATGCTACCGAAGGCATTGTGGTGGTGCAGGGCGATAATGTGGTGTTCGCCAACCACAGGGTGCTGCGTATCAGCGGCTACGGTATGGAAGAGTTGCGAGAGATGTCAGTCTGGGCTTTCTTCCATCCCGAGGATTTAGATAAGGCGAAGAGGCGGTTCCAGGGCTGGCTCAGAGGCGAAAGGCAGCCGCGCTACTACCCGTTAAGGGTGGTATTAAAGGACGGCGGCATCAGGTGGGTTCTGTTCAATGCGGTCAACATCACCTGGGACGGGAAGCCGGCGCTGCTTGTACTCATGGAGGACGTCACCGAACAGAAACGGTTGGAGGACATGCTCATCGAGTCGGAGCGACGGTACCGCACGGTTCTCGAGGAGGTGGACGAAGGTTACTACGAGACAGACCTGCGCGGCAACCTGGTCTTCTTCAACGATGCCCTGGCGCGGCGGCTCGGCTACTCGCCGGAAGAGCTGATGGGGTTGAACTACCGCAATTACACACCGGAAGAGGGCAGGGAAGAGGTCTTTCGGTCATTTAACCAGGTATACCGCACCGGGCAGCCCTTGAGGTCGCTTCACGCTGTACAGATCGCCAAGGACGGCAGGAGGGTCGACGTTGAGTACAGCGTGCTGCCGCGGCGTAATGAAAAAGGCGAGATCATCGGTTTCCGTGGCGTTGCCCGGGACGTCACCGAGCGCAGGCGGATGGAGGAGGCTTTAAGGAGGTCGGAAGAAAGGTTCCGCACCGTCCTTGATGAGATGGAGGACAGCTATTTCGAGCTGGATATCGCCGGTGATTTCACCTTTGTCAACGATGCCATGTGCCGCGTCACGGGCTACTCCAGTGAGGAGCTACTGGGCAATAACTACCGCATGCTGGTAGCCCAAGAAGACTGGAAAAAGGTGTTCAAAGTTTTCAATGAGGTGTACCGGACGGGGCGACCGCAGAAGGGCGTCATCTTCAGGGTGGTGCGCAAAGATGGCAGCACCGGCTTTGGTGAGCTTGTTGCTTTACCGCTGCGCAACGAGAAAGGCGAAGTCGTCGGCTTCCGCGGCGTTGGGCGGGATATTACTGAGCGGATGCAGGCGGAGGAGGAGAGGAGGGAGCTGGAGAGGCGGGCGCACCTCGCCGCCAGGCTGGCTTCTGTGGGCGAGATGGCATCGGGAATTGCCCACGAAATAAATAACCCGCTCACCGGCGTGATGGGTTATGCCCAGTTGCTGCTGGCGAGAAAGGACGTGCCAGAGGATATGAGGGCGGCTCTCGAGGTGATAAACGAGAGTGCCCAGCGGGTAGCCAGCATTTTGAGGAGGCTGCTGACCTTCGCCCGCCAGTACAGGCCGGAGCGGAGGCTGGTGAATATCAATGAGGTTATCGAGGCTGTGCTGCGACTCAGAGCCTACCATCTGGAGACAAGCAACATAACCGTCACCACTCGGCTTGCTCCCAACCTTCCTGCCACAGTGGCTGACCCCGGTCAGTTACAGCAGGTGTTCCTGAACATTATCATAAACGCTGAGACGGCGGTGAAACGGGTGCCGAGGAAGGGCAGGCTGGTGGTGAAGACCGAAGCGTTGGACTCCGTTATCAGAATATCCTTCAAGGACAATGGCCCGGGGATTGCCCCTGAGCACCTGGAGAGGATATTCGAGCCGTTTTTCACCACCGCTGAGGTGGGTGCGGGCACCGGGCTGGGCTTGAGCATATGCCACGGGATAATAACCGAGCATAAGGGAAGAATATGGGCGGAGAGCCAGCCGGGCAAGGGGGCGACCTTTTTCATCGAGCTGCCGGTGGAGACTGCGCTGGCTGCTGAGGAAAAGGTTACCCCAGCCAAAGCCCGCGCCCGCCTCCGCCTGGGTAAAGCCAGGATACTGGTGGTGGACGATGAAGCTGTGGTCAGGGATTTCGTGTCAGAGGTGCTGAGGGCGGAGGGCTGTGACGTGGATACGGCTGGCGGCGCTGAGGAAGCGCTGGAAAAGGTGCGAAGCGGACGTTACCAGCTTTTGCTGCTCGACATCAAGATGCCGGGCACCAGCGGGGTAGAGCTTTACCGCAGGTTAAGGAGGCTGGTCCCCTCGCTCACCAAGCGGACGCTGTTTATCACCGGGGATGTCATGGGGGAAAGCACACGGGAGTTCCTCACCCGTACCGGCGCACCTTATCTGGTGAAGCCGTTCGATGCCTCTAAACTGGTGACAGAGGTGTCCAAGGCACTTTCCAGCCGTTAAGCGGTTCCAGTGGTGTCAGGCATGTCCCCGGTTTCCTAGCTTGGGCGTGGGGACGGTTTGTGCGGCAGGTGCTTTAGCCTTTCCAGCCAGGTGACCGATTTCAGCTCTCTTTCCAGCAGGAAGCGGATGTATTCTTGCAGCACCGTCTCCAGTTCAAGAGCAAGCTCCCTGTCCAGTTTCACCTTTTCAGCGGTGGCGAAGTCGCAGCTCTGCCAGAAACGGAGCACCTTCAGGGCGTTGAGGGACAGGGGGTGTGCCCGCGGCTCATGGTAACCGCAAATGTGACAAAGCACTCCACCGTGGCTGGGGCTGAAGAAGTTGGCGCGCGGCTGCAGCGGCGCTTTGCAGTTGCCACAGCGCTGGAGCTCAGGGCGATAGCCCGCCTGTGATAGCAGTTGCAGTTCAGCGTAGCGCAGCACGATGTCGGTGCGGGGGGACTGTGCCAAATGGGCGAGGATGTCCACAAGCAAGTCGAAGAGGGCTGGGTCTTCGGCACGTTCTGCGGTGAAGGCATCGACCAGTTCAGCCACGTAGAGACCGCTGGCGGCACGTTCCAGGTCATCCTTTAGGGGCAGGAAGTTGGCGATGGTCTGCGCCTGAGTGATGATGTCCAGACTGCGGCCCCGGGCGAGCATTAGGCGGCTACAGGTGAGCAGTTCCACGTGTCCCCCCAGTTTGCTCTGGGGACGGCGCACCCCTTTAGCCACCGCCCTTATCTTGCCCAGGTCACGCGTGTACAGGGTGAGTATCCTGTCAGCTTCCCCCAAGTTGGTCCGCCTGATGATGATGGCTTCTGTCTGGTATACCCTGGGAGACGGCATCGCTGTCTAAAAGGCTCACATTTCTTGTCTGCCTTCGAGGGCGCGACTTAAGGTGACGTCATCGGCATATTCCAGGTCGCCGCCGTAGGGCAGTCCGCGGGCAAGTCGGGTGACCTTTATCCCCAGCGGTGCTATCAGCCGCTGCAGGTACATGGCGGTGGCTTCTCCTTCAAGATTGGGATTGGTAGCCAGGATCACCTCGGCAACCTGGCTATTTTTTAGACGGGTGAGCAGTTCCTTGATTTTGAGCTCCTCGGGACCGATGCCTTCGCTGGGCGCAATGACGCCGTGGAGAACATGGTACAGACCCCGGTACTTTCTCGTCCGCTCCAGAGGGAGTATGTCTATAGGCTCTTCGACCACACATATTTGTGTGCGGTCACGCTCCAGGTCGCTGCAAATAGTACAGGGGTCGGAATCGGTGATATTGAGGCAGATGGAACACAGCCGCAGCCTCTCCTTGAGTGCCTTTATGGCTTCAGCCAGCGCCTCAACCTGTTCTGCCGGCGCCCTTAGCAGGTAGAAGGTGAGCCGCTGGGCACTTTTGGGACCTATGCCCGGCAGCCTGTTCAGTTCCTCGATGAGCCTGGCTATGGGCTCAGCCGCGTAGGAAGTACCACTCAACGGCGTTGCCTCCTCAGGGCAGCCCCGGCATTTTCAAGCCACCGGTCAAGCTGCTCAGGTGGCTGGCAGCCATTTCCTGTGATTTTCGAATAGCTTCGTTGACCGCGGTCAACACCATGTCCTCGAGAAGTTCCACATCTTCGGCATTTACCACTTCGGGCGAAATGTCTACCGAACGGACTCTCTGCTGACCATCGATGACCACCCTGACGGCTCCGCCGCCCGAGGTGGCTTCGGTGGTCATCTCTGCCAGCTCCTGCTGTGCCTTGGCCAACTTTGCCTGCAATTCCTGCGCCTGTTTCAAGAAAAACTTGTTCATTTGCCTCCTGTTTCCGTTTCTTCGTCTACGAATGTCGCTCCCCTTTCTAGGGCAGCCCTCACCAGGGGGATGTTTGCCTCTTGTCTGGAGTAAGCTTTGGCACTCTTGGGGGTGAGGACGCAGCGCAACCTGTAGGGTCGCCCGAACACCTCCTTCAGTTTTTTCTCCACCAGGTGTTTGTACTTGAGGTCATCGATTTTCGACCTGTGCATTTCCCAGTAAAAGCCCAGGACCAGGGTATCGTCCTCCACAGCGATGGGCTCGCAGGCGCTGCGCAGGAAGGCGTCGAGATTGCCGCTGGAACCCTCGCCACGGAGCGCCTGTATGAACTCTTTCCAGTGGCTGCGGATGTGATCCAGCTCCGGCGAAGACTTTATCTCCGGCGATGGGCTGCGGGGATGCGTCTGTAGCGGCGCTGGTGGTGGTGCCGGCTCAGCCTCGGACGTTTTTCTGGCGGATGCTAGCACCGGCTGTTTTTCCTCGGCGACCTTGGCTGCTGTCCCGGGTGCGGCTGGGGTAGCACTGAACAGGCTGCAATCGACCAGCGCCAGCTCCAGGGGCAGCGGCGAATAGTTGTCCAAACGCAGGTCAATCTCGCTGAAGCGCTTCACCGCTGAAGCCAGGTATTCCAGGCTAATAGGAGAGGTCAGCGATTTCATCTCGGCGAGGTCATCGGTGGCGGCGTCCACCGCTTCGTCAGCTCCGGATTTTACCAGCAGCAACCGGCGCAGATAGTCCACAAGCTCGCGAGCAAACTGGCGCAGGTCTATGCCATCGCTGGCGACGCTGTTTATAGTCTTCAGCCCTGCGGTGACATTTCTGTCTATGATGTGCTTTGCCAGCTCCTTGATGCGCGGGTCACCGGAGATGCCCAGCAGATCCCTGACCTGATCGAGCCCTATCTTACGCCCGTAGTAAATGGCAAGTTGTTCCAGCAGGTTTTCAGCATCGCGCAGGCTGCCAGCGGTGGAGCGGGCGAGCAGGGCTAATGCTTGGGGTTCGATTTCAATGCCTTCTTTCTGACAGATGAGCTCAAGTTTGGTGCTCAGCGCTGCGCTGGAGAGACGGCGGAAATCAAAGCGCTGGCAGCGCGACATAATGGTGGGCAGGACTTTGTGGGGCTCGGTGGTTGCCAGGACAAACTTTACGTGTTCCGGAGGCTCCTCCAGGGTCTTAAGGAACGCGTTGGACGCCTCTTTTGTTATCATATGTACTTCGTCTATGATATAGACTTTGTACCTGGCTATACTGGGAGCGTAATTCACCTTCTCCCTTAAGGAACGGATTTCGTCGATGCCGCGGTGGCTGGCAGCATCTATCTCGATGACATCGGGCAGGCTGTTCTGATTGATCGCAGTGCAGACAGTGCAATTGTTGCACGGCTCGCCATCCTCGGGCTGAAGGCAGTTTATTGCTTTAGCTAGGATGCGTCCGGTGCTGGTCTTGCCGGTACCCCGTGGCCCACAGAAGAGATAGGCATGGGCAATATGTCCGCTGGCGATGGCATGCTTGAGGGTTGTGGTCACGTGTTCCTGCCCCACTATCTCGGAGAGCCTCTGGGGGCGCCATTTGCGGTAGAAAACCTGAGAGGCCATTTGCTCTTTATTATACTCCATGCGTCCCCGTGGCTAAAGCGTGGTGCATTGTTTTCTGGCGTGTGTTATAATTTGGTTTCATAAGCGAACACATAAGGAGAGTAGGTTTGGAGAAGGAGAAAAAAGCAGCTCTAATCTCGGACTTTAAGAAGCACGACAAAGATACCGGCTCGACCGAGGTGCAGGTTGCGCTGCTTACCGAGAGGATAAACCGCCTTGCCGAGCACCTGAAGTTACACCGGCATGACCACCACACGCAGCGCGGACTGATGAAATTGATCGGTCGCCGGAGGCGGTTGCTTGCCTACCTTGCTAGGGAAGATGTGCAGCGCTATCGGGATGTCATCGGCAGGTTGGGGCTGAGAAAGTAGAGATGCCGCCGGGGGGAGCATGGCTTATTCTGGTCAGTGTACGGTCGGGGGTCGGGTGCTGACAATCGAGACTGGCAAATTAGCCCAGCAGGCTGAAAGCGCTGTCACTGTCCGCTATGGTGACACGGTAATCTTAGCCACCGTGTGTGTCAGCAGTGAGCCCCGCGAAGGAGTTGACTTTGTTCCGCTCACCGTGGACTATGAGGAGAGACATTATGCCGTGGGCAAGATCCCAGGCAGCTTCATCCGCCGCGAGGGGCGTCCCGGTGAGGAAGCCACCCTGGCTGGAAGGTTAACTGACCGCAGCCTCCGTCCGCTGTTTGACAAAAACTTTCATAATGACATTCAGATAATAGTTACCGTCCTGTCCACCGACCAAGAGAACGACCCCGATATACTGGCTGTAATCGGTGCCTCGGCTGCCGTACACCTTTCGTCCATTCCCTTTTATGGACCGGTGTCAGCGGTCAGGGTGGGTTACATTGATGGTAGGCTGGTGCTCAACCCGCTTTTACCCCAGATAACCAGCAGCCTGATTGACATAGTGATTGCCAGTACCAGAGAAGCCATCGTGATGGTGGAGGCGGGGGCTAAGGAAGCGCCGGAGGACATAGTCCTGCAGGCTATTAGGTTTGGCCATGAAGCAAACCAGGACATCCTCAAGCTCCAGGAGGAACTCCGTGCCGCCTACGGCAAGCCGAAAATAGAGGTCAAAGCACTCGAATTTCCCCCAGAGCTGGTGGCGGCCATTTCGTCAGAATTCGCTCCTAGGATTGCCGCTGCCATCAGCCATGCTGACAGGCTGGAGCGGGATAATGTGCTCGAGGAGGTGAGGCGGGAAGCTGTGGAAAGACTGAAGGACATCTTTGCTGAGGCTGATATTCTGGCGGTGCTGGAAAACGAGACCAGAAAGGCGGTCAGGGCAAAGATACTTCAGGAAAAACGGCATATAGACGGTCGTCCGCCCCGGGCGATAAGGCCCATAACCTGTGAGGTGGGGATATTGCCACGGACGCATGGCTCGGGGCTGTTTATGCGGGGGCTTACCCAGGTCCTGACCATCACCACTTTAGGTTCACCTAGGCAGGAACAGTTATTGGACGGTCTGGGGCTGGAAGAGGCAAAGCGCTTCATGCACCATTACAATTTCCCGCCGTTCTCCACCGGTGAGGTCAGGCGGTTGGGGTCACCCAGTCGGCGTGAGATTGGCCACGGTGCGCTGGCGGAGAGGGCACTGCTGCCAGTGATACCGAGCGATGAGGAGTTCTCCTATACCATACGCCTTGTTTCCGAGGTGCTCAGCTCCAATGGCAGCACCTCCATGGCAAGCGTCTGCAGCTCCTCCCTATCGCTGATGGATGCCGGCGTCCCCATCAAGGTGCCGGTGGCTGGGATAGCCATGGGGCTGGTAACCGGGGACGGCGGTGAATATATCATCCTGACCGACATCGAGGGGAAGGAAGATGCCCACGGGGACATGGACTTTAAGGTGGCTGGCACAGCCAAAGGGATTACAGCCCTGCAGCTCGATATAAAACTGCGGGGTATCAGTGAGAATATCATAGCTGAGGCGATAAGGCAGGCACGGGAGGCGCATTCTGAGATACTGGAGAAGATGCAGCAGACGATAAGCGCCAGCCGCCCTGAGCTGAGCCCTTATGCCCCAAGGATGTACCGCATCAGCATCGACCCGGCAAAGATCGGCGCCGTGATCGGCCCCGGAGGCAAGGTGATTAGGTCGATAATCGACGAGACCAAGGTGACCAGCATTGATATTGAGGGCGATGGCACGGTGATCATAGCCTCGCCGAACAGGGAAGCGGCGCTGGAGGCGATTGCCAGGATAGAAGGCCTGACGCGCGATGTTGAAGTGGGTGCTGTGTACACCGGCAAGGTGACCCGTGTTTCCAGCTTCGGTGCTTTCGTTGAGATACTTCCTGGCAAGGAAGGGCTGGTGCGGATAAGTGAACTGGCTGACCACAGGGTGGGTAAGGTGGAGGATGTGGTAAAGGTGGGCGATGAGATTATGGTTAAGGTAATCGAGATAGACAACTTGGGGAGGATAAACCTTTCCCGGAGGGCGGTGTTCTCCGACCTGTCGCAGATAAGGGGAGCCCGGCTGATGGACTCTTCCACCGGCACCAGCCGTGAGCCACAGCGGGAAAGAAGGCGGATGCCGGCACGGGGAAGACTGGGCCGCGATAACCGCCAGCACGGTCGCAAGTAGTAAAGTTACTGAATCGGCAGGGGGTTGAGATGGAGGCGATTGCAGTACTGATTCACGGAGCTTTAGGCAAAATGGGCAGGGAGGTCACGGCAGCCGTCTGCCGCGACAGGGAGCTGGAGATGGTTGGCGCGGTGGATATCAAAGCCACGGAGGAGCAACTGGTGCTCCCCGACGGCTCAAAGACAGTGCCGCTGTCCAGAGACCTAGAATCGGCGCTGAAACGCTGCAAGCCCGGGGTGGTGGTCGATTTCTCCATTGCCGAGGCGGCTATGTCAGCAGTACGCCTGGCGCTGAAGCAGGGCATAAATGTGGTCATCGGCACTTCAGGGCTTACTCGCGACAATCTGGAGGAAATTGACCGCCTGGCTAAGGGTAATGGAGTTGGGGCGGTGGTCGCCCCCAATTTCGCTCTGGGTTCAGTGGTATTGCTCCACCTGGCAAAGATCGCTGCTAGGTTTTTTGATTATGCTGAGATAATCGAGCTGCACCATCATGAGAAGGCCGATGCCCCTTCTGGCACCGCACTGGCTACAGCACAGGCGATGGTGGAGGCAAGGGGCAAGCCCTTTGTCTACCCGGTGACCAAAAAGGAGACGCTCAGCGGCACCCGCGGAGGGCAGGTGGAGGGGATTGCCATCCACAGCGTGAGGCTGCTGGGTTTGATGGCAAGCCAGGAGGTGGTCTTCGGTGCCCAGGGGCAGACACTGACTTTGAGGCATGATGCCCTGAACCGTGAATGCTACATGCCAGGTGTTATGCTGGCTATAAAGGAGGTGGTGAGGCGAAAGGGGCTGATATACGGTCTGGACAGTCTACTTGATCTGAAGGGGGGCCCATGAGGACATACAATGTGGCGATCGTCGGCGCTACTGGTATGGTGGGGCAGGAGTTTATCAAGATCCTGCAGCAGCGTAATTTCCCTGTCGCCTCGGTCAAGCTTTATGCCTCAGACCGCTCAGTTGGCAAGAAGCTCTTCTTTGGGCATCAGGAGCTAGAGGTTCAGGAGACAAGCCCTGATTCTTTTCATGACACTGATATCGCCCTGTTTTCTGCAGGCTCCGAGGTCAGCCGCTATTTTTCACCGCTAGCAGCCAAGAACGGGGCGCTGGTCATCGATAACAGCGCTGCATGGAGGATGGATCCCAAGGTGCCGCTGGTCGTCCCCGAGGTGAACCCTGAGGACATAAGGTGGCACGAGGGGATCATCGCCAACCCCAATTGCTCCACGATTCAGCTGGTGGTGGCTCTGTACCCGCTGCACAAGGTCAACCCCATAAAGCGTATCGTGGTCTCAACCTACCAGTCGGTGTCCGGCACCGGGGCGGCTGCTGTGGAGGAACTGACCACCCAGACCAAGTTGATACTGGAGGGGCAGAGTGTGGTGCCCCATGTCTATCCGCACCAGATCGCCTTCAACTTGCTGCCCGAAATAGATGTCTTCCTTGATAATGGCTATACTAAAGAGGAGTGGAAGATGGTGGAGGAGACGAAGAAGATAATGCATGCTGAAGATATAGCCATATCTGCGACCTGCGTCCGGGTGCCGGTATTTATTGGCCACAGCGAGGCGGTAAACGCAGAGTTCGCCAACCCAATTAGCCCCGAGGAAGCTAGAAGTATACTGGCGAGGGCTCCCGGGGTCAAGGTGCTGGACGACCCCAGCGTCAGCCTTTATCCCCAGCCCTGGCTGGCTGCGGGGACGGACCATGTCTACGTGGGGCGCATCCGTGCCGATGTCTCCAGCCCTAGGGCGCTGGTGATGTGGATAGTTGCTGACAACCTGCGCAAAGGGGCTGCTTTGAACGCCATCCAGATAGCCGAAGAGGCGATCAAACGGGACTGGGTGAAAAAGAAAAGTAAAATCTAATTTGGAGGGAAACCATGGCTCAGTTCGGAAGGCTGCTGACTGCAATGATCACCCCCTTCGATACTGAAGGGAAAGTAGACTATGCCCAGGCGAAGAAGCTGGTTAAAGCGCTGCTCGACTCGGGTAGCGACGGGGTGGTTGTTTCAGGCACCACCGGCGAATCGCCTACCCTGACCAAAGAGGAGAAGCTGCGGCTCTTCGCTGAGGTCAAATCGGCTGCGGGCAATAAAGGAACGGTGATCGCCGGCACGGGCAACTACTGCACCGAGGCAAGCATCGAGCTCACCAGGGAGGCAGAGAAGACCGGCGTGGACGGCTGCCTTTTGGTGGTGCCGTACTATAACCGCCCCACCCAGGAGGGCTTGTACCAGCATTTCAAGGCTATTGCCGAGTCCACCAGGTTGCCCTGTATACTGTACAATGTGCCCTCTCGGACGGCGACCAACCTCTCCGCCGATACTACGGTGAAGCTGAGCCAGATAGATAACATCGTCGGGATAAAGGAAGCTAGCGCCAACTTTGAGCAGATCGCCACCATCATCCAGAAGGCGAAAAAGGGCTTTCTGGTCTACAGTGGCAATGACGGCGATACCTTCCACATCATGTGCTTGAATGGCTACGGCGTCATCAGCGTTATCTCCCATCTGGTGGGACTTCAGATAAAGCAGATGATGGAATACTGTGTTAAGGGCGATACCCAGAAGGCGGCAGCGATACACCACAATCTCCTACCACTGGTAAGTGCCATGTTTATCGTGTCCAATCCCACTCCGTTGAAGTATGCCCTAAACTATCTGGGGTTTAATGTGGGTAAGCCCAGGCTTCCCTTGGTGGAGCCAGATGAAAAATCGAAGGCTATAATCGAGCAGACCGTCAGGAACTACAAGATCGACCTGCCGGTTCCGTAACCTTTGCACTTGGGCGAGGTGAGCGCCTTTTTAAGAAAAGGGACTCGGCTTACAGAAAATATTGCGATTTTTCGAAGTCACAGTCCTGCGGTCGGAACTATCTTCCCGTGGTTGGGTAGCCCCTTCTCCAGCTTTTATGTTTCGTAGCGTTCCTTCAATCCCCCGCCAGAATAGCAGTCAGCGTTCACACGCTGCGCTAAAAGACCTCCTTGGCCATGATTGTGTGGTCGCGGCTGGGGCCCACTGAGATTATGCTTGCAGGGCAGGAGAGCAGTTCTTCGATGCGTGCCACATAGCGGCGGGCTTGCGAGGGTAGCTCTGCGGCCTGGCGGATATGGGAGGTCGGTGCCTTCCAGCCCGGCAGTTCTTCATATACCGGTTGACACTTTTCCAGAGCAGAGGCATCGCTGGGGAACCGGCGTATTAGTTCGCCGTTGAGCCTGTAGGCGGTGCATATCTTGACCGAGTCGAAGACGTCCAGGACATCGAGGCGGGTAAGGGCGATGCTGGTGAAGCCGTTGATCTCGGTAGCGAAGCGTCCGGCGACGGCGTCGAACCAGCCACAGCGGCGAGGCCTGCCGGTGGTCGCACCGTACTCGTGCGCCCGCTCTCTGATGAATTCCCCCACCTTGTCTTTGAGCTCCGTGGGCATGGGACCACCGCCCACACGGGTGGTGTACGCTTTGAAGACGCCGATGACCTGGTCGATTTTTCTGGGGCTTATGCCGGTGCCTAGGGAGGCGCCTGCTGCCAGGGGTGATGAAGAGGTCACATACGGGTAGGTGCCAAAATCGGGGTCGAGTAGGGTGCCCTGTGCCCCTTCCAGAAGGATGTTCTTGTTCTCCAGAACCATGCGGTTTAACAGATCGCTAGTGTCGGTTATAAAGCGGGCGAGCCTCTGTGCGTACTGACAGTACTGCTGGTAGATTTCGTCCAGAGAGAGCGGCTGAACATTATATACTTTGGTAAGGAGTGCATTCTTGAGTTCTAGCACGGAGGCAAGCCGCCTGCGGAACCCGTTTCTGTCCAGCAAATCACAGGTGCGGATTCCCAGGCGGGCTATTTTATCGGCAAAAACGGGACCGATCCCTTTGCGGGTGGTGCCGATGGCCCTTTCACCCCGACGCTCCTCTTCGAGACCATCGAGGAGCGTGTGATAGGGCATGGTCAGGTGCGCACGGTCGCTGATGAGCAGGTTGTCCACCTTCACGCCATGCTTTTCCAGGTTATCGATTTCCTCCAGTAGCACCGCTGGGTTGATTGCCACGCCATTGCCGATAATACAGGCAACGTGCGGGTGGAATATACCTGAGGGCACCAGGTGGAGCCTGAACTCTCCATAAGCATTTATCACCGTGTGCCCAGCGTTATCGCCTCCGGAGAAGCGTACCACAGCGTCTGTTCTCTCAGCGAGGAGGTCGACGATCTTGCCTTTACCTTCATCGCCCCACTGGGCACCGACAATCGCTACTATCGACATCGCACTTTAAAAATTGAGACCCAGCCCGAAAGCGGGGGAATCCTTTTTACATGCGGGACATATAGTCCTTGCCCCAGTAATAGAGCAGGGCGCCATTGCCTACAAGCCACACAACCAGACCGGTGGCTATCACCCACAGGGTGCCCGGAACGCGCATAACGGTGCCCAGTACTATCCAGACCAGAACAGCCGCGCTAAGACCGGCGGCACCCCGTTGAAAAGCCCGGTCGCTCACTATCAGTTAACTCCCAATTTCCTAAAAGTCCTTTGTCTTCTGCCACACATAGACCAGTCTCTGTCCTACGGTAAAAAAGGCAAGTCCGACCAGCACGATCAGGGCTATGAAAAGCTGGTTCAGCAACAAGCCCAGCGCCAGTATTATAACTCTCTCCGCTCTGGTAAACAAACCGACAGGACAGGCTATGCCCAGTCCCTCTGCTCTGGCTTTGGTATAGCTGGTGAGGAAGGAGCCCGCCAGTGCCAAGAATGCCAGGACGACGGTAAGCCATTCTCCGGTCTTCAGATAAAGCAGTGTCACGCCGAAAAGCAACGCAGCATCGGCGAGGCGGTCGAAGGTAGAGTCCAGCATGGCACCGAAGCGCGTGGACTGGCTGGTGGCTCTAGCCAAAGCCCCATCCAGGATATCGAACAGACCGGAGAGGAGCACCAGGATGCCGGCAATCACAAGGTGTCTGGTGGCGATGGTATAGGCGGCGGCAAAGCTTACCACCAGCCCGATCCAGGTGAGTGTATTGGGCTTAAGCCCGCTCCGGGAAAGGGCTGAGAGGAAGGGATTGGTGATGCGCTGGGCGGCAAGCTTTCGCAGTTCGGAAAGGTTGGGCATGGGATTTCTCAACTGAGCAGAGTCCTGTAGTAGTCCATCACCTCACGGGCGATGTTCGCCCAGCCATACCTTTGAGCCTTTCTCCTGCCCTGTGCTGCGAGGCGCTCTCGTAGTGGCTTATCATCGACGAGCCTCAGGATGGCTTGCGCCAGCGCTTCATCGTCCTTTGGTGGCACCAATAGCCCGTCCTCGCCGTCCCGGATGACGCTGGCATAGCCGGTTATGCTGGTGGCGATGACGGGTTTGGCGCACGCCATGGCTTCAAGCAACACTATGCCGAAGCTCTCGCCACCGGTCGCCG
This sequence comes from Dehalococcoidia bacterium, assembly GCA_034435835.1. Taxonomy (GTDB): domain Bacteria; phylum Chloroflexota; class Dehalococcoidia; order GIF9; family UBA5629; genus CALJTV01. The sequence goes on along the minus strand of DAOTWF010000017.1, from coordinate 125,278 downwards.
GGGCGCAGAAGATGTCGGCAGTACGATAATATGACGGTAGTTCTGACGTGGGGACGTAACCGACGAAAGTGACATTGTCCTCAATATCAAGGAGCTTGACCATTGCCTGATATTTCCGCCGCAGCACCGTGCCCGGTCCCACCACTATGAGACGAAAGCCGGGCAGTGCCTTCTTTACTCTGGCGCAGGCGTCTAGCAGGTGGTGCAGCCCTTTCCTTGCCTCCAGCCTGCCCACAAAAAGCAGGTTTACCCTGCCGTCGGCAAATTCCTCCCGGCGGGAACCGTCGGGGGTGAAATGTTCGGTGTCAATCCCGTTGGGTATGATGCGGTAGTCCGCGGGGAGGTAGCGGCTGACGTATTCCAGGGCTGGCTGGGACACGGCTATCTTGCCGTGTAGCTTGTTGAGTAGCCTGAGAAAGACGGGGCGGCCGATTTTGTAGGGCCAGGGGCGGCTGTGGTAGGCGTGGAACGTCCCCACATTTATGGCCTCTGACCTGGCGAGAGCGCTGAGACAGAGCATCGGTGTGAATGGCTCGTGAAGGTGGAGTATGTCAAAATTCTGCCTCTTCAATATCTCCCCTACTTGGGCGGGGAGCCAGGGCGAGAGCGGTACGCGGGCTATAGAGCCGCCGGAAGGTATGGGGATGGGCCTGCCTACCGGCGTTACCTCCTCTTCGAAGTATCTGGTGCCTCTCTTGCGGCAGGGGGCGATGATCTTAACCTCGTGTCCCCACTGGATGAAATTGTGTGCCAGATAGGCGATGTGGTTCACCACACCGCCCGGAAAAGAGTAGTCGTACGGCGAAACAAGTCCGATTCTCACTTCTGCTCTGAATTACCCCACTCTGCCTGTGCTCCGTTGTTACCGCTGTTTTGCCTGTGCTGGTGGTGCTTCGGGAAGAGAGACTGGTGGTAAGAGGTCCTTCCCTGAAATGAAGTTCTCCACGCGCCTCCGCGCCTCATCGTCGGAGTACTGTATAGGGGGTGACTTCATAAAGTAGACGCTGGGCGCCACCAGCGAGCCGCTTATGCCCCTGTCCAGCGCCAGCTTGCAGCACCTTATGGCGTCTATGACCACTCCGGCGGAGTTCGGGCTGTCCCAGACCTCCAGCTTCAGTTCCAGGTTGAGCGGCACATCGCCGAAGGCCCTTCCTTCCATCCGGATGTAGCAGAACTTGCGGTCGGCAAGCCACGGCACGTAATCGCTGGGACCGATATGGATGTTCTCTGGCTCGATCTCATAGTCGAGCTGCGAGGTGACAGAATTTGTCTTGGAGATTTTCTTTGATTCCAGTCGCTCCCGCTCTAACATGTTGTAGAAGTCGGTATTGCCACCGAAGTTAAGCTGGTAAGTCCTTTCCAGCTTGACACCGCGGTCGTGGAACAGCCTGGTGAGCACGCGGTGGGTGATGGTTGCGCCGACCTGTGACTTGATGTCGTCTCCGATTATGGGCAGTCCCCGATCAGCAAACCTTTTGTACCAGTAAGGCTCCCGGGCGATGAACACCGGTATGCAGTTGACGAACCCGCAGCCGGCATCGAGCACCTGCTCCACATACCACTTGGTGGCTTCCTCGCTGCCTACGGGCAGGTAGTTGATCACCACATCGGTCTTAGTCTCCTTGAGGATGCCCACGATGTCTGCGGTGGAGCCGGGGGCTTTGGTGATGATCTGTGACAGGTATTTACCCAGCCCGTCATGGGTCATGCCCCGGGCAACCCTGACGCCGGTGGCTGGTACGTCGCAGAACTTGTAGGTATTGTTTGGGGGAACAAAGATAGCCTCAGCGAGGTCTTTGCCCACCTTGTTTTTGTCTATATCAAAGGCAGCCACGAAGTTGATGTCTCTGATGTGGTAGCCACCTAAGTTGACGTGCATCAGCCCGGGGACGAACTCGTCGTCCTTGGCTTTGCGATAGTAGTACACTCCCTGTACCAGTGATGAGGCACAATTGCCCACACCGATGATAGCCACGTTAATCTTTCCCATGGCTTGCTCCTTTCCGTTAATACCTTATTTTTCAAGTCAGGGCTTCGCTTTGGGAGCTAGTATTTTAGCTGACCTCACCAGCCAGACGGGCATGCTGGCGCTGTGCACTACCTTGTCGGCAACGCTCCCCATCACCCAGCGGGCTAGCCCTGTCCGACCGTGGGTTGACATTGCTATCAGGCTGACCCTTTTTGTCTCTGCATATTGTACTATTTTGTCGGCAGGCTCACCAGTTACCACTTCGTAGGTGGCTTTTATGCCACGCTCACCCAGTTGCCTCACCATTTCCTTAAGGTAATCCTCGCCAGCTTCCTGCAGCACCTGGATCAGTTTTACCCAGTCGGGTCCGGTGAGCAGGCTGGCTTCTATGGCTCCCGGGGGTGCCACCACATGCAGCAGGTCAAGAGCAGCCCCTGTCTTGAAGGTGAGCATTTCGGCATAGGGCAGAGCCGCCTGCCCTAACTCGGAACCGTCCAGCGGGACGAGGATTCTTTCGATGCTCTTTTTACTTGTCGTGTCATGTTTTTCGGATCGTGTTGCCTGGACCAGCATTATGGGGGTGGGGGAGGCGCTGACCACCTTTTCGGCAACGCTTCCCAGCCACCAGCGCGTCACCCCGCTCAAGCCATGGGTTGCCATAAGGATGAGGTCGACCTTCTGGTGCTGGGCGAACTCCAGTATCATATCGGCAGTGGTCCCGTAAACGACCGACGCCTCGGCGTTAATATCCTGCTGTTTGAGCTCTTCAGTCATCTTGACGATATAGTCTTCCAGCAGGCGATTTACCCTCCTTGTCCTCTGTCCTACACCCACGGCAAGGACATGCACCTTGGCATTAAACCTAGGCGCCAGGTCCCGGAGGTAGGGGAGCACACACTCCGCCTCGAGTGAGCCATCGAGGGGCACCAGAATCTGCTGCAATCTTGCTTCTGCCATAGCTACCATCCTTTTGTATATTTTACCACCTTGTCTCGATTTGTGGTTTGTGATATCTTTGAAAGGTGCTTTATGACTTTCACACCCACAGTTTTCTCAGCGATGGCGTTCTTTCACCCATGGAGCTTATCCGCCGCGCTATAGTGAAGGGCTATTCAGCCATTGCTATCACGGATCATGTTGGCATCGGTTCTCTTGCCCGGGTGATCAAGGAGGTAAGCGATGACTGTGCCCTTGCCAGAGCTTACTGGAACATACTTGCTATCCCCGGTGTCGAACTGACTCACCTCCCCGCAGAAGCGATCCCAGAAATCGCCCAGAGGGCTAAGGAGCTCGGTGCTTGGCTGGTGGTGGTCCATGGCGAAACCCTTGCCGAACCTGTGGAAAATGGCACCAACCTGGCAGCGCTCCAGTCACCACATGTTGATATCCTGGCTCACCCCGGATTAATCACCCCTGAACAGGCTAGCCTTGCGGCCGCAAGGGGCATTTTCATAGAGTTGACTACCCGCAAGGGACATTCAACGACCAACGCCCATGCTGCTTCGGTTTGCCTCCAGGCCAAAGCGCGCCTGTTGCTTAACTCAGACGCCCATAACGAGGGCGACCTGCTTTCCCCAATTCTAGCAACAACCACACTAGTCGCCGCCGGCCTGCGCAGCGTGGAACACCACGTAATCTTAGACGAGAACCCCCGTCTGCTGCTGCAGAGGCTCAGCCACCACTTTTCAGCTTCGGCTTAACTCAAGAAAAGTTTAGCTCTTACCGATGCGGAATACCTTGGTTCCGCAGTTCGGGCAAGTCCCCCGGATCGCTGGACGCTTGTTTTTCAGCGTCACATTGGCGGGATTCCTGACCTCCACCTTCTTGCGACACTTGAAGCAATACGCCTGCGCCATTTGAGTCACCTCCTTTCTCCAAAGCTAAACATATTATAATACAGCTTGTCAAGCCCTATTACCTCCACTATTCACAACCTATCAGAAACACGGTTTGACAACAAATGCAATCATATGATAATATTTTAATATATCGATATAGTTAAAAAGATGAGGAGAAGTTATTTGAGAGAGCGACGGGATCTGGAGCTATACGAGCTTAAGGCGGAGCTGTGCAAGACTTTTGCCGATGCCAAGAGGCTGCAGATAATTGACATCCTGCGTGGTGGTGAGAGGGCGGTAAGCGAGCTTGTGCAGCTTCTTCAAGTGCCGCAGGCGGTGGTATCACGGCATCTGGCAGTGCTTCGTGACCGTGGTGTGGTGCAGGCAAGACGGGAGGGGGTGAATGTGTACTATAGCCTGACCGATAGCAAGATAGGCGAAGCCTGCGACGTTGTGCATCAGATATTATTGAACCAGATGGAAAAGAACAGGCGCTTGGCGGAAAGGCTGACAGGATAAATTGACAAGGAGGGTGAAAATGTCAGACAGAGAAGGGGTGACCATAGTGGTGTTCAGCGGTGATATGGACAAGGTGATGGCGGCGTTCAACATTGCCGTTGGTGCTGCTGCCTCGGGTAAGGAGACCACCATGTTCTTCACCTTCTGGGGGATAAAAGCCATACAGAAGGGCAACCTTACCGGTAAGAGCGTCTTCGGGCGGATGATGGGGCTGCTTAACCGGGGTGGCATCAACCGCATCGGTCCTTCCCGGTTCAACTTCGGTGGCATCGGTAGGTGGATGTTCAAGCAGATGATGAAGGCGCATAACATCACGCCGCTGGGGGAACTTCGTAAGATGGCTGTGGACCTCGGGGTCAAACTGGTGCCCTGCCAGATGAGCATGGAGGTCATGGAGATAAAGCGTGAGGACCTCATCGACGAGGTGGCGGAGCCGGCGGGGGTGGCGACAATGCTGGAAGCGGCGGGACGCTCCTTTGCCACGTTGTTCATTTAGAGGAGGTGACAAAATGACGCAGGAAACAGGTGCCAGTGTGAAGCTCAACCTTGAGGGTTTGCTCTGCCCTATACCGGTGGTCAGGGTCAGCCAAGCGATAAAGGATCTGCCTGCGGGTGGAATCCTGGAGGCTACGGCAACAGACCCGGGCGTGCTCGCCGATATCCCAGCCTGGGTGAAGAGCACCGGGAACGAACTCCTCTCCATGGAGAAAAAGGATAAGCTCATCACCTTCACCATCAGGAAAGCGAAGTGAGCGTACTCATCGCCTTTGTGGCGCTGTGTCTTGGTGCAGTTATCTGTGCTGCGGGACTGGGCTGGCATATTGCCCGTATGCAGCGGTGGCAGTTTCGTGGCGATGTGGCTTCCGCCAGAGGTTCAGCGGCAAAAGGGGTGCTACATGCCTTTACCCTGGGTATGTTGCCTTGGGAGAAGGAGAGCGCACGGCTGCACTGGGTCGCTTACCTCCGCGGGGTGGTCTTTCATGGCGGTATCTTTCTGGGCACGGCTTTTCTCATCTCCACCCCGTGGCTGACCTTTCTGCCTTCGGCAGTGCGGCTTACAGCATCGGTTCTTTTCGCCATAGCTGCCGTTGCCGCCTTAACGGGTTTCTGGTTGCGGTCTCGTGACCCTATATTGAGGGCGGTGAGCACCGCCGATGACTATTTCTCGCTGACTTTAGTCACGGTATTCCTCATCTCGGCAAGCCTCTGTGCCGCCGATGCGCAGTTCCTGCCGCTGTTCTGGGTGGTCTCAGCTATAACGCTCGCCTACACGCCGTTCGGCAAATTGCGTCATTTCCTCTACTTCTTCTATTCACGAGGCTTCTTTGGCTGGATATCTGGTCACAGGGGCATTCTGCGATGAGTGCCGAAGCCACCTCCCTATCCCTTGCTGATGTGAAACGGAAGTTGGAGGTCCTGATTGACCGCAAGCAGCTTGCCTCTCTAGAGGCATGTGTCCGCTGTGGTATCTGCGCCGAGAGCTGTCACTATTACCGGTCCGAGCCGAAACTGGAGCATACCCCCTTCTACCGCGCCGAGCAATTGCGCAGGATATACCGGCGGCTCCTTGACCCTTCGGCGGGTCGCTTCCGGCGCCGTGACTCCGGCGAAGTGTCTGCGGAATTGCTACGCCGACTTGCCGATATAGCCTTTTCCACCTGTACGCTGTGTCAGAGGTGCACCCTTGACTGTCCCCTCAGTGTGGACACCGCGGACATTATGCGGGCAGTCAGGGCACTGGCTACCGCCAGCGGCGGGGCACCGCAGATGCTCGTGGAACTGGCGGATGCCGCCATTGCCAAGGGGGAGAACATCGAGTTTTTCAAAGAGTTCTACCTCGACCAGGTGAAAGAGCTGGAAAAGCAGGTGCAGGACCATCTGGGTAGTTCCAGCGCCACCATACCGGTGGGGAAGGAAGGTGTCCGGGTGCTCTATGTTCCCCTTTCCGGGGCACATACCATCGTGCCGCAGGCAGTCCTGTTCAACCTGGCAAAGGAGTCCTGGGCTCTCAGCCTGTTCGAGACCTCGAACTACGCTTACTTTCTGGCTGATACATCGAGGGCCAGTCGCATCGCACAACGCATCATCGCTGAGGCGGAGCGCCTGAAGGTTGAGGAGGTGGTCATTACGGAGTGCGGGCATGGCTATCCTGTAATGCGGTGGGAGGTGGCGCGGTGGCTGGGGCGGCGGCTGCCTTTCCGTGTGCGCAGCATAATAGAGGTGCTGGACGAGTACTTGCAGAAAGGTGTTCTCACCTTAACTCCTAAAAGGAACGGTGTCCCAGTGACCTATCATGATTCCTGCAATCTGGGGCGCAAGGGCGGGCTGTTTGAAGAGCCGCGGCGGATAATCCGCGCTGTGGCTGAGGACTACCGTGAGATGAACCCCAACCGGATCTACAGCTTTTGCTGCGGTGCCGGCAGCGGACTGGTGGCTATACCTGAATGGACTGACATCCGTCTCAGGGCAGGTAAGCTGAAGGCGGAGCAGGTCCACAGCACCGGCGCCAGGATCGTGGTCACCTCGTGTGATAACTGTCGCCATCAGATCGGTGAACTCAACGAACACTACGGGCTCGACATCGAGGTCACTAGCCTTTCCGAGCTTGCTGTGAAGGCTCTGGTGTGACCTTCGCAGATAGCCTACAAAAATTGAAAGCCCGCGGTTTTTTGTGTTAAACTGCTTCATTGCTGTACGGCGGGTGGGACGTGGGGTATTGAAGTTCCGGTAAGGTAAACCGGCACTGTTCTGGCAGGGAGAGGAGAGGCGAGGAAATCGCCTTTTTGTTTTTGTGCGGAGACCGGGGATGCTCAGAAAAGCGGGCAAAGTGTTCTATGGCTGGTGGATCGTTGCTGCCGGGTCGGTGCTGTGCATGTTCGGCTACGGCGGCTACTTTTACTCTTATGGCGCCCTTTTCAACCCTATCTCTCACGAGTTCGGCTGGTCGCGCGCGACCACTTCAATCGCCTTCTCTTTATCGCGCCTTGAGGGCGGTGTCCAGGGGCTAATAACTGGTCCCCTCACCGATAGATACGGTCCGCGTGCCATGGTCATCGCCGGCTGGATGATGGCAGCCATCGGGTTTGCCCTTATGTACTACATGCACAGCTTCTGGATGTTCATCTTAAGCTACACGGTACTTGTCTCCCTAGGCATGGGCACAGGGCTGTACTTACCACTCCAGACCGCTGTTGCCAGGTGGTTTAACGAGAAAAGAGGGCTGGCGATGGGGATCCTGACGGCTGGGGCAGCGCTTGGTGGCTCGGCGATCGTGCCCGCTGTTGCCTGGCTGATCACTCAATACGGCTGGCGGGTGTCGGTGCTGGTGCTGGCGGTGGCTACCGTCGTACTGGGACTGGGGCTTGGTGCTGTGCTCAAGCCCCATGGACCGGAGCGGTACGGGCTTGCCCCTGATGGCAAAGAGCGGCAGCCTGCCGTGGCAACGCCATCCCACAGCGATAGCAAGAGACCGCATGTTGATGTTGGTGAAGGTCTGACTCTGAAGGAGGCTATGAAGACGCGGGCTTTCTGGCTGATGGTGCTGGCTTTCACCTTCTCCCATACTGCACTCAGCGCCATCGTGGTGCACCAGATACCGTTTGTGGAAGATATGGGCATCTCCAAAGTGCTGGCAGCCACGGCGCTGGGTATGATGACCCTCATAAGCGTCCCGGGGAGGATTTCCGGCGGCTGGCTTGCCGATAAGTGGGATATCAGACGTCTATACTTTGTCTCCAGCCTGATGCAAGCCCTAGGACTTTTCTTCCTCGCCAGGGCGACCGACATGGCTTGGATTTGGGTATTCGTCATCGTATATGGCACCGGCATGGGGCTGCGCCTGCCCCTGGAACCGATGCTCCGGGTGCAGTTTTTCGGCTATAAAGCCTTCGGTGCCATCATGGGCTACATAAATGCCTTTGCAGTGTTCGGCTCCTTCGCCGGACCCTACTTTGCCGGCTGGCTGTTTGATATCACCGGTAGCTACATAACCGCATTCCTCACCTTCGCTGCCACGATGATGACGGCCGCCATCGTGGTTCTGCTGCTCAAGCCCCCTGCCCAGCAGGGCAAGACGGGCTTTGCGGCTGCAAGACATTAATGGTTTCCCAGGGGACTTGCCAGGAGTTCACGGAACGGCTAATATAGCTGTGGATAGACCAGTTCCCTGAAGGCAAGGTGCTGGAAAACGCAGGAGGTGTGGAGATGTATCACACGCTGCTTGTCCCGCTAGATGGCTCGGAGCTGGCTGAACAGGCTTTACCCTATGTGTTGAAGATTGCCCGGGGCTTTGACAGCAAAGTTGTCCTGCTCACCGTTTGCCCGCCGGGAGACCCGCTGAAACATGTGCTGGTGGAATATCTGGAGAAAAAGGCTGAAGCCTTCAAGGTCTCGAAAGTCAAGGTGCGGGCTCTGTGCATTGAGGGAGAACCGGCTAATTCCATACTGAACTTTGCTGCGGAAAGCAAAGTTGACCTCATCGCAATCTCCACCCATGGCAAGGGTGGGCTAAGCCGCTGGGCGCTAGGCAGCATCGCCACTAAGGTGGTACAGAGGTCGCACATACCCGTCTTTCTGGTGCGCTCCAGTGAACGGGCTGAGGCAGCGGTGAAGCTGGCAAGAATACTGGCTACGCTGGACGGTTCCCAGTTCGCCGAAGCCATCCTTCCCCACGTGGAGGCGTTTGCCAGAGCCATGGCTGGCGAGGTCGTGCTGCTTCAGGTCGCTGAGCCAGTGAAGGTGCCCCAGCTAGCTGTGTATGAGGACTGGACGAAGGTGGAAAAAGACCTAACAGATAAGCTGCAGAGGGAGGCTGAACGCTATCTGAGCCGACGGAAGGCACTTCTGGAGGAGAAGAGGCTGAAGGTAACCACCAGACTCCTGCAGGGGAAGCCTGCTGACACCATACTGCAGTATGCCAGCGAAAGCGATGTTGACCTGATCGCCCTGACCACTCACGGTTTTTCCGGCGTCAGCAAGTGGGCATATGGCAGCGTCGCCTCCAGGGTGGTCGAAGGCTCCACGAAGCCCGTGCTGCTTGTCCGCCCGCCCCTTCCGGCGGCGAAAAACTGAGCAGCAGATATGCGCAGCCCCGGATACCCCTTCTAGGTTTGTAAATCATTCAAATGGGGGAATAACATTATGCAGTCCAGAGCTAATAACTGGCATAATCTGACGGCTGACGAAGCACTCCGGCTGCTGGGCTCACGGCGCCACGGGCTCACCGATGTTGAGGGGAAGGAGAGGCTAAAGCAGTATGGCGCCAACGAGCTGGCCAGACGCAAGAGAACATTGCCGGTGGTGCTTTTCTTCAGACAGTTCTTGAGCCCGCTGATATACATATTGCTGGCGGCTGCCATTATCTCCCTCATCACCCAGCATTATATAGACGCCTGGGTAATATTCGGGGTGCTCCTTGCCAACGCCACCATCGGGTTCATTCAGGAGGGGCGCGCTGAGAGGGCTATGGAGGCACTACTACACATGGCGGCGCCAAGGGCAAAGGTAAGGCGTGACGGCGTGGTGAGGCAAGTCCCGGCGCGGGAGATAGTACCCGGTGATATCATACTGCTCGAAATCGGCGATAAGGTACCTGCTGATGCCCGGCTGATAGACTCGTCCAACCTCAAGGTTGACGAGGCGATCCTCACCGGTGAGTCCATGCCAGTGGACAAACATAGCCAGCCGCTTCACGGTGAGGTGGCTCTGGCTGACAGAAAGAATATGGTATACATGAACACGGTGGTGACCTATGGCAGGGCTACGGCTGTGGTGGTCGGCACTGGCATGTCCACCGCCATCGGCACCATAGCCGGCACACTTGAGGAGATCGAGGCGGAGAAGACGCCGCTGCAACAGAGCATCAGCCGGCTGGGGCGCTTCATCATCATTCTGGTTCTCGGTGCCCTTGTCATCCTGTTCGTCGAGGGTATGCTCAAAGGGATCGGGTGGATGGAGATGTTCTTCCTCGCCGTTGCCGCCGGGGTGTCTGCCATCCCTGAAGGCTTGCCGGCGGTGGTCACCGTGGTTCTGGCGGTGGGCATGCAAACGATGGCGCGGCGCAATGCCATAGTCCGCAGGCTGGTAGCTGTGGAGACGCTAGGCTCAGCCACGGTGATCTGTTCCGATAAGACAGGCACGCTGACGCTGAGCCAGATGACGGTGCAGCGCATCTACTGCGCTGGAAAGTGGATTGAGGTCAGCGGCGAGGGCTATGTGCCTAAAGGCGAGTTCAGGCAGAACGGCAGCGCCGTATCACCGGGCGATTTTCCGGCGCTTGCCATGCATCTCAAGATTGGGGTACTGTGCAACGATGCCCTGCTGGTCAGAAACGGTGAGGGCGAATGCTGCAGCCTGGTGGGTGACCCCACGGAGGGGGCACTGCTGGTGGCTGCTGCCAAGGCTGGGCTGGATAAGGAGGAGCTGGAGATAAGGCAGCCGCGTCTGGACGAAATACCGTTTCAGAGCGAGAAGCAATATATGGTCACCGTCCACCCGGGGGATGGGGGCAAGATAGCCTTCGTCAAAGGTGCACCGGAGAAGCTGCTCTCCATGAGCGGTGCTATCCTCACTGAGAAAGGCGAAGAGGTGCCTCTTGAGCAAGGACAGGTTGAAGCCATCAGACAGGCACACGAGACGATGGCGCAGCAGGCACTGAGGGTTATCGGCAGCGCTTATACCAGGCTCCCCTCGGAAATGGCGGAGCTTACCGAGAGCACCATATCGGGGATGCTGGTGTTTGTGGGGCTTTCAGGCATGGCTGACCCGCCACGCCAGGAGGTCAAGGAGGCGATCAGGCTGTGTGAGCAGGCGGGGATCAAGGTAAAAATGATAACCGGCGACTACAAATTGACCGCCGAAGCGATTGCTCGCCAGCTGGAGTTACCTCAAGGCAGGACGGTCACCGGTGCTGAACTTCAGGCTATGGACGATGACACGCTTGCCCGGGAGATAGAGAACATCACCGTATTTGCCCGCATTGAGCCCGTCCAAAAACTCAGGATAGTCAGGGCGCTGAAGAGCCGTGGGCATGTGGTTGCCATGACCGGGGACGGCGTCAACGATGCCCCGGCGCTGAAGGCAGCGGATATAGGCATTGCTATGGGAATAACCGGTACCGATGTCTCCAAAGAGGCGAGCGACATGGTGCTGGCGGACGACAACTTCGCCACGGTGGTGGCGGCTGTGGAGGAAGGGCGCACCATCTTCAACCGCCTCCGCAATGTGGTCTTCTACCTGCTCAGTTCCAACTTCGGTGAGCTGCTCGGCTTAATCATCTGTGTTCTCTTTGTGGGCAAGGCGCCCTTGCTGGCGCTGCAGATAATCTGGATAAATATGGTGACAGACGGTGCTTCTGCGATCCCGCTGGGCCTGGAAGGGAAGGCGGGTGACGAGCTCAAGCAACCGCCGCGCCATCCCAAAGTCGGGCTCCTCTTCCCTGGGCTTCTGCTGCGTGTCACCTTCCTGTCTACATTGATGAGCCTGGGGATATTCTTTGTCTTCTCCTGGGCGGAGGCGAGGATGGATCTGGAGGCGGCGCGCACGGTGACCTTCTGTGCCGTTGCCGTCATGGAGTGGTTTAAGGCGTTTTTAGCCCGCTCTGATGAGCACACCGTTTTTGAGCTTGGCATCCGCCGCAACCGCTTGCTGCCGGTCACCGTCAGTGTGGCGGTGTTGCTCCAGATGGGGGTGGTCTACCTGCCCTTCATGCAGGTCGCTTTCGGTACTGTCCCCATAGGCGTCAGAGAGTGGGGGATTGCCGTTTCTGCCGGCGTCAGCCTGTTCGCGGTAGAAGAGCTGCGCAAGACCTTCTTCCCCCGTCTCTTCAGCCTAGGCAAATGGCGGCCGGTATCTAGAAAAGCAGGGTGAGCTTGCTGCAGCCCGGGTATCAAGATAGGAACATTACGTAAGGGTTACGGCTTGAAGGGTGGAGAGCAGCGCCGTAAAATATGGAACGGTGTCCGACACTCAAAGAGGCGCAGCCATTCGGGCAGGATACAGGGATGAACCCTTATAAGTATGAGTGTGCAGACCCCGAGTTCTCTCTGAAGCCCGTAAGGAGGAACTCCAGGTGGGTGCAGTATGCTGTGGAGTTCCCCAGCGCCCATCCCCTGGGGTATAAGGAGAGCGATGTCGCTTACGGTGAGTATTTTCAGCCACTGGGGGTGGAGCGGGCACCACTAATTATTCTGGTGCATGGCTGGGGCGAGCGGGGCGCGGTGCCCTGCCAGCTTATGGCACCCTCCCTGGCAAAGAGGGGTATAGCATGTTTCATCCCCTATCTGGTCTTTCATGCCAGCCGCATGCCGGAGGTGATGAAACAGCGCGCCCCCAATTTGACGCCCGAAGAATGGTATGAAGGTTACCGCGCCTCCGTGATCGAGATACGGCAGATTATGGACTGGGCGGCTATCAGACCGGAGATAGACGGTGGCAGGGTGGGGCTGGTGGGTGTGAGCATGGGAGGGTTTATTTCAGCGATAGCCATGGGGGTTGACGAACGGGTGGGGGCTGGAGTGTTCATCATATCCGGCGGCAATTCAGCCAGGATGACCTGGGAGACCCGTCGCCCGATAGTTGAAAGGCGCTGTCTCTGCACCGAGGAGGAGTGCTACCAGGTGCGGCGCGAGGTCTATCCTCAGTATATTGCTGAAGTGGCTACTAAGGGGCTGGACAACGTCAGCCCGTTGAAGCGATGTTTCCTCACTGACCCGCTGACCTATAGCCCGTTTCTGCGCCAGAAGCCAGTGCTGATGATAAATGCCCTCTGGGATGAGGCTGTACCCAAAGGGGCAACGCTCGATTTCTGGAACGAGTGTGGCCAACCGCCTATAGTCTGGCTGCCGGGCACTCATATATCAATCTGGCTCTATTACCCGCTCATCCTGCGCCGGACGCTGAACTTTCTGAATTCGGCTCTGTCAAGCCGGCAGCCGTTGCTTAAGCCAGCTGGCATTTGAAGATTTGCCGCATATTCCGTCTGACTGATACAATAAGACATTCCGGGTTATACACTGGGTCACACAGAACCAGTAAGACCGGAAGACAGACATGGATATACAGTCCGGAGAACTTATGGCGCGGTTGAAGGTGTTGTTTGAGCCGACCTCGGTGGCAGTGGTCGGCGCGTCCAACGACCCCTCCAAATGGGGCTTTCGCATTTTCTCCAATATTATCAGCGGCGGTTTCCAGGGCAGGATTTATGCGGTGAACACCAGTGTCCCTGAGGTGCTGAACATAAAGACCTATCCTCGGGTGACGGACATACCTGAAAGAGTCGACTTGGTGGTTATCGTGGTGCCCCCGCCCAGCGTTCCTCAGGTGATGCGCGATTGTGCCGCCAAAGAGGTGCCGGCAGTGGTGGTGATCACCGCCGGTTTTGCTGAGGTCGGTGGTGAAGGTGCCAGACTGGAGCAAGAGATTACGGAGATCGCTCGAAGTGGTGGCATAAGGTTTGTGGGTCCCAACTGCTTTGGCATCCTGAACCCCCACCATAAACTTTACACCCAGATGCCCCCGATCTTTCCACCACCGGGTCCCTTCGGTATCATCTCCCAGAGCGGTAACATCATAGGTACCATTGCCCGGGTGCTGATACAGAGGGCTTACGGCTGCTCGAAGTGCGTGAGCATTGGCAATCAGGCAGACCTCACTGCCGAGGACTACCTTGAATATTTTGCTCAGGACCCTCTGAGTAAGGTCATCCTCTGCTATATTGAAGGGTTCAAGGACGGCATCCGCTTTTTCAGGGTGGCGCAGGAGGTAAGCAAGAGGAAGCCGATCATTCTGCTTAAAGCCGGGCATACGCCGGCGGGTGCCCGGGCGGCACAGTCCCACACCGCTTCCATGGCTGGTTCCAGCGCGGTGATCGACGCTATGTGCAAACAGGCTGGTGTCATCAGGGTGAAGAGCCTTGACGAGCTTGTGGACGTGGGGATTGCCTTCCTGCGTCAGCCGCTCCCTAAAGGGCGTAGGGTGGGTGTGGTTACTGCCGGGGGTGGCTGGGGCGTGCTGGCGGCGGACGCCTGCGCAGAAGTGGGTCTGGAGGTGGTCAACCTGCCTGAGGAGACGATGAAGGAACTGGACAGCTTCATGCCGCCGTGGTGGAGCCGGGGCAACCCGGTTGACCTGGTGGCGGGTACGTCGGGAGACAGCCTTTTTCGGGCAGTGGAGACGATACTCCGGTGCCCCGTGGTGGACGGCGTCATCATGCTGGGGCTGATGCCGGTGATGAACCCGGGACAGTTCGGGCGCCGTTCTGAGGGTGATGACAAAGACGCGACAAGGGATGCCATGGTCGCCGGGGCGGCTCGGACCATCGATAGATTGGTTGAGATGAGTGACCGCTACGGCAAGCCACTGGTGATCGCCTCAGAGCCACTGGGTTTCGGCTCGCAGGTGAACCGCAGAATAGCCCACGCCATAGCTGACCGGAACACGGTCTGCTATGAGATGCCGCATCAGTCGGCTGCTGTATTTGCCAAGCTGCTTCAATATAGCGAATACCTGCAGCAGGAACAGTAGTTTTGTGGCAAGCTATGCAGGCACATTTAGTGTTGTTCTGATGATGTCCCGCCAATTGTGCGCATCGCAGAACCAGCCTGTTTAAAGCTATTTGTTCTGTTGCCCCTCTGACTGCTAAAATAGTGGTGTTTTTTTCTCGGTCAACCAAAATTCTGAAGGAGCGATAATATGTGCACCGAAGTAAAAGGGTCAGTGTCATACATGAAGTTGCTGTTCGAGCCGTCTTCGGTGGCAGTAGTCGGCGCCTCTAACGACCAGTCCAAATGGGGTTACCGGGTGATGTCCAACATTTTGAGAGGGGGTTTCGAAGGACGGGTGTACCCGGTAAATCCCGGCAGCCCTGAGGTGCTTGGGGTGAAGTCTTATTCACGGGTGGTGGACATACCTGAGGTGCCTGACCTGGTGATCATTGTGGTGCCCCCTCCGGCGGTGCCGGAAGTGATGCGAGATTGCGCTGCCAAGGGAGTAAAGGCTACTGTGGTGATCACCGCCGGCTTTGCTGAGATCGGTGGTGAGGGCGAAAAGTTGCAGCGGGAGATAGTGGATATAGCCCGCAGTGCCGGCATCCGGTTTGTCGGTCCCAACTGTCTCGGCATCATGAACCCTTCACACAAGCTCCATCCGCAGATGCCCTCAGAGTTCTCCCGCCCTGGTCCCCTTGCCATCATTTCACAGAGCGGCAACATCATGAACACCGTTGCCCGCCTCATAGATAGTCAGGGATATGGTCTATCCAAGGCTGTGAGCATAGGCAATCAGGCAGATATCCGTGCCGAGGACTATCTTGAATATTTCGCTCAAGACCCCCAGACCAGAGTAATTCTGTGCTACATCGAGGGCTTTAAGGACGGTGTCCGTTTCTTCAAGACGGCGAAGGAAGTGAGCAAGCGGAAGCCGATCATCCTGATCAAAGCTGGTGAAACACAAGCCGGAGCAAGGGCTGCCCACTCACACACTGCCTCTCTGGCAGTGCCCGATGCCATCGTACAAGCGATGTGCAAGCAGGCGGGCATCATCAGGGTGACCACCCTGGATGATCTGGTGGACACGGGGATCGCCTTTTTGAGGCAGCCGTTGCCCCGCGGACGGAGAGTGGCGATAATCACCGGCGGTGGTGGCTGGGGTGTGCTCACCGCCGATGCCTGTGCCAAGCTGGGGCTTGATGTGGTCACCTTACCTCCAGAGACCATAAAAGAGCTGGACGTCTTTATGCCCGCATGGTGGAACCGTGGCAACCCGGTGGACTTCGTCGGGGGGATGCCAAGGGAAAACAACCTGAAAGTGTTGGAAATCTTGCTCCGTTGCCCGGTGGTTGATGGCGTCATCACGCTTGGTCTGATGCCGCCTCTCCGGCGCGACCAGATTGCAGCCTTTTTCAACATCGCTCAGGGCGGACAGATAACAAAGGAGTTCGTAAGCTCTATACTGGGCTCCATGCTGGACGCAATAAACGGGCTGAGCGACCAGTATGGCAAGCCGGTGGTCATTGCCTGGAGGCAGGCGGACTTCGGCGGACTCGGTGCCGAGGAGATAACCCGTATCCTTGCCGAACGGAACTCAATATGTTATGAACTGCCGCACCAGGCTGCGGCGGTCTACGCTAAGCTGGTGGAATATGCCGAGTACCGGAACCGGGAGGATTAAGGGTACCCTGACGGATGGGGTATGTTCTATGACGTGGCTATAGTCGGCGCCGGTCCCTCCGGCAGCTACCTCGCCCTCAGCTTAGCCAGGCGCGGTTATGCGGTGCTGGTGATGGAGAAGAAAACCGTGCCCGGAAAAGATATCTGCTGCACGGGTATAGTCAGTCAGAGATGTCTTGAACTGCTGGAGGTTCCTCGGGACCTGCTGATGAGGCCGGTGAGTTCAGTCAGGGTGGTGTCCCCCTCGGGAGATTCGTTGGTCCTGCGGCGTGATGATGCTATCGCTTGGGTGGTCGACAGGCCCGCTCTGGATCGGCTGCTGGCAGAGAGAGCAGGATCGGCGGGCGCATCCTGTGTGTTCTGCACACGTGCCAGCGAGATTATGATCGAGGATACCGGCGTTACTGTAAAGGCTGAGTGCTATGGAGAGACGAAGAGCTACAATTGCCGTGTTCTGGCTATCGCCAGCGGTTTCGGGTCGTCACTGCCAGCGAAGCTGGGGCTGGGCAGGATAAGCGATTTCACCATCGGTGCTCAGGCAGAGGTAAGGGTGAACACCGATGAGATGGAGGTCTATGTGGATGAGGAAGTGGCGCCGGGCAGTTTCGCCTGGCTGGTGCCCACCAGGGAGGGGATGGGGCTGGCGGGGCTGATGGTTCGCCGTCAGCCCAAGCAGCAGCTGAACAGGCTTTTACGGCGGCTTGCGGCGGAGGGGAAAATAGCCGCAGTACAGTGCCAGCCGAAATACGCTGCCATCCCCCTCTATCCACTGCAGAGGACATTCGGCAGCCGCGTGGTCGTGGTCGGCGAAGCTGCCGGTCAGGTCAAACCGCTCACCGGAGGCGGCATATACTACGGGGCATTGTGTGCCGGCATCGCCGCTGAAGTTCTGGGCAGGGCGTTTCGCTGTGGTGATTTTTCGGAAAAAACTCTGTCCTGCTACCAGCGGCGCTGGCAAGACAAGCTTGGAAAGGAGTTCAGGACTAGCTATCTGCTGCATCGTATCTATCGCAGGCTGGATAATGGGCAGGTGGAGTTCCTATATAACTTCGCCGTCCGTTATGGCATTGCCGACTTTCTGCGTCAGGCAGAACCCCTGTACTTTGACTACCACTCGCGGGCTGTTTCCGGGGCATTGAAGCACCTTGCCCGCTCGTTGCTGGTGCATCCGGTGGGGAGAGCCAAATCTTCTGACGGCTGAAATTAGATTGTCCCGGAGAGTCTGCTAGCTTGCCCAAAGCCACCAAAGGGGGTAGAATTGTGGCTAGCAGGGGAGCACCAGGTGTCGGCACAGTTTCAAGTTAGTCCGCCGTTGCCACCAGAAAAGCTGCCGCGGCATGTTGCTATCATCATGGACGGCAACGGACGGTGGGCTGAGCAACGAGGCTTGCCCCGGATTGAAGGACACCGCGAGGGGGCAAAAGTTGCCCAGCGGGTGGTGGAGCTTTTTATTGGCTACGGTATTCCATACCTCACCCTGTATGCCTTCTCCACTGAAAACTGGAGCCGTCCGCGGCAGGAGGTGGACGCCCTTTTCCATATTCTGGAGGAAAAGCTCGATGAGGGGCTCGACTACGCGATGGAGAAAGGGATAAGGCTGTACCATCTGGGGAAGCTCGATGGGCTGTCACCAGAGGCTAGGGACAAAATAAAAAGGGCGCTCGAGCTAACCAAGGGCAATGGTCGGCTTTCGCTCTGCCTAGCTTTCAACTACGGCGGCAGAAACGAAATAGTGGAGGCGGCAAAGCGCCTAGTCCTTAGTAGCACTCCGGCATCCAGGATAGACGAGAAGATTTTCAGTCACCACCTGTACACCGCCGGCATACCCGACCCCGACCTGGTCATCCGTACAGGAGGTGAAAAACGCCTGAGCAATTTCCTTATCTGGCAGTCTGCCTACTCGGAAATATATTTCATACCCGTCCTATGGCCAGACTTCGGGCAGGAGGAACTTGATAAAGCCCTTATAGATTATAGCCAGCGGCAGCGGCGTTTCGGTGGTCTGCCACCGCGTTAGTCAAAAAATTCGGACATAACAGGTCGCAATTGAACATAGTGGTTGCCTTTTGCCGTTTTTTATGGTAAACTAATTGGTAGAATTCAATCATTGCGAAAAAGTGGGGCAAAGTTCCCACTTTTTTGTTGGTAGAAAGTTACAGGGGTGGTGTTGAATTATGAAGACGGAGTTCATGATTGCGCTGACCCAGTTAGCAGCGGAGAAACATCTGCCCAAGGAAGCGGTGCTGGCAGCAATCGAGTCAGCACTGGTGTCTGCGTATAAGAAAGACGCCTTCACCGCCGGTCAGGACATAGCAGCCAAGATCAACCCCAACACTGGCGAGGTGAAGATTTTCGTCAAGAAGACGGTGGTTGAGGACCCCCACGATTCAGCCCGTGAGATATCCCTGGCGGAGGCGCGGAAAATCAACAAATCGGCGCAGGTGGGCGAGGTTATCAGCATCGAATGCACTCCGCCCAATGCCGGCCGCATCGCTGCCCAGACAGCCAGACAGGTGATATTGCAGCGCCTGCACGAGGCTGAGCATCGTGCCATCTACGAGGAGTTTACCGGCAAGGAAGACAATGTAGTGAGCGGCACGGTGGTGCGCATCACCCCGGAACAAGTCTTCGTGGATCTGGGCAGGGCTGAAGCTGTGCTCCCTGCCAGCGAGCAGGTGCCCAGCGAGCGCTACCGCACCGGGCGCAGGCTGAAGCTCTATGTCATTGAGGTGACCAAGACGACGCGGGGTCCTCAGATAGTGGTGTCACGCTCGCACCGCAATTTGCTGCGCCGGCTGCTGGAGCTGGAGATACCGGAGATCGCGAGCGGTGTCATTGAGATAAAGGCGATCGCCCGTGAAGCTGGGTCGAGGAGTAAGGTCGCCGTAGCTACCCGTCAGCCGGGCGTTGACCCCGTAGGCTCCTGTGTGGGGTTGCGGGGTATCAGGATACAGAGCATTGTGAATGAACTGAACGGGGAGAAAATAGATGTTATCGAATGGTCGGATGACCCGGCGGTGTTCATCGCTCATGCGCTGAGCCCGGCGCAGGTGCTGGATGTCCAGCTCAACGAGGCGGAGAACACTGCCGTGGTGGTTGTGCCCGACAGGCAGCTTTCACTGGCTATCGGCAGGGAAGGACAAAATGCCAGGCTGGCAGCCAGGCTCACTGGGTGGCGGATAGACATTAAAAGCGCTTCAGCCATTGAAGCGGAAAAGGAGAAGGTGGCTGTTGCCAGTGCCCTGGCAAAGGCTGAGGTAGCGGTGCTGCCTGAGGAGATACCGGCACCTGAAGTTGTAACTGCGGCAGCAGGGACCGCTGAAGTGGCTGAAGCTGTGGAAGAAGAGGCTGTGGAGGAAGCAGTGGCACCGGCAACGGACTACGAGCTTGTGCTGGCTTCAGGGGCGACGACGACAAGAACTACGGAGATACCTCAGATACGCTTTGCCGAGGACATATTGCCGGCAAGGCAGGAGAAGGCGAAGAAGAAGAGCAAGAAAGAGTCTGACCTGACCAAGGGCAAAGCCAGGAAAGTACGCCCCAAGCCCGCTTACATGGACGAGGACGAACTTGAAGAGTGAGGCCAGACCACAGACCATCCGGCGTAAACACGTCCCGCAGCGTACCTGCATAGCCTGTCGGGAGACGAAAGCCAAAAGGAAAATGGTCCGTCTGGTAAACCATCGAGGGGAGGTGCTGATCGATCCCAGGGGAAAGCTGACGGGGCGGGGTGCTTATCTCTGTCCCTACCGTGAGTGCTGGGAGACGGGGCTGAAGGGTAACCGCCTGGAACATGCATTGCGCACCAACCTGACTTTGGAAAATCGCCAGATGCTGGTAGAATATGGCAGAAATCTGCCGTCCAGGGGGGATACTGAAGGGTGACCACGGGGGAGAAGAAACAACCAGCTGCGGCGAGCAGCGTAAAGGCGGGCGAGGCAAAAAATAGCGCCGGCGCTAAAACTACTGTAGAGTCAAAGCCCCAGATTGTGCTGCCGCCATCCCTAACCGTAAGGCAGTTAGCTGAACTGTTGCAGGTCAGCTCCATTGAGGTCATCAAGCAGTTGATGCGGAACGGCATCATGGCGAACATAAACCGAGTTCTGGACTTTGAGACCGCCGCTTTGGTGGCAGCGGTCTACGGGCGCGAAGCCAGAAAACAAGTGACCAGGATGGCGGTGAAACGTCCCACGCCCACCGGGGCGGGCAAGCTTTCGCTCCGACCGCCGGTGGTCACCATAATGGGGCATGTCGACCACGGCAAGACCAGCCTCCTTGACGCCATCCGCCAGAGTAACGTCACCGCCACCGAGGCGGGCGCCATTACCCAGCATATCGGCGCTTACCAAGTGGAGGTGGGCTCGAAAAAGATAACCTTCCTGGACACGCCGGGGCATGAGGCTTTTACTGCCATGAGGGCGCGCGGTGCCCAGGTCACCGATATCGCCGTGCTTGTGGTGGCTGCCGATGACGGCGTGATGCCGCAGACAATTGAAGCGATAGACCATGCCCGGGCAGCAGATGTGCCTATAGTGGTGGCTATTAACAAGATCGATAAGCCCGAAGCCAACCCGGAGAGGGTGAAACAGCAGCTCGCAGATCTGGGGCTGGTGATCGAGGAGTGGGGTGGTGACGTCATCTGTGTGCCCGTATCAGCCAAGAAAAAGCAGGGCATAAATGACCTCCTGGAAAACATTCTGGTCCTTGCCGAAATAATGGAGCTCAAGGCTGAGACCGATTGCCCTGCCGAGGGCGTGGTGATAGAAGCCAAGCTGGATAAGTCTAGGGGATCGGTGGCGACATTGCTGGTACAGAAGGGGGTTCTGAAGTTCGGGGATATCATGGTTGCCGGCGATACCTGGGGCAAGGTAAAAGCCATGTCCAGCGACCTGGGCAAGCACCTTAAGAAGGCTGAGCCGGCAACACCGGTGGAGATACTGGGGCTTAACGGTGTGCCTCAAGCTGGTGACAGCTTCAAGGTGGTGGACAGCGAGCGCGAGGCGCGGCAGATTCTGGAGAAGCGGCAGGCGGAGCGAGAAGCAGTTCGTGCCCGGGCTGTCAGCCTGACCGGTATCTCAGCCCAGATCGGCGCCGGCAAGACCAAAGAGCTTAACATCATTCTCAAGACCGATGTCCAGGGCAGCATCGAGCCCATAAAGGACTCCCTGGAAAGGCTCAGCGATGAGAAGGTGAGGGTGCGGGTGATCCACAGCGCCAGCGGAACCGTTTCCGAAAGCGACGTCCTCCTTGCCGTCGCCTCAAAGGCGATAATCATCGGCTTCAATACCCGCACCGAGCCCGGTGCGCAGAAGCTGGCTGAACTCGAAGGTGTGAGCATACGCTATTACAATGTAATCTATGAGCTGGTGGACGATGTCTCCCGAGCTCTCAAGGGCATGCTCGAGCCCACCTATGTTGAAGTTCTAGAGGGGCAGGCGGAGGTGCTGGCAGTCTTCGATACGGCGAAGAAGGGTAAAGTAGCGGGCGTAATGGTGAAAGAGGGCAGAGTGAGGCGGGACGCCCTGGCGCGGGTGGTCCGCAAAGGACGGGTCGTCTGTGAGTCTAAGATAATCAGCCTGAGAAGGTTCAAGGAGGACGTTAAGGAGGTAGCCGCTGGCTTCGAGTGTGGCGTTGGTGTGGAAGGCTTCTCCGACTTTCAGGTCGGTGATGTTATCCAGGTCCTTGGCAGGACAGTCGTAACCTGAGAAGCAGGTTCTCTCCCGAGCTAAAAGCTCTGCCTCCGGTCCACAGACCTGAGGAGGTGACATGACCAGAAGGACTGACCGTATTAGCAGCCTTATCAGACAGGAGATCAGTGAACTCCTCCGTGAGCAGGTCAACGATCCTAGGCTGAGAAGCTTCATCTCTATAACCAGGGTGTTCACCTCTGTGGATCTGACCCATACCAGAGTATATGTCAGTATTTTCGGAGAGGAGGTCAGCAAGGGGGAGGTGCTGCAGGGGTTTGCCGCTGCCTCCGGCTTCTTGCGCCGTCAGCTAGCCAGCCGGCTCAGGCTGAAGCATATACCAGAACTCAGCTTCCACCTCGATGAATCTATCGAGAAGGGTGCCAAGGTGCTCAAGCTTATCGACGAGCTGGCATCCGATAAGACCGGGGAGGAAGGTGGGGACTGACGGCATCCTCAATATCAATAAGCCTGAGGGGTGGACATCATTCGGTGTCGTCGCCCGGCTGAAACGCCTTACCGGTGAAAGACGCCTGGGACATGCCGGTACCCTCGACCCCATCGCCACCGGTGTGCTGCCGGTCTGCTTCGGTCAGGCGACCAGAGTAGCAGAGTTCATCGCCGCGGAAAGCAAGACATATCTTGCGGAGATAAAGCTGGGGGAAGCCACAGATACCTTCGACCGCGAGGGCAAGGTGGTCTACAAAGGTGACCCAGTTTGCATCTCCGCGGACGACCTGAAGGGAGCATTGACGACTTTATGTGGCACCATAGAGCAGACCCCGCCGGCATTCAGTGCGCTGAAAAAGGACGGCAAGCCATACTACCAGCTTGCCCGAGAGGGTTTGAGGGTGAGCCCCAAGCCCAGGCGAGTGACCATCTACAGTATCAGGCTCGTCAAATATGAGCCCCCGCTGGTCACTATAGAGGTGGCATGCGGCAAAGGCACCTATATCCGCTCACTGGCTCATGACCTGGGACAGCGCCTGGGCTGCGGTGCGTATCTCAATAACCTCACCCGGCTGCGCTGCGGTCATTTTTCTATTGAAGATGCCCTGACATTGCCGCAGTTCGAGTCCGCCTGCAAGGAAGGTACTTGGAGGGAGTTCCTCCACCCCATCGACGCTCCGCTCCTGGACTGGAAGGCGGTGATACTCAGTGGGCAGAGCGAACTTGCGGTGAGACGTGGTAGCCCGTTTGTGCTGCCTGCTGACGCGGTGGTGGACGACAAATACTGTCGTGCCTACAGCAGCGACGGTCATCTGGTAGCGGTGCTCCGGTTTGTGACAGACAAGGGGCACTGGCATCCTTTCAAGGTGTTTTCTCCACCGGAGGAATCAGTGGACTTCTAGGAGGACTATGGAAGCAGTCTGGCAATGGGGAATAAGCATAATTACCGCCATCCAGCAGGTCAATGGACTAATGCTGGACAGCTTCTTCCGCACCATCACCTTCCTGGGGGATGAACAGTTTTACCTGATACTCATCCCGGTGCTGGTATGGTGTCTGGATTTCAGGTTTGGTGTGCGCCTTGCTGCCTTCTTTCTTATGGCAAGCTATATCAATGTCGTCCTGAAGGACCTCATCCAGCATCCACGCCCATTTGTCCTCGAGCCCGGTGTCAAGCTCGCCGAAGCTGAGGGCTACGGGCTTCCCAGTGGTCATGCCCAGTCAGCAATCGTTGTGTGGGGTGCTCTCGCTGCCCGCTGGAGAACGACATGGCTCCTGGCGCTGGCCATAGCGCTGATAGTGCTCATCGGCTTCTCCCGCGTTTATCTGGGCGTACACTTCCCCACAGACGTCCTCGCTGGCTGGGCGATAGGTGGCATCTTGCTGGCTGTCTATCTGGCGGTGCAGCCGCCGGTGGAAAAGTGGGTGTCCCGGTTAAACCTGTGGTGGCAGATATTGCTGGTGCTGGCAGTGCCCCTTGTGCTGGTCTTGGTCTATCCCACCAAAAATACCGTGACCACGCTCGCGCCTCTGACCGGGGCGAGTCTGGGTTTTGTTCTGGCGGACCGCTATGTCCGCTTCGAGGCTATCGGGGGGTGGTGGCAGCGGCTTACCCGTTTCCTCGTCGGCATGGTGGTCGTGCTGGCTTTGTATCTCGGGCTCAAAGCGTTATTCCCCGGCGAAAGCTCGGGGCTGTACCTCGTTTTCCGTTTCCTGCGCTATGCTCTTATGGGCTTGTGGATCACTCTGGGAGCCCCTTGGCTCTTTGGCTTATTGAGGCTGACAAAGGCTGGAAAGCCAGCCTGATTCTTGATGTTGCCCGGTGATTTGTTGCACTGTACAATCTGACTGTGCCGTTGTCTAGACATGCGAGGAATAGTTTGGAGTAAGAAAACCATCCTTATTGTGGCGGCAACTGCTGGGGCAGTTGCCGTAGTATGCATCCTCTTTGCTGTTCCCTGGAAGACGGTGCCCTATCAGGTGCTGGAGAATTATCAGGACATCGAGGTCGTGTGGGAGCCCTGTGAGTTAGCCGGGGCAAAGACTCCCATCGGCGTGATGGAACGGGAGGAGGTGGTCTACGAAGGTGGAGTCTACTCCACGCCCGGGGGTCTCACCGTGCCATTTTCTGTCACCAGCACCGGTGCCAGGCTGGTCGGTAGCTTCAAGCTCCCCGCCCCGGGTGGGTTGTATCTTTACACCGCTACCGGCAGAATAGTTTATGAACAGCTCGGCACGGAGGGGGAGGTGGATATTCCGCTGCCATTGGGCGAATACAGGGTGTTGCTTAGAGAGGGTGTTTTCTGGGGAGGAAACATGCGCCTGAGCTTAAGGCTAAAGTGGACTGATCCCGGGGAAGTGTCAGCCGTTATTAGCGGCTACTGCGGGAAGCCTGTTGTGGTGGAAAAGCAGCGCACGGTCACCAATTACAGGAAAGCCTCCTTGTGGCAGATAATTTTCAGCGGTCGCTAGAATAATTAAAGGACCATGGCTTTTCGAAGACCTGAGATAATCAGACCGCCCAGCGAATGGAGGAGCTATTTCTTACCCCTGACCTCGGGCTGCTCCAACAATACCTGTACCTTCTGCGGCTATTACGGCTCGAAACTGCAAATCCGCGATGTGGACAGCGTGAAGCAGGAGATAGACGCCTTAGCCCTGTTCCTGCGGAGCGGGCTCCGTATTTCTAACATGCCTGCTGTGGTCTATGCCGTGGCAAGTGAATGGGACGGCAGGAGGGTGTTCCTGCAGGACGGGGATGCCCTGGTCTACCCGTTCCCCGAGCTCAAGGAAGTGTTGCAGTACTTGAACCGAAAATTGCCTGCCATCGAGAGGGTTGGCAGCTATGCCACACCACAGGACATCCTGCGGAGGAGCGTTGAGGAGCTCAGGCAGCTCAGGGAACTCAAACTCTCCATACTGTACATGGGGATCGAGAGCGGTGATGATGAAGTACTGGAAGCTGTACACAAGCGTGTGGACAGTCAGCAGATTATCGACGCGGGGAGAAAAGCGAAGGAAGCCGGCATAACCCTTTCGGTGACAGTCATCTTGGGGCTCGGGGGTGTGGAGAAAAGTGAACAGCACGCCTTGCGAACGGCTGAAGTCCTTACCGCTATAGACCCTGAGTATGCCGCCGTGCTGGCGCTGATGCTGGTGCCGGGCACCCCTCTTTACCACAATTGGCAGGAGGGCAGGTTCCATCCTGTACCACCGCTACAGTCGCTGAAGGAACTCAAGTTGATGATAGAGAATGCCAGTTTCACCAGGTGCTTTTTCAGCTCCATGCACGCCTCCAACTATCTGGCAGTGCGCGGCACACTGCCGCAGGATCGGGAGCGGATGCTTGCCGCGATAGAGCGTGTGCTCGCCACCGGGGACACCTCGCTGCTACGCCCCGAGTTCCTCCGCGGACTGTAAGCTGGTTTCCCTGAGGACGATAAGCTGCTGCAAGATTTGGGCAGTATCGGAAACGGGTGTTAAGATTTCGACCGCGTTTTTAACGAAGGCAGCCCGCTTACAATAACGTTGAGATTGAGTCCAGACAAAATCACCCCGGGTGTCCTCGCTGTTCAGCTTGACCAAGCTAGCAGGAGCTGAGGACTATGTCTGACCTCGTCTTGCTGTCTTTCCACAGGGATGAAATGTGACACTCCGTGCGGCAAATACCACGGCATCGGCGATTCGTGTGCTAATGTCATATTATATCAACAATGTTGCACAATGCTGATGAACGAGCGTTGCCCTTCTGTTAAAGCATATACGATGTCGGCGTGTTGTGATTAGAACAAGATGCCGGCAATCCCTAAATTTAACGATGCACAAATAACAAGTATCTGTAAAGTCCCTGCTGATACCTGTCACGGGCTCACAGGAAGTGAAATAGGCACCATCTTGAAGCGGCTTGGTATCCTTCGACCCAATGCCTACGGTGACCAAGTGGCGTCGTCTTTTTGAAGCTCTGAAGCTGTGCCAAGTGCAACAGCGCTCGGATAACATTGTTGGTGCTTTTACCGAAGAGGCAATGAGCCCTGTACAATACACAAAAACCCTGAGCTCTTTGACTGGCGTCGGAATGAGTTGAACAAGATCCTAGCCTTTTGTGGTTATGAGCTTGGAGAGGACGGTAAGCTGCGCATGCGAGACCGACAAGCTCGTGCACTTACGGAAGCAGAAGAAGCTGCGGGACGCCTTCGCTCCGAGTTGCCCCGACGGGGGTACATCCCGATGTAATGAGGTTTTGTCGCCCAGATCTGGTTCAAGAAACTGTTTTCACGTTCAGAGCAAGACGCTCTAGATTTACTTACTATCTATTGCGTCATATCTTCATCGTCGTCTCGATAATTGTGTTCAGACACGCGGGGCGACATAGAAATGCAGGTTGTTGCAGGGCCCTGATCGGGAAACGGGGCCGGTCTTACAGACCTCCACATGCGAAGCTGGATTGTTTTCACATCCTGAAGAGCTGCGGGAACTCGGAGACTGTGCTGGACAGCTGCTCACAATGTTGAAAAGGTACTACCTGTAGCACCGTTTTTGCTACTGCGGTGGGGACGGTGTAAAATAGCGACAAAGACCCTGCGATAAACAGGACAAAGCCCGAGCCGCAGTGTCTTAAATATACTGAGGGGTATTTATGAATAGAAATCGGCCGGTGCTGGTGCTTTCGGTACTTAACCTGCTGGGGTTTCTCGGCACCATTGTCGTCAATGGGCTGGCTAACGCCTTGCCCATAAACAACAGGACCACCGGCGAGTTAGCCGACCTCTACCCCAATCTATTTGTGCCCGCGGGGCTGACCTTTTCAATCTGGGGGATAATCTACCTGCTGCTTGCTGTCTTTGTCGTATATCAGCTAATACCTTCTGTCCGAAGGGACTTCCGGAGGAATGTCTTCATACAGAGGATCGGGGTGCTGTTTTTCATCTCCTGTCTGGCTAACATCGGCTGGATATTCGCCTGGCATTATGAAATCGTGGCTCTATCGCTGGTCATAATGCTGGTGCTGCTGGGGTCACTGATGGCGATTTACCTCAGGCTGCAGGTCGGTAAATCAGACGCAAGTAAGACTGAGAAGTATTTTGTGCACCTTCCCTTCAGCGTGTATCTAGGGTGGATTACCATAGCCACGATCGCCAATGTGACCGCCTTCCTGGTGGATATCGGGTGGGATGCATGGGGTCTCGGCGAGCAATTCTGGGCGGTGGCGATGATCATCGCTGGTATTGCGATTGCACTGTCAGTGCTCCTGTCAAGGAAGGACATCTACTTCTGTCTTGTGGTTGACTGGGCACTGCTGGGAATATTGCTGAAGCGGTTTTCCCTTCCTGAGGTCCCTGCCCAGGGCGTGGTATACGCTGCCATAGCGGGTATGGTGATTATCACGGCTGGGATAATTGTCTGGGCAGCCAGAAGGAAGGTATATTAGATAGAGTCTGCTATCAGACAGTCAGGTTTCCCCGGCTGGGCACCGGCTCCTAGGCAAATGTGGCTCTGGCGCCGCATTTATTAAATGTGTTTGACTCTACGACTGTGGCTGTCTTCTGGTTTGCAGAAGACTCGGTGGGACTGAGCCCTTTCTTGAGCGCCCGGGAGTGGTGAGTCCGTAGCGCTATACCGTTACGGCAACCATCAAAGAGCACGTACCCCGGATGTCCTCTATAGTTTCGAGCAATGGTGTGAGTTCAACCGCCGGCGGCGAGGGAGAGCAGGGCGATGCGGTCCCCTTTGTGGACTCTGATACCCTTGTCGTCTATATAGAAGCGCCCGTTGATGTTGAAGGCATAGAACTCGGAAAGCCTGTCCTCGCCGCGGTGGAATACCGTGCCATCGAGCGCCGGGATTTTGCGGCGAAGTGCGGCGATCACCCCGGCAAGTCCCACCCCGTCCTCGAGTTCCACCTCCACCCTGCGCTCGGTGGTTATCTGCTTGGGTATGCCGTAGAGCTCAATGGTGCAGTTGAATACAGCTCCGCCCATAGCCATTAGTACAGGTCTTTTATCACATCCTCAAGGCCAAGCGCCGTCAGCTTTCTCTTGCTTGGCTTGGTGGTATGGCGATCCCAGTCCAGGGCGCCGAGGTTCCAGTATACCTGGGCTTCGATGTCGGCGGTCACCATTGCCAGGGGACCCTCGTTGAGGGGCGGCCTACCGATTATCCTCGGGTGTACATACCACTTGAGCGGGTTTATTCCTTCCCTGAGGTTGAACACATGCCTCAAGGTGGCGATGCGCTCAGCGGTCTTTAATAGCTCGTCTCTAGTATACTCCCAACCGGTCACGGCGCTAAGGAAGTCCGCCAGCATTTCAGTACCGATGCCGCCGAAATAGCAGACGCCGGTGGCGTTGCTGAGGTGGTTACGGAAGCCGCTGGGACCGAAGCCTTGTGTATGGCGCCCCGGGGTGGCGTCCATCTGATAGCGCGCTGCCGCTGACTCCATATGTCCTACCATCGGCGGCATCAGTTTGGGGTCATGAAGCCCCAGCTCCTGCCCGCCGATGTGTATGGCGTACCGGTCGGCACCACGCCCGATCCTCTCCGCAGCCAGCTTTGAGCCATCAGCAAGCACGGCACCGAAGCCTTCTTTCCTTGCCATTTTCTCCAGCACAGCCAGGATGCTGCGGTGGTTGCCCCAGGTGAGTTCGATGCCTTCGGTGTCCGCCTTGGTGATGATGCCGTTCTCGTAGCATTCGATGGCGAAGGCGATGGTGCAGCCGGCGGAGATGGTGTCCAGTCCATAGCTGTTGCAGATGTAGTTGGCTCGGGCTATGGACTCGGTGTGGTTGTTGAGGCACATGGTGCCGAAGACACCGATGGTCTCGTATTCAGGACGGCGGGTGCCCGCGGGGTACCAGTATTCTCCGGCACCTTCTTTCAAAGCGCCCTCGCACGCTATAGGACAGTGCCAGCAGCCGATGTGCTTTTCCAGCCTAGCTATCACCGCCTCGGGCTCAATTCCGGAGACATCGGGGAAGTCGATGACGCCGATTCCGCCCCAGTTCTTTACCGGGGTATCGCCATTGTGTGCTGAAAGGGCGGCATGACCGGCGGTGCCGTACTTGCGGAATGACTGAGTGAATGCATACCGCGGCGATTGCTTATCGTTGAGTGCTGCCAGATACTGCTTGCGCAGTCGGTCAAGGGTTTCTTCATCAGCCAGCGGTACTGTGTGTTTTCCCTTCACCACCACCGCCTTGAGCTTCTTGGAGCCCATCACCGCCCCCAGCCCGGAACGTCCCGCGGCGCAGCCGCGCTGGGTGATGATGCAGGAGATAAGCGACATTTTCTCGCCGGTAGGACCAATACAGGAGACACGGCTGTCCATGCCGTGCTCTGCCTGTAAAACGTCCTCAGTATCGTAGGTGTCCTTCCCCCAGATATGGCTGGCATCCCGGAGTTCAGCCTTACCGTTGTCGATGAGCAGGTAGACCGGCTTGGGTGAAATGCCGGTGAAAAAGATGCCGTCGTAGCCGGAGAACTTGAGGTAGGGACCGAAGTCACCACCGGAGTTGGCGTCGCCCCAGGTCCCGGTGAGCGGCGATTTCGCCACCACGGCGTACCTTGCCCCCGTGGGCACCGGGGTGCCGGTCAGGGGACCTGTGAGCATGCCCAGTATGTTCTCAGGTCCCAGCGGGTCTACGCCTGGCTTCATGCGGTTGTAGAGTATCCTGGCGCCGATGCCATAGCCGCCGAGGAAATCGTGGCACATCTTCTCAACGAGTGGCTCCTCTTCCATCTTTCCTGTGGAGAGTTCCACCCAGAGCACTTTTCCCATGTAACCGCCAGCCATAATTCGTCTCCCTGCAAGCGCAGCTTATTTTGTTGCCTGTCCCGTTATTATACAGTCATTTACCTTTTCCCTACCATCAGCGGGGTCAGAAAAGTACCTGGCACTCGATGCCCTGCACGGCAAGGGCGGTGGCAAGCCCCCTCGCTTTAGTATAGAAGAAACCATCGCTCAGGGCGCTTTCAATATCCTGCTTGCGGTAGAGCCAGTCGGCATAATGGTAGTTCATCCTGTCTATTAACACATAGTCCACCTTCCCGTTGAGCCTGGCGGGGAGCCCCTCGGCACCGGGTAAAAGCGGCGCTATCATAGCGAACGTCCTGACGCCGGCGCGGTGGAGTTCCTTAAGCGCCCCAAGCCTTTCCTCGATGGGCGGTGCCTTGGGCTCGAACAGCTTCCTGATATTTTCATCGGCGGTGGTGATGCTGAAGCCGACCTCTATCCCAGGTGCGCCTTGCAGCAGGTCGATATCTCGCAGCACCAGCGGCGACTTGGTCTGGACGGTGACCTCCCAGCGGTGCTGGACAAGTATCTCGAGGCACTTTCTGGTGAGCCGGTATCTACCTTCCAGCGGCTGGTAAGGGTCGCAGACGCCGCTCACCCACACCCTGCCCGGCTTCGCCCTTGCTATCTGCCGCGGGAGCAGGTCTGGCGCGTTTACCTTCACATCCACGAACTCACCCCAGGGCTCGCTGTGCCCGGTGAACCTCTTCATAAACCTAGCGTAGCAGTAAGCACAGCCATGCTGGCAGCCCACATAGGGATTCACCACATAGTCGAACACCTTCGATTTAGACAGTATGACCCTGACCAAGACCTCCCTGACCTTCATTTGCCCTCGCGGTTGAGTGATTGTACCACGGGGGCTATAATGACACCAAGCAGATAGTAAAGAGGAGATAGAGCTATGATAGATACAAAACAGGTGCAGGCGGCGTGGGAACAGTACCTGAAGCCGCAGACCTTCCCGCTGGCAATACGGATGTGTGCCTCGGAGGGCGAGCTTCCGGAAAAGACCCGAACATCACAGAAGGACTTGGGCTTTAACATCTCGCTGTGCCATGCGGTGACCATGGCGCGGAGGTACGGCTGGACGATAGCTGTGGACAAGTATCAGAGCTGCTACATCGCCGGCATCAGCCTGGGATTTCTGCCGCTTCTTCCGGACGTCGCCGATGGCAGTCTGCAGGCGTCTTTGGGGCTATGGGGGATGACCAAGGAGCAGGCGGCAGCCAGCATCCAGAACCTGCCCAAATTCGAGTACGGCAAATATAAATATGCGCTGATAGCGCCGCTGCACCGCTGCAACTTCGAGCCCCACCTTATCCTCACCTACGGCAGCCCGGCACAGATATGGGTGTTGCTCTCCGGCTACCTGATGGGCACGGGCAAGCCAAATGTCCAGACGGCGCTGGCAGCTGGGGCGGGATGCACCACCTACATCACCCGCACCATCCAGACGGACGAAGCCCAGTTCGCCATTGTGGGTACCGGGGAGAGGATCATCGGGCACCCCCAGGACCACGAGTGCGCCTTCTCCATACCCATGAGCAAGGTGGAGAAGACCATCCAGGGCTTGCAGGCTGGCTACCAGACTGGCGTGTTCCGTTACCCTGTGCCCTCCTTCATGAGGTACCCCTCCCAGCACCCGCCGGGCTATGACAAGGTGAGGAGCCATCTGCTAGGCGAGGACTAGTACCCCTCTCAAAGCGGCAGGGGGTTGATCGCGGTCTGCTATAATATTAGGGCGGAAGGGTTGCTGCGGCAACATCCCGCATTTTGAACGATGTCGTACTCTCTAGGACTTGATATCGGCTCGGTGAACGCCAAGCTGGCGCTCGCCGATGAGGGGGGCAGGGTGCTGTGGCTGGATGCAGAGAAGGTGACCTCCAGCCCCGGCGCCGCCATAAGCTCTTTGCTCAGGCGCCTCAGTCATAAGGTGGCTTTCGAGGAAATCTCCGCCGCTGGCATCAGCGGTTCGAACAAAGGGCTGATACCTAAGGAGCTTAACTGGTCGGAGTATACCAGCCCGCTGGCTATCGCCTACGGACTCCTCCACCGCCATTCCGACGTCAGCACCATCATCCAGATCGGCGGACAGACGGCGCTGGTCATCGAGCTTGAGGACGGTCTGAATAAGCCGTGGAAGGTGGCGGCAAACCCGCTCTGCGCCGCCGGCACCGGTAGATTCTTAGAGCAGCAGGCTTACCGTCTGGGTATCAACTTGGAGGAGTTCGCCAAGCTGGCGCTCGCCTGTGAGGACACGCCTCCCCGCATCGCCGCCCGGTGCAGCGTGTTCGCCAAGACCGACCTCATCCACCTCCAGCAGAAGGGCGCCCCTGTGGAGGCGATGCTCTATGCTCTGTGCGAGAGCATAGCCCGCATGGTGGTATCGCTGAAGAAGGGAGCCTTCCGCGAGCCCGTCTACTTCGTCGGCGGCGTCGCCGCCAATGCTGCCATCATTAAAGCCTTAAACGAGCTCATCTCCCAGAGGAACGGCTACCCGGTCAGCATCAAGGTCCCTGAGGACTACTTGCACATCGAAGCCGTCGGCGCCGCCCTGCTCTCCCGGGGAAAGAGCTCCAGAGTTGTCCCCCCCGTGCCTGCCAATGCCGAGCAGCGCTACTTCAGGTTGTTGCCGCTCCAACCGATGGGTGGCGTTCAGTCCGCTGTTGACCCGGTGATCACCGCCCCCTGCGCCGGCTATCTCGGCGTGGACGTGGGCTCCACCAGCACCAAGGCGGTGATACTGGACGAGACGGGAAAGCAGGTGCTGGCAAAACACTACCTGATGACCGCAGGCAGGCCCGTGGAGGCGGTGAAGGAGGTCTTCCGCAATCTGCTCAGGAAGGGCGCCGATAAGGTCACCGTGCTCGGCGCAGGCGTCACCGGTTCTGGCAGGTATCTCATCGGCAGCCTCATCGGTGCCGACCTGATCAAGAACGAGATAACCGCCCAGACGAGGGCAGCGGCGGAGATAGACCCGGATGCCGATATCATCGAGATCGGCGGTCAGGACTCCAAGCTGGTGCTCAAGCGGCATGGCACTGTGGTGGACTATGAGATGAACAAGGCCTGCGCTGCCGGCACCGGGAGCTTTATAGACGAGCTTGCCGAGATGCTTGGCGTCTCGGTGAAGGACGGCGAGTTTGCCCGGCTGGCATTTTCTGCACCGTACACCATAGACTTAGGCACCAGGTGCGCTGCCTTCATGGGACAGGCGGTGGCTTCGGTACAGCAGGACAACGTCCCCATGGAGGTCATCACCGCCAGTCTGGCTAACTCCATCGCCAAAAACTACCTCTCCAAGGTGGTGGGCACCAAGAAGCTGGGCAGCAAGGTAATCCTCACCGGCGCCGTTTTCTACAACCAGGCGGTGGTCGCTGCCTTCTGCGAACAGCTCAAAGACAAGCAGTTGATAGTGGCTGAGCACAAGGAGGTCAGCGGCGCCATCGGCGCTGCCCTGTTGGCTAAGGAACAGATGGCGGGGGGGAAGTCCCGCTTCAAAGGCTTTCAGCGAGTGATAGAGGGTCAGTATAGCTTCTCCACCTTCGTCTGCAAGGGCTGTGACAACAACTGCACCATCACCCGGATGCAGCTTCCCAACGAAAAGCCGACCTTCTACGGCAGCCGCTGCGACCGCTATGATAGCGCCATCAGCCGCGAGCGAATAAGCACCTGTTTCGACGAGCGCGAGCGGCTGCTCCTGAAGGAGTACCGCGAGGGAGAGGGCAGGGGACCGGTGGTGGGCATCCCTAGGGCACTTTACGTCTATGACTATCTACCGTTGCTGCTCGGTTTCCTCAATGCGCTTAACGTGCGGGTGGTGCTATCGCCGAAGACGAACAAAGAGATCATCGAGAGGTCGGTGGAACTGAGCTATACCGATAGCTGTTTCCCGCTAAAGCTGGTACACGGACATGCTGATAGCCTGAAAGACAAGGTGGACTTCATCCTCTATCCCTGTGCCATCCGCCTGGGCAGGAAAGAGGGGGCTGAGAACCAGAAATATGCCTGCCCGCTGGTGCAGGCTTCGCCATTCATCGTCAGGCAGGTGCTTGACATCGGTGAGCGGCTGCTCATCCCCTTCACCGATTTCAGCCGTGGCTACGATGATACCATCGAGAGCCTGGCGGATGTCGCTGTGAGGATGGGATTCAGCCGCAGCGCCGGGAGGAAGGCAGCGCTTGCTGGCATCGAGGCACAGCAACAATTTGAGGCGGAAAAGGCGGCTCTGGGGAAGAGGCTGCTGGAAGAGCTGCGCAGAAGCGGTAGGCTGGGGGTGGTCATCTTCACCCGGTCATATATGTCGCAGGACTCGGGTGCCAACCTGGGCATCGCTGAGACACTGGCGCACTTGGGCGTGGTTCCGGTGCCGCTTGACTTCCTGCCGCTTGACTCCGTTGATGTGAGGAAGTACAGTGACCGTCCTTACTGGGCGTGGGAGAGCCGGCACATCGCTGGTGCCGCCATTGTGGAGTCCGACCCGCAGCTGTTCGGTCTGGTGGTGACCAACTTTGGCTGCGGTCCCAACTCCTTCATACTCAGAATTGTTGAAGATATCATGGGTGGAAAGCCTCTGGGGCAGCTTGAGATAGACGAGCACGCCGCCGAGGCGGGTATAGTCACCCGTCTGGAAGCCTTTGTGGACACCATTACCGGCTATGCCAAAGCTGCCAGGGAGCAGAGGTCGGAGCCGAAAGACATATACCGGGGCACCATGCCCTTTGTGCGCACCGAGCAGAAGACGCTGGTAGTCCACCGCATGTGTACCCACGTGGAGGCGATAGCCGCCGCCATGGAGGCCTGTGGTGCCAGGGTACTGGTGCTGCCCGAGCCTGACGACCGCAACCTCCTGCTGGCAAACCAGATAACCTCCGGAACCGAGTGCCTTCCATATAGGGTGACGCTGGGCGACTTGCTCAAGTTTTGCTATGACAACCATCACCGGCTGGACGAGTACGAGGGCTTTACCGCTGGCTCTTACGGTCCCTGTCGCTTCGGCAAATATGCCATCGAACACATGCGGGCGCTCAAAGACCTCGGCTTCGAGTTCCCCATCCGTACCACCGTCTCCAACAACGCCTACCGTGATATAAACCTAGGACGTGACTTCGAGCGGCTGGCGTGGCGGGGGATAGTCGCCATCGACCATCTGGAAAAGCTCCTGTGGCGCACTCGCCCTTACGAGAAAGAGCGCGGCGCCGCTGAGAGTTTATTCGAGGAGTACAAAACACGTATTTTAGAACGCATCCGCAAAAAGGAGCCGTTCGGTGACCTGCTTAGAGAAGCGGCTACCGCATTCAGGGGAGTAATCGACACCTCGCTGCCGCGAAGGCCGCTGGTGGGTATAAACGGCGAGATTTACCTCCGCTCCAACAGGTTCAGCAACAACGACCTGGTGGGGGCTTGTGAGGCGGCGGGGCTGGAGGTGGTGGTCTCGCCGGTGGGCGAATGGTTGAAGTACATCTACCACCGCCACTTGGAGGACGCTGTGATGGACAGAAATTGGGGCAAAGCCATCGTCAGCTACATTAAGAAGCGCATTCAGGAGCGCGACGAGCATTCGCTTGCCCGACACTGCCACGAGGTGCTGGACATCGTTGAGCCGGCGGTGACCGAAATACTAGAACTTACCAGCCGTTATCTTTCGCCGAAGTGTGGCAGCGAGGCGGTGCTCAGCATCGGCGGCGGTGTGGAGTGGCTGGAGAACCCCAAATTCGCCGGCGTCATCTCGGTGATGCCCCACGGCTGCATGCCCGGCGGCATTGTGGCAGCGATGGCGGAAAAGTTGAGTTTGCTCTACCACAAGCCCTGGATCAGCCTCACCTACGATGGCTTCCCGGAGACCAACAATCTGGCGAAGATAAACAGCTTCGCCGAGCTGATAAAGTTCTGTGCCCGCAGGGCAGGGGTGCCGTCCGGGGTGGGCGCAGCTTGAAATGAGCTATGGCTGACATTCGTGACATCATCCGCCGCCGCAGGAGCATCCGGCACTACCTTTCGCAGGGGGTCGCCGACGAGGTGCTTGAGGCAGTGATGAAGGCTGGTGAGAAGTCAGTGGCGCTGGCTCCGGAGATCGCGGTGCATTTTCATCTATTCACCGAGGGCAGGGTGATAGCCGAGCGTATGACGATGCTCACCGGTGGGCGCTGGCTCTTCGGCTCGGCACCGCATTTCATCGTTGCCACCTCTCAGGAGAAGCCGCACTTTATGGAAAACATGGGGTTCCGCATGGAGCAACTGGTGCTGTGTGCCACCGAAAAGGGTCTGGGCACCTGCTGGATCGGCGGCATGTTCACCGAGGCGAGCATCGGCGAGCTGATGGACTTAAAGATGGGAGAGCGGGTCATCGCCTTAACGCCGCTTGGCTATCCGGACACATCGTTTTATGGAAGGTTTGCCAGAAACATTATCAAGATAGGTGCCCGGGACTTCGGCAGGCGCAAGCCTTTAAGTGCGATAGCTTTCGGTAAGGTATGGGGTGAGCCGCTTGAGACGCAGAACGAGGTGCTCCTGGAGGCGCTGGAGTGTGCCCGGCTGGCGCCTTCCTGGGCGAACACCCAGCCGTGGCGTTTTCTGGTGACTGAAAGCGAGGTGGTGGCGCTGGCTGATGCTGCCGGACGATATGCCAGCGTGCGCCAGGGCAAACATTATTACCGGCTGGATGTGGGCATCGCCATGTGCCATTTTTATTTGGCGGCGCGGGAGATGGGCTGGGAAGGCAAGTGGCAACTTGAAGGCTTTCACGCCGAACGGTTGACTAGGGAGCACCGTATCCCTGAAGGCTTCGAAATCATCGGCGTCTACCGCAGGTGACCCGAAGGCAGCGCGGCACACCTGTGCGCTACCGTCCGCTAGGTAATTGATAGCATTTTTGCTATATTAGAGTGGGTGTTTTGGTGCAGACCATGCGAAGGCTTGCTTTTATTGTCTGGCTATCCCTCTGTCCCCTGTTAATCCTGTTTGTTTCGACGGTGCGGGCGGAAACGCCGGTGATGGTGAAGACGCTGAATTTCGTCTTCAGCCACGGTGCCGGCGGCAACTCCTGCGCCCAGCAACTGCTGGCTGATATCCTCTCCGAACGCATCTTCAGCTACATTCAGGAATACGAGCGCGCTAACCCCGGCGTCAAGGTAAGGTTCAATATCCTCAACCGCTGTTATCCCAACGATGTTGACCTGGATACCTGGGCGCTGAACCTGGCGAAAAGCGTTGACCAGTACTTGCCACAGGAGGGTAGTCTGGTGCTCATCGGGCACAGCATGGGCGGCAAGGCTGCCCTCTACGGGGTGGCGAAAAACGTGGGCAGCTTGGCTGACAGGACAGTGCTGGTGGTCACCATCAATAGTCCAGTGCCGCCGTTGAATAAGTACTTTATGGCAGGGGCAGCCACTTTCGAGAGCTATTGCCGTGCCGCCATGGTGGTACGTGCTGACAGGGGGGTATGTAAATCGGTGGCGACATACGATAGCAGTGTCGATGGCGACTGGGTGGCAAGGAATAGACACTGGCTGGCGTTGGTCTCCGGGGAGGTCGCACCATTGGGTAGTCAGTTCAACTACGGCGGCATGGACATGTATCCCCGGGACATGGACGACGGCGCCCTGCCGGTATCGGCAATGTACAGTGAGGGCGCTGATGTGGTTTATTACGGCGAGTACGGACACAGCGATTTTGGCAACATGAAGGAGGTCGCGGGGTTTATAGCGGAGCAGATACTGAAGTACCTGTTCGGCGGTGACGTCGAGTGTTCTGCGCTCGCGCGGCAGGGCAGTTTCAGCCGCCGGGCACCATCGGGCATGGGCAAGGAGTACTGGAACGACATCCTGGGCGACGTCCTCGGCGGCAGAGGTACTGTGTGGCACTGGAACCCCTCTTATGTGAAATGGCAGCAGTGGGAGGATGTGGTATCGCCGGCGCTGGCTAGCTATGAGGAAGTGGCGCGAAGTCGGTATACGGTGAGGAAAATGGACTCTTCAGCATGGTTTACCAGCTTGGGGGAGGTGCGCTGGCTCGAGCCGAACGATACCTGTGACTGCCGGCTCTACCTCAGGACCTCGGCTGCACCGAGAAGCTCTGTAAGGATTGACTGGGAGATATACCTCCAGGGCAGGCTTGATGCCGGGCTCAGGCGTGACCGCTGGGAGATTGAGGTTACGGCGGGGACACCCCTGAGCGAGGTCTATCGGGCAGCCTGGCTGAGCGATGACCTGCAGGATATGAGGGTGCTGGCGTTCTCCCGCGCCGAGAAGCCATTCCGCTGGTTTGAGGCTAACTGGCGGGTTTACTACAAAGAGGTCCGGCAGAGGAAGGTTATCGATGAGGTGCCGGCAGTGCCCGAAGCGCCCACCAGATAGCCGTCATTAAAAAGCCCGTAGAATTGCCCGTGCCTTGAGGAAGCGCAGTAGCCTTTCCCTGGTGACCATGCCCAGAGGCATTCTGCCCCTGACCACGGGCACCTGACCTATGCCAAAATCGTCCATTAGTTCTAGCAAGTTTACCGCTGGCTCGGATGGCGGTGCCGTCTTCAGCTTTCTTGCCGGTGTCATAATATCGCTTATCCTTGTGGAGTTCCAGCGCTTCGGCGGGATAAGGATATCTGTGAGGGTGACGATGCCCTCCAGCTTGCCGTCCTCGATAACGAAGAAGCAGTTCTGCCCTGAATTGATGATGTAGTCGCGCACCAGCCCGAAGGTAAGCTGTTGCTTTAGAGGGGTATAGTCTTCGGTCATGAGGTTATGGGC
This sequence comes from Dehalococcoidia bacterium, assembly GCA_034435835.1. Lineage (GTDB taxonomy): Bacteria > Chloroflexota > Dehalococcoidia > GIF9 > UBA5629 > CALJTV01. Next base: position 86,118 of record DAOTWF010000017.1, on the reverse strand, counting down.
GGTGATTCCGTGGAGGGCGTGGCGCACCAGCGCTTGCCGCCGGCTGGCTGAGGCGGCATTTTCCAGAAACCAGCCGGAGACCGCGATGGCGGTGCCGGCGAACAGGTCACGGCTGGCGACGAGCACTGTAATGCCGGTCAGGATGAGCATTATGGCGATGCTGCGACCAAGCAGCGTGGCGATGCGGGCTGCCCGGCTCAGGTCACCCAGTGCCAGCTGCAGGACAGCCTGCAGTGCTATGCCCATGGCTAGCGGCGGTGCCGGCAGCAGGTTGAACAGGGCTACCATAATATTGAAGTAGAACAGCCATTGCATCAGATCGGCAAGTGATAGGCTGCCCAGGTTAATCAACATGCCGTAAAGGGCATAGAACACTCCGGCGATAGCCAGGTTAGCCAGGAAGCCAACGGCAGCAAGGGCGAGCTCGGGCAGGGGCTTTGAGTCCTGCTCGGCGATACGGGGCATGCCAGCGAAGACGAACAGTGTTATCCCCCTCACCGGCATGCCCAGCTTTCTGGCAGCAAAAACGCAGGCAATTTCGCGCAGGCACATGGAAAAGAAAAATAGCACACTGGCAGCGGCACCGGACGCCAGGTTATGCCACGCCGAATGCACTCCCCAGAAGTACAGCGCCAGCGCTATGCTCACCAGCACCAGCGCCACCAGCCAGGTATAGTGCAGCCGCACCGGTATGCCAAATAGTTCCCCCAGCTTTATCGTGCCAGCCATTCGCTTTTCTCCACAGCTGCTCTTAGTATAAAGGCTCGTGTCCGCCGGAACAACCTGACCCTTTCGCGTTGCCATGGTAGCAGGGCTATGTTAGACTATGCCGAAACCAAGCCAGCCAGCCACGGCAGCCATGTAACGCTCACCACAGCACAATAACTTACGGGAGGAGACAGGTGCAACCACCGTTCATGGTATCATACAGCATTACCCGAAAATGCAACCTGAAGTGCAAGCACTGCTATAGCGGATCGGTGGATGAGCCAGCACCGGATGAACTCTCCACGGAGGAAGCGCTCAGCCTGATCGATAACCTCTCCAGATGGGGCATCGGGCTGCTCATTATAGATGGTGGAGAGCCGTTATGCCGCGAAGACCTGTTCGATGTTATTAGCTATGCCTCAAGCAAGGGGATAAGGACCACCATCGGCAGCAACGGCACACTCATAGACGAAGTCGCCGCTAGGAAAATGAAGGAAGTCGGCGTGATGGCGGTTGCTATCTCCATCGACGGCGCCGACGCGCAGACACATGATTCTTTCAGGGGTGTTTCAGGTGCCTTCGCCGATGCTTTAAGGGGGGTGGAAGCCTGCAGGAAGACAGGTCTGCCCTTCCAGTTCAATACGGTAATCAGGAAGGAAACATTGTCGCAACTGGAGGACCTGGTGCAGATGGCTGTGGAATACGGTGCGGATGCCGCTGAACTGTTCGACTTGGTGGCTGCCGGACGGGCTAAAGAGGAGTGCCGGGGGCAGGTGCTGAGTAACGAAGAGAGACGACAGGCTATGGAACGGCTTGCCCAACTTCAAGCGGACTGTCCCATAGTCATCAGGGTACCGGGATGCCCCATGTACCCCTTGTTGCTACAACAAAAGCAGATTAAGCCAAGACACTTTCCCTCTGAACTTTTGAGGAGGATCCCTTACTACGGCAGAGGCTGTGCCGCCGGCATGCCCATGGGCTATGTGATGGTCCAGTGCAATGGCGAGGTGAACCCGTGCATGCTGCTACAGATAAACTTGGGCAATATCAGGCAGCAGGATATAGCCTCCATCTGGAAGAACTCGTCGGTGTTACAGCAGTTGAGAAAAAGAGAGCTGCTCAGAGGCGAATGCGGCAGGTGCGATTACAAGCTTACCTGCAGTGGTTGCCGAGGTAGGGCATATGAGGAGACCGGTGACATGATGGCGACCGACCTCGGCTGCTGGCTGGCGCCAAAGCTGGCAAAATAAGCCAAAACCAGCAATCACAGCAGCCGTTGACAGGCGAAAGTCGTATATGGAGGAGGTGAAGCGGGTGGTGTATGACAGCATGAGGCGGGCGGATCTACGCATCGTCTTTGACACACTAGAATACCTTCAGTGTGGCGGGTGCATCGGCAGGGCGCAGGCTTTTCTGGGCTCGGCGCTGAAGTTGAACACAATCCTTTTCCCTTAAGGATGGCATCACCGTGGGGGTGACCGGGGTGAGATGCCGAGCGAAGGCACTGGAATACCTCCGCGACTTCGTCTCACCCTTCCTGGAGATAAAAGAGCTGGCGATTGAGGACGCCATGACGCACGGTGAGGACGACATGCTGGCACGGGAGCTCAGCGCCGAATTCCCCAAGGAGCACATCCGCTGGCTCAAGATCAGCCCGGTCATCGGCACCCAAGTCGGTCCCCGTGTCATCGGCGTCGCCGTCTGCCAGCAAGATAACCCTGCTTTCCCAACCTCGACATAATTCTGTCCTCGGCGAGGAGTGGGTTTGAACCCGCTCTGCGGGTTGTGTTAAATTACAGCATCATTGTCCCCCACTTCTGCTAGAGGAGGTAACCCAATGGCGTCAGCAGAGTTTGAAAGGCTTTTTCAGCCGGGAAAGATCGGCACCATGGAGGTCAGGAACCGCATTGTCATGCCGCCGATGGCTACTGGCTATGCCTCTGAGGACGGTTCGGTGACAGAGAGGCTGATAGCCTACTACGAGGAGAGGGCTAAGGAAGGACCGGGGCTGATCATTGTGGAGATTAGCTGCATAGATGCACCCGTGGGCAGAGGACTTGTGAGGCAGATTGTAGTCGACCAGGATACCTTCATCCCTGGGCTTGCCAAGCTGGCTGCCGCCGTCAAGCGCCATGGCGCCAGGGCGGCGATACAGTTGCACCACGCCGGCAGGCAGACCTCTTCCCGCCTTACCGGCTTCAAGCCGGTGGCACCATCACCCATCCCTGGTCGCGATGGCGAGGTACCGAATGAACTCACCCTGGAGGAGATAAAGCGGCTGGTTAGCTGCTTTGCTGAGGCTGCCTGGCGGGCGAGGGAGGCCGGCTTCGATGGTGTGGAAATACACGGTGCCCACGGCTATCTGGTGAGCCAGTTCCTCTCGCCACTTTCCAATAGGCGGCAGGACGAGTACGGCGGCAGCCTGGAAAACCGGGCGCGGTTCCTTGTGGAGGTGATAAGGGCGATACGCTCAAGGCTGGGGCGCGACTATCCGGTATGGTGCCGGCTCAGCGCCGTGGAGATGAATGTAGAAGGGGGCATCACGCTGGAGGAGACCAGGGTAGTGGCAAAGTTGGCTGAGGAAGCCGGTGCCGATGCCATCCATGTCTCGGCGCATGCGGTTGGCGTCGCCCGTCGTCCACCGATGGCGCAGCAGCCCGGCGCCTTCATTGAGTACGCTGAGGCGGTGAAACAGGCGGTTTCGGTGCCGGTGATCGCGGTGGGCAGGATAACACCGGAAATTGGCGAGGAAGCGCTCCGCCAGGGGAGAGCGGACTTTATTGCCATGGGCAGGCAGCTCCTTGCCGATGCTCATACGGTGGGAAAGATAGCCAATGGCAGACTGGAGGACATAAGGACCTGCCTGCGCTGCTTCTACTGTTTGGACAGTGTGGGGAGAAGGAGGGGCAACGGCGTCGGCTGCACAGTGAACCCCACGCTGGGCAGGGAAAGGGAGTGGGCGGCGCTGCTGGTGGGGAAAAGGAAGAAGGTGGTGGTGGTCGGTGCAGGTCCCGGCGGCATGCAGGCTGCTATCGTAGCAGCGCAGCGGGGACACGAGGTGGTGCTTTTTGAGCAGGCTGATGAACTTGGCGGGCAGCTCATACTGGCGGCTAAACCTCCGTTCAAAGACACCATCGAGGCTTACCGTCGGTATCTCATCGGGCAGGTGAATAAGCTTGGCGTTAGGGTGAGGCTGAAGCAGGAGTTCACCCCCGACCTGCTCTCAGAGTGTAAGCCCGATGTGGTCATCCTGGCGACCGGCGTCAAGCCGTTCATTCCGGACATCGCCGGAATCAAGGGGAAGAATGTGCTGCTGGCAAGCCAGGTGCTCAGCGGCGCTGAGACCGGTGGGCGGGTAGCGATAATCGGCGGCGAACTTGTCGGTTGCGAGACGGCACTCTACCTTCTTGACCGTGGCAAGAAGGTGACCATCATGAGGCGTGGGGCAAGGCTGGCGACCAAAGTTAACCGTTCGGTGAGGGAGCCGATGATCGAGAGGTTGCATATTAAGGGTGCCACCATCCTCACCGGTGTGAATTACGAGGAAATCACCGGAGACGGCGTGGTGATCCGGGACAGCGAGGGCAACAGGCGGCTGGTGGAGGCGGACACTGTGGTGGTGGCAGCCGGTGCTGTACCCAACGACGGGCTGGCAAAGTTGCTCAGGAGAAAGGTGCCCAAGCTGGTGCGTGTGGGTGACTGCGTGACGCCGCGGGGGATAAGGGAGGCGGTGGAGGAGGGCTACCGGGTGGGGCTGGAGGTCTGACCGCCCAGATTATCAGGGCTGCAGGCTTTTCAAATACTCAGAACGCCGCACCATGGCGCCGAGCACCCTTATAGCGTCCTCGGGCATGGCATAGGCGGGAATGCCACGCCTCGTCGCCAGGGTCATCCCCTTTTGCTGCTCGTTGGAATGCCCCGGCACCACGACGATGGGCTTTTTGGCTTTATCGCGTATTCCTTCCAGCCGGGCGAGGAAGTTTTCGTCCTCCAGAAAGGCGTAGCAGATGGTGAGGCAGGCGTCCACTGCCTCAATCATGAGCTCAAGGCAGGTGCTGTAGACAAGGTTTGCCTCGCCGAAGGGTACCCAGACCAGATCCACCGGATTTTTGAGGCTGGGTGAGGGCGGTATCCTGTCCTTGAGGAAGTCGCGCAGCCTCTGCTGGACAGCTTCGGGCAGCGGTGATACCTTCAGCCCTTCCTTAGCGCAGGCATCGGCACTGGCGACAGCACCGCCGCCAGCCTCGATGAGTAAGCCCACCTCTCTGCCCTGCGGCAGGAATGATGCTGAGAAGCCCGCTGCTAAGTCCATGAGCTCCTTTAGCCCCTGCGCAAGGACGACCCCATTCTGCTTACAGGCGGCTTCGAAAACGGTGTAGCTGCCAGCCAGTGAGGCGGTGTGTGACATGGCGGCTTTTGCTCCTGCCTCGGAGCTACCGCCCTTCCAGACGATTATTGGCTTCTGCGGTGAAATTTTCTCTGCAAGTTTGAAGAAACGCTTCGGCTGTTTCAGCCCCTCAATGTAGAAACAGATAACCTTTGTCTCAGGATCAGTACCGAAGTACTCCAGAAAGTCCTCGATGGAGAGATCGCTCTGGTTGCCGATGCTGACCACTCCTTTGAAGCGCAGTCCGCGCTCGGTGCCGAGGAGCACCATGTTCTCGCTCGCCCAGCCGCTCTGCCCCGCGAAGGCGATGCCGCCGGGCTCCATCGCCATTCTAGTATGGGCGGATATTGTGTTGATCTTAGCCTTCGGTGAGAAAATCCCCATGCAGTTGGGCCCCACCACCCGCACACCACCACCTCGGGCTATTTCCACCATCTCACGCTGTAATTTCATTCCCTCGCCACCGAGCTCGGCGAAGCCGGCGCTGTGCACGATGGCGAACCTTACCTTTTTCTGTGCGCAGTCAGCCATCGCCTTGGGCACATTTTTTGCCGGTATGGCTATAATAGCGAGGTCGACCTCTCCGGGCACCTCACTGACGCTGGAGTAACACTTCAGGGACATAATTTCAGATTCCCTGGGGTTGATGGGGTAGATGACACCCTCATAACCGTCCTTGAGCAGGCTAGAGATGAACATACCGCCTGACTTCAGCTCGTCCTTTGAGGCGCCCACTATAGCTATAGAGCGGGGCTGGAAAAAGGGTGTCAGGTCAGTCCCTCTGGTTTCACCTGTCACTCAGTGCTTCTCCTTTTTGTAGTGAGTCGGTATTGCTTTGGTTTAAGTTATTCTGCTCTGAGGCGCACCTCTCCTAGTTCTGGCTCCTTGAGCAGAGCCCCTGCCTGCGATGGGGGGGACTGTAAGGCTGCTTGGTGTCAGTCTCGGGTGCAGGCGCACCGGTGGCCTGAGCAGCCCTGCCGACTCCAGCGCTGAGGGGGCTGTCGTTCCCTTCTTGAGCTGTAGCTGTACTTTTTCCTGCAGCGATTTCAGAGCTTCGGGGTTGTCCTGCAGTCTGGCGATCTTGGGGTATGCTCTGGGGAGCTGCCCATGCCGCTTGGGTTTAAACTCTACAGCGATTGTAGAGTTACCCCTTATCGCGAGCTTATAATCGAAGTGGTCGCTGATGCCGTTGCTGAGGCGGCGGAAATTATTCGGCCTGGACGTCTCTATGGCGCGTGACACGCCGAGCAAGCCAAGACCGACCACCGTGCTCACGGGCTCCGGCATGAAGATCAGTGCCAGAGCCAGTGACTGCAGTCCAGCGCGGTATGTTGAGGCGTTGCTCATTTATTAACTGTTGTAATATTTAAGACCTTTTTTCCTGTCGAGTCAACCGCGGGTACAGCTCATCCACTAGTGCAGCTTCTTCTTGAGCCATGAGATCCGTTGGTTCAATATCCTGGTGGCATCAGCCCTGTTGCGGCTACGAGACAGTTCATTTGCCAGCCTGACATCGCCGAAGACATCGCGCACCCAGTTACTGAAATCGTTCTTTTCGCCGGTCACGTGATGGCTATAGCTCTGTTCGCTCATATGGCTCAGGCAGTTAGCCAGCTCTTGCAAATTACTGGCGATGCAGCCATCGTGGCAGAAGAACCTCTTATCGCCGCTCACATCTCCCAGAATTCTCGTCGCATCCTCTCTCTTTCTCACCCCTCTTGGCATAGCCACCTTCTCAGGCTATTTACCGACTTTTACCGTACATTATAGTTGCAGAGAGGCTAGCACATATCTTTCACTCCTGTCAAACGGAAGGTTTTTTCTTGCCGCTGGGGTATGTGCTAGAATTGTCCTGTCGCAGGAGAGCCACGCAAAGGAGGTCAGTATGAACTTTGAGACTGTAATCTATGAGGTTAAGGAGAATATCGCTACCATCACCATGAACCGCCCGGACAAACGCAATGCTTTAAACCACACCCTGCTCAGGGATCTGGATGCCGCCTTTGAACAGGCTGAGAGCGACCCCGAGGTGAAGGTGGTCATCCTTAAAGGTGCTGGCAAGGCGTTCTGTTCCGGTTATGACCTCACCGGCAGCCCATATATAAGCATCCCCGAAGGTTACGACCGCTGGACGATCGGCAACGCCCTGAGGACACTGCGCGGCATCAGCGCCCGCTATCTCCGGATCTTCAATTTTCCCAAGCCGACCATTGCCCAGATCCACGGCTACTGTCTGGCAGCGGGATGCTATCTACAGATGTGCTGTGACATCGCCATCGCCGCCGAGGACGCCATACTGGGGCATCCCGCCACCCGGGCTGGAGGGGTGACCAGCATGCCGTTGTGGGTGACCTATCTCGGCTTACGTAAAGCCAAGGAGCTGCTCTTCACCAGCAGGCTTATCAGCGGTAAGGAGGCGGAACGCATCGGCCTGGTGAACAAGGCGGTGCCGGCAGACAAACTGGAGGAGGAGGTTTGGAAGATGGCGAAGGAGATGGCTGAGGTGCCTGCCGATGGCATGATGATACTCAAGGAAGCCCTGAACACCCATGCCCTGATGCTTAATCTGGACGCTGTGTTCGCCTACCACCGCCAGCTCAATGCGCTGGGGCGGCTGGGGCGGACCGAGGGTGCAGCCCCGTATACACTTGACCAGCTGCGCGGCCGCACCCGCGGAGAAAAAGCGGGGCAGTAGGTATGCAGGGCTGGTAGTGTGGCTACTGGACCGGACGGAATAGCTGTTTTGCAGTGACTGGAAAGCGGGAGGTGTAGAGATGAGCAATGTCGAAGAACTGATCGAACTTGCTGCCAAGGATTTAGCTTCCAGCAGCTATGCTATTGCCCTGACCGGAGCCGGCATTTCCACGGACTCCGGCATACCTGATTTCCGCGGTCCCGACGGCATCTGGACGAAGAACCCGGAAGCTGAAAAGCGGGCTTACGAGACCTATTTCAGATTCCTCCGTGATCCGGCACAGTACTGGCATGACAGGCTGACCATGGGCACCTCTCTCCTGGGCAACCTGCGGGAGGCGAAGCCCAATCCGGCACACCACGCCCTTGCCGAACTGGAGAGGATGGGCATCATAAAAAGTGTGCTCACCCAGAACATAGACGGACTGCATGAAAAAGCCGGTAGCCAGAGGGTGTTTGAGTACCACGGCAGCATTTACAAACTGAGGTGCCCATCCTGCGGACTTCGCTTTAGATATACGGAGTATGATCTGAGCCAGCTCCTAGCTGAAGGCAAGCTGCCGCCGCGGTGCATGGAATGTAAGTCGCCGATAAAGGACGATGTGGTACACTTCAACGAGCCGATACCAGCGGATGTCGCCCATGCCAGTCTGGAAGAGGCGCACCGCTGCGATTTGATGCTCATCTGCGGCACCTCTGCTGTGGTCTACCCCTTTGCTGAGCTGCCGCGGGTGGCGCGCTACAGGAGGGCAGGCTCAAGGCTGTTCTCTGAAGGGCAGGGAAAGAGGACGGTAATAATCGAGGTCAATGCCGAACCCACACCACTGACTCACGAAGGCATCTCCGACTATCTCATCCAGGGCAGGCTCGCCGAGATACTTCCCCGGATCGTTGCCAGAGTAAAGGAATTTCTCGGGTCGCTTTAAACCATATCAAAGACCAGAAACTGACCTGGGTGGCGGGCGCATCACCAGTTTATTGCTGTCTCTTACTTTGGAGTTCCGTCCTGGCTTGCTTAAAGGCGCTTGAGATCTTTTCCGCCTTTTTTCTAAATTGTAAGGCGGGATTCTTAAATTCCAGTTAAGCTTGTCATCCCCTCATTTAACACGTTCTTAACAATCGCATACAATAATAATGATGGATATTTGATTTGGGGGAATCGCCAAGATGGTGAAAAAGCAGCAAAGGATACTGGCGGTGGAGGATGACCATAAGACCGCTGATTTGGTGAGACTATACTTGGAGCGGGCGGGTTATACCGTTGATATTGCACATGATGGAAGCGCGGCACTGGAGAAAATGCGACAGGAAGAATTTGACCTGGTGGTGCTCGACATCATGTTGCCCGGTATGGATGGACTGAGCGTCTGCAGGCAGATTCGGTTGGATTCAGATGTCCCCGTAATCATGCTCACAGCCAAGGTCACTGAGTCAGACAGGCTTCGGGGGTTTGACTGCGGCGCTGATGACTATGTAGTCAAACCTTTCAGCCCCAGAGAACTGGTGGCAAGGGTGCAGGCGATACTGCGCCGCAGCAATCGCCACGAGCTGCTCAGCGGACCGCCGGAAATGACATACGGGAAGCTCACGGTGGACTTTCGTACTGGCGAAGCCCGTTTCGGCGAAAACAACCTGCGGCTCACACCGACCGAGTTCCGTATCCTGGCGGCATTGGTGAGGGAGCCGGGGAAGGTGTTCAGCCGGGGAGAGCTCATTGAGAAAGCCCTGGGGCTGGACTACCGGGGCTTTGACCGTACCCTTGATGTACACATACTTAACCTGAGGCGCAAGCTGAAGGAGGCTGAGCCGTCAGCCGACGAATATATCAGGACGGTCTATGGCATGGGATATAAGCTTGAGGTGAAAAAGTGAGGTCGCTGGGTCTCCGCTGGCGTCTGTTTTTGATATTTGTGGCGGTGGTGGCGGTCACAGTGGGTGCCATCTCGCTGTTCATTAGCACCTCTGCCAGCACCCAGATACAACATTACGAGTATGGCAGGAGGGGCGAGCAGATGGCGCGGATGAGGGAGTTGCTGCTACGCCATTACATTGCTAAACAGGACTGGGAGGGCGTCCAGTCATCGGTGGAGCAGATGGGGCAGCTTTACGGCTGGCGGGTAAGGATAGTGGATACCAGTGGTGTGGTGGTCGCTGACTCAAACAAGTCTTCTCTTGGGGAGAGGCTGAATGTCAGCGCCTATGCCCGCCCCTGGGGGATGGGGGGACCACCGGGCGAACAGCCCGATGAAATGTCAGAGCCACCGCCGCTGTTCGCACCCATTTTTGTACCTGCAGATGATGGTAAGTTTCAGAGGTTGGGGTACCTGGTTGTGGAGCCGGGGAATATGCAGGTGCCGAGAATGCCGCCGGCGTGGCAGTTCTGGGAAACAAGGATAGCAGAGCTGCGTAATTCAATAGTATGGTCTGTGGTCTGGGGAGGGCTGGTGGGAATCGGTCTGGCGCTGGTGCTTGCCTTCTTCCTGTCACGACGCATCACGGCACCGGTGCAGAGCCTGGTTACCGCTGCCCGCAACTTGGGGAAAGGCGATTTCAGCCAGCGGGCGGCGGTGAAGTCTAGGGACGAGCTGGGGGAGCTGGCAACGGCGTTCAATTCCATGGCAGCGGAACTGGAGAAAGCCGATAAGCTGCGGCGCGACCTTGTTGCCGATGTCGCCCACGAGCTGAGGACGCCGCTTTCCAATATAAAGGGCTACCTTGAGGGCATCCAGGACGGCGTGGTGGAGGCGGATGAAGCCACCATCAAGCTTATCTATGAAGAGGTGCAACTGCTATCGCGTCTGGTGGATGACCTCCATGAGCTGGCTCTGGCTGAATCAGGCGGGCTCAGCCTGGACAGGCAGGTCTGTGACATTAGGGACATTGTCCGGGATGTCGCCGGTGCCATGGGCTATCAGGCAACGGCGAAAGGGCTGAAGTTGCATCTGGAAATGCCCGAGATAGCAGCAACGGCATTTGTGGACGGACAACGGATAGGACAGGTGATGCGCAACCTCTTGGGCAATGCTATCAACTTCGCACCGGAAGGCGGTGAGATCACCATATCGGTGGGGCAGACAAAAGACGGGGTGTCAGTAAGTGTTGCTGACAGCGGTCCCGGCATACCCCCGGAGGACCTTCCCTACATTTTTGAGCGCTTCTATCGCGTTGACAAGTCGAGGTCACGGGCTACCGGGGGCAGCGGTTTGGGGCTGACCATCGCCAAGAGGCTTATCGAAGCACACGGTGGTCAGCTAACCGCTGAGAGCATGCCGGGGAAGGGAAGCGTCTTCACCATCAAGCTGCCAGCTTACGGTGGAGACGGTGGTACCACTGTGGATTGAGCCCTTGCTACTCGTAGCGTAATGCCTCTATGGGGTCGAGGCGTGAGGCATTCCACGCCGGGTAGAAACCGAAGAACAGCCCCACACCCAGGGAGACCACCACGGCGAGGATGATGATGTCCGGGGAGAGGAGCGTAGTCATCACCTTAAGTCGTGAAAGCAGCACGGATACCCCGCAGCCGACGATTACCCCTATGATACCGCCGGTGAGGGTGAGGAAGGCAGATTCAGTGAGAAATTGCCCCCAGATGTCGCGCTCCCTAGCCCCCAGCGCTTTGAGAACGCCTATCTCTCTGGTCCTCTCCAGCACCGAGACCAGCATAATGTTCATCACTCCAATGCCGCCGACAAGCAGTGAGATGGCAGCCACGGCGCTGAGGAAAAGGGTCATGGTGCCGGCGGCTTCCGACAGCGCCTGTGTCACCGCCTTAACCGAGGTAATGTTGAAGTCGTTCTCAGCGCCCGGGGCGATGCGGTGGCGGGAGCGCAGCAGGTCGGTGATCTGCTGGGTGACAAAGTCTATCTGGCTCTGGTCGGTTACCTTCAGGGCTATGGAGGTGACCACGCGCTCACCGCGGCTCGTCCGCGGCTGGGTGACCATCTGCTGCATGGCGGTGAGCGGGATGATGACGGCGTCGTCAGGCGAAGCCCAGACCGCACCTTTGCCCTTAAGCACGCCCACCACGCGGACGATATTGCCGCCGACGCGCATCTGCTGCCCCACCGGCGATTCGTCACCAAACAGAGTCTGTTTGACATTGGAACCGAGCACCGCCACCCTGTTGCCCCTCTGGTAGTCGTAGTCGGTGAAGAAATCACCGTCGGCTAGCTCTAAACTGTACAGGAACATGTACTCTGGTGCGGTGCCGATGACCTGGGCATTCATGTTCTGGCTGCCGGCAACTAGCTGCTGGTATGAAGAAAAGGTCGGTGCCAGTGCGGCTATATATGACACCTGTGCCCTGATCGCCTCGGCGTCTTCCAGGGTGAGCGTGCTGGCACTACCGAAGCCGCCCCTGATGCCGCCAGCCGTAACCATCCCCGGGCGGATGCCGATCAGGTCTGCCCCCAGCCCCTGGATGCGGGACATTATCTGTGCCTGTGCCCCCCTGCCGATGGACATAAGCGCGATCACGGCGGCGATGCCGATGACGATGCCCAGGATGGTGAGGAAGCTACGCAGTTTGTGGGTGGTTATGCTCGTCCAGGCGCTGTGTACCGGGTCGAGCCACCTCTTCAGTCCTTTGATTGTTGCTGGTTGCCAGCCTTTCATGTCCTCTCCTCGGACACAACCAGCCCGTCCCTAAGGCGTACGATGCGCTGACAGCGTTGGGCGATGTCAGGGTCGTGGGTGATCATCACCAGAGTGATGCCCTGCTCCCGGTGCAGTTCGGTGAGCAGGGAAAGCACCTCCTCTCCAGACTTGCTGTCCAGGTTGCCCGTAGGCTCATCAGCAAGGATCACCGGCGGCTTCTTTACCAATGCTCTGGCTATAGCCACCCGCTGCTGTTCGCCGCCGGAAAGCTCGGTGGGGCGGTGGTTAGCCCTGTCGGCAAGCCCCACCCGCCGCAGCGCTTCCAGAGCCAGGTCGCGGTCGTCGATGCCAGCGTATTTAATTCCCAGCTCCACATTGGCGCGGGCTGACAGGCGGGGCAGCAGATTGAACGTCTGAAAGACGAAGCCTATCTTTTTTGCCCTGATGGCGGCAAGCTCGGTGCTGCTCAACGAACTTACCTCTTTACCATCGAGGTAATAGCTGCCAGTCGTAGGCCGATCCAGACAGCCGATGATGTTGAGCAAGGTGGTCTTGCCCGAGCCTGAAGGACCCATTATTGCCACCAGCTCTCCCTGTTCCACGAAGAGGTCTATGCCTCTGAGTACCTGAAGCTCTCTTTTCCCTAGCGTATACGTCTTGGTTATCTGCTGGAGCTTGATCATCTGAACATCATCATCGGGGGACGTTGTGTCTGCTGCGTCGATGTTGGCGTTGATGACGATGTGGCTTTGACGATGAGCACCTGCTCGCCCTCGCTGACCCCCTCGGTGATTTCGGTATACTGCCAGTTGCTCAAGCCCGTGACCACCTCGCGCTTTTCGGTGACCTCGCCGTTAACCACCTGGACGTATGACTTGCCGCCTTCTTTGACGATAGCGCCGTTAGGCACCAGCAGCACGTCCCTCCTCTCGTTGACGAATATGGTGGCGGTGACGGTAAGCCCCTCTTTGGGCTGGAAGTCAGCCATGGAAATAGCTGGTTTGGCTGTCTGCTGCTGGTACCGCTGTGCCACCCACTGTCTGATCTGCTCCAGTGTGATGCGCCCCTCCTGCACAGCCTTCCGCACCTGTTCCGGCAGCATCTCCAGCGTTATCTGGGAAGGGGAGCGCTGCTGTGTTGCCATGGTCTCGCCGGTGATGAGTTCCAACCGTACCTTGTAGTTGACCACGTTCTGCTGGATGGTGGCGGCGGGGGAGATGCGCTTCACCCTGGCGGGGAAGCTGATGCCGGAGACGGCATCTACCTGTACCGTTGCCCTCGCCCCGGGCTTTATCTGGAACACATCCATCTCGCTGACCACCACATCCACTTCGAGTTTTGAGGTGTCAAGCAGGCGGATGGCGGTGGCGCTATCGCTTGCTCTGTCGCCCTTGGAGATGTTTACCTGAGCCACCACGCCGTCGAAAGGCGCCACGATGGTGGCTTCCTCAAGCTGACGTTCTGCGTCCTTCAGTCTCTTTTTGGCGAGCTCAAGCTGGAGCTCCTTTATCTCAATGTCGAGCGGGTCAGGGGCGGAGAGGATGCGGTCGCCGGAAGCGGTGGTGGTCGGCTGTTTGGCTTTTTCCAGACTGTACTGTGCCGATTTCACATTTATCTGCGCCTGTATGAGGTTCTGCTCCAGGGTCGAGGTGTCCAGTCTGGCAAGCACCTGCCCTTTCTTTACCTCGTCTCCTATCTCCACCAGCACTTCCTGTACCTTGCCTGAGGCACCGAAGGAGAGGTTGACCGAGTCCGGCATAGCCAGGTTGCCGGTGGCGGTGATCTCTACGGTAAGGTTCCCTTTCTTCACCGTGGCTGTCTGGACCGGTGTCTGGGTGGAAGTGTTTTTTGAACCACAGCCAGTAAACAGCGCAGTGCAGAGCAGCCCCATCAGTGCTACAGCGATCAGTGCTTTTTTCATATTGTCACCCGCCCGATATTTTAGTATTATCTCACCTAAATTACCACAGATTTTAGGTAATGATTGTTAAGAACCCATTAACACGACAGGGCGTGCCATTAGCCGTGCCCCCGAGCTATATATTAACAGAAATTTAACTTTTTGCACCTATTATAGTGGCGATGTCTTTTGCCCTGCTCCGGGGTGGAGTTGCAGTATGAAACACTGGTTCGTCTGGATTGCAACGGCTATTATGTCCTTGGGGCTGTTCTTGCCCAGGGCAGCGGGGGAGGGACTGGGGCTGCCCCTCAAATGGAACGTGGTGGAGACTCCGGGGAGGAGGGGGTGCATCATCATGCTGGACTCCGAGGTGAGCCGCATTGCTGTAGGACGTGGCGGTATCATCTATGCCATTGACAGTCGGAAGGGTAGGGTATACCGCTCGGAAAGCGGTGGCTCCACTTGGACGGAGATAACAGCCAGCCTTATTGCCGCCGGGGCGGATTTGCCGGCACAGGAGGTGGCGGTCTGCCCCAATGAGCCCAACATCGTGGCGGTGGTGGACAACGACAGGAAGAAAGTCTATGTGTCCAAAGACGGCGGCGCTACCTGGGAAGACACCGCCTTACCTATTTCTGCCACCGCTGAAATCCGGTGCCTTGCCCTGTCAACTTACCGCAGGAGCGGCGACGAGGAGATTTGCGATATCGCTGTGGGCACCAAGGATAGTGGCAACGGCAGGGTATATGCTAGGAGCACCTCTGCCTTCAGCTCCTGGCAGGATCAGAACTTGAATAAGGGGGACATCTGGGCAGTAAAGTTTCCGCCCAATTATTCCCTGGAGGCGACAATTGTTGCCGTCAGCGCAGACGGCACTGATACCTGGCTGAACATCGGCAAGCACGATGTGGCTAACATTTCCACAAACTGGAATACTGCTGCTGGTCTTCTCGGGTATCCTGTAGCAGTGGAAGATGGCGGTGATTCTCCGGACAAGGACCAGATTGAAGGTGCCGATGTGGATATGCCTGCCGATTTCAATCTCGTCCAGCCCTGCGTCTATGTGAGTACCGATACCGCTGCCGTTGGCATCCAGGTCGGCATCTACCGCGTAGAAGGCGTGATGCCAACTGTCACCCGCTTCAGCGGGAGCTACGGGAGAATCCATAGCATATCCCATTACGGCAGAAAGCAGCAGGGCAGGCTGGTCGCCGGGGAATTACCAGGGACAGGTTTTCGGGTTAAGGTCTGGTGGACGGACAGTGTCTACCCTGGCTACGGCTTATCACCATCGCTGAGAGATGCCACAGCGTCGCCCACAGGACCGGGCAATGCTTACGTGAGGTGGAGCTACGACGGAAGGGTGGCTTGCTGCGGCACCAGCGGTACAACTGCCAACGATGAAAGCGCCTTCTCCGCAAGCTATGACTTCGGCGACACCTGGCAGCAGCTCAGCCTGATAGACACCACCATCAATATCTCCGATATCGCCCCGGCGCCCGATTCCAAGAGCCTGTTTTTAGCCAGCTACACTGTGTATGGTCCTGAAGGCGTCTGGCGCAGCGCCGGAGAGCCGCTGGGACAATACTGGGGGCGGGTGCTATCCATGGAGACAGTCACCGAAAGGCTGATACTCAGGCTCAGCCCCTATTACTCGGACGACTATACCATCTATGCCGTGGAGGTGGGCGATGCCGGCTCGCAGTACAACAAGATGGCGGTGTCCAATACCCGCGGCAACACCTGGCACCACCGTCCCGTGCCCGGTCCGGTCATCGATTTTGCCGTTGAGGACGGGGACACCTTTTATGTCGCCCTGCCAGGTGGGCATGTTCGCAAGGACACCAGCGGTGGTGCCACCTGGATACACCCGGAGGTTACCTGTTTCCCTCTGGGCATACACGAAATCAATATGCTCAGCATCCCCATCCCGAGGCATGTGCTGGTGGGAAGCCGTGACGGGAGGGTGGCTTATTCCACCGATGGCGGGGAGAATTTCACCGAAATTGAGCCTGCGGTGGGCAACGACCCCAGCCGCGTGGGCGATGTGCAGGTGGTGGCTGATGCCCGTTATAAGGAAAACCGCATCATCTATGCCTCGGACAATGTCAGCGATAAAGGCATCTGGCGCTGGATCATCGGCACCTCCCGGGAGTGGGAGCAGATAGACAGAGTGGTCACCGACCTCGGTGCCGGCAGGGAAGTGGTGGGGCTGGTGATGGGGCAGGAGGGGACTCTATACGCCGCCTCAAGCGAAAATGTCATCGGCTACAGCGGTGGCATGAGCCGCTCGCTCAACCCGAGCCACGGCGAACTCACCCAGATCGAGTGGGACATTGTGAGCCGCACCCTCCCCATCGGTGCCGCCTTCAACCCCCTGGTGGTCTTTGACCATAACCTGCCCCACCTCAAGATATCGGACGAGGGCGGACGTAACATACTCTGGGCGGTGGACACTGCCAACCATCTCATCTACGCCTTCGAGGACAATATCTGTCACCACGGTCCGGTGATCCTGCCCACAGGGGAGATCGGCTGTGATCCCGTCGCAGGGCGGGCTAAAGAGGTGAACTTCTGCTGGGAGCAGCTCTCCCTTGCTGACGGGTATGACATCGAGGTGGCCAAGGACGGAGGTTTCAGCATCAAAGTCCTCGATCGGGCGGGCGAACACGCATGGGAAGGTTTCCTGTTCCCTGTGGACGTCACCAGACCCTGCGTGTTTTTCCCCGCTGGCGGGCAGGCGGCTGCCCTGGGGCACCTTGTTGAGACTGATGAGGCGAAAAAATCGCTGGTGACCACGAAGGCTGAAGGTTCAGCCATCGGGTGCTGCGGGGAGCTTGAGTGCGGTCACACCTATTACTGGCGGGTGAGGGCGCGCCATGCCGCCACCACCGAGACCATAAGGAGTCCATGGTCGGAAGTCAAAAGCTTCACCGTCAGGGCAGGGGTGCCGGTGGAAGCCATCTATCACGGTGTCCAGCCGCTGGCACCAAAGAACGGCGCTGTGGGCTGCCCTATAACCTCGTTATCCTTCTCATGGGCACCGTTGTCCAGCGTGACCAAGTATGAGTTTGTGCTCGCTGAGGACGCTGATTTCACCAGGATAATATCGAGCGTAGCTACGAAGGGGACAAGCTATACCTGCGAGGGCTGGCTCAAGTTTGAAACAGTCTATTTCTGGAGGGTACGCGCCATCGAGGTCAACGGTCAGACAATGCCCGGCGACTGGAGCCCTGTCTTCTGCTTCCAGACCGAAACTTTAGAGCTTCCCGCCGTCCTGCCAGCAGCGGTTTCCGGCGTGCCCCTGTGGGCGCTGGTGGTTATGGCAGTCGGTTGCTTGCTGATAGTGGTTACCGTCAGCCTGATATTTTTCTGCTAGCTACCTATCCCCACAGGTCTTTAGCCACGTCCTCGAGCCCTAGCTCTACCAGCTTTTCCTTCGTCGGCTTGCCCGTCTCCCAGTCCCACTTCCTGAAGGCGTAGTACTCTTTGAGCAGGGTGTCCATGTCGGGCGACTTGCCCACGGTGGCGCCCTCGTTCAGTGGCTGGATGCAGATGCGTGGCAGCTTATCTTCCTTCCTGGTGAGCCCGAGCTTATTGCTTATCGCCCGTTTGATATTTATTGACCTTTCGCCTGTCATGCCCAGGTCAGCCGGGGTGCAGGTCCAGCCGGTGACGGCGCTGAGCATCTCGCTGAGCTGGGTGGCGGTATAGGGGGCAAACTTGCACATTAGCAGGGAGTCGAACAGGTCGCGGTAAGCCTGAAACTTGGCAGCGGGCTCGGCTTTGCCCTGGGACTGGTGCCGGTCTCCGGGTAATATCCCGAGCTCCATTACCATACTGCCGATATCCACCATATAGTAGTCGCCCTTGAGGTGGCAAGCGCCGCGGGGACCGGTGGCATAGGAGATAGCCATGCCGAAGAAAGCCCGAGCATCGTGCATGGGTACCTCCTGCCCTTTCACGTGGGCTGCCTCCTCCGGGTCGGCGCCCAATTCTTCAGCCATGCGGCGCACGCCCTGCCCCAAGAGTTCGCCGAACCCCTGTTTTTTAATCATCATCTCCACCAGCTTGACCACCGCCTTGCCGTCGCCCCATTTCAGCTCCATGCCCGCCTGCTTCTTGGTCAGTACCCCTTTCTCGTAGAGGTGCATGGCGTAGGCGATGGCGACGCCGGCGGATATGGTGTCCAGCCCGTGGGCGTTGCACAGGTGGTTAGCCTCCACTATGGAGTCGGTATCGAAGTTCCAGCACAGGGGACCAAAAGCGATAGTGGTCTCGTATTCCGGTCCGTCCACCTCGGGGATGCCCTTAAAGTTTCTTATCAACCTGCCGCAGCCAATGGGGCAGCCGTAGCAGGCGTAGTTGCCCATGACGTATTTCTGCCGGAAAGCCTGGCTGGTGACCTTCTGCGCCGGAAAGAGGCTGCGGGTGAAATACTGTGCAGGTACATCTCCCAGGACCATCCCCATATCCACCCAGAGCATGGTGCCGTACTCGCGGTAAAGTACGGCGGTGAAGTTGTTGGAGATGGTTTCCCTTGCCTGTCTGGTGAGTTCCGCCACCTTCTGATCTTCGGCAACGCTCACCTTGGTGTTGCCGCTAACTGCCACTGCCTTCAGCTTCTTCGAGCCCATCACTGCACCCACGCCGCAGCGCCCGGCTGCCCTACCCCGGTCATTGACCACACCGGAAAACTTCACCAAATTTTCACCGGCGAGCCCGATGGCGGAGATGCTCACCTCGGCATCCTTCAGCTCGTCCTTCAGTATTTTCTGCGTTTCGTAGATGTCCTTTCCCCAGACATGAGAGGCGTCCTTTATCTCCGCCTTACCGTCTTTAACATAGAGATAGACAGGTCTGGCTGCCTTACCGGTGATGTAGATGGCATCGAAGCCGGTGCTCCGCAGCCGGGAGGGGAAGACACCACCGGTGGTCGCCTCACCCCAGTAGCCGGTGAGCGGTGAGATAGTGCACACCGCAGAGCGGCTGGACATAGGTATTGTGGTACCTTGAAGTGCACCTGCGGCAAAGATAAGAGGGTTTTCCGGGGAGAAGGGGTCCATTCCCGGTTTCACTTTATCATAGACAAGTCTGGCAGCCAAAGCGGTGCCACCGACGAATTTTTTCAGGTCTTCTTCTTTGAGTTCGACGATCCTGGTCTCTCCCGAGGACAGGTCTACGCGAAGATATTTTCCGTGATACCCGAACATCTTCCTACCTCCTTAGAAATCTATATCCTTGCCTTCGTAGGCGTATCTGAAGATGGCTTCGCACTGCTGGGGTGTCATGGGACGGGGGCTCTGGAAATGGGACGGGTCCTCTACAGCGTATTGGACGAGCTTGTCCATGTTCTTTTCGAATTCGTCTTTGGGTATCCCCAGCCCCTTTAGGTCGGTGGACACACCGATCTCTTTAAGCAGCGCGCGCACTTTGTTGACCAGTCCGTTGAAGTTCTGCTCGTCCGTCTTCTCCCTCACGCCCAGCGCATCAGCTAGGACGAGGTATTTATCGGTGAGCGGTCGGTAGAACTGGAAGGAGTAGGGGATGAACACGCCCACCGCCACGCCGTGGTGGACGGCAAATGCCTTGCCCAGAGAATGCCCCAGAGCGTGGGTGAGCCCCACGCCGCCGTTAAAGAAGGCGATGCCCGCCATGGCAGCGGCGATGTGCATCCGCAGCCTTGCCTCCATATCGGTGCCATTGTGGTAGGCTTTGGGCAGGTACTGGAAGACCATTTGCGTCGCCCGGATGCCCAGGGCATCGGTGAAGTCGTTGCTTGCTGGCGACATCACACAGTCCATGGCATGGGCGAGGACATCGAGTCCAGTGCCGGCAGTGAGTTTAGGCGGCATACCCATGACCAGCGAAGGTATCAGTATGGCGAAGTCGGGGAGCAGCTCACCGTTAACTATAGGCACCTTACGCTTGGCGGCTGTGTCGGTGACCACAGCTATTGCGGTACACTCCGAGCCGGTGCCGCTGGTGGTGGGAATGGCGACAAAGATGGCTTTTTTCCGCAAGCCGAGCTGCACCAAAAAGGAGACGCTCGCCAGATCGCTGATGTCAGGCCTCTCATAGAGTATCCAGGCAGCCTTAGCAGTGTCCATCACCGAGCCACCGCCAAGGGCGATTATCAGGTCGGGCTCGAACTTTGCCATGGCTTCAGCGCACTGCTTCACCGTCTCTATGGGTGGCTCCGGCTGTACCCTGTCCCAGACCTCTGTGGTGAAGCCGCGCTTCTGGAAGGCGGCGGCGATGCGGGGAGCAAACCTCACAGCGATCTCATCGGTGACTATAAACCCGCGCTTTTTAGCACAGACCTGAGCAATCCTGTCGGCGCCACCGGGAAGGACGCCTGTTGCTTCGCCCAGGGCATTGGCACCCATAAAAATGCGCGGCACCAGAAAGGTGCTGGCAGCGCCCTTCACTGCGCTGGCTGTGGCTAAAGGAATGAGGCCTTTAATTAAGGGGTCGGTAAACCAGTAGCTCATCGAACCACACCTCCCTTGTTGTTTTTCGCCCCCATTGTAGCACTACCATTCCCCAAAGTCGATAAGTCTTCTGTTTGGGAAAAGTGATTGGAAATTAGAGAAGCACCTAACAGCGGCGGCAGATGTTGCCCAACAGCGCCCGGGCAGTCCCCTGGCTGAGCTCGCCTTGCTCGAGGGCTTGCATTATATGTGCTACGGCTTCCCTTATCCCCAGTGAGACCAGCCCTTCTTCGCTCGTGGGGAAGTTCGGAAAGGAGGGGAACATCCTCAGGATTTCCTCCCGGTTCCCGCGGGTGAACTCTGTGACCGGCCTTGTCAGCATCTCCTTTTGCTCTCTGTCCAGAGGTGCCTCGGCAAAGATCTGGTGGCAGAAATGGTAGCGGCATTCCCTGGGCCTTATTTCATAGATGGGACAACCTGTGAACATGGGGGAATAGAGCCGGCAGCCTGCCTCTTGGCAGCACTTTCCCCCACATTCCCGACATTTCTGCCGGCTCATTTTGTTGAGGGCACGGATAAGCCCGGCTATGTCGGCACCAAATAGCGCTTCAAATTCCTCGTCGGTCAGGAATATTTTTTCAGGTCCCATTTTTTATGTAATCGCAATGTGCTGCCGCCCTGCCATCAATTCGCGCAGACACCATGGGCGGCTCTTTGTTAAGATTGTAGCGTACCAGACCAAGGGATGGCTATTCCCCTCATCCTATCCCTCTCCCGGTGGGAGAGGGCAACCCTGAGGGCAGCAGGTTTTTGAGGTTAGGAGATGAGCCAGTCCCCGAAACCGCTGACCGCTGGTTTGACCGTGATAACCCGGGTGACCTATAATAAGGGCTGGCTTAAGGTCAGAACAGATAGCACGTAACGGTTTGCTGTGCATAGGCCACAGGAGTCAGGGGGCAAAGCTGGTTGCCTCTCGGAATTTATCCCTATGCGGTTAGATCTAGGTATTCGGCGGACTAACGCATCTCCGGATTCCAAATGGAACCTCTGCCTCCAGTATTCATTTCTGTTCCACGGAGGAGCGCTGTCTGGGGGGCTTTGTTTTGTTTAGGTTTTCGCTGGTACCGCGGGAGAAAAGGTTTTTCGTGCTTTTTCAACAGAGTGCCCAGAATGCCCTGAAGATAGCACGGCAGCTTCAGGACATGCTCAACACCTGGGAAGATATTCGGGAGAGGGTCAGCGTGATAACCGCCCTGGAGCACGAAGGCGATGCCATCACCCATCAGATCGTTGCCGAGCTGCACCGTACCTTCGTTACCCCCTTTGACCGCGAAGATATTGCCATGCTGGCAAATTCACTTGACGACATAACCGATTTTATCCATTCAGTAGCGGACGCCATGTCCCTGTACAACATCGAGCGCCCTACGGAGAAGGTAAAGGAGATGGTGGAAGTCGCCGTGCAGGCGGTAGCCGAGGTGGGCAACGCCGTCTCCGAGATAGAGGGCAGGATCGACAAAGAGAAGCTGCTTAAACGCTGTGTGGAGATAAACCGCCTGGAGAACGTTAGCGATAGTCTGTACCGTGCCGCCATGGCTGAGCTTTTCACCAACTGCGAGGACTTTGCCCATGTAATCAAGTGGCGCGAGATATACGAGTACATCGAGAACGCCATAGACAGGTGCGAGGACGTAGCTAACATACTTGAGGGCGTAGCCCTCAAGTATGCCTGAAAGTGAGTAGCAGGGAGACAGTTTCCACCGGAGCCGGACGGGTTAGTAATACGTGGAGATAAGTTTTTCGCTGGCCATAGTGTTGCTGCTGGTGCTGGCGGCAGAGTTCGTCAATGGCTGGACCGATGCCCCCAATGCCATCGCCACGGTGGTGTCAACGCGCGTCCTCTCACCGTATAAGGCGGTGGCGATGGCGGCGGTGATGAACATACTGGGGGCATTGCTCACCGGGACGGCGGTGGCGGTCACCGTCGGCAAGGGAATCATTCAGCCCGAGGCTGTCTGCTTAAGCACCGTGGCTGCCGGTATGCTGGCAATAGTGGTCTGGAGCACTGCAGCTTGGTGGTTTGGCTTGCCCACCAGCGAGACGCACGCCCTGGTGGCGGGGCTGGCAGGCGCCGGGCTTGCCTATGCCGGTCCATCTGTCCTGCTCTGGGAGGGCTGGCGAAAGGTGCTCGTCGGTCTAGGGCTGTCCACCATCGCGGGGTTCGCCTTCGGCTACATCGTGATGAACATCATCTACCGACTGTTGTCTCACGTCAGTATGGCCAGGGTAAGGCAGGCCTTCGGACGCCTGCAGGTGCTTTCTGCCGCCTTTATGGCTTTTAGCCACGGCAGCAACGATGGGCAGAAATTCATGGGCGCCTTCGCTCTGGCGCTGTTTCTCGGTGGTGTCCTATCTGAAGTACATGTCCCCATCTGGGTCATCCTGGTATGCGGTATCGTCATGGGCTTGGGCACCAGCTTTGGGGGCTGGCGCATCATCCGCACTATGGGCTTTCGTCTCACCAAGCTGGAACCGGTGAACGGGTTCGCCGCTGAAAGCTCTGCCAGTATGGCGATTCTACTGGCTTCGTTCACCGGTGTACCCCTGAGCACCACGCAGACCATCAACATGGCGATCGTTGGCGTGGGGTCTACGCGCCGTTTCTCTGCGGTGAGGTGGGGTGTCACCAATGAGATCGTCATGGCGTGGTTGCTTACCTTCCCCGTCTGCGGTTTGCTCGGTTATCTCTTCGGGATGGTGCTCAAACCGCTTTTTGCCTGATTTATCGTCAGTTTGTTTTTAGACCTATAGCCTTTGACTGTGACAATGTGTATAATTAGAGCCAATATCAAGGGCGGCAGGTTCGGGATGTCCAATAACGAGTAGGGGTAAAGCAAATGACAAAGAGCAGTGAGTCTAGACAGCGTTTGCAGGAAATCCACGAGGATATCCAGGAGATGGCTAATCTGGTGACCAGGGCGATCAGCCGCTGCATCGAGGCGCTGAAGAACCGTGACCTAAAACTGGCGCATAAGGTCATCGCTGAGGATGCTGCGATCAACAATAAGCGGTTTACCATTGAAGACAAGTGCATTGCGCTGATGGGTACGAAGCTTTTGCCGGCAAATGAGCTCCGCGACATAGTGTCGGTGCTCAACATCGCCACAGAGCTGGAGAGGATCGGTGACTACGCCGAGGGCATTGGCAAGATTGTGGTGATGATCGGTGATGAGCCACCCTTAAAGCCGCTGATAGACATCCCCAGGATGGCGGAACTGACCATCGAGATGGTCAGTAAGAGTATGCAGGCTTTCCACAACCGGGATGTGGCGCTGGCAAAGCACGTGGTCTCCATGGACGATGTGGTTGACGGGCTCTACGATCAGGTATTTCGCGAGCTGCTCACCTTCATGATGGTCGACTCCAAGACGATAAACCGTGCCACGCGGCTCATCTGGGTGGCACATAACCTAGAGCGCGCCGCTGACAGGGTGACCAACATCTGTGAGCGGGTGGTGTTCATCGTCAGCGGCAGGACGGAAGATTTAGAGGTCTCCAAGTACTAGCTGACCGCTCTGAATCCCAGTAGTGCACAAGCCCTTTCTCAAGCCTTTTTGTGTTACCTGCCATTACCTTGCCACCTGCTGCCACAGAAAGACAAAAGCTGGCAAAGGTGGTAAAATAGCCAAAATTATGTGAGGCTAAGCGCATGATTGAGGAACTTTTGCCCAATTTCTATCGCATCGAAGTCCCATTACCACGCAGCCCTCTGAAGGCTCTGAATTCCTATATAATCAAAGGTGGAGACAGGTTCCTGATCGTCGATACCGCTTTTAACCGTGAGGAATGCTGGCAGCCCACCGTTTCAGCGCTGCGGGAGCTGGGCGTTGACTTAAGCAGGACAGACTTCTTCATCACCCATCTGCATGCCGACCACTCCGGGCTGGTGGGGAGGCTGGCAACTCCGTCGTCCAGAGTGTATTTCAGCGAGGTGGAGGCTGCGGTCATCGGCGGTGGCATCGGGGAGGGCGAGGCTCACGGACACTGGCGGGATATGGCGCAGTACTATCTGGCTAACGGTTTCCCGGCTGAGGAGCTGGAGGTGGCTCTGCAGGGGCATCCTGGGCGCCGCTACAGCTCGAGGCAGTTTATCAGGGTCACACCGGTGCGGGATGGTGATACCATTGAAGTTGGCGAGTATAAGTTTGTCGGCATGCTCACCGCCGGTCATACTCCGGGGCACATGTGCCTCTATGAGCCGGCGAAGAAAGTGCTGGTTGCCGGTGACCACCTGCTCATCGATATTACCCCCAATATAACCACCTGGCTGGAGCTGGAGAACTCGCTGAAGAGCTATCTGGACAATCTGGACAAGGTATACAGGCTGGATGTGACAATGGTATTGCCCGGACACCGCCGCCTGTGGAACGACCATCGCAAGCGCATCCGCGAGCTTCAGGAGCACCACCGCAATCGCCTGGCTGAAGCACGGGCGGCGCTGGAGGATGGTCCCAAGACCGCCTGGGAGGTCGCCCCCCATATCACCTGGGATATCGAGGCTGATTCCTGGGCGGACTTCCCCACGGTGCAGAAGTTCTTTGCCGTGGGCGAGACGCTGGCTCACCTGAACTACCTCGAGGGCGAGGGCAGGGTGAAGCGGCTGACCAGGAACGAAAAGGTGTTCTATTCCCTGACATAATCCCAAGGAGGTGTACCTATGGACGTCATGGAAGCGATAAAAGGCAGGCGCAGCATCAGGAAGTACCGCCCCGACCCCATCCCTGAGGAGGTTCTGCAGAGCATCCTGGAGGCAGGACGCTGGGCACCATCGTGGGCGAACACCCAGTGCTGGAGGTTCGTGATAGTCAGGGATGCGGCGACCAAGGCTAAACTGGCTGAAACCCTCAGAGGCACCAGGTCGGGCAGGCCCAACCCGGCGACCGAGGCAGTGCGCACCGCGCCGGTGGTGATAGCCGCCTGTGCCGAAAAAGGGCTCTCCGGATTTTATCGCGATGAGAGCGGGCAGAGCCTGCCAGCCACGGACAAGGGCGATTACTGGTACATGTTCGATGTCGCTTTAGCCATGCAGAATATGTGTCTTGTGGCACATGCCCTGGGGCTGGGCACGGTGCACACTGGCTTGCTCGACGCCCAGGAAGCTGCCAGAATACTGGGCTTGCCGCAGAACGTTGTGCTGGTAGAGCTCATGCCACTGGGCTACCCCGATGAGGCGCCGGCACCAAGGCCCCGGAAAGAGCTCAGCGAATTCGTCTTCTATGAGCGCTACCCACAGAGCGCAGGGAAGTGATGAGGTACCGTAGCTACAGCGACGACAGCATCATGCCGACGGTGGCTATAATCGTAGCTTGTTTCGTGTTATATCTGGCGACCGTCATCGCTAACTTCTTCGGCTATAGCCTTATAAGTTATCTGGGGATGAGGCCGGCGAGCCTGTTTGCACAGCCGTGGACGATCATCACCAGCCTGTTCATGCACGGCGGCATCTGGCATTTGCTGGTAAACATGCTCACCCTTTATTTTTTCGGCACCTTCTTGCAGCGGCTGGTGGGTACCAAAACATTTCTGCTGATTTACTTCGTCGGCGGCATCGTGGGTAATATCCTGTTCATCCTCCTGGGACCGCCTTATGCCATAGTGGTTGGTGCTTCCGGTGCCATATTTGCCCTGGGAGGTACGCTGGCGGTGCTGACGCCGATGTCCCGTGTCTATATTTTCCCCATCCCGGTGCCCATGCCCCTGTGGGTGGCGGTCATCGGTGGTTTCCTCATCATCTCCTTTGCACCCGGTGTAGCCTGGCAGGGGCACCTCGGCGGCCTTATCACCGGGCTTGTCGCCGGCTTTATCCTGCGGCGTCGCCGGCGCTTCGTCATCTTCTAAACGCCCCTTTCAGACGCTATTATATGCAATTGAAACGCTATTCCAGAGCCGACCTTGAACGCCTCTTTTCCAGCCTCACCGAATCAGGGGACCACTGCCTGACCATCTACGTGGAGCCGGGGCTTTTCCCTCTGCATGTCCTCGATTTGAAGCTTGGGGCTGACTGGCAGGTGATCCTCGATGAAGTGAGGGCGGCTGTGGCTCAAGAAACGGTGGTGGCGGCTGCCGAAAAGTACGGCACCGGTGCCGCCATCTTCTGGGGCGAAGGCGCTGGCAAACACCTCATACTGCCACCATTCCCGATTCAAAAGACTTGCGTCTCTGTCGGTGCGCCCGATATATCCCTGCTCAAGGCGGTGCTGGGGGGGAAATACCTGCTGGGGGTGGTGCTGGTCGCCTGGGGCTCGTACGCCATCGGTATATTTGACGGTGGCAGGCTGGTGGACTTTAAGACCGGCACCGGCTATATCCATAAAAGGCACCGCAAGGGCGGCAGGAGCGAGCGGAGGTTTGCTCGCAGGACCGAAGAGCAGAAGAAGGACTTCCTCAGAAAGGTCGCCAACAGGGTCGATGAGAGGTTCGGCAGTCTCACGCTCGACTATATCTACTTTGGTGGCAACCACCTTATACTCAAGCCGCTTGTCCGCGAATGTCGCTATCTCCAGTCCAACGCTGCTAAACTTTCGTCCAGGGTGGTGGAGACCAGGTATGCCGACAGGGAAGCACTGGCGAGGAGCTACAAGGAGATAACCACCTCGCTGGTGTTCTCCTTCTGATGGCGGTGCCTACTGCTGCCTGTCGGAAAGTCGCAGGATGAGCGCCTGGTAGAACTCCTCCGGGCTTTTCCCCAGGGACAGTTTCTCCATGGGGCACATATCGCTTCCATCCGCCGTGGTGATGAAGGGCACCAGCCTCTGCAGGTGGTGCTCGATGCCGTATTCCTGCAGGACTTCGGCGGCGAGCTGACTCCCCAGCGGGCTGTATACCGCGTCGGCTCCTACTTTAATACACAGCAGCGCCGCCGCCCTGCCCACCACCTTATCGAGCACCACCACACCGGTGTAGTCGCCGGCAATGGTCCTCAAGTATTCCAGCAGGGGCAGCAAGCCGTCCTTCGCCGAGCTGAACACCAGCCTGTCGCCGCGGTACACCCGGAGGGCATCATTGCTGGCAAGGAAGCGGCTGAACAGCTCTTGGTATTTCTCACCACCTGTGCTTTTGCTCATCTGAGCAGTACCTCTCTCACCCTTTCCGCCAGCTCCCTGCTTTCAAGGTCATCAGCGATAAGTTCAATCTGCTCCGGCGAACTCACCCCCAGCCCCAGCTCCACCGCCCTGGCGATCTGCTCCTGCTCGAACACTTTCCCCCTGCTTACCTCTGGTGTTGTCCCCAGCAGTCGCAGTATTGCCACACCCACGGCATCTATTGCCACAAGGTCGCTGCCGGCGAATATTACATTCGCCCTGACCCGTGTCCCCTTATCGGGACCGCCATCCACGAAGGCGTCCACGCCATCCAGGACGACTAAGTCGGGCGTGTAGGCGGTGTTGATCTCGGCGATCATCTTCCTTATGTGCGGGGAGCTGTGCAGCTCAGCCATATAGGGGTAGCCCTTACCCGCCACCATGCCCACGGCGTTCTTCAAAGACATGGTGAAATGCCCGCCATAGGCATGTGTCTTCAGGCAGCAGGTCTGTACTATTGACTCCGCCTCAAGGTAGACCCTGGGGAAGAGGAAGCCGTCCTTCCAGTGGCTATCTTTGGGGCGGAAATGCGCCCAGCCGCTTTTGTCCATCTCCTCCAGGTTCAGGATTTCGAAGCCCAGCTCCTTAGCCATCTCGAAGATGCCCTTCTTCTTCAGTACCTCGCGGGTGGGCTGTAATGGTCCGCAGCGCTCGGCGAGGGTTATCCGGGTTGCCCCCATCTCCTTTAGTTCAAGCACCAGGGCGCGCAGGGTATCGTTGTGGGTGGAGCCCGGTGCCGGGTCGGCGGTGTTGAAGTTTGGCTTGAGCACCACCGCCTTGCCCTTTACCGGGTTGTGTTTAAGTAGGGCAAGCGCCTTTTTCACACCCAGGGCGCGGTCTTCGGTGCGCACTAGGCTGACTTTAGTCGCTGGTTTCGTTTGTGTTTTCTCCATGGTTCACCTCCACCTTCCGCTGGCTAAATTATAGCCGATGCACAGGTATGGCACCAATTTAGCCTCAACTGCTTGACAGAGGGATACCTCGTATGGCAAAGTAGTGCCATATCGGGCCGGAGGGAGTATCATGGGCAAAGTAGCTGTGGTCACTGATAGCACCAGTTGTCTGCCGCCAGAAATTGTCAAAGAGTACGATATCCAGGTGGTGCCGCTGTACATCCTCTACAAAGGGAAGAGCTACCGTGACGGCGTAGATATGACCGTTGAAGAGGTCTATAAGATCATGCGCCGCAAGGAGGACCTGCCCACCACCGCCACCGCCGCCGTGGGCGATTTCTTGGAAGCTTTCCGTGAGGCGGCTAAGAAGGCGGAGAGCGTGCTCTGCATCACGCTCACCAGTATACTGAGCAAGACCTTCGAGGCAGCTACAGCGGCGAAAAACCTAGCTAAAGAGGAGTTACCCCGCACCGTCATCGAGGTGTTCGATAGCCGCGCCGTTGGCGGTGCTTTGGGTTTTATTGTTATCGAGGCAGCTAAGGTGGCAAAGGCAGGGGGAAGCCTTTCGGCGGCGCTGGAGGCGGCGAAAAAGATCATGGGCAAGGTGAAGCTTTACGCCATGCTCGATACCCTCTATTACCTCGCCCGTCTGGGACGCATCGGCAAGGCGGCTGCATGGGCGGGCTCGCTGCTGGATATGAAGCCCATCCTGAAACATTCCCCGGAACACGATGAAGCCATGCCAGTAGCCCGCCCCCGGACCAAGAGGAAAGCCATCGAATACCTGCTCCAGTTGCTAAGATGTGGGGTAGGCGATCTGGGGCTGCACATCAACATCCACCATGCCGATGACCTCGAGGGGGCGAAGATACTGGCGGACAAGGTGAAATCTGAGTTCAACTGTACCGAAGTATATATCACCGAGTTCACCCCTCTTATGGGCGTGCACGCCGGTCCCGGCGTGCTCGGTTTTTCTTTCTACGCCGACTAGAGTACAATAGCCCTATAATTCCACAGGGAGGTAAGTTATGGGGCTGATCACGCCTGAGCAGTACAAGGAAAGTCTTAAGGACGGCAGGGTCGTTTACTACGAGGGCGAAAAGGTCGCCGATGTCACCACCCACCCGGCATTAAAGGTATGCGTGGAATCGGCAGCCCTCGACTACCATATAGCCGAGATGCAGGAATACCGTGACCTTGCGGTGGTCCCCCACCCGAAGACCGGCGAGCCGATAAATCGCTACTATTACACCCCGCAGAACGCTGATGATTTGCTCAAGCGCCACGAGCTCATGGTCACCGCCACCAGGCTGGGTGGGGGCGTGATACCGTTCATCCACGATATCGGCGCCGATGCTTTGAACGCGGTCAACGTCACCGCCAACATGATGGAGAAGAAAGAGTATATAGAGCGGGCGGAGGAGTTCCGTTACTACCTGCAGAAGAACGACCTCAGCGTCGCCTGCGCCATGACCGATGTCAAGGGAGACAGGATGCTGCGCCCATCCTCACCGCGGCAGGGACACCCCGATTACTATGTGCGGGTGGTGGACAGGGACAGCAAGGGAATAGTGGTGCGGGGTGCCAAAGCGCACATCACCGCGGCAGCATACTGCAAGGAACTGTTCGTCATCCCCTGCCGCAATATGACCGAGGAGGACAAGGACTACGCCGTCGCTTTCGCCATCCCCGCCAATACCAAGGGAGTGGTACAGATCTGCCACCCCATAAGCTGGCGGCAGAGCCCGCTGGACTTTCCCGTAGACCTACCCATCAGGAACCATACCGATTCGCTGATAATCTTCGACGATGTCTTTGTCCCCTGG
Organism: Dehalococcoidia bacterium; assembly: GCA_034435835.1. Classification (GTDB taxonomy): domain Bacteria; phylum Chloroflexota; class Dehalococcoidia; order GIF9; family UBA5629; genus CALJTV01. Next base: position 55,538 of record DAOTWF010000017.1, on the reverse strand, counting down.
GAGAGGGTGTTCCTCTGCGGCGAGTGGCAGTATGCCATGCCGCTGGTGTATAACTTCGCCTACCTGCATCGCCACACCGCCGCCAGCTACCGGATACCGATGTCTGAAGCCATGGTGGGGGTGGCGCAGGCGATAGCCGAATACAACGGCATCGACAGGGTGCCCCACGTCAGAGAAAAGATAACCAATCTGGTCATCTATGTGGACATGTTGAAGTCGCTGGCGCGGGCTTCCTGTATTGACTACGTGATGCACGGTGGCATCCCCATCCCCAACCCGGTGATCACCAACATCGCCAAATACCACTTTGCCGAAAACCTGCATGCCTGCATCAAGGCGATACAGGATATTGCCGGCGGTCTGCTGATAACAGCGCCCACATATAAGGACTTTCAGAACCCAGAGACCAAGGGGTACATCGAAAAGTACCTTGGCGGCAAGGCGGGAGTGTCCGCAGAGAAGCGCCTGAGGATGTTCCAGCTCATCCGCCGACTGGCGGGCTTTGAGACCGAGGTGCTGGCGGTGCACGCCGAGGGCTCACTGCAGGCGCAGCGCATGACCATCTACGTCGAGTCCTACCCGCAGATACAGGAATACAAGAAGTGGGCGGAGATAGCCGCTGGCATCAGGGACTAGGCGCCCGTCGGGCAGTCTCGCCCCACGTGTAGCTGGAGTTAGCCGCGCACCTTACCGCGGGCGAGCGAGGCGAAGATGCCCAGGAAGCAGAGCACGGCGAAGATGATGAAGGCGGTGTTGAGGCTGGCAAGGAAGGCTGCGTGGTGCTCAGGTGTTATCTGTACCCTGCCCAGGCGGACGGCGAACACCAGCATCACGATCCCCAGACTGAAGGTCATGCCCACCTGACGTACCGTCGCCAGCACTGCTGAAGCCACACCGTAGGACCTCTTCTCCACCGAACTCATCACCGCATTGGTGTTGGGTGAGGCAAACATGGCGAAGCCAAAGCCGATGAGCGCCAGGCTGGCTATAACAAATGGTAGCCCGCTGTCCCTGCTCAGGAAGATGAACGGCACCAGCCCGATGGCGGAGAGCGCCATGCCGATAGAGGCGATTATCCTGGGCTCTACCCTGTCGGAGAGCCTGCCTGCAAGCGGCGAAAAGATTGCCTGTACTACCGGAGAGGTCACCAGCACTATCCCTGCCATCTGCGGGCTGAAGCCCTTGATGTACTGAAGGTAAAGGCTGATAAGGAAGCCCGCGGCGAAGGTGGCGCTATAGTTTATCAGCGCTGCCAGGCTGGACATTGCGAATACAATGTTGCGGCGAAAGAGTGCTATATTCAGCACCGGGCTGTTTACCCTCATTTCCCATTTTACGAAGGCGATGGCGCCAATGGCGCCGGCGAGGATGAGACCAGCACCGGACGTCTCCGGCAGTCTGGTGAAGCCATACATCACCGCCACCAGGGATAAGCCATAGACCACCGAACCGACGATATCAAGTCTTTCGCCCCTAGCTTCAGCCCACTCTCCCTGCAGCTTCCACAGGGCAAACGCCAGCACTATCAGCCCCAGCGGCACGTTCACCCAGAATATACTCCTCCAGCCAAGGTGCTGGGTGAGCAGTCCGCCGACGAAGGGACCTACCGACAGCCCGACATAAACCGAGGCGGCGTTTATACCCAGCACCTTCCCCCTCTCCTCGGGGGGGAACACCGAGGTCAGGATAGCCACCGCTGTGGAGAACAGCATGGCCCCGCCTATCCCCTGGAGCACCCGGAAGCCGATAAGCATCGCCGCCGAATTGGATAGCGCCGTCAGCGCTGAGGCAAGGACGAAGGTGATTACACCGTAGATGAATACCCTCTTCCTGCCATAGATGTCCGCGAGCCTGCCGATGGGGACGAGGGCCATTGAGGATGCCAGCAGGTAGGCTGTAGCCATCCAGCCCAGCAAAATGGCGTCTATCTCCAGTTCCTTCCCAATTGAGGGCAGGGCAACATTGATGGAAGAGCCCATGAACGGTGTCAGGAACGACGCCAGCGTGGTCGCCAGCAGGGCAGTCAGCCGGCTCGGCGCCCTCTGCGTGTTTGCTTCGACGTGAGGAGCGGGCATAAACTTGCTGCATTTTACCACCCATCTGCACGGTTAGACAAAATGGGCTGGTGACAGGCGGCAGCCCGTGGTGTATGCTATAATCAAGCGCCACAGAAAGGATGTACCCGGATGAGGCGACAGGCAGATGCTTATCTGGACATTGAGACCACAGGACTTTCTCCCTTTTACGACTATATAACCGTGGTCGGCGTCCTCCGCTGTAACGGCAGCAGCAGCGAGCTTGTCCAGCTTGTCGGCGATGAGGTCACCCGGGGAAACCTCATCACCGCCCTTGCCGGCGTGGGGACGATATATACCTATAACGGCAGCAGGTTCGACCTCCCCTTCATCGGCGTCTCACTGGGCATTGACCTGGCAACCCAGTACAAGCACCACGATTTGATGTATGACTGCCGGGCTTGCAACCTTTATGGCGGCTTGAAGGTGGTGGAAAGGCAACTGGGCATCCCCAGGCAATTGCAGGGGATAAACGGCTACGAGGCGGTGCGGCTGTGGTGGAGCTATCTGAGGGGCGGCAACGAAGAGGCGCTGAGGCTGCTTCTGGAATATAACCGCGAGGACGTGGTCAACCTTAAAGTGCTTCGCGAAAGGTTATTTGGGCGCCGCTAGCGCCGAAGCTAACACCGATTTTCCTTGGCACCACCTACAGGTATATAATTTACCTCGCACTTTTTATTTTTGCAGGAAATTGACCGCTCATGACCGACAGACCACAGACCAAAGGCTTCTACGGGTGGTGGATGCTGTTTTTTCTCTGGGTGGTGTACACCGTGCCCATAGGCTTTGTCTTCTACAGTGGCACGGTGCTCTACCCCTATATGACCGCAGAGACGGGCTGGGCGAGGGGCGAGGTAATGGTGGGCGCCACCGGCGTGATGATGTTCTTCGGACTTTCCAGCCCGCTGGTCGCCTGGATGGTGGGGCGGATGGGCGCCCGGGTGACGCTGGCTATCGGCGGCGGTATCGTTACCGTTGCCAGCCTGATCATGGGCTTTGTGGGGCATATCTACCCGCTGTTCATACTGCTATCGTTCCTCAACGGTCTAGGGGTCGCCCTGGCATCCACCATACCGGTGCAGACGGTGGTCATCTCTTGGTTCTATGCCCGGAGGGCGCTGGCTTTAGGGCTGGTGCTCGGCGGTGGCGCCATCGGCGGCTTTCTGGCACCGCAGGCGGTGAGCATGGTGGTCGAAGCCAATGGCGGCAACTGGCACTTAGGCTGGTTCATCATCAGTGCAGCCTCGCTCATCGGCATCGCTGTCTCGCTGACCGCGGTGCGTAACCGCCCCGAGGATATAGGTCAGTTCCCCGATGGCGCCCTTACCCAGGAAGCCAGCATCGCCGCCTCCAGACGTCCCACCCGCACCTACCGCACCCCTGTGGAGTGGAAGTTCCGCGATGCTATCAGGACGCGGGCGCTGTGGCTGCTGGTGGTCGCCGGTGTGCTCGGCTTCTGGGTGTGGGATCTGGTATACAGTCAGGCGCCCTACCACCTCAGGGACAGGGCTTTCGACCCGGAGACGGTGGCTTTCCTTTATAGTCTGGCTGTCGGGCTGAGCATAGTGGGCAGGTTCGCCGTGGCAGCATTGGGCGATGTCATCGAGCCGCGTTACCTTTTAGCCTTCGGTACCCTGTGTCTCATCGCCGGCGGCATCATGTTCTGGCTGGCATCACCACAGGCTGAATGGGCAGCCCGGCTCTATCCGCTCCTCTGTGGCTTTGGCATGGGCATGTCCATGGTGTCCACGCCGGCAATCATCAGCAACTACTGGGGGCAGACCGCCTTTGCCCCGCTCAATGGCCTCATCTCACCAATATCGGTGATAGCCCATGCCATACTGCCGCCCATAGCTGGTTTCGTACATGACATTAGGGGAACCTACTTCCCTGTCCTGGTGGTGGCGCTGGCGGGCGCTGTCCTTGCTATAGTAGCCATACTTTTGTGCACGCCGCCCAAACCGAAAGGCGGGACTGTTTCAAACCAAACTTAAGGAGACCGAGATGAAGTTACTGGCATTCAACTGCAGCCCGCGTATGGCGAAGAGCAATACCTCGCTCATTCTGGACCCGTTCCTGGAAGGTGCCAGGGAGGCCGGTGCCGAGGTGGAGCTCGTCTACCTGAGGAAGCTGAAGGTCAAGCCCTGCCTGGGCTGCTTCAGTTGCTGGCTGAAGACGCCGGGGACCTGCGTGCAGAAGGACGATGTTGCCCTCATCATGCCCAAGCTGGGCGAGGCTGAGGTCTGGGTGTTCGCCATGCCGCTATATGTAGACGGCATGCCCGGGCACCTCAAAATGCTACTGGACAGGCTGATACCGGGTGCACGACCGGTGATTGAGGTGCGGGGTGACCACTGTCGCCACCCCCTGCGCGGCAGTACGAAGAAGGGCGGCAACATAGTGCTCATCGCCAACTGCGGCTTCTGGGAGCTGGACAATTTTGACCCTCTGCTTGTGCATATGAAGGCGATATGCAAGAACATGGACAGGGAGTTCGCCGGGGCGCTTTTGCGCCCCCACGGCGAGGCGATGAGGCCGATGATGAAGCTGGGGATCGCCATCGATGACATTTTCGATGCCGTCAGGGAAGCGGGGAGAGAAGTGGCCCGCGGAGGCAAAATACCCCAGCAGCTTGAAAATATCGTCAGTCGCGAACTGATACCGCGTGACATGTATATCAGGTTCGCCAACGAGGGCTTTAAGGCGCTAGAGGGTAAAGGGGCATAACGGTCTATAGCCCTTGCTCTTTGTACTGCTGTGCCAGCAGTGAGTAGCCGCTGGCGCCGGCTCTGAGCATTGCCAGCCTTTCCGGTGGCACTTTGCCCTTTACCCTCGCCGGGCTACCCATCACCAGCGATTCATCGGGGATCTTCATCTGCGGCGGCACCAGTGCACCGGCAGCTACGATGCAGTAATTGCCCACTTCAGCGCCATCGAGGATGGTGGCGTTGTTGCCGATGAGTACGTTGTTGCCCACCTTGCGGCAGTGTATCACGGCGCCATGCCCGATGATGCAGTCATCGCCGATGGAGAGGTCGGTGGCGCTGTGCACCACGGTGCCGTCCTCGATGGCGGTGTTGCGCCCGATGGTTATTTTGCCGAAGTCGCCTCTGATCACCGCCCCGGGCCAGACGCTGGCGCCGTCGGCTATCTCCACATCGCCGACCACGTAAGCGGCTTCGCTGACGAATGCCGAGGGCGCTATTCTGGGCGTCTTGCCGTTGAAGCTCTTAATCATTGTGGCGCCTTTAGAGCCATGCCCGCAGCCGCCTTAAAGCCTCCAGCTTTTCGGTGTTGCCCAGCCTGGCTTTCTTTACGGCGCGGTGCAGTACCTCTATGCTTTTATCATAGGTCTTCCTGTCCACCGGGTAGGGGTGGCCATCCTTACCGCCGTGGGCGAAGCTGTAGGTGGCGGGGTCGCGCAGGCTCACCGGGTCACCGTAGATGAGCTCCGATATCAGGCTCAGGGCGCGGAGCGTCTTGGGACCGATGCCCTCCAGGCTGAGCAGCTTTTCGAAGCTGGCTGGCTGTTGTTCCCAGGCACTCACGATGGCTTTGTGCAGCCTGTCCGGATTGATGTCCTCCAGCGTTAGGTGATGGCGGGCGGGTAAGTTGAGCGTCTTCAGCCTCTTGAGTTCAGTGACGACCTTCTCCGGCTTTTCCTCCCTGATTACCCGTGTTATGGTCTGGCGCGCCTCACCGCTTTCAAGGGCGACCAGGTTGAGCACGGTGCCCCTCGCCTGAGAGCAGATGGCGGAGTGAGGCTCGCAGACGAAGTCGGTGACCTTCTCCCCCAGCCAGTGGTAGCGGCGGGCGTAGCGGCTTTTATCGTTCATCCCCTGCTGCACCACCGCCCAGGAGCCCTCGACGGTGAAGAAGAAGGTGTGGTGGTAGAGCTGGTAGCCATCCTGCAGGGCGGAGTTGTCCACCTTCGCCGCCATGCGGCTGGCATAGGTGAGGGATGTCAGGTCCACTTTAAGGAATTTGCCGCAGCGCTCTATCTCGGCGGGCGTTTTGCGCGATGTCCTTCCCTTGCCGCCGGCGATGAACAGCCCGGTCTCCTGCTCCAGTCCCCTCAAGCCCTCCTTAAGCGCGCCGCAGACGGTGGTGGTGACGCCGCTGGAGTGCCAGTCATAGCCCAGCACGCAGCCGAACGCCTGAAACCAGAAGGGGTCGGAGAGCCGGCTCAAGACCTCGCGAGTGCCGAACTCGGTGGCTATCGCCAGCACCACCTCCCGGGCAAGCTTGGTCATGCGCTCAAAGAGCCACGGTGGTATCTTCCCGTAATGGAGCGGGAGGTTGGCAATGCCTGTCCTCTGCGGGCTGCTCATTTTTTCGGTTTGACAGCGGTGACGGTTATGCTGCGGATATTGCCGCTTACTTTCTGCAAATCGTGCGGTGGGATGGTGGGGTCAGCGGAGAGCGCCTGCACAATGGGGTCGCTTGAGGGACAGCAGCCGGCGATGAGTATCTCGGAGGCTACCTCCACATTTTCAAAGCCGGACCTCCTTATTGCACTGATGTACTCCTCCCTGGTGGCGGCACCAGCCACGCAGGCGATGTAGGCGGTTGCGGAGTGCCTCACTGAATCAGGCAGCGGCACGGCGGTGACGATATCCGAGACGACCATCCTGCCGCCGGGCTTGAGCACTCTGAAAGCCTCGCGGAAGACCCTCTCCTTCTCCGGCGAGAGGTTGATGACGCAGTTGGAGATGACCACATCCACCTCGCTATCTTTCAGGGGCAGGTTTTCTATCTCGCCCAGCCTGAACTCCACGTTTGCGTAGCCGCCGCGGTGGGCATTCTCTCTGGCGCGCTCCACCATCTCCGGTGTCATGTCCACGCCGATGACTTTCCCCCCCTTACCCACCTTCTCCGCGGCAAGGAAGCAGTCGAAGCCGGCGCCCGAGCCCAGGTCCAGCACCACCTCCCCCGGCTTCAGCGATGCCAGAGCCGTGGGGTTGCCACAGCCCAAGCCCAAATCAGCTTCGGCGAGCACCGAAGCCTCTGTGTCACCGGAGTCTAGCTTCGCTGCAGGTGTGCCGCAGCAGGAGCTTGAAGGGGCACAGCAGGAGGTTCTTTCTTTGGCTATCCTGCCGTAACCTTCTCTGACCGTTCTCTTGATTTTATCTTTTTTCATTATCTCCTCCACTGCTTTTATCCAGGTATGGGCAACGGGGAAATTTTACTTTATCTTCTGAAACATGGCTTCGACTTCGCCGGTATTCAGAAAGACCTCGTCCTTTATCGCTCTGATTATCCCCTCCTTGTCTATGGCAAAGGTGGTGGGGGCGCCGTGCCTATAGGTGATGCACACCCGCTCATCGGCGTCTATGAGGATGGGGTAGGTGATGCGACGGGTGCTGAGGAGCTTTTCTATCTGTGGTCTGGCGTCGCCCACATGCACGGCGAGCAGCACCACCTCGTTGCCATACTTATCGTAGAACTCCTGCAGGTACGGTATCTCCTGGATGCACCCCTCGCAGTAGATCACCCAGAAGACGAGCAGCACCGGCTTTCCCCGGTACTGGCTCAAGGTCACCGTCTCGCCCTGCAGCGTCTGCAGGGTGAAGTCCGGCGCCGGCTTGCCTATCTCAGGGGCATCGCCGGTGAGTGGTTGCGGGGTGACGCCGCCGTTTTCCTGTGGTGCCGTTTTTGTGCATGCTACAGGTAACAGTACAAGGACGACGCACAGCAATAGCACCGTCATGAGCACAGTAGTCTTTCTGCCATGCATAGTGTCATCCCCCGTGTTATAAGGCTGTCCTTTTCAGGCTGGCTTTCAGCCTTTCTTCTCCTCCTTGTCCAGGGCGTTGATGATGAGCTGGGTGACCTCGGCTTTAGAGAGCACCTTGCCGCTGCTCACCGCCTGCCCGTTTATCACCAGCCCGGGCGTCATCACCACATTATACTTCATAAACTCCTTAAAGTCCTTCACCTCCTCCACTGCGGCGTTGATGCCCAGTTCCTTCACCACCTCCTTCACCGTCTTCCCCAGTTGCTGGCATCTGGCGCAGCCCGCACCGAGCACTTTAATATCCACAGCCTTCACCTCCTTCTACAGAATATAGCCGGCTATATAGCCGACCAGCGTTCCTAGGACGATTATCGTGGAGATATACACCAGTGCCTTCTTCGTCCCGAAGGCACTGGCGATAGCCAGCCAATTAGGTAGACTGATGCCGGGACCGGTGAGGAGTAGCGCCAGCGCTGGACCCTTGCCCATGCCCAGACCCATCAGCGTGTCCACGAAGGGTGCCTCGGTCATCGTGGCAATGTAGCTGATGGCGCCTATCAGGGTGGCAAGAAAAGACTGCCTCAGCCCTGCCCCACCCAGCCAGGTCTCGATCCATTGCTGGGGCAGCAGCGCGCCGATGATGCCCACGATGAACACTCCTAATAGCAGCAGCGGGAATATCACGCGCACAAACCACCATGTCTCCCTGAGCCAAGACTTAATCTTTTCAAGCTGGATGGCTTTCCAGACGTAGACCGCCACTATCGCCAGCCCCACCGCCCACACTACCACCTTATGCCAGTATGGTCCTTTGGTAACGATGTAGTTCGGTGCCAGCAGCCACAGCACCAGCAGCACCAGCAGGATGAGCGGACTGCGGTCTATCAGCGCCGTCCTGCCAGCGTTTGTCTGGAATGCCGGCACCCGCTCCTTCTCCTCGCGGCGGAAGGCGTAAGCCATCACCAAGCCCACGGCGAAGGACATCAGCAAAGCGCTCACCAGCCTGGCGATGACCATCTTCGTCCCCAGTATCGAGCCGGTGTATACCAGTGCCAGGATGTTGGCAGCCGGTGCCACCCAGAGGATGATGAAAGCGGGACCGATGCCAGCGCCGCCATAATAGATGCCGCTGGCAACGGGAATGACGGTGCAGGAGCAGACGGCGACGAAAAAGCTGCCGCCGGCGGCGATGCCGAAGGCGGTCATCTTCCTTGCTGCGGTGCCCAGATAGCTAATGATGCTCTCCCGCGCCATGAAGTTCACTATGCCGCCCGCCAGCAGGAATGCTGGTATCAGGCACGTTAGCACGTGCAGGGCGATGTAGTCCTTGAGCGCCAGCACCCCACCCATCAGTGCGTTTATAACTATATCCACGGTCGCTAGCTCTCCTTCAGTACGAAACAATCGGGCACCAGCCGCTTTGTGCCCTTCAGCCGCTCCCTGTCCCGGGCAGCTACGGCATTGTGCTTCAGCCCTTTCCTCACCGCCTCCACGATGTCCTGATAGTGCTCCTCAAGCCCTTCTCTATCTATGGAGTACAGCGCCCACAGCCCCACACGCCTCAGCTTGAGTAACCCGGCGTCATAAAGAGCGCTCAGGTTCCGCGAGGCGCGCGATTGCGAGATGCCCAGCACCTCCATCACCTCGCAGACACAGCACTCCCGCTCCAGCAGCAAGTTCAGTATCCTCAGCCTGGTCTCATCCGAAAGCGCCTTAAATACCTTTAGCAGCTCCCTCATCGTTTATATGCGTCTTTTCGCATTTTTGCATATTATATAGATATCGGCGCAGCGTGTCAACCGCCACTGGGCTGTTTGTCAATTTGTGTGGAAACAGCTTCGGGATGGTGCAGACCCCTGTCGCTGGCAACTTGACAGACCTCTGACACTGCAGCGGAAGCGGGGTACTCCGCTGCGTCCTGCGGGTGACGGAGGCAGGAGCGGTGGGCGCTCCTATGGCTCTACTGGCTCGGGCTGATAGACCTTCTCCTCGGCTAATTGGTCTTCGCTCAAGGCGACGTCGGCTTCGATGTCCCTGCCCTCCACGCCTTTAGCCAGTATCTCTTTATAGTATTCGTGCTGGATGATTAGGTTCATGATTTCGTTAGTGCCCGTCCAGATCATCGCCAGCCTGGCTTCCCTCAGCGCCCGCTCCACGGGGTAGATATTGGTGTAGCCGATGCCGCCGAGTATCTGCATGGCATCGTTGACCACCTCCCACTGTACCTGCGTCGCCAGTTTTTTGACCTCGGAGACCAGCCTCCTCTGGTAGCCGGGGGTGCCTACGTTTTCGTCAATGGTCCTGGCGACGGCATATGCCAGGGCATCAACGGCGTCGAGCTTGGTGATGCAATCGGCTATCTTGAAGCTGACGCCCTCGAACTCCCGGATGGGCTGACCGAAGGCATGGCGCTTGTCAGCATAGCGCGCTGCTATCTCCAGGACAGCTCTGGCGCCGTCTATGCCGCCGGAGACCAGCCTCTCCGGCACCATGAGCCTGTAGAATACCTTGGCGCCCTGGTTCTCGCCGCCGACGAGGTTTTTCTCGGGGACGGGCGTCTCCCTAAAGACCAGTCTTCCAGTGCCGGTGCCGCGGCAGCCCATGAGCCCGTAGACGTGCCTGACCTCCACGCCGAAATCGCGCTCCACTATAAAGGCGCTGATGGCATCGCGTCCGCCGCCCGGGTTGGTGACGGCGAAGACTAGGAAGAAGTCGGCGCCTTCAGCACCGACCACGAAGCGTTTCTGGCCGGTGAGGTAATAGTAGTCACCCTTCTTTCTAGCCATGGTGGTGGCGCCGAAGAAGTCGGAGCCGCCCCTGGGCTCGGTGAGCGCCTCGCCCGCCCATTTGGTGCCGGCGATGATGGGCTTTAAGTACTTCTCCTTCTGCTCTGCGGTGCCGAAGACGGTGAGCGCCTCGCCGACGATGGAGACCATGCTGTAGAGGCAGGCGAAGGGTACGCCCAGCTTGCTTACCTCCCCCACGGCGATGAGCTCCTCCACCCAGCCCAGCCCCCTGCCACCGTAATTCGTGGGGAAGCGGAGTCCGAGCAGGTTCCTCCTGCCCGCCTCCCTGACGAACTCGTAGGGGAACTTGATTTTGTCGGCGTCCATGTCCAGGATGAGCTGGCGAGGAACGCTTTTGACGAAGTCCTGTACCTCCTGCTTGAGCTTCCTCTGTTCCGGTGTGAAGAATACCTCCAGCATGGCTGTCCTCCTTTCCTGATGCGGCGCGCCGCAGCGCCCGGTCACCGCCTGATTGTACTCTTTTGAAGCACGGCGGGTAAAGAGGCATTTGACCCGCGCGGGTTCTGGGTGTATCTTTTCTACCATCAGACCACCCATCCCGACGAGGTGTACCAGACCCTTTATGGAGTGCCAGGTATGGGTGGCTGGTAACTTTTGTTTAGGAGGTAAACATGAAGGTCCTTGCTATCGGGGGCAGCCCCAGGCTGAACGGTGTGAGCAACTATCTGATAGACCAGGCGCTTGGCGAGCTAGCTTCTCGCGGGATCGAGACAGAGAAGATCGTGCTGAACCAGTACAGAATCGGCTTCTGCCAGGCGCACAGCAACTGTGCCTCGTTCAGCGAGTGCCAGCAGAAGGACGATGTGCCCTGGATACTGGAGAAGTTTGCCACCGCCGACGGCGTCATCATCGCCAGCCCGGTGTATTTTGGCACCGTGTCCGCCCAGATAAAGGCTTTCATGGACAGGAGCTTTTTCCTGTTCACGCACAATAGAAGAGCGCAGCCGAAGTGCGCCGGGCTCATTGCCATAGCCAACCGCAGGGGGCACGAAGAGACGGTGGGGGAGCTGAGGAAGTTTGTGCGCTCACCGGAGATACAGGTGTTCACCATCGCCGCCACCGGCGAGCGGGACGCCGACCCGAAGGCGCAGACGGAACTCATCGAGCAGGCTAAAGACATGGGGCGCAGGATGGCTGAGGTGTTGCTAGCTTCGCAGGGCTGAAGCGCCGGAAAAGGAGGTTGCACATGAATACCGAGGATTTAGCCGGACTTATCAAGACGCGCCGCTCCATCCGCGTCTGGGAGGACAAGCCAGTGCCGGAGGAGCTGCTGTGGCAGGCGGTGGAGCTTGCCACCTGGGCACCGAATGGCGCCAACGCACAGAACTGGCATTTTTACATAATCCTGAACAGGGAGAAAATCAAAGCCATTGCCGATGTGGTGGCGCGGGGCATGAGGCTTATGGCTTCGTGGTTCCAGCAGCAGGGGATGGCAGCCTTCCCTCTTCCGCGCGAAAACCTGCTTGCCAAAGCGCCGGCAATGATCGCCGTAGGCGTTTGGCGGAGGGAATATCCGCGGGAGAAAGTCCTTGTCGAACGGGCAAAGACGGATGAAAAGGCGGCTGAAATGCTCCAGTGGGGCAGCGCGCTAAACCCGCGCCTGCAGTCGGTATCGGCAGCCATAGCCTACCTGCTGCTGGTGCTGCACCAGAAGGGGCTGGGCGCCACCTGGATGACCGGTCCGCTGTCGGTGGCGAAGGGGGAGGTAGAAAAAATTCTCGATGTGCCGCAGGACATGGACATCGTCGCCCTCATCCCTGTGGGCTACCCGGCGGAAAGCCCCACCAGGGACAGACGCCCGGTGGGCGATGTCTGCGAGGTAGTCAGGTAGCCTGAAGTACTCTCACGGTAGTTTTTTGTAAGCAGACTGTTTTGTCGGTGTCTTCCTTCTGGCTTGGGGCGTGGTTTGCCCGACAGGCAGGACCTGTTGTACCATAAGTCTTTGACTTAAAGAAAGGGCTGGCTTATGAGTAAACTGGAAGAGCTTTACAGTATGTTTTTTCCGCGTTCGGTGGCGGTGGTGGGAGTTTCCACCAACCCTCAGGGGTGGGGTGGACATGCTTTCATCAGGCGGCTGAAGAAGGTGGGCTTTCCCGGTGATGTCTATGCCGTGAACCCCAAAGCCAGCAACGAGGTGCACGGGGTGAAGGCTTACCCTAGCGTAAAGGAGATACCGGAGCCGCCCGAGATGGTCATCGTGTCAGTGCCGGCGAGGCGGGTGCTGGAGGTGCTGGAGGACTGCATCACTGCCGGGGTGAAGAACGTGCATATCTTCAGCTCCGGCTTCAGCGAGACGCAGGAGGAGGAGGGGCGCCAGCTCGAGGCCAAGATAACCGAGATCATCAAGCGGGGAAATCTGCGGGTAGTAGGACCAAACTGCATGGGGCTTTATGTGCCGGCAAGCAAGTTCACTGCCTGGGGGGCACCGCCGAGAGGCGTGGGGAAGCTTGCCTTCCTTTCCCAGAGCGGCGGGCACGGTGAGATACTCATCAGGTATGCACAGGAACTAGGCGTTTATTTCAGCAAGGTGATCAGCTTCGGCAATGCCCGTGGACTTCAGGCGCTGGACTTTCTGGAATATCTTGCTGAAGACCCCGATACCGGCATCATCGCCATGTACCTTGAGGGGATGAAGGACGGGAACCGGTTTACCAGGCTGGTGAGGGAGATCAACCGCACCAAGCCGGTGATCGTCTGGAAGGGCGGGCTCACCGAGTCCGGCGCTAGGGCTGCTGCCTCGCACACCGCCTCGATGGCGGGGGAGGCGAGGATATGGGACGCCTTCTTTGTCCAGACCGGCGCCATCAGGGTGAACTCGCTGGAGGAGATGGCGGATGTGGCGCTGCTTTTCCTGCATCTGAAGCCGCTCCTGAGCAGGCGGGTGCTGCTTCTGGGCGGCGGCGGTGGCAACGCTGTGGCTATGGCTGACATCTGCAGCCGCGATGGGCTCACCGTGCCCACCCTCGCCGAGGAGACCAGAAGGAAGCTGGCGGAGTTCATCCCGCTGGCGGGTAACAGCATCAGGAACCCGCTGGACGTCTGGCTGGTGCAGCATAATCTGGAGATGTTCCGCCGCTGCATCGAGATAGCGGTGGCTGACCCGGCTATCGACCTGGTCATCGCTGACCGTTATCCCCATAACGGTGATAATGGCGATAACGGTCCGCCGAACTTCGAGGAGGGGAGCCGGCAGGTGGAGGAATTTATCATCGAGTTTGCCAAGAAAAACCAATTCGGTAAGCCATTTGTAGTAGCGGTGAACGCCCCGACCAATGACCCCAACGGCATGAGGGCAGCCGCCGAGCTGCGGCTGAAGTTCGCCCTGGCGGGCGTGCCCAGTTATCTATCGCAGGTAAGCGCCACCCGGGCGCTAGCCCGCTTCATCGGCTATCACGAGTTTCAGGAGAGGGCGCAGGGCTAGGGACGCGCGGTCAAGTCAGCCTTATTTCGGTGGCGGCGGAGGAAGTCGAGCACCGCTCTATTCACCTCCTCCGCAAGCTCGATGTTGAATCCATGGCCCGCTTTCGGGAGCAGCACCAGCTCGGCTCCGGGTATGCGGGAGGCGATGATGCGTGAGTTCTCCACGGGCACTATTTTGTCCTCTTCGGCGGCGATAACCAGCGTGGGCGCCTTGATCTCAGGTAGCCGTTCATAGGTATCGTGCCCCATTATCGCCTGACCCTGCCTCATATAGCCGTGCGGCGGCGTAATATGCTGCGACATCCTCACGGCTATCTCCTGCATTACGGACTGGGCACTCTGGATGAAGTCCTGGCTGAAGATGAAGGGCAGCATCTCACGGAACCTGTCTTCGGGCGCAAGACTCTGCATCCGCTCTATGTCGAACAGCACCTTCATTGACTCGGCGTCCGGCGACACGGCATGGCTGCCGCCGGGGGTGGTGGCGCCGAGGACTAGAGTCTTCACCCTGTGCGGATAGAGCAGGGCGAAGTGCTGGGCGATCATGCCGCCCATGGAGATGCCGAAGATGTGGGCGGAGGCGATGTCCAGGGCGTCCAAGAGGCCCGCAAGGTCGTTAGCCATCATCCCCATGGTGTAGGGTATGTCCGGCTTATCGCTGCGACCGCTCCCCCGGTTATCGAAGGCTATCACGCGGTAATGGCGGGAGAACTCCGGAATCTGTAGGAACCACCATTCCAGGGGACCGCCCAGCCCCATCACCAGCACCAGCGGTTCGCCCTCCCCCTGTGTCTCATAGTAGATGTTGATGTCGTTGACTTTTACTGTGGGCATGGTCACCTCCGATTGCTTCTAGCAGCACTATTGTAACGCCGTTGGGCTATGCCGGACTAGCCCTCAAGAATCGGTATCCTTGCTCACCCTCTCCCGCTCGTGGGTTGACATTTCCCATCCCGCGGTCATACACTCTGTCTGTAAAAATGTCCGCAGATACGGTCAACCTGATAATAACGGCACCGCTGGACGGGACAAGCCTCGAGCGGATAGAGAGCGTCAGCAGCAGGGTGAGGTTGACGGATGCCTCGGAACTCCTTCGCGCCGAAGGGAAAGGCGATGCCACCGCCGCGAGGCAGCTTGATGACCTGCTCGTTGAGACGGAGGTTATCTACGGTTTCAGGTTGCCGCAGCACCTCGTCCGCCGTGCCCCGAAGCTGAAGTGGGTGCAGGTGATGTCCGCAGGGGTGGACAGGTTCCTGAAGGACGAGGAGTTACGCAACAGCAGGGTGGTGCTGACCAACGTCAGCGGCATCCATGCTGTGCCCATCGGCGAGTTCGTTATCAGCCTGATGCTGATGTTCGCCAAGGGGGCGCCGCGCTGTTTTGAGATGAAGCAGCGGCGGCAGTGGGGACGGTTCATCCCCACGGTGCTGTGCTCCAAGACGGTGGGGATAGTGGGGCTGGGGAGCATCGGAAGGGAGGTTGCGAGACTTGCCAAAGCCTTCGGCATGAGGGTGGTGGCAATGCGCCGCACGAGCCAGAAGTCGGGGCGTGCCAGATATGTTGATTTGCTACTCCCCCCTGACCGGCTAGTGCAATTGCTTTCGCAGAGCGATTTTGTGGTGCTGGCGTTACCGCTCACCCCGGAGACGAAAGGACTTATTGGCGAAAAGGAGCTGCGCAGTATGAGGCCCACCGCCTACTTTATCAACATCGCCAGGGGTGAGATAGTGGATGAGGCAGCGCTGGTGCGCGCTCTGGAGGAGGGCTGGATCGCCGGGGCAGGGCTGGATGTCTTTGCCACCGAGCCGCTGCCTGCCGATAGCCGCCTCTGGGAGCTGCCCAATGTAATCTTCAGTCCACACATCGCAGGCGGCATGGAGGACTATGTGCAGAGGGCGACCGAGGTCTTCTGCAAGAACCTGAGACGTTACCTCGACGGCAAAAGGCTGCTCAATGTGGTAAACAAGAAGAGGGGCTATTAGCCGGCAGCCCCGGAGCATGCCTGTATGGCGGCGCCCAAGGCGGTGACCGTCCTCGGCTCCGAAGGCACCAGAAGCTCTATTCCCAGCTCTTTTTCCACCGTCTTGATCAGCCCGTGATTAAGCGCACCGCCGCCGCAGACGGCGCAGGGAGATTGCAGCCCGACGCGCTTTATCAGCGAGGCTATCTTGGCGGCAAGCGCCAGGTTGACACCGGCGGCGATGTCCTCCTTCGCCACCCCCTCCGCCACCCGCGTTATCGCCTCGGACTCGCCGAACACAGCACATCCGGTGCTGAATGCCACCGGGCTTTTCGACCTGAGCGAGAGAGCAGCGAACTCATCAAGGTTGATGCGCAACACATTGGCGATGACCTCGATGAAGCGGCCGCTGCCGGCGGCGCACTTCTCGCTGAGGAGAAAGTCAGTGACCATACCCTTTCCGTCCAGCTTTATCACCCTGGCGGACTGGGCGCCGATGTCTATCGCCGTCCTCACTTCCGGGAAAAGCCGGTTTATCCCCCGGGCGGTGCAGACGATGTCGCTCGTTTTATTCGTGGCATAGACGACGTTGCCGGCACCAACTCCGGTGGCGATCACCGTGAGCGACCGCGGTGCTTCCTTGAGCCCGGCGAGCAGTTCCTCCCTGATGGCATCTGCGGTTGCGCGGTGGTCTATGCCGGAGAGCCTGATGGCGGACGCAGCGATCTCCGAGCCCCTGAGCAGGACTCCCTTGCTGTATGCCGAGCCGACGTCTATGCCCAGGCACCATGCCATTTTAGCCCTCGCTATAGAAGGTGGCTTTCTCCAGCCGTCGTGCTTTTCTCTCCAGCGGCTTACCCTGTGCCAGCAGCCTCTCGGTGCGCTCCCTGGCGAGCAAAGCGGCGCCCAGGGCGCCGGTGAGCAGAGGCTCCTCAGGGACGAGGAGGTCGCAGCCCAGGGCTTCCCCCATCGCCTGCACCATGCCGGCGTTCTTGGCGACGCCGCCGGTGAGCACCACCGCTGGCTCCACCCCCAGCCTCCGTGCCAGCGCCACCACCCTCTCAGCAAGGGCGCGGTGCAGTCCGGCGATGATGTCCTCTATCCTTTCCCCCTGCGAAAGCCGCATCACCACCTCCTGCTGGGCGAAGATGGTGCACATGTTGCTGATCTCCACAGGTTTTCTGGCTTTCTGCGACAGCGCCGCCAGGTCATCCAGCCCGATGCCAAGGCTCTGTGCGGTGAGCTCCAGGAACCTGCCGGTGCCGGCGGCGCACTTATCGTTCATGGCGAAGTCCACCAGCCTCCCTTCCCTCACCTTAAGGCACTTGGCGTCCTGCCCGCCGATGTCCACCACCGTCCTGGCGTGCGGGAAGAAATGGTGGACGCCCCTGGCGTGGCAGGAGAGCTCGGTGATGTGTTCGTCGGCGAAGGGGACATTGAACCTGCCATAGCCGGTGGCGACGATGCGGGCGATTTCCTCCAGCCTCAGCCCGGCGCTTTTCAGCGCGTTTGCCATCACCTCGTTGGCAAGGTGGCGGTGCTCGGCGCCGGTGGGACCTTTGATGGCGGAGACGACATCGCCGCCGGCATTTATGATTACGGCTTTGGTCATGGTGGAGCCGATATCGATGCCGGCGAAGTAGAGGTGGTCCAGTGGACTTGCTTCAGCCAATTGTCTCCAGAAATGCCTCCACCCGCGTCCGCATCGGAGCTAGCGAGCCCTCGGTGTAATCGTACTCTATGTAGGTGGCGGGTATGCCCAGGCTGGCGAAGTAGTCCTTCACCGCCGGCACCTCGAAGGCAAAGGGGTCGCAGTACCTGACCAGCAGCAGGACGACGCCATCGATCTTCCAGTCTGTGATTATGCTCTCGAGATAGCCATAGCGTCCCTGCAGGTCCTGCCGGTAGTCCTTCTTTGTCGGCGTGGTGGTGTTCTGGATGAAAGTGCGGGCGCAGGTTATCTCCAGCAGATAATGGATGGCAAGTGCCGTCACTGCGTCCGTAGCCACAATTACCTTCCCGCGGTAGGGGCGATAGCCGGCGCAGTCCTCAAGAAAGACCACGTTGGCGTCCGCTTCCAGCACGGACATCACCGCGGTGTCATCGGTGGTGCTTCCCCAGAGGAGCAGACGAGCGCGCTTAGCCTGCGGCTTCTCCTTCCGTGCCTTTACTTCCTCGATGACCTCGTTGAGCAGCTGGTTGCCCTCGTCCATGGGCAGGCTCATCACCGCCTTGATTGTTTTGATGATTTCGCTGCCGGTGATGAGTGGTGGCGATGGCTTGGTGAGCTCGAAGAGCGACTGAACCAAAAGGCGCTGCTGGTTGTAAGCCTCGATGGCTTTATTGAGCCTGTCCGCTGACAGCTTTTTCCCACTGAAGGACTCTAGTGTGGTCACCAGACCATCGAGCTGGCTGGCGAAGTACTCCAGGGCTTCGGTGCGGGTGGTGCCGGGCATATCGATGAAATGGAAGTAGGGCAGTTTAGTATAGGACTGCCAGATGCGGGCGGTCTTCTCCTGCGGGTCGCTGGCGTGGATAGTGATGATGCCGTCGAGGAAGTCGTGTTTACCCTTGAGTGAACAGTCGAGGCAGGAGCGCATGATGGGGCAGAAAGACGCCGGCAACACCCTGTCCGCCTCGGTCACCGGCTCCCTCATCTCGCCGCAGATGCGGTAGGGGACGATGTCCAGTGCTGCCAGCAGCTCCAGCGGCACGTAGACGCAGGGATAGCCGATGACCTTTTTGCCCTTTGCCCGCAGTTCCTTCACCCTGCGGGTGCGGTCATGGTAGAGCTCCTCTGCTTTTGCCAGCCCTTTAGCTGCCATATCTATCACTCCTGCGGTTGCTGTGTTGTGGTTTTACCAGTCGAAGCCTGCCTCCCACCTCACCTTACGGTAGTGCTCCATGGCTTCCTCGAAGGGCTCCGCTCTGGCGAGGGCGTCCTGCGGGTTGAATAAACGCAAATCAACGATGTCCCCCTCGACGATGAGCGAGGGCACCTTGAGCCGTTCCATGAGTATATTCGCTAGGTGGGGGAGGTGGGTGGAGGCGCTGCGACAACTGATGAGCGGATGCAAAAGGGCGCCATCGCACTTCCACTCCGAGACATATTTCAGATAGATATAGACGTCGGCGCCGGCGACCACCTTCTTCTCCAGGGCGTCCCTGTAATTAGCCACCATTCGCTGCAGGCTGTACCTGGCGATGCGCTCTACGGGGTCGGAGACGTGGCTTAGGTCCACCGGTGGTGGTGGGTGGTAACCGAAGCTCTCGATGACGAAGTTCCAGCCCCTCTCCGCCAGCCTGTCGAATAGGTCAAGGCTGTGCCATGGCGGCAGCTCGGCGAACACCAGCCGGTACTTCTCCTCGGGTATGGCGCTGACGCCGTTCTTTACCCTTTCGGCGACCTCGTCGTATAGGTTCTTATAAAGCTGGAGGGACTCCTTCAAATCGCCGAGCAGGAAAAGTGCCGGCGGCATGGCGCTCCAGAAGTCGCGGCTGTGCATGGGACAGGGCTTTGCCTTGCGCAGCTCATTGACCTTGTGGGAGACATGGTTTATCTCCATCATCAGGTTGACTATCTCGTCCAGTCGGTCCCAGTCCATCTTCCTGCCCACCGCCCTCTCCACGAAGGCGACGAAATTGCGAAGGTGCTTCATGCCGAGCTTCACCATCTCCTCGTAGCAGTCGCCGAGCTGGAACTCCCTGATGCCAGGGAGTGGTGCCTCCAGTGTCCACACCGGCACGTCGAGGTAGCGCCCCAGCGCCTGGAACCATTTATACCTGGCGTCGCACACGGCGACAGAGGAAAGCAGAAACAGCGGCTTGGGCATGCCGCCCATGGGGGCTTCTGGCGGCGGTTTTCCGCCCAGCTCCACCAGCCTGGCAGCGTAGCCGAAGTTAGCCCGGCTGTAGCCGCAGAGGTGGGTGGGGAAGCCCTCGGCATCAGAGCGGTCGAGATATTCCTTGGCAACCCCGGCGGCGGCAAGGGCGGCACCGTAGTTCTCCGGGTAGACCACCTCGATGTCCATGGCTTTGAGGACGGGGTCGCCGTAGCAGAAATTGAGCATCGCCCAGACTGTGGGCTTGCCCGCTTTTATCGCCTCCAGGCTGCGCATATAGGACTCGTCCACCTTAGCCCGCAGCGGGTACATGGCTTTGACGCGGTTGATCACCCTCTTCTTCTCGCCAGTGGTCATGGTTCGCCCCCTTGTCCGCGTATTATAGCAGGGTGGTGGGGATAAGGCTAGCTGTGGATGATGACGGCGTATCGCGCTATCTGCGGCGAAATGGGCTGCTGAGATCTGGCTTGTGGAGGCGGATGGTCTTGAGGCTAGGGATGCCGCGGCGGTTGCGGTACATGAGGAAGAGGACGATAGCCAGGGCGTAAAAGGTGAGCCACAGCGAGCCGTAAAGTAGCCAGATGAACAAAGGGAGGAATGGTGAGGAGAGGAAGATGGAGATGGCGAGGTGACGGACGAGGAGCAGGGCGATGGCAAGCAAAAGCAAGTTGCAGCCGATGGCTTTGGGGGCGAGGACGAGGAAGATGCCGATGATGGTGGCGACCCCCTGCCCGCCCTTGAACTTGAGGTACACGGGGTACATGTGCCCCACCCAGGCGGCGGCGCCCGCAGCCAGCACCCAGGGAAGGGGGAGGCTAAACGCTTCAGCGATGAGGACGGCGGCGGAGCCCTTGGCGGTATCACCGATGGCGGTTATGGCTCCACCCCAGATGCCCACCTGGCGGAAGACGGCGCCGGCGCCGACGTTGCCGGTGTCTATTTTGCGGATGTCTGCCCCTTTAGCCAGCCTGGTAACGATGTAGGCGAAGGGTATGGAGCCGAGGAGGTAGCCGATGGCTACCGCTGCTAGACCGATGGCGACTTGCGCAGACATGGTCTAAAGTATGCGCCTGAGCCTGGGGTTGGGGGTGATGCCGGGTATCCTGCCGCGCTTTGCGATGGGCTTGCCCTCGACGGCGTGGAGGTCGGCGGTGAAGTCTATGGGTCTGGCATCGCTGATGTAGCTGCCCACGCCGAAGTAGTCCACCGGCGCGCCGGACTCGATGAAGTACTTGATGCGCTCGGGACTTAGCCCTCCGCTGACGAAAATTTTGACGTTCTTGAAGCCGGCGAGGTCGAGCCGCGCCCTGGTCTCCTTGACCAAATCAGCGGTGACGCCGCCACGCTCACCCGGTGTATCGAGGCGGACGCCCTGGAGCTTGCCCTGCATGGCTTGAGCCACTATCACTGCCTCTTCGGGCTCGTCCTTGAAGGTGTCCACCAGGGCGATGCGGGGTACCTCCGGCGGCATATGTCTGTCGAAAGCCAGGGTGGCTCTTGCGGCATCGCCCATGACGATTATCAGAGCGTGGGGCATAGTACCGGAGGGCTGGATTCCGGCGAGCCTGGCGCCGAGGATGCTGGAGCAGCCGGCGCAGCCGCCGACTATAGCGGAGTAGTCCATGATGCCCGCTACCAGTGGATGGACATGGCGGGCGCCGAAGCTGATTACGGGGATACCCTGGGCGGCGTCCACGCACTCTTTAGCCGCCGTCGCCCAGCCGCTGCAGTGGGAAAGGATGCCGAGGTAGACGGTCTCGTAGATGCCATAGCTCTGGTAGGGGGCGGTGATGCGCAGCACCACCTCCTTCCTCTCGAAGGGCTCGCCATCGGCGAGAGCCCAGACCTCGCGGTTGTCCTCGGGGAGTATCTTCTCCAAAAGTGCCTTCACCTCCTCCATGCCGCAGAGGATGCCGGCGCGGCTGGGGAAGACCTCCATGGTGGCTACAGGGTCCAAGCCCTCCTTCTTCAGTATCTCCACAGTGCGGACGAAGTAGACGTCCGAGGTATCACCGGTGATGATGTAGTCGAGGATCTCGAACTTAGGCTTGGGGGTGACCTGTGGCACCGCCCTGGTGAGCCCGGCGCCGAGCACGCGCTGGATGTAGTCCAGGGCGAAGTTATGAGCTTTATCATCGAAGTCGCCGACGCAGTCCACCGGTACCTCCACCTGGTAGCCGCGAAGCCTGGCTTCGGAGACGCCGTGGAGGACGCAGATATGGGTGCAGACGCCGCAGATGACTACTGCCTCGGGCTTGAGCGCTGCCAGCTCCTTCTCCAGTGCCGTGCCGTAGAACGGGCTATAGGTCTTTTTTGGTATCTTTTTGCCGGGGTATTTGGCAAGTTCGGGGATGATTTCACTTTCGGGCGTGCCCTCTATGCAGTGGGGCGGAAACATGGCGAACTCGGGGTCGTCCTTATCGTGGCTATCGCAGACAAAGAATATTTTCGAGCTCTTAGCCAGCTCGTCCTCGAGGAGCCTCTGCATGTTGGGGATGATGCGGCGTGCCCGGGGACCGCAATAGAGTGGGTAGCCCTCCTCCATAAAGCCTCTGAGCATGTCCACCACTACCACTGCTCTTGCCATCTTTTGCCTCCTTTTCTTAATGGGCAGCGATCAGAACCGTTTTGAGCTCGTGGGCTACCTCAAAGGGGTCGCTGGAGATGATGCTGGCGGCGAAGAGTTCCATGGTGCCGAAGTCTGAGGAGCCGTCCCAGGGGTAGCCGCGGTCAACCATCCTGGCGATGACGGGGAAGCCCTCCCAGTTTTCCAGCGTGGGGCTTAGGGGTGGGGTGGCGATGCCCACATTGAAGGCGGTGACGTGCATGCGGTCACGGAAGCAGGCGAGTACCTCGTAGACCTGCTCGCGGAAGGCGTCGTCGCTGAAGCTGGAGGCGAGAATGATGGTCTCCTTCTCCTTTATCGGCGTGAGGTAGACGAATGTCCTGATTCTGTCCTTTTCCATGCCCAGCCCCAGTTCGCGGTGCACCTGAAAAAGGTCGTCGAAGTAATTGGAGCCGTACCTTTCGCGGTAGCCCAGGGCTGCCCGGCGCAGCGCCTCTATTTTGGCGTAATGGCTGCCCCTGCCCAGCACCACTTGGGCGTGCCCGTGGGCGAGGCTGGCGCCGGCTTTCTTCAGCGAGTTCCACACAAAGAAGAAATACTTCGCCGAGGGGTCGTATTCGTGCGCCCTCTGCGCCCAGCGCCAGGCGGTGTCCAGGTAGTCCACCACCTTCTCTTTGGTGAAGGCGAGGGGGTTGTAGTCCTTGAAAATTATCAGCCCATGGAACTCGTCGTATTTGGCGATGTTACTGGCAGTGATGCAGTATTTGCCCTCTATCCTGCCGAAGGGGTCTTCGGGGGTATCGGTGAGGGGGCTTGCCAGGGGATCGTCCTTAGCCCTATCGAGGATGGTTGCCTCTACCTTCAGTCTATCCTCAAACTGGCGGGGGCGGAGGGCGCGGAGGGGGTTAAAGATAGCACCCTCGAAGGTGACGAGGTTGGTGATTTTGATGACGCGCTGCTGACAGACTGCCTCCACCGAGCCGAACTGCCTCTCTATCCAGGGGGACATGGCCTCGGTGGGCTGGCAGACGCCTGAGGTGAAGGTGATGGAGAAGATGCGATGGAGAAGGGCTTTCGTCCCCTCAGGAAGCGCCTCGGACAGTTTGTCAAGTTCAGCGATACCGGGGTTCCGGTGGCTCACGGTTTACCTCCAGCAGGTGGGCGTACTCATCGAGCAGGCTGGCAGCCCTGTTTTTGTTGCCTTCTTCCAGCGCCGCCAGCGTGCGCTGCAGCAAATCGACCTCGCAGGCGAGGCAGGAGGTGAGACTGGTTAGTGGGCCACAGCAGGTCGCCAGCCCGTCAGAGCGCCATAGGAGCACGTCCTTTATCTCCAGCATCTTCTTTACGTCTTTGATGACCTCAGCCAGCTTGCCCGGCTCGTCTAGCTTGCGGCGGGTGGCGAGGATGCTTTCCCTGTTAACGATGAACACCTCCGGTGCTGGCAGCCCCTGACAACCGCTGCCTGAGTTCGGGATAACCTTTCTAGCTCCTGTCTTCCTGGTCATACCTTACCCTTAATGTCTGAAATGTCTTATGCCGGTGAACACCATCGCCATATTGTACTTATCGGCGGTGGCGATTACCTCCTGATCCCGCACCGAGCCACCGGTCTGGATGACGGCGGTGACGCCGCCCTGTGCTGCCACCTCGACGGTATCGGGGAAGGGTATCATGGCGTCCGAGGCGAGCACGCTCCCCCTAGCCTGCTCGCCAGCACGTTTCAGCGAAAGTTCCACGCTGGTCACCCGGTTGGGCTGTCCTGCGCCCATGCCGAGGAGAGTACTGTCCTTGGCGAGCACGATAGCGTTGGACTTAATGTGCTTCACCGCCTTCCAGGCGAAGAGCATATCGCGCATCTCGGCTTCGGTGGGCGGGCGCTTGGAGACGACGCGGGGCTTGAACTCCTCCTCGGTATAGTAATCAGCCTCCTGGACGAGAAAGCCGCCGTTCACCTGACGGAAGTCGAGCCGGCGCACCCTGTTGTTTGCAGGCTGCAGCGGCAGCAGCACCAGACGGAGGCTCTTTTTCTTCTGGAAGAGTTCCAGCGCCCCGTGGCTGTATTCCGGGGCGATGATGCAGTCGTAGTGGGTCTTGTCTATCTCGGCAGCCAGTCTATCGTCTATAGGGTGGTTGCAGGCGACGATGCCGCCGAAGGCGGAGACGGGGTCACCAGCCAGTGCTCTTTTGTAAGCCTCGACGATGTCCGGGTTGGTGCACAGCCCACAAGGGTTGTTGTGCTTCACGATAGCCACGGTAGGACCATCGAAGTCACAGGCGGCGTTCCAGGCAGCCTCTAAATCGAGAATGTTATTGAAGGAGAGTTCGGGACCGCTGAGCAGTTTCGCTGCGGTCATCCCTGACGACCTTAGTTTAACGCTCTGAAGGGCATAGAAGGCGGCTTTCTGGTGCGGGTTCTCGCCATAGCGCAGGTCATAGAGCTTCCTCATGCCGATGGTAAATTCCTGCGGGAAGAGGTTATTTTCGCCTCTTAGGTATTCGGCGATGGCGGTGTCGTACAGGGCGACGTGCTGGAAAGCCTTCTGAGCAAGTCTCTTTCTCTCCTCAAGAGAGAGGTCTCCCCGACTCAATTGTTCTATCACCGTATTGTAGTCCTGTGGGTCGACCACCACGATTACTGAGGGAAAGTTTTTGGCGGCGGCGCGGATCATAGTGGGGCCGCCGATGTCTATATTTTCCAGCGCTTCCTCCAGAGAGACATGTGGCCTGGTCACCGTCTGGACGAAGGGGTAGAGGTTGACCACCACCATGTCTATGGGGCGGATGTTGAGCTGGGCAAGCTCGCCCATGTGACGGGGGAGGTCGCGACGGGCAAGGATGCCCCCGTGGACAACGGGGTGGAGTGTCTTCACCCTGCCATCGAGTATCTCGGGGAAGCCGGTGAGCTCGGAGATGCTGTGGACCTTCAGTCCGCTGTCCTCCAGCGATTTCTTGGTGCCGCCGGTGCTGTAGATCTCCACGCCGAGCTCAGTGAGCTGGCGGGCGAAGCTGATGAGTCCCGTCTTGTCGGAGACGCTGAGTATGGCACGCATATTTGGGGATACCTCCTTCAGGAAAAAATTATACGTTTGCGCCCCTTTGCGGGGATAACTTTACCAATTTTCCTGGAATGTGGCAAGCGGTTAAGCAGCTCTGGAGCTTGCTCGGGCGAGCAGATGACAGCCATGCCGATGCCCATGTTGAACACACGGTACATCTCGGCATCGGAGACATTGCCCAGCTCCTGCACCAGCCTGAATATCGGCGGCACCTGCCAGGAGCCTTTGTCTATCTGGGCAGCCAGACCGCGCGGCAGCACCCTGGGTATATTGCCCTCGAAGCCACCGCCGGTGATGTGGGCAAGCCCCTTGATGAGGTGCAACACCGGCTTCAGTTCGTGATAGTAGCAGCGGTGGGGCTCGAGGAGCTCCTCACCCAGCGTCCGCCCCAGCTCAGGGTAGTGCCTGTGGAGGGGTGTGGGGTCATCGGCGATGTTGAAGGTCTTGCGCACCAGCGAGTAGCCGTTGGTATGCAAGCCGCTGGAGGGGATGCCGAGGACGAGGTCGCCGGCGGCGATGGAGTTACCGTAGATGATTCTGTCCTTCTCAACGGCGCCGACGATGAAGCCCACCAAATCATAGTCCTCCCCCTGATAAACGCCGGGCATCTCGGCGGTCTCACCGCCGATGAGGGCACAGCCCACCGCCTTGCAGGCATGGGCAAGCCCGCTGACGATGTTGGCTACTTTTTCCGGCATCAGCCTTCCCATGGCGATATAGTCAAGGAAGAACAGCGGACTGGCGCCACAGGTGAGGATATCGTTGACGCAATGGTTCACCAGATCGATGCCTACGGTATCGTGTTTATTGAGCAGGGAGGCGATCTTCAGTTTGGTGCCGACGCCGTCGGTGCTGGTGACGAGGACGGGCTGCTGGTATCCTTCAAGCTGGTAGAGTCCCCCGAAGAAGCCGATGTCTGTGAGCACGCCGGGTGTAAAGGTGAGGTGGGCAAGGCGCTTGATGAACCTCTTCGCCCTGTCTGCAGAGGGGATGTCAACGCCGGCAGCGCGGTAGGCGTTACTCCGTTCCGACCTCACTCAGCCTTCCTGAGGGCAAGACTTCGAGGGCGAGCTTGTCCATTTCAAGCTGGACCGGGACTGGGTAATCACCGGTGAAGCAGGCGAGACAGAAGATGTTTCTGGGCAAGCCGACGGCCTCTATCAGCCCCTCGATGCTGATATAGCCCAAGGAGTCGGCGCCGATGGCGTCCCTGATCTCTGGTATGGTCTTGTGGGCGGCGATGAGTTCCCACTTGGTTGCCATGTCCACGCCGAAGAAGCAGGGGTAACGGATAGGGGGTGCGCAGATGCGCAGGTGGACCTCTTTGGCACCAGCCCTTCTTAGCAAGTTGACCACCCTAGGGGTGGTGGTGCCACGGACGATGGAATCGTCCACCACCACCAGCCTCTTCCCGGCGATAATGTCGGAGAGTGGGTTGAACTTCAGCTTCACGCCCAGGTCACGGAGGCGCTGGTCGGGCTCGATGAAGGTGCGCCCCACATAGCGGTTTTTGATTAGCCCCTCGGCATAGGGGATGTTCGAGGCAAGGGCATAGCCGATGCCAGCGGCGGTGGCGGAATCGGGCACACCCATGACCAGGTCAGCCTCCACAGGGTGCTCCCTCGCCAGGATGGCGCCCATCGTCTGGCGTGCCGGGTAGAGCAGCCTGCCCTCGATGACGCTATCGGGGCGGGCGAAGTAGATATATTCAAAGATGCACAGCGCCCGCTTTACGTTGTGCCAGTCCTCTTTAAAGCTCTTTAAGCCGTTTTTGTCTATGACAACTATCTCTCCGGGCTCGACCTCTCTGAGGAAGTGGGCGCCGATGTGGTCCAGGGCGCAGGTCTCCGAGGCTATAACCCAGCCGCCGTCTATTTTTCCCAGGCACAGGGGGCGGACGCCCATAGGGTCGCGCACGGCGATTATCTTGTCCTTGGTCATCATCACCAGGGAGTAAGCCCCCTGAAGGCGGCGCATGGCGTACTTTATCTTCTCTATCGGTGACCGCTGTGTGGCGGAAAGGATGAGATAGCCGATGACCTCGGAGTCGGTAGAGGTGCTGAAGCTGTGTCCCTGCTGTTCCAGCTCATCACGGAGGAACTTGGCATTCACGATGTTGCCGTTGTGTGCCAGGGCGAGGATGGCGGAGCCGGACTCGACGATTATGGGCTGGGCATTGGTGGCGCGGCTGGAGCCAGTGGTGGAGTAACGGGTATGGCCTATGGCGATATGTCCTGTAAGGTGGGCTAGTTCCTCCTCGGTGAACACCTGTGAGACCAGTCCCATGGAGGTGTGGATGTAGACAGCCGTACCGTCGGCGGTGGCGATGCCGGCGCTTTCCTGCCCGCGGTGCTGGAGGGCATAGAGACCGAAGAAGGTGATTCGGGCGACATCTATTCCCGGGGCGTAGACGCCAAAGATCCCGCAGCTTTCATGCATCGGTATGCTTCAAGCAGCCACATTATAAGCCTTTTGTGTATTGGGGGTCAATGTAGGTTGGGGAGCCACTAGTGCTTTCTTCCTAAGCTCCAACTAGTGCCTCTGTGCCTGAACTTCGGTACAATCGTAGCCTAGACTCAAGAAGCTATAAAGATGGTCAATTTGCCGAAAAGCGCAGGGATAATACTGCGGGTCTCTTTGTTGCAGCTTGTGAGCTCCGTGTGGGTTGGTGCTGGTGACGGGTGGGAATCCGGACAGCAAGCGGTGTGGAGGTCTAGGTTATTAACGATGTCTATGTCGATAAGCAGTGGGCACTGGGCAGGATTCAGAACCTGTCGGGTGGTGGTGATGAGGATATGCTTGTTGCCGTGCTAGACATCGGCATGGATGAGCACCATGAAGACCTTAAAGGGAAGGTGGTTGCCAGCGTTAACTCTTCTTACAATCCCACAGTTCTCGACCGTGCCAGTTACGGTACGCATGTTGCCGGGATCATTGCGGCTACTGCCAACAACGGGGTGGGAATAGCGGGGGCAGCGCCCAGTGCACGGCTGCTGAATGTGAAGGTGGCTGGATGATACTGGGATGGTGTGGGCTTCGGCGGTGGCTAAAGGAATTGTGTGGGCGGTGGACAATGGTGCTAGGGTGATAGACCTGAGTCTTACCATACCAGCAACCTCTACATCATTGAGAGAAGCTATACGCTGTGCCCGGGAGCATGATGTCGTTCTTGTGGCGACGGGGAACTCTATAACATCCTCGTACGTATATCCTGCCTGTTATCCAGAGGTTATTTCTGCGGGCGCTCTCTGTCCAGATGGTACCTTGTGGGAAGGGTCTAAGCGGGGAGATTGGGTGGCTGTCTACGCTCCCGGTGCCGAAATATTGCCCACGCTGCCCGGCAACGGTTATGGGTGGTGAAAATGGGACATCCGTGGCAGCGGCGTATGTCTCAGCAGTTGCTGCGCTAGCGTTTAATACGATCACAGACGCCGACGGGGGTGGTCGGTACAGTGGCGAGGTTACTGAGTTGGTCAGGGCGATATCTGGGCAGCGGCAGCCATGGGGTGGTGGCAGTCTCAAATATAAGAAGCTACCCCGTGTCCGGGGTAGCTTCTTGGTTGCCAGGAGCCTGTCTTCAGGAACAGGCTGGTTAGTTATCTAACCAGGACGGCAACGCGGTCAAAGTTGTTGGTGATAATCTTTGTAGCGATAGTGTTTGCCATCAGCGTGTCAGCAGCAACGTAACCGGCTGTCTCCATCGTTTCCCAGAGTCCGCTGCGGTCATTGTAGAACGCCCACGTGACCGTAGCGCCAGCGGGTACATTTGCCGGGTTGTAGTTGAATACCAAAGTGGCTGCGCCCTGAGAGAAATTGAGACCGGGGGGTGAGAACTGATAAGCCACCACCTTTTTGCTATTTGGTGACACCGGCGGGGCGACAATCAGCAGCTCGCCGACCACATCGTAGTCGGTGTTGAGATATGCTGGTGTCCCGTCAGCATTCCGCACTATCGTTTCGGTGGGTATTTCCAGTGTAAGGCTGCCATCGGGACTAGTATGCCTCACATTTTCCAGAAGCGCGCCTTCGGCAGTTACTGGATACGCTGCATGATGACCGAGCAGGTCAATAGTCAGGACGGGCTGTTCTACCGTTGTGGCAAATCCACCGCGAAGGGAGGCTTCATCGCCACCATTGCCGTAATCGCCACCATTGCCGTCGTCACCACCATTGCCGTCGTCACCACCATTGCCGTTGTTGCCGATGACGTGTACTGTAGGCTGGCTAGCGCCCGCGGCTAGGCTGTCTGGGTCACCGATAATGACATTATCATGATTCTTACCCGTGCCGTGGTCGGCGGTATATGCTGTGGTGGTGAATTCGTAAGTATTGCAGACCTCGCCCGATGCTGTGGCAGTGAACGCTATCTGCCCTTGCTGCTCATTGCCGGGTGAGGAGCCCAGCGTTTGTCCCCATATCGGGGCTATTGCCGTGATGAGCTGGCCAAAAACTGTCACGACCCAGTTTGCGAATCCACCTTGGGTATTGGCGATAGCAGAATCTATGGTGAAGTTATCGGGAACCGCTACCGCGACTTTTCCTATGTTAGGATCGCCGGAACCGCTGTACACATTGGTTACCGTTATGGTGAACTCGGTGGGCACGCCGACAACTGCCTCAGTAGGGTCTATTTCCGCGGTGTAGCAGTCTGCTGCATCTGCGCCGGCATCGCTGGTTTCAGCATTGCCATCGCTGCCGTTGGCATTGCTGTCGCTTGTGCAGGCATTTGCGCTATCCGTGGCATCAGCATCGGCAGTATCTGTCGAATTATTAGTTTCATTATCGCCGGCGCTGTTTGAGTCTGCTGGAGTGACACTGCCGGTATCGGCATCGCCAGTTTCAGTGCTACTGGCATCGGCACCGCTGGTGTCTGTGGTATTGCCGCCTCCGGTATCTGCGGTGCCGGCGTCGGTGGTGGTGACATTTGTGTTACCGCTGTCGCCACCGTCATCGTCTGCATAGGCTACAGAACCGACCAGCACTGGACCAAGAAATAGGGCTGCGATAGCCAGTGCGGCCACGACCTTAAATAAAGACAACCTTTTGTTTTTCGCTTTTTCCATATTACCCCTTTGCTGTTTTTTTGTTTGCTATGAGCTTTCTCCGTCTTTCCGTTTCTAGCGGGCCTGCAGTCCAAAAATTTTTCTTTGTTCAGAACACATTCACCCCCTTACAAAAAACTAAACCGACCCTGAGTGGGTCGGTTTTGCTATTTACTCCGTGCCAGCCAAGCAGCCAAATTGCGGCTGGCACATCTATGTATCCCGCTCTCTATCTCGCTAGCAGTTTCTCTTTGCTACCTCTGACTCACCTCCTTACAAAAAACTAAACCGACCCCGGCTTGGGTCGGTTTCACTATTAGCTAGGTAACAGCTAAGTGACCATCTTATCGCTGCTACTTCATAGCTTCCCTCACTCAGTACACAACTATATGATGTGCCTTTATTCAAATAGTATCATATTGTGCTGGGCGCTGTCAAACGACCGGAGGGCAGACTGGTTCTTGCGAGTTCTGGCAGGGTTTTTGCCAGTGGAAAGGCTGTCTGCCAGTGGGCTGTGGGAAGCTGATCCATGCCCTTGCACGGGTCTGTCGAACCGGAACCCCGCCTATACCGCGTGCCCGCCCGTGACCCGCGTCTTTGCCGGGGTAGCAACCCGATGCCCTGAAGCAGGGACTACTGGACGCGCTTTCCACTGAATGGCGCCGAGCCGAACTGCCCGAGCTGGATCGTGCCGGAGATGTTATCGCCCTCGACTTTTCCGGAATAGTCCAGTTTCATCTGGCCCATTGGTCCGCTGACATTGACCGACCAGGAAACGTTATTGCCGTCCACCTTTCCATTGTCGAAATTCACTGTGCCCATTTCGCTGGACACGGTGCCGCTCAGGACTGTGCCACTGGATTTGAGCGTGAGTTTAGTGGTTCGCTTGCCCATCGGGGTTGAAACTTCAACCTCATAAACACCGTCTACAGCCATGGCTGACACCTCCTTACCGTTTTGGTGACTCCTGCGCTGGGGTGTGATGACGTAATGGTACTATTTTGCACGGTACAGGTCAATGGGGCGATGGCTGCGGGTCGAATGGTGCTGCCTACTCCTCTCCGCCCGGGTTGGAAATGGCAGATTGTTGAGGAAGTTGATGAATCATAGCCTCTACCCTTTTCAATACCCACGTTGCTCGTGTCAAGGCGTTCTAGTTGCGGAAGGATTTTGGCGGTTGTGGTATAATCTGGCGCTAAATGGGGAGGACGGTCGAATGAGAAAGAGGAAGGCGCTGGTGATGGCATTGCTGGCTATCGTCGCCAGTCTCGTTTTGTTGGCCTGTGGCTGTGAGCCGGAGATGGGAAGCGGGGTTGTGACCCAGCCTGTTGAGGCCGGCGTAGGGGTGCAAGAGTCAGGTACGACGGCGCCTGCTCATGGCTTTTCCGGCATGCTTGTCCACGGCGGTCTGAGACGGAGCTACATCGTGCACGTGGGTGTTTCCTGCGAACGCGATGTGCCAGCGCCGCTGGTGATCGTGCTCCACGGGGGTGGTGGCAATGGAGAGGGTATGGTGAAGCTCACCAATTTTAATGCCGTGGCTGACAGGGAGGGCTTCATCGTTGTCTACCCAGACGGAATCGATCGGCACTGGAACGATGGTAGAGGTGTGGAGTGGTACCGTGCCCATACTCAAGATGTTGACGACGTCGGCTTTATCTCAGCCCTGATAGATGAGCTTTCCAGAAAGCTGAATATAGATGTCAGGAGGGTATATGCCACCGGCATATCGAACGGTGGCATGATGTCTTACCGGCTGGGCTGCGAGCTTTCGGATAAGATAGCTGCCATTGCAGCGGTGACCGCCAGCTTGGCGGTGAACAAGGTGAGGGAGTGGTCGCCATCGCGTCCCATGCCGGTAATGATAATCGCCGGCACCGCCGACCCGCTGGTGCCCTGGGAGGGTGGCGATATCCGTTTTAGAGGGCGTACTTACGGAACAGTGGTCTCCGTGCCCGATACAGTGAGGTTCTGGGTGGAGAAGAACGGTTGCGCAGCAAGACCGGTGGTGAGACGGCTACCCGATTCAGCCCCCGATGATGGTACCACTGTGCGTAGGGAGGCATATTCCGGGTGCCGGGGTGGTGCTGAGGTGGTGCTGTATATGGTGGAGGGCGGTGGTCACACCTGGCCCGGCGGGCTGCAGTACCTGCCGGAAAGGATAATCGGCAAGACCTCCAGGGAGTTCGATGCCAGCGAGGTCATCTGGCAGTTCTTTAAGATGCACTCGCTGCCATAAGAGAGACACATGATACCGAAGGAGTATGACATTAGTGATATGGTGGCGCTCATCACCGGCGCCGGAAGGGGCATCGGCAGGGGGATCGCCGAGGTGCTGGCGGAGGCCGGTGCGGACATCGGTCTGAATGCGCTTACTGACCGCTATGTGGTGAGGGCGGCGGAGGAGATATCCGCCGTCACCGGCAGGCGGGTGCTGCCCATACTGGCAGATGTCACCACCACAGAGGGGGCACAGTATGTGGTGGACAGGGTGCTTAAAGAGTTCGGTCGCCTGGACATACTGGTGAACTGCCTTGGTGACGCCATCAGGCACCCGCTGGTGAAGCTTCCGGACAGAGATGGTGAGACGGTCAGCGATGAAGAGCTGAAGCGCATAATTGACGTCAACATGACCGCCACCATACTGTGCACCCGTGCTGCCGGAGAATATTTCCTCAAGCAGCGGCGGGGGAAGATAATCAACATCTCCTCGGTGACAGCGCTCAGGGGTGGTGGCGACCTGGTGATATACACGCTGGCGAAGGCGGCGGTCATCGGCTTTACCCGTGCCCAGGCGCTGGAGTGGGCGCCTTACAATGTCCAGATAAACAGCATCGCGCCAGGGCTTTTCCCTGATGTGCGCACCTACGGTGAAAGAGCCAGGCTGCCCGAGGCGGTGCTCAAACGGATACCCCTGGGGAGGGCGGGGCTGGTGAGGGAGGTGGGGCTGCTGGCGCTGTACCTGGCTTCGCCGGCATCCGAATACATGACCGGGCAGACGATATGCCTCGATGGCGGTATGAGCCTGTAATTTTTAGTAAAGACCTATTGACAACAGTTCTAAACGGGCGGATAATATGATGTAAGGGCTAGCCCGCAAATTTTAAAGAAAGGAGGGTGTAAAGTATGGCAGCAAAGGAGAAGATTTTACCCCTGATCGGCTTCTGGGCGTTCATTATCGGCTTGGTGATCGCTCTGATAGCCGGTATCGTGGCACCGGCGAATAGCATTGTAATCATCGTCCTTATCATCCTCGGCCTCATCATCGGCTTCCTCAACATAACGGCGAAGGAGATGATGCTCTTCCTGGTAGCCGTTATCGCCCTGGTGTCGGTGGGCAATGTGTTCGCGCCGCTCACCGCAGCCAACATCGGCAAGTACCTGGGCAACATGCTGGGCTATGTTGCCACGCTGATGGCGCCGGCGGCGATAGTCTGCGCCATCAAGGCGCTGTGGGTATTGGGCAAGCCCGGAGATTAATCACAGTGCAGTTGAGTTAAATTTTTGAGGTGCACTTTTGTGCACGAAAGGTTGTTGAGATGCCGGCTAAGTTTGAGTTGTATAAAGATGCAAAGGGCGAGATCCGCTGGAGGCTCGTTGCGCCCAACGGCGAGACCATTGCTACCTCTGGAGAGGGCTACAAGTCCAAGGACAGCGCCAAGAAGGGCATAGAGTCTGTCAAGAAGAACGCGCCAACAGCGGCGGTGGAGGATAAGACCGGCTAGTTCTGAAGAATTTGGCAGGGTGTTAGGTAAAAGGCAATATTGACTTGCCGGCACAGCCGGACGGGCAGGAGAGGGTAAACTTTACCGGTGGGGTGGGGCAGTTTGCCGAGGGGGTAGTCAGGTGCACGGGGCGGGAGTTGTGCGTTCGACATACCCCCTCGGCGCTTATATTGGGCCTATTTCGTCGCGGGGTTGAGGACTCTGCCCAGGAATATTATGCTTCCGGTGGGGATGTCGCGGATGAGGAAGATGAAGGGCCTGTCCACCTTCATTTCCACCGGCGGTTGAGGTACTGAGGTCAAGCCGATTATCACTGCGGTGGCGGCTGCTGCCTCGGTGCCGGCTTCATCAACGGCGACAAATGCCTTGTGCAGCGCATCCTGAATGAACAGGTCTCGCCTGCCATCCATGCCGGAGAAGTCGGCTGCACCCGGGACGAAAGCCACACCCATACCGAGGTCGGTAAGAGCTTCCCTGAGACTGAAACTGGACTCGTATGTGAATCTGGGCATGGTCAGTGCCACCTCGCGGTGGGCCATCTGCCCGGTGATGCTCTGAACCCGCTCAGCATCAAGCTTTTCTTCGAACGCTTTGAACTGTCCATTTCTCGGAAGCAGGATGACCATGGAGAGTTCCTGACCATCGTACGGCAGCTCCACCGCCTTGTAATCGGTGCCCTCTGTATAGTTAAAAGACCTGGTCTGGCGCATCATGGGCACGGTGATGTCCTTGCCGTCAAGGAGGTGGAAGGGGGCATCCGAGGTGGCGTTTTTATCAAAGGGGTGCTGCCAGGCGGCGTTGAAGTAGATGGCGTTGGTGAGCACCAAGCGTGTCAATTGGTTCAGCGCGCCCGGCGGGATGAGGTCCTTGATCCTGCGCTCGGTCTGGTCGCTTACCCAGTCATTGATGGTGAGCCGTGCCTGCTCAGTCTGGCTCGCGAAGTCCACCAACCTCAAGCCGGCGCCGTAGTTCTGTGCCAGCGTGTCTAGAAATGCCGGCAGGAAGTCGAAACCCTTCTGTCCCCAGAGGGCATTGACTACGTTAAGCCTGAAGCCTTTGCCGTCCTTGCCCTTCGCCCCCTGACCGCGCTGCTTGAGCTGTAGGTCGAGGTTATTGAATGCTGGGTGCAGCCTTTCCTGCGGCAGGGTGAAATTGAGCGCTTTAGCCATGGATTTTTCAGTATCGCCTCGGGCGCCGGCATAGGTCATTGCCAGCGCCTCGGAGATGCTGTGCGGAGAGAAGAAAAGGTTATCGTCCTTTTGTGCCAGCCTATGGTAAAGGTTGAAGGCAAAGGCGTTGTTGCCTCCGACCAGGGTTTCCACATCGCCCTTGCCCACAGCGGGCGAGGTATCTCTGGGCTTGTCTGACATTGCCACGTCAGCCGACACCGGTTGTCCGGCGCAGGCTGGCAGGGTGAGCAGGACCGCTGCCACCACCAGTAGGACTATTTTCCTCATCTGACACCTCCAGTTCTTACATAACATGATAACGGACTTGCCGTCGTTTAGTTTAGCGGCTATTGACGCTGCGGCGAGAATACAGAGCTAAGCAGGCAAGATCCGGTGTAGTGGTTCAACTAGGGAAGCCGCCTTATACTGGTCGCCTCGATATAGGGCTGTCCTGCTGGGGTGAGGCGGATACTCCCTTTCACCTCAAGCAGGGTGTTGACGCTCTGCAATGAGCTCGGGGAGAGGCCCTCGGGTACTCTGGCTGGAGATGCGGCGCTGATATAAATGGCACCGGTGGTGTCAGTGATGACCCAGTCGGAGCGGGTGACCGGCGGCGGTGTACCAGCTTCATGGAGCAGGTCCCAGCCGCGGTAATAACCGACTACGGTCACCTCTTGTCCCTCGAAATCGGACGGCTTGGCCAGAATTGAGCCGACAATGGTGGTGAGGAGCACCGCTCTGGTGACGGTGAGGTGCAGGCGGTATCTCTCCGGGGCTATATTTTTACCGACTTCGGGGTAGGGGGTCGTGTGAAAGTTGAGCACATATCCCTGTGGGATTTCGGTCGAGCTTTTATCGGTGAGCCCGCGCTCGGTGAGCGTCATCCGTGTGGTGGTTCCTGCTGAAGTGAGCTCGATTTCACATTTAGCTTCGCCTGCCCAGACGCACTGGGCACCCTTAGGGCAGCGGCTATCGCTACTGACCCCGAGGAACTTGATGGTTAGGTCTGCGTCCCTAAAGGACACCTGTGCTCCCGGTGACAGTATTGTCTCTTCGCCCAAACTCGCTTGGGCGTTACCCCTGCCGCAGCCAGCCATGACGGACACGGCAAGGAGCAGAACAAGCCCTATGTATTTTCTCATCTTAAAAATTGTGCCTAGCTTACCAGTGTTGAGGTGCAGTGAGGACAGCGGCTTGCTTTTGCCGGGATTTCGGTGTAGCAGAAGGGGCATTCCTTGGTTGGAGGGGCTGCTGGCTCCGCGGCTTTCCTCCGCGCCTGCAATGCTGCCAGCGGTCTGACCATGAAGAAGAAGACCACCGCGGCTACTATCAGGAAGTTGATGATGGTGTTGATGAATAGCCCGTAGTTAATGGTTACGGCGCCCGCCGTCTGGGCGGCGGCGAGAGAGGTATAGGGGCCTGGGGGTGTGCCCTGCTTTATTACGGCTGCCAGGTTGGAGAAGTCGATTTCGCCCAGGAGCAAGCCGATCGGTGGCATGATGACATCCTTGACCATAGAGTTGACGATGGAGCCGAACGCCATGCCGATGATGATTCCCACCGCCATATCGACCACATTGCCCCGCATTATGAATGCCTGAAAGTCCTTTATCAGGTTCTTCATTGTTCCCCCTCCTTACCCTGTTTGCTTGATTATATGACGTTTGCTAACCGTAAGCAATCGGACACTGTCCAGGTATGCCAGGTCGCGGCTTTATCATACCCAGGTTGGGCATAAAGCGCTGTGGCGCAGGGCAAGTACTGGCTGCAGACTACGCCAATTCACCCTGTTTTTGCACTACAAATGAATTTGCCTGAAGATGACCTACCTGGGGGCGCGCATCCGCTTTGCCTTAGCCAGGAACTCGTCCAGCCTCTTGCGGATGGTTATTTTATCGTACTTGCCCACGC
This sequence comes from Dehalococcoidia bacterium, assembly GCA_034435835.1. Lineage (GTDB taxonomy): Bacteria > Chloroflexota > Dehalococcoidia > GIF9 > UBA5629 > CALJTV01. Next base: position 18,228 of record DAOTWF010000017.1, on the reverse strand, counting down.
TGGTCTTGGGGATGTCGTCACAGAAGGCAATGAAGTCAGGCAGCATCCATTTGGTTATCTTGCCCTTTTCCAGTCCTTCGACTTCGAGGAAGTGGTAGATGTCTTCCTCGGTGACCGAGGCGCCGGGTACTGGCTTTATAAGCCCCATGGGGCGTTCCCCCCACTTCTCGTCGGGCACGCCTACGAATGTAGCCTCAAGGACATGGTCGCAGGTTGCCGCCAGATTTTCCAGGAGAACTGTAGGCACCATCTCAGCACCGCTCCTGATGACATCGGTTATCCTGTCGGCGATGATGATATACCCTTCCTCGTCCACCTTAGCCATATCCCCGGTATGGAACCAGCCATCTCGCCAAGCGGTCTCGGTTTTCTCCGGGTCCTTGTAGTACTGCTCCATGATCCAGTGTCCGCGCAGGACTATTTCCCCCAGAGCGGCGTTGTCCTGGGGCACTGGTTTGCCGTCCTCGCCGACAACCTTCGCTTGGATACCAAAAACTGGTAGACCGGTTTTGACCCGGACCTGGTCCTGTTTTTCTTTGGGCCATGTAATCATGTGGCGCTTCAGGCTGGCAGCAATGGAAGTGGCTGCCGTCTCCGTCATACCATAGCCGGAACCGACTCGAAAGCTGGGGAACTGTTTCTCTGCCTTGGCTTTCAGTCCCAGTGGCAGGGCAGCGCCGCCGATACCTATGTTGCGGAGGCTGCTCAGGTCGTACTTCTTCAGGTCTTCAAATTCGAGGAGCATCGCCAGCATGGTTGGTACCAGTCCGGTGGAAGTCACCTTTTCGGTCTGCACAATCTCGCAGAAAGCCCGCGGGCTGAACCTGCCTGGAAACACTATTTTGTTGCCGATGAGGACATTCTGCCATGGTGCTCCCCAGGCGTGGATATGGAAAAGCGGTATGTTTACCATCGGTACATCCAGTACGGGAAAGTCCCTTTTAAGCTCCTCGAGCAGTTCCTGTGGATTCTTGCTGGCAGCTATCAGCTTTCCAATCGCTTGTGTCTTCGCGGTGAATAGCCACTCTAGGAATTCCATGGCGAAAGAGTGGAACCTCATCATCTGTGCAGCCAGTATATGTATTGTCTGAAGATAGAGCTGGCGGTGGGTGAACATCACTCCCTTGGGCATCCCGGTGGTGCCGGTGGTATAGTACAGCACGGCATAAGTGTCCTCGCTGAGTGGCGGCCAGTCAAACTCCTCCGGTTGCCCTTTGAGCAGCTCTTCGTACTCATATAAGGGAGCCACTCGGGTCTGCGGTTTCCCGGGGCGGTCTGAAATGTAGACAAAGGCTTTGACGGTGTCCTTTATCCTGTCATATATCAGCTCCAGCAGGGGCAGCACAGCTTCGTCAACGAAGATTATGCTGTCGCCGGCGTGGTTTATGGTGTGTATCATGTGCTCACGGGAGAGCATGATGTTGATGGGGTGAGAGATTGCCCCCAAACAGGTGCCAGCGTAGATCAGCTCCAAGTGGCGGTGGTGATTGAATGCCATGGCGCCGATACGGTCGCCGGGCTCCCCTGGTTTGCCAGGCTTGACGCCGAGCTGCTTCAGGGCGTGGGCAAGCTGGCATGTCCGTTTATACCACTGGCGCCAGGTGAAGCGGAAGTATTCCCCGGCATCGTTACGATAGACGACGCCGATGTCGTCGGGATAAAGGCTGAGCGGTCTGTGCATGAAGTCTGTCAAAAGTAGTGGGTAACGGGTACTGTACTGAGGGTATGTCTTTGCTGCCATTTCGTCTCTCCTTTCAGTGGGATTTTGCAATATCCCGCCCGAGCTAGCCAGACTTGATAAAAGGTAAACTCGCTTTCCGACTTTGACCTCGCTATGGCGGGCTGGCTGCCAATTTACTACCATGCGGTGAAACTGTCAAGAGGTGCAGGTTCCCTTTTCGGTGTTTACGAAGCGAAATCGGCAAATCTTGCGGACGCAGGATGTATGTACTGAGTCTCCCGATGCTTTTAGCCGTAGGATGGTGTACCGGCGGCTCCGTCCAGGTTATACTGCGATGCCCGGGTTTAGTACCAGGCTTATTTTCTGCGGTAGTTTTTCCCGATTGTCACGCGTAGCCTGGAACACGGACGCGGCAATGCCAAGCTTGGGCAGGAAAGCGGGCAAGAGCTGGCTCCGTATTACCAGTAGGCAATTCTTGACCTGACCGGTGGCGACGAGGTCAATGACCGTGGCGAAGCCCAGCCCCCGAAGTTCCAGGTGTCCCAGCTCATCGGCAATAAGGATGTCTGCAATGGTACCCCTGTTTATCGCTCTGATTCCAAAATCGATGCCTTCCGGATTGAAAGAATATCTTGCAGTACGGGCTCCCCGGTATGCAGTCTTTACACTAGCCAGAAGCTTTGTCTCGCCAGTCTGGAGGTCTTTGACGATAATGTCACCATCCCATGTTTTGTTGCTGATGACTCCGCCACAGCTAAGCCCCAGACTTGAGAGGCGCTGTACCACCCTTTCACAGACGGTAGTCTTGCCGACACCGATGGCTCCGGTGAGGATGACGATCATATTTTGTTTAAATCCCTGCTGCTATTGCAAGAGCGCTGAGTCCCCAGCAGAGCAAGACCACCAGGGCTGATGCAGCGTAGTAAACGGGCAAACTCGCTGAAATCGCAGGTGTCGCCGCCGTAAGCTTTTCACCTGCCAGATAACCGAGTGGTAGGAGTACGGCGGAGAAAGCAGCCCAGACCAGACCTTCGGTGACCACAAACTTACCTGGTGTGAACGATAGTAGGTACTGGCACGGGGCAGCTCGCATCCCCACGAAATAGAAGCTGATCGACGCGATGAGGGCTGCCAGAGCCCCAGCTGCCATACGGGCGTGTACACTCCTGGCCATATTTGACCTCAGCGGCAGAGCTACAAGCGCCAGGGACGCTGTCTGGATGAGGACAGCTATGCATGAGTTTGCTTTGCAGGCTATAGAGCAGTGAAGGATTGGCACAGCCAGTAGTTTGACGAGCACGGTTACGAGACCTATTCCAAGAAGCGGTGCCGGGTTTTTGTAAGCGGCTAAGCCTATGCCCATGATAGCCATTCCGATGCCAGTCAACAATCCAGCCCGATAGGGGAAGTTGACCGCCCTCAGACCGCCGCCGAGGACAGTCTCTGATAACCCCCAAATAGAGCCCAGTACCAGAACCGTGATGATGAGATTGGCTACTGCTGTTGAGCTTTTCGGTTTATTATGCATTGCTTCTATCATTGTCTGCCCCCTTGTCTGTCGGGCTTTTGTGCGGTTCTGCTGACATCCCCGGTTATCTCACTTCACAGCGGTTCTATACGGCAGGGAACGTAGCGGTGGATTGGTGTACCGAACTGGTCCCTGTGTGTGGCTTTGGTCAATCGGTTGACATTGGCACCGTATTTCACCCCGTTATAGACCAGTCCGAACCCGTGGGGGATGATGACCTGACCTTTCCGGGCGGCTTCGGTCACCTCGGCCTCGATTGTTTCTTCACCAGCTTCGGTGACGATTCTAACCATCTGTCCGTCACTGACCCCCAGTTTTTCAGCGTCGGCAGGATTCATAGCGAGCGTGCAGGGGCGCCTTCCTCGGTTCCATGATGGGTCGCGCATACCAGTGTTGGCATTCATGTCCATATGCCGCCCTGCCATCAGTATGAATGGGAACTCCTCGGGCAGTCTTAGGCGTTCTGCTTCCTTTTCCGGGTCTATCTCTTTTATCCAGTCCTCAACTTCAGAAACATAGAGTTGGATTTTTCCATTCTTGGTGGCTAATCTGCGCAGGTTCTTTTCGGGGTCGCGAATCCCGATGAGAATGCCTTCGGGATGGTCCAGGATAGCTTGAAATATTTGCAATCCTTGTTCTGGTCCTGAGGGGAAACCAGCCCGCTCAGCGTCCTCCTGTCTTTCCTGTGACATCTGAAGAAAAGTGGTGAAAAAGCTTGCTAGGTGGGCGGAACCGAGAGCGTTACCCAGGGTCTTGGCAGCGATGAAATGCAGCGCCCTGGCACTAGTGGGGTTGCTCTGGAGGTATTCTATCAGCCTGTCCCGGTATTTTTTCCAATTGCCGCTCCCGGCAGCCAGGTAAAGCGATTCGGGGAGTTCAGGTATTAGCCCCATAGTATCAGCCAGCAGTGTGAAAATCTCGCCGGCTTCCTTCTGTTCTCCATCGGGCTTTATTACCGGGCGCCGCATCCTTCCGTAGACCATTGAGACACTTCCACCAGGAGCAGTATCCCAGGATTCGTAAGCTGATCTGGCGGGAAGGACATAGTGGGCAAGGGCTGCTGTCTCGCTCATGGCTATTTCGGTGACCACCAGCAGGTCGAGGTGACTGAATGCCTCTTCCCAGGCACTTGTGTCCGCGTACGAGCGTAGCGGGTTAGCCGCGCACACTAGGACTGCCCTCAGCCGCTGGGTATGGTCACTCAGAATTTCCTCCGGCATCACATTGGGGGGGAACGTACCTGAGATGGCTGGAACGTCGGTCACCAAGGTGCGCCAGGTGGTGGGGTCATTGGGGTCAGAGTAGACCCTGCCGCCGGTTATGTAGTTTCCACCGGGCACCCCGATGCGACCGCATATCGCCAGCAGCACCACCAGCAAATATGATACCAGTGCGCTGTGCCGGTTCATTAGTATACCGAGGTCGTCACGCAGACATGACTTTCGGGTGGCAAACTCCTGACAGACCCTGAGGACATCTTCGTATTCAAGCTCGCATACCTTGAGCGCGGCACCTACATCGAAGTCGGCAAACCAGCGTAATATCAGGTCAAAGCCGTCCACATGTTCGTCGATATACCTGTGATTGTAAAGCTTCTCCCTGAGTATAATTGAAATCATCGATTTTATGAGCAGGGCGTCGGTACCGGGTCGGACAGGCAGGTGAATGTTTGCTATCTTAGCCGTTTCTGAGAGGCGGGGGTCTATCACCACCAGCAACTTTTGTGGGTCCTTGGATATCCGCGTCAGTACCCTTCGTGCCTGGGGGATATGGTGGCTCATCATACCGTTCCAGCCCACTGCCATGAGCATATCGGTATTTTCATAATCCGGCTCGAGCATGAACCCCTGGCTTCCCAGCGTCAGCCCATGTGCCCAGAACCTGCCAGCGAATTCCTGGTTGGCGGCGGAGTACACATAACGGGAGCCGAGCAGGTGGCTAAAACGGGCGATAAACTGGTCAGGATAGACGTTGAACTCGCCGCCACCGATGAGTGAGGCTACTGAGCGCGGTCCATATTGCTCCAGTATACATTTTAACCCCTCGCTGATCTCGGCAATTGCTTGCTCCCAGGAGATGCGTGCGAACCTGTCCCCCATTCTCTTCAGGGGGTATAAGAGGCGGTCAGCATTGTGCTGGTGGAAGGCAATGTTCATGCCCTTACGGCATACGTACCCCTCGCTGATGGGGCTGTCCTTATCAGGGCGGACCTCTACGATGCGGTTGTCCTCAACCCGTACCTCCAGTCCGCAGCGGTTGCCGCAAAGTACGCAGGTGGTTTTCTGCCACGACATATCTATCACCCCCTTTATCCTCCGGTATCTAGCTGTTCCGCCTGACCTGCCTCCGGTGCGTCCAGGGGCTGGCAAAGCACATAAGGCGCTTTACCCTGGCACCCCAGACACAGCGTGCCGCTGTCTTCGGGGTAGCCCTCCTTGCAGGAGGGGCATACCGCGAAGGTGAGATGGCGGTGGGGCGGCAGCGCGTTCAAATCCACCACCACTTTTTGAAGCCCGAAGATAGATGTGCGGGCGAGGACAAGCTCGCGCGCCAGTGTTTCAAGGTCCTGCTCTTTTTTAGGCTGAAGTTTAAATAGGAAGGCTTTAATCCGGGGCCAGTTATCCAGCGTCTGGCTGCGCACATATACGCGGACGCCCTCTCCCGTGTATTTACGGTACAGTGAGAGAGCAAAGCGGCCAAGGTCGATGACCCTAAGCCAGCCGTTGCCCACGGTGCAGGGAGTAAGAAGCTGGATGGCATCGGGCAGACACGAATAAGTTTCGGATATGGCGTCGAAGAGTTCGCCCTCAGGTAGGTTTCGGTAAGCCAGGTCAACCATGAACCCGCCCATGAGCACACCCGGTGCCATGCCCCCATGGAAGGAGCGCACCATCTCCACATATTCGTCGTACGTATGAGCGCAAATGGTTATCCCGGAATTTGTACCCATCTCAGCTTTGGCACTTTTTGTCGTTTCGCCTCTTTGCTATCATCTGCCCACCCTATGGCTGCCTCTCGGACGAGTTGCTGGCGAGTTGAGAGATATCATTTACAGGGATGCCGAACGTTTGCCAGAATTCTTTAACACGCTCTAACTTTCCCTCCACCCGAAGGGAATGCGCTAGCTTGGCGCGCTCTACCCGCTTCACAGCGAGGAAGGTTGCCCACGATTCAGGTGTTGCCGATATGGAGACGTCTGGCTCGCTTTCAATGTTCTGTTCAACCCACCACCGCTCCCCGTCGAAGGACAGCATGTAGCCACCGCCGGGCGTGAAGTGGAATGCCCATTTCGCCGTCTGCGATAGCCTCCTGCCGCGCGTATTCAGGGAAGCTACCAGGGTATTGAGTGTCATTTCGGGGCGAACCACCTCCCCGGGGCGTGGTGGCCACATGGCATACTTCAAGCCCCACGCCCACAGAGCCTCCAGCACAGGGCGGAGTTCATGTCCTGCGGCTGTCAACGTGTACCACACCTCGCGGCGGTCGTCCTCCCGTTTCTCCTGTTTCACCACACCGGCTTGTTGTAGCTTGCGCAGCCGGACCATCAGCAGCTTTGCCGTGATACCGCTTATGCCGCGGAGTAAGTCGGTGAAACGCTGTGAGCCGCGCAAAAGGTCACGGATGATCAGCAAAGACCACCGGTCCCCCACAACCTCAAGCGCATGCGCTACAGGACAATATTCACGATAGTACCTTGTCACAGTTTTAGTTTCCCATAGAAACTTTCCAAAAGAAATCATAACATGGACCAGGATAACGCGTCAAACTTGATGGCGAGGCGGCTGACTATACGTTAGTCCTATGTTCATGCGGGTGTCGTTTTAAATGCCAGACAAGAGCTTAAGCATCTTATTTGTTTTGGCGGTGGTATAATGTGCTCGCTGTTCAGAGCACGGGCTGCGGGCAAGCCCACAAGGACATGGAGGTAGCATCGTTAGTCCTGGCTGGTGGCAGGGGATTGCGCCTGGGGAGGGGCAAGACACTGGAGGTCGTCGGCGGCAGGCGACTGTTCGACCGCGTCATCGAACGGCTCAGAGAGGTGGGTGGTCCTATTATGGTGGTCACCTCCAGGGAGCAGGTTGAACTTTTCGCAGGTATCAACGATGGCGAGTTGCTGGTGGACGTTTACCCCGATGGCGGTCCTCTCGGTGGTATCTACACAGGGCTGGTGGCTTCTCCGTGCCAGTATAATATCGTGGTTGCCTGCGATATGCCATTTTTGAACCCCAAGCTGCTGCGCTACCTCGCCGGGCTCTGTGAGGGTGTCGACGCCGTTGTGCCGAGTCTCAGCCCTGGAACTTTAGAGCCACTGCATGCGGTGTACAGCAAAGCCTGTACGGAAAGCATCAAAGCACAGCTTGACAGTGGGAACCTGAGGGTAGATGCCTTTCTCGGGACGGTGCGGGTGAGGTATGTAGGGCGGGAGGAATGCCAGAGCCTGGACCCGCAGCTCCTCTCCTTTTTCAATATCAACCGACCGGAAGACCTGGAGCGGGCTAACAGGCTGGCTGCGGAACTGGGTATCTAGCCTGGTGTCTTGACCGCCATTTGTCGCCAATATACAATCGTGGCATGGTGCCAGCCTGAATCTTAAACGAGCGCAGCAGTGCGAGGTGAATTGGAAATGACGACCCGGATTGTAAATGCGAGTGATATGGAGAACGTACGCCGAGCTGCTCGCTTAATCCGCAGTGGCGAGGTGGTCGCCTTCCCCACCGAGACCGTTTACGGGCTGGGCGCCGATGCCACTAACAGAGCGGCGGTGGCGAAGGTGTTCGCCCTCAAGGAGAGGCCCAGCTTCGACCCGCTCATCGTCCATATAGCCAGTGCAGACATGCTTCCCAGTGTGGTGAGCGCTATCCCGGAGAGCTCCGAGCGCTTGATGAGGCTATTCTGGCCCGGACCCCTCACGCTGGTAATGTTCAAGAATGAAAGGATACCGGACATCGTCACCGCGGGGCTGCCTACCGTGGCGGTGCGCATGCCCCGGAATGAGGTGGCGCTGGCGCTGATCAGGGAGGCGGGGGTCCCCATCGCCGCCCCCTCGGCGAACCGCTTCGGGCGCCCCAGCCCCACATGTGCCGAGCATGTGATGGAGGACCTGGGTGGTAAAATGGCACTCATCCTTGACGGCGGTCCAACGCAGATAGGCGTAGAATCGACCGTGCTGGACGTCACCTGCTCTCCAGCGGTGATATTGAGGCCCGGAGGTATCAGCCGGGAGGCGCTGGAAGAGGTACTGGGAGAGGTGCTGGTGCAGGCAGGCGATGGGCAGATAAGGTCACCGGGGCAGATGAAGCAACACTATGCCCCCAGGGCGCGGGTGCTGTTGTTTGACGGCGAACAACAGGAAAAAGTGATTGCGACTATGAAGGCAAAAGTTGAAGAGCTAGAGGTGGACAGCAGGGTCGGGGTGATGGTGCCGGAGGACCAAGTCGGAAATTTTGGCGGCGATGTGGTGGTCATGAGCCCCGGTTCTTACGATGACCTTGAGGCGGTGGCAGGCAGGTTGTTCGAGACGCTGCGGGCGTTTGACCGGGAGGGGGTGGACTACATTCTGGCGCTGGCTCCGCCGAGGAATGGCATCGGGCTGGCAATCTTCGACAGGCTGTTCAAAGCTGCTGGCAGCCAGATAGTCAGGGTGAATGAGGCTTAGCTGGCGGGCTCGCCCCTGACCGGATGCTGCACGGCTGCAGTGACCCCTCAATGAGGGCATATCTTGCAATATAATCGGTGATGCGCAGAAAGCTAACGCGGCAACTCCTGATAGTGGCCGGGACAGTATCTACCATTCTGGGGGCAGCGGGCATTTTTGTCCCCATACTGCCAACAACACCCTTTCTGTTGCTGGCTGCGGCGTGTTATTTACGGAGTTCGGAACGACTCTATCGCTGGTTACTGGACAACAGGTTGTTTGGTGGCTATATAGTGAGCTATCTGCAAGGCAGAGGGATGCCCCTGAGGGTGAAGCTTTTCACCATACTGATATTGTGGGCAGCCATCGGCATCTCGGTTTTCGTCGGTACCGATAATCTGGTTATCAGGATAGTACTTTTGCTCGTTGCTATTGGAGTAACCGTCCATATCTGTCTTATCAGGGCAAGAAAACATGGGTAATGGTAAAATGCCCACACTCGCTCGCTGCCGTTGAGAAATTTGGAAATCTTGTTCTGGTACCGTGTGCGGTCGTCCGGTCCCCCGTGGGGTCCTATTTATCTTCCCTGACCACCGCGACCAGTGCCCCGGGTCCCCCGTGGACGCCGAGGGCAGGTCCCAGCCTGACTATTCTGGGCATGATGCTGGGGAACAGTGAGCGTGCGTAGTCCGCCAGGGACTTAGCTTCATCGGCTGTGGTGCTGTGGGCTATGGCGATATCGTGTGCCTTTGCAATGGATTTTAGGAAGTCACGCAGGCGTTCGATGCCCTTGCTGCGGGTGCGGACTATACCGGCGGGACGAAGCTGTCCATCGTGCAGGGTGAGCAGCGGCTTGACCTGGAGCACCGATTCGACGGCGAGGAAGCCCTTGCCCAGGCGCCCGCCCTTGATGGCGTATTTCAGGGTGTCGAGCAGGGCGAGGACACGCAGCTGCTTGATCGTCTGCTGGGCTTCAGCGAGCACCTGCTGCAGGCTGGCTCCGGCTTCGGCGGCTCTGGCTGCCGCCATGGCGACCATCCCCTGCCACACGGTGACACCCTTGGAGTCGACCACCTCTACCTTGAGCTTTTTGTTCTTATCCTGAGCCATCTGTTTGCCCATCAGTGCTGCATCGTAGACAGCGCTGTGCTTGCTGGTGATGTGGATAGAAACGATCTCGTCGGTCTCGCGGGCTACCTGTTCATACGCTGTGGCGAAATCGCCGGGCGAGGGCGCTGCTGTGGAGGGATGTACTGGGTCGCTCTCCAGCCTCTGGTACAAGTCCTCGAAGCCTATGTCAACGCCATCGCGGTAGACCTCGTTGCCGAAGTGAACGTATACAGGCACTACCGTGATACCCAGCTGTTTTGCTTCCTCTTGGGTGATGTCCGAACCACTATCGGTGACTACTTTGACCATCAGCTACTCCTCTTCTTGTTCTGCTATTCCTGCCTGAAAGATTGATGAAGCAGTACAGGTGATGCCAGTATACTCCACAGGGTAAGACTTGTAAATACCTAGCCTGTCGATACCAATGTCTGCCCGCGGCGAGGGAACTCCGCCTTCGCGCTTCTTGGGCCTGTCGCAGTAGGGCTATCGGCATTACTGCCGGGATGTGCTGGTGGCTTTAAGACGCACAGCCAGTTTTTCCAGGTCGCACCCCAGTGCTAGAAGTAGACTGCCTACGGCATACTCCCGCTCCATGCGATGCCGCATCGGCAGCTCGGGGTGGACAGTATACTGGTTACCCCTGCCTTCCCGGTGACGGACAACGTACCCGCCTGCCTCTAGGTCGGCGATCACCTTCTGGACGGTCCGTTCTGTAACCCCCACTTTCCGGGCAACCTCCCGCGCGGTTGCCCTCGGGTGCTTTGCCAGATAGGCAAGAACCAGCCCGTGATTGGTAAGAAAAGCCCATTCCCGTTTCTTCATGTGCGGTGATATTTTACCCGCTCAGATACCCCCTTGACAAGGCTGGCGTAATAGTGTAACATATCGAACCACGAATCCTAATGTACGAAGTATTATTCGCATACAGGATTTCGTATCTCATGCCCGTTGGAATATGGACGGACAAGGTTATCATGGTCAGAGGAGGAGATAGCAAATGAATGCTCGCCAGCAACCCGAAACCGAAATTTCCGATATGGGCTCGCTGGGTTTTGTAGGTGGACACGGTGGCGCCATGCGCAACTGGAACACCATCAATGTGGTGCTGAGGCCTCACCATTTCCGTTGCCGACTTTGCGCCTTCTCGGGTTATTCCGCGGACTGTGATTTCGTACGTGGCGACCAATGCGCCGGGACGGTGGCGCGGATGAAAGACTGATGAGAAAGCGCTGCCGTGAGCTCTAGATTTCCCTGAGCGGTCTGCCCTTGGCGTCCTTCTTGATGCCGCCGCCTGTTAGGATGAGGATGCCCTCGATGAAGCCCCAGAGGGCACCGATGCCGAAGGTGAGCAGGGTGACGAAGATCTGGGCGATGCCGATGCCGGTATAGCCCAGGTAGAAGCGGTGGACTCCCAAGCCGCCGACGAATATCCCTAAAAGTCCGGCAGCAAGCTTGGACTTTTCGCCTCCGGTGACCAGCCTAACCCCGCACTTGACGCAGACCTCAGCCACCGGATCGGTGGGCTGACCGCAGTTCTGGCAGAACTTATTGCCTGCGGTTGGGGCAGCACCGCAGCTGGGGCAGAACACTGCCTGTTCAGCCAATTCTCTTCCACAGTTCCGACAGTACATTCGACACCCCCTCTATTTTGTCGCTCGTGAGAAGAAATTCCTTGGGGACAATGGTATGTGTAAACGGCAGAATTGTCAATAGGGTGGATTCAGGCAAGCCCTGCCTGTTTTTTCAGCCAGTCTAGAGCGGCGGCGACAGCCCTTTCCTCGAAGCGGAGGCGGTGCCCCGCACCGGGCAGTAGGAGGAGCTCTCTGGGCTCGTTTGCTTTCTCATAGAGGCGGTGAGCATGTTCCGCGGGGACAACCTCGTCCTTTTCGCCGTGTATCAGAAATATCGGGCGCGGGGAAATTTTATGAATATACTGGATGGGCGAGACCTCTTTAAAGCCGCTGAGCCAGTCCTGCAGTGACGGCGGGAAATCGGCGTCCCTTATCAAGCCGATGGTGCGGAAGCGCTCCACCAAGCCCTTTGCCCTTTCGCTATCGTTGGGGAAGCCGAACTCGGCGGGGCAGGCGAAGGTGACCACTCCAGCCACCCTGGGGTCGGCAGCAGCCACATAAACGCTGACGGCAGCGCCGCCGCTGGAGCCGAGGAGGAACAGGCGGGAAGCATCAACCTCGTTCAAAGCTGCCATATAGTCCAGGGCGGCTTCGAGGTCGCGCGTCCAGCCGAGCATGTCTATGTTGCCCTCCGCCTCACCGCAGCCACGGAAGTTGAAAATGAGGACGAGGAAACCGGCGGCTGCGAACCTCTCCGCCATCCCGGGATAGCCGCTATCGGCGGGGTCTCTGGGTGCTCCCGAGGGGATGCCATGGCAGATTACCAGCGCCCGATACGGCGGCTCTGCACCTTCGGGAAAATGGAGCTCTCCGGGTAAAGAGAGACCATCGGCTTTCAGAGTGACCTCTTTCCCCATTGTTTCACCTCGCTTTGCGGTGCGGTCTGAGCGTTAGTGAGTCCCCGCTGCTGTAGCAGGAAGAAGAACTCCCGGTTGCCCTCGGCGCCGGGTATGGGCGAGGGTACAAGCCCGCGCAGCCTGAGATTATTGTCCACCGCCCAGCGGATGAACCTGCCCAGTATCCTGGCGTGGGCTTTTGGATCCCTGATGATGCCGCCCTTGCCCACCTCATGATGCTGCGCCTCGAACTGGGGCTTGAGGAGCACGATGATGTAGCCCGGGGCGGTGAGGTGCTCAAGGACGTTGGGGATGATTTTTGTTACCGAGATAAAGGAGACGTCTATGGTTGCCAGGTCTGCCTTTTCCGGCAGAGGGAAGGGATGGTGGGCGTTGACCCGCTCCATCACCACCACCCTGGGGTCGGTGCGCAGCCTGTAGTCCAGTTGCCCATAGCCCACGTCTATGGCGTAGACCTTTGTGGCGCCGTGCTGGAGCAGGCAGTCGGTGAAGCCGCCGGTGGAGGCGCCGATGTCCATGACGGTGAGCCCGGTGACGTCTATTTTGAACTCATCAAGGGCATGAGCCAGTTTGACGCCGCCGCGGCTGACATAAGGCAGCCTTTCTTTGACCTCTATGGTGGTGTCTTCAGTCGCCAGCGTGCCCGGCTTAGTGACGGGCTTGCCCGCCACGGTTACCTTTCCCGCCATAATCAGCGCCTGTGCCTGGCTGCGGCTCTCTGCCAGTCCTCTGGCGACGAGAAGGATGTCCAGTCTCTGCCTTGCCATGTTCTTTTCTGCGGTGCCCGGCGTGGTTATTGTCCGGTTAAAGCATACCACAGGGCGCGGAAAGGTTTAATCCTGAGAAGCGGCGGCGGTACTTCGAGCTGGATTTTCTCGGGGACGGGGAAGGCGTTTATCTGGTCCACCTGGGGCTTCAGTCGCTCTATCCCATCGTAGTCCCCCCTTGCCAGCAGGTCGTCCAGGCGGTGCGCCATCTCCTCGGCGGCATTGAGGCGCCTTTCGGCGATGTCCGCCAGCTCCCGGGGCACGGTCTGGTACTTCACCCTCAGGCGGTTCAGCCGGCGGATAGCCTCGTAGGAGACGTCCACCAGTTGCTGGCGGGAGAGCCACTCTGTTTCGTAATTCAGCGAGTATTTCCAGCTCGGTGAGGCGATGGCGCGGCGGTGCTCCGCGAGTGTGCGGAAGAGGACGGTGTAGCCGAAGCGCTCCGGCGATTCGAAGGCGATGCTGCCGGGGTCGAGGAACGGTGCCAGCGGTGAGATGAACAGAGATAGCCGCTTATCCCCTCTGAACCTCTCCAGAAGGTGGTCGCAGTAGTCTATGGTCGCCATGACCGATGCCGGCGTCTGTCTGGGCAGACCGATCATGAAGAACACGTCCAGTCGGCTGCAGCCAGCCTCCAGGGCATATTCGAAGGTCTTTTCCATCTCCTCTGTGGAGTACGGCCTGCCGATAATTTTTCTTATCTCGGGGTCGTGCGATTCGGGGGAGATCTCGAGGTAGAAGCCGGGGCATGCCCCTGCCATCCTGCTGATGAACTCTTTGTCTGCGGGATAGAAAAGCTCCAGGATGAAGCGGTTTCTAGGGCGTAGCTGGGTGAGGGCATCGAAGACCATTTCGGCATAGCCGTTTCCGGGCTCGCGCAGGTCGCCGAGGATGAAGATGGGACCATTGCTGAAGCGGGAGATTTGCTTTATATCCCGTACCACCGCTTCTGGGGAGCGGAACACCGGCTTCTGGCGCCGGTAGCAGCTACGGAATGTGGTTTGCGAGCCGCCGCAGATGATGCAGTTCTGGTTGCAGCCCCGGCAGGTGATGACCGCGGTGATGGGGTAGCGTGTCCAGTCGCTCACCGGCGTGTAGCTCAAAAGGTCGCGGTCGCGAATGACCGAGCGAACCACATAGCCGTAGTGGTCGAGCATGACATCGCTGACGTCATCGGGCACGTGGGTGAACGGGTTTTCCTGCAGGTTGCCCTTCTCGTCCTTCCAGGCGAGGTTGGGTATTTTGCTCAGGTCGCCGCCGTTTCTGAGGGCGTCCATAAGCCGCAGGAAGGGCTTTTCGGTGGAATCGCCCCTGAGGACGAAGTCTATTTCGCGGTGCTGCAAAAGCTCGCGGTAGAAATAGGTGGAGGAGAAGCCGCCGAAGATTACCTTTGACTGGGGGTGGTGCTTCTTTATAAGTTTAGCTATCTCCACCGAACCGTGGCAGTGCACCATCCAGTGGAGGTCGATGCCGAAGATGGGCGCCTCAAGCCGGATGATGACCTTCTCGGCGTCGAAGTCCTTATCCCGCATCATGCGCACGGCGAGGTTGACGATGCGGACGCGGTAGCCATGGCGCTCCAGATATTCTGCGATGCTGGCAAGCCCGATGGGGTACATCTCGAAGACGGGGGAAGGGGGGATGAGGTCGCTCACCGGTCCGTAGAGTATGGTCTTCTTGCGGAAATCGTAGACGCTGGGGGCGTGAAGGAGGACGAGGTCGAAGGGCATGACTTAAGAGAATATCCCCGCCAGCAGGTAGCCGATGCCGAGGAGGAGCTGGGTGACGAGGACGACGAGCACGTTGTTTGCCAGCCCGGGCATGAGCTTTCCGGGGTCCTGATAGTTGAGGGCTCCCTGGATGGCTTTTACGGCGAAGGGGATGGTGAGCAGGGCGATGAGGGTATGGACGGGCATGATTCTGGCTGCCACACCGGTGACCACCCAGACATAGACCATACCGGTGAGGATGGAGTATACCAGCGCTGCCTTTCTGCCGCCAAGGACTATGGGCATGGTCTTCCTGCCGCCGCTTCTGTCAGCCTCGATGTCGGGGAACTCGTTGAGGAGCAGCAGATTGCAGACGAGTATGCCCGAGGGTATGGAAGCGAAAAGGATGGGGAGGGTGTATTCTCCGGTCTGGACAAAATAGGCGCCGAGGACAGGCAGGGAGCCCAGCCCCACGCCCGGTGCCCATTCGGGGTAGCCCAGTCTGGTGAAGAGAGGGGTATAGAGCAGGATGCAGATGGCGCCGACTATGAGGACAGGTAAGAGCAGCCAGCCCTTGACCAGCACGAAGTAGATACCGATGGGCACGGCGAGGAGGAAGCTGGTGAGACCGAACCACATGGTGGGCTCCGGCTGGAGCACTGCCGCCGGCAGGAAGCCGCTGCCGCCGCTGAACGGGGTGCGCTGTGTCCTCAGGTCTATGCCGCTGCGGTAGTCATGGTAATCGTTGAGCACGTTGACGGCGATGTGGCAGAAGAGCAAGCCGAAGAAGGCGAGCACGGCATGCCAGAAGTGAAAGGCACCGTCATACCAGGCGATGCAGGTACCGAGAAAAGCCAGCACTACCGAAAGCAAAAGGAACTGGGGTCTGGTCTCAAGAAACCAGAGTTTCAGGTTCATAGGCCCATTCAGTATAGCAGAACGTGGGGCTTCATGTCCACAGCGCTGCCGTTCGGCTATCTGCAGAAGACGTATCTGCGGTAGAGTTCTACTATGGTGTCCTCGTCCCACCTGTCCCACTCGTCTTCGGTGACGAGTTCACCGAGCCCCTGCTCCTTCAGCCTTTTCTTCAGTAACCGGTTCTCCTGCAGATGGAAGCGGAGCCCCATGGCGATGGCGCTGTTCTTGGCGTAGTACTCTGCGGTCTGGAAGCTCATGGCGGCATAGTGCGCACCGTCCCGGCGCATTGCCTCCGTATCCTGCTGCATTTCCTCGTGGCTTTCTGTGGAGCAGCCGAACTCTAGCAACAGGGCGATGCCGTCCGCCTCATGTCCGTAGGAGACAAACCCTTTTTGCTCCAGGAACTGGTACAGTTCGCGGGAGAAATCGGGCGACAGCGCTATTCGCAGGTGCACCCTGCCACTGCTTTCTTTGACCTCCAGAACCCACAGCGGGGGTGCAGGCTGGTCGTTTTGAGCGGGCGCAGATTTTTTGTCCGGTTTTCCCGCGGGATTAAACTTCATCGCTCTCTCCAATTTTCTGGTTCCCGCCCTCTGTCATCCAGGACCTGGCGGAAGCGGATGTTCTGCTGGATGAGCGCTTCGAGCAGCTCGCTGTCCCGTTTCGCCTGGGCGAATACCTTCTGGAGGGACCGGTACCGCTGCCTTTCGCACTGGGCGATGTGCAGCCAGTAGTCCTCCATGCCGCGCCTTAAAGCGCAGAGTAGTCCTTCGTCCTGTGACACACCATGGGCACGAGCCAGCCCTCTTAGCCGCTCGTAAGTGGCGGCATCTATGGTCACCTCGATTACCGGTTTTGACTGCCTATTTCTCTTTTTCCTGTTATTAGCCCGGAACATCTGCTCCAAGCCTGTGCCATTATGAAAAAAGCCTCTACCGCAAAGACCGGTAGAGGCTATCATCCCCTTAAAAAGGGCTTTTCGGGTTATCCCCCAGCGAGCCTCATCGCTTCAGCCACCATTGTATGCCAGATGCGAGCACCGTGCAAGTCTCTGAACTGCGCGGGACTGCAGCTTGTCAGAGGGGGTTTGTCAGAGGGGGTTGAGGGTGGTGAAAACGTCTGTCATAACCCCTGGCACACGGTCTACAAAGAAGTTACCGGGCGGCAAGACGGTGGCTCTGGTTGTTGAACACCGGTTACGCGGCGTTACACCTGAGATGATCGACTGGTGGTGGGACAACATTGACAACGATAGCTACAGGCTATGGCACCCGCGGGACCACATTGCATTCGAATGGCAGGTTCCGCCGACCGAAACAGGGCATGTCGGCGCCATCCACATGGCTTGTGAGAGTTTAACTTTCTGTACCACCCATAATGATAGTTTCGTGGTTTATCAATTAACTGTGTGTCGTCAGTAAAAGTGAGACAACCGGGGCTTCAGAACTAGCAGACGCTTTAAGAGCCATGCCCCGAGTGAACTACCTAAATAATTTATCTGAATTGTGAGTGTGCGGCGAAAATCCCCTTTATCTCTGCTTTTCGCCTTTACCATCCACCTCGCAGCCACAGTCTGAACGAGTCAACCACCCCAGAGTGCCTGGTGCTTGGTCCTTGGCTTTCTGAACCTCGGGAGCTGTTTCCCACACTGAGGGCAATGTGGCACCGGCTTAACCAATGCGTACACCAACACGATTAGTCCTCCAGAAAGGGCCACATAGGATACCCCAAGTAATCTGCTCCATTTTTCACCCCCAGCTCACGACTTCTTCAAGACCAGCGTGTCGGCTATTATATCGTGCAGGCCTTGTTTCTTTTCTGTAAACCCTATCATTATGTAACCAATCAGCAAGATGGCTGTAGAAATTATCTTGCTCCAATATCTACCATTGGCACGACCAAAAGAAATGCGGTTGCCCTTTAGGTCCGTTACAATAATTCCCATTGCCATTTTCCCCGGTGTTGCTTGTTTTGATGAAGCTTCAAACGCTGTAAAATAGAGCCATGGCAGAACGAAGGTTAGTATGTTGTAAGCAAACCAAAATGCTATTACGTAATCATCAGGTATTTCCGTTGAGAGTCCTCCAGTAGCAGAAAAGACTGCAATAAAAAAGACTGCAATAAAAATTAATTCTCCAATCACCAAAATTATGCTGTCAATGATATACGCTGCAAAGCGCCTCCAGAATCCCGCGCAATAGGGACGGATTGCCTCTACGTCACCGGTGGGAATGACCTGTAATCTAGAGCCAAATTGCTGTTGCTGGTGATAGATAGGCGGGGGTTGCTGAGTTGGTTGGGTAGGCCAGAACAGCTGTATTCCACAGCTGCCACAAAACCTCATCCCAAAAGCGACCTGGGCACCGCATCTGGGACACCGATACCACTGATG
>DAOTWF010000016.1:0-5979 GCA_034435835.1 Dehalococcoidia bacterium | reverse complement strand
GCCTGGTGAGATTTGAACCCACGACCTCAGCCTCCGCAGGGCTGCGCTCTATCCGCTGAGCTACAGGCGCACGGTGGTGCCGAAGGTGGGAGTTGAACCCACATGTCCTTACGGACACTACGCCCTGAACGTAGCGCGTCTGCCATTCCGCCACTTCGGCATACGCAGTATCCTGGACCAAGCTACTAACTTCTGGTTTTAAAATGCACTGGGAAAACAGAACCGCCTGCTTTCCTCTTAAAAAGAAAGATAGCACAAAGGTTACTCAGGGTCAATTCCCGATAGTGTATCGTTTATTCAGGATTTTCTTTAGATAACTGGCTACCTACCCGGGGCTTTTTCTACTAGCCTTTGTTAGTTTATCACAACTGTAAGCCAGTCCTCTTTTGCCATCCTGGCATTTTCTTTAACCAGCCATATCCTTAAGAAATTAGCAGCACCTTTAAACGATTTGAAGCTATCCATAGCCGGGTACGCCGCCGCTATTCTTTTATTAGGTGACGTCGTTCTTGGTTATAAAGTCTCACCCAACCCCGAAGACGAGGTTTTCTTCGCCATCTTCTGAAAGCCCCGTCATAAGCTCATAAGACCACAGCCCCTTCCATAGCCCTATCCGACACGGCTTTTACCGGTCTATGACTAGCCGCTGGAAGATAAAGTCGGCCATCTTGCGGTCAAGCTCTATGCAGCACCTCCTTCGTTTGGGAAGGAAGATGACATTTAAGGGCACACTTTTCGAACAAATGAGGCACTCAAGCTGAGGAACTCTAATCTCGATAACTCCCTCTTTCACTATCAGATAGCGCCGATAATGCCCATTACACTTAACCCGGTTACCTGCTCTGGGTCCACAGACGGGGCGAACCCAAGGGGGTTGGCTTATCCTCCTTTGTCTTTAGCCATTCGTCGCCATGATACCCGGTTACTAGGTCCCGTAAAATTTCCTCAATTAAATTCCTTTTAAAGTTCATTAAGGCAGCTCTGGCTTGGGAACCTACTAGTTCTATCACTTCCTTCTGATTGTCGCAGTCTAAAATTCCCTGTGCTAATGTCATTTAGGGCTTACCTCCTTATGGTTTGTTGCTCAGACTATGCAGTCTACCACGAGGTAGGTGAGCCCCAATTCTTACCCTTTTAGAAAAGCCTGAATAAAAGAACGCTACTCAATTCCCCCACGGTTACCCCCGGTGCGTCTCCGCCTAATCTTCTCAAAAAAGAACGTAAACTTCTCACTCCGGCATGGGTGGTGTCCTTGACAACCTTTTTCACGCTGTGTTGTAATAGGCGCACCGTTCAACGGAAAACACAGAGGAGGTACTTATACGCATGGCTGGTCCTATCGTCGAAACCGTCTACGGCAAGGTTCAGGGTATTACCGAAGATGGTCTTCATATTTTCAAGGGCATTCATTACGGGGCGTCAACAGCCGGGAAAAACCGCTTTATGCCACCACAGCCGCCGAAACCATGGGCAGGAGTAAGAGAGGCCACTGAATATGGTCCTTCCTGCTGGCAACCCCCAGAGGGCGTCACCAGGATGGGCTTCTGGGGCGCCACCGGCGTCGAGGCTATGAGCGAAGACTGCCTGGTTCTCAACGTATGGACAAAGGGGCTGAAAGACAATGGCAAACGCCCCGTGATGGTCTGGATTCACGGTGGTGGCTTCCGTACCGAGTCCGCAAACCATGCACCATTCTACAATGGTGCTTCGCTGGCAAAGACTTACGATGTCGTTGTTGTTTCAGTAAACCACCGCCTCGGCATCTTCGGCTACCTACACCTCAAGGAGATACTTGGTGAACAGTACGCTACATCGGGAAACAACGGCATGCTTGACCTAGTCGAAGCACTGAAATGGGTACGGGATAACATCGCTGAATTCGGTGGTGACCCGAACAACGTGACCATTTTCGGACAGTCCGGCGGTGGTGCCAAAGTGTCCATACTCATGGCAATGCCAGCAGCAAAGGGATTGTTCCATCGCGCTATCGTACAAGCAGGACCCGCATTGCGGGTAAAGACCTCTGAAGAAGCCACCCGCCGCGCCAAACAATTTCTGGATTTCGTACACGTGACCCCCCAAAGAGTGCACTGGCTCCATGAAATGAAACCTTACGTTATCTATCTGGCATGGATGTCGCTCCCCCAGGACGAGGAAAGGGCTGGCGGTGATATGGCACCGGTGCTTGATGGCAAGGTAATTCCAGCACACCCATTCGACCCGGTGGCAGCGCCAACAGCGGCGAACATACCTCTCATTATAGGAACAAACAAGGATGAATGGCTATTCATGATGATGCGCGATCCTCTATTCGGCAAATACAATGAGGAACAAATGCGGGAACGAGTAATCGCGGCACTTTCTCAACGGTTAAGCGACAAGGTTGCCGTGGAAAAGGCTGACGAACTGATAGCAGGGTACAAGCGCACCCGTCCCGGCGCCACACCACACGATATCCTGGCAGCAATCGGCAGCGACCGTATGCGTGTTGCTTCAATAAGGTTAGCTGAACGAAAAATAGACGGTGGCTCCGCACCGGTCTACATGTACCTGTTTACCTGGGAGAGCGAGGTAGCACAGGGACGACTGAAGTCAGCACACTCTTTTGAGTTACCGTTCGTCTTTAACTACGTGAATGACCCTTCCGTCCTGTTCGTGGGAAACAGTCCCGAGCGTTTCAAGCTGGCGGCAGCAATGAGCGGTGCTTGGACTGCTTTCGCCAGAAACGGTGACCCTACCCACAAGGACTTGCCCAGATGGCCCATGTATGACAAAAAGGATCGTGCCACAATGTTATTCAACATTAAAAGTAGGGAGGAAAACGATCCCTTTGGAGAAGAACGCAGGTTGTGGGACGGGATAATATAAGAACCGTGAGGTTCCGGGTAAATTAGAGGACAGCCAGAGAAGTCCATCGCCTCAGCAAGCAGAGAGGCGGACTTCTGCCCTTCACCGATTTCAGGCGTTGTCTTACATCAATGCCGTACCGGATGCGGAATGAGCGTCTACCAAGTGGTTCTTTGAGACTGTAAATAAAGGAGGGAAGGTATGTGGAACCAGCTCAGGACTGACGAGTACGAGGGAATGCTGGCAGAGACCATCTCCATCACAGGTTACAATAGTGACCTCATACATGCCTATTTCTCCCGACCGCTCGGCAAAGGACCTTTCCCCGGAGTAATTTTGATTCCTCACATGCCTGGGTGGGACGAGTTCTACCGCGAGACATCACGCAGGTTCTCGCAGCACGGATACCTTGCTGTCTGCCCCGACATTTTCTGCCGTTTCGGACATGGAACACCCGAGGAGGTATCCACCAAGGTTCGTGCCGCTGGCGGTGCTCCTGACAGCAGTGTGATGGGAGACTGTGAAGGTGCCGTGAAATTCTTGAGATCCCTTCCTTACTCCAATGGCAAAGTGGGAGTGATAGGCACATGCTCAGGTGGGCGCCATGCATTCCTGGCTGCATGTTTAGTTCAGGGTCTCGATGCCGCAGTTGACTGCTGGGGTGGTCGTGTAGTAGCCGCAAAGGAGGAATTGACACCCGCCCAGCCGGTGGCCCCCGTTGACTATACCGAGAGACTGGGATGCCCACTTCTTGGCATTTTCGGGAATGATGACCGCTTCCCTACGCCCGAACAGGTGAACCATCTCGAAGCAGAACTCAAGAGGTGCGGGAAGAAATACAAGTTCTACCGCTACGATGGGGCAGGACACGGTTTCTGGTACTACCATACGGAGTATTACCGACCCAAGCAGGCGATGGATGCATGGAACAAAGTCTTTGAGTTTTTTGAGGAGCATCTGCGGGATTAAACTTTAATAAGCACATGCCGCTACAAGTCCCCGAACAGACAACACCAAGCAGCGAGCCATTCGTCGTAATGGCAAAACCGGTGGGACCGGTGTGCAACTTGAAGTGTACTTACTGCTATTATCTGGACACCAAGCACCTTTACCCCCATCCCCACCAATTCCGGATGTCCAATGCTATACTCGAGATATACATCCGCCAGTACATAGAGGCGAGCCCCGGACCCGTAGTCCAGTTCATATGGCACGGGGGTGAACCAACACTGGCAGGGCTCGACTTCTACCGCACCGCCATAGAACTCCAAAAGCGCTATTTGCCGCAAGGGTGGACTTGCTGGAACAATCTCCAGACCAACGGCATCCTCCTCGATGACGAGTGGTGCTCATTTCTGGCAGAAGCTGGCTTTGACGTCGGCCTCAGCGTGGATGGCACACAGTGGCTACATGATATGTACCGTAGGAACCGCTCGGGGCAGGATACTTACGAACTTGCGGTCGCGGCTATCCGCCGCCTACAAGCGCACGGAATCCAGCCAGACTTGCTCTGCGCGGTGACGTCCGCCGTGGCACAGGAACCTGCAGCTGTGTATCGGGCACTCAGAAACCTCGGCACCGGATGGATCCAGTTTATACCCATTGTACGGCGAATGCCGGGTGGTGAGGTTACAGCGGAGTCAGTATCGGGTGAAGCATATGGGCATTTTCTTTGCACAGTTTTTGATGAATGGCTCCACCATGACCTAGGAAACCTGAACGTGCAACTGTTCGCTGAGATGTTGATGGTGCTGGCTGGGGGTATCACCACCCTGTGCTGGATGGCACCGACTTGCGGACGAGTGCTTATCCTCGAACATGATGGCAGCGTATACTCGTGTGACCACTTCGTTACACCCGAGCACCGCATCGGCGATTTAAGCACCTCAACTCTCGGCGAACTGGTTGACGCGCCGATCCAGCGCCGCTTCGGTGAAGACAAGCGGACTCGCCTCCCCACACAATGCCGCTCCTGCCCGTGGCTCAACCTGTGCAACGGCGGCTGTCCCAAGGACAGGTGTGTCACAACACTTGACGGCGAACCCGGGCTCAACTACCTATGCAGCGGTCTGCGCCGGTTCTTCGCCCATGCCGAAAAGCCACTTAGACAGGTCCTTGAACTGCGGAAAAGGGGGGTACGGTCAGAGACCATAATGGTTCAACTCCGTACCACAGAACTAGCCCGCTGGAAGGGTATCGGGCGCAATGACCCGTGCCCCTGTGGTAGCGGGCGCAAAGCAAAGGACTGCTGCTGGCACCGACGCCCCTAGTGATTGCTACATACCGATTGTGCGTCGCATCTTTGCTCCTGTTGCCAGTCGGCTGGGTGCACTACAGACAGACAGTATGCCACCTTACCAAACGGGACCTATCCCTGTGCCTCCTTTCTGGCACCTTCCTGGCACTCCACTTCTGGCTGTGGACAACCTCGCTGGGCTACACATCAGTTGCCACTTCCGTCGTCCTGGTCACCATCAACCCTGTCTTTGTAGCTATTGCTTCCCGCTTACTGTTCGGCGAGCCATTGCACCGCAGGACAATTCTAGGCATTGGCATCTGCCTTGCCGGTAGTACGCTCGTCGCTTATGGCAACTGGAGGATTGGCACCAGCCCTTTATTTGGCGGTTTGCTTGCGCTCTTCGGTGCCCTGACAATGGCTGGCTATTTGCTCATCGGACAGAGGCTCAGACAAAAGTTGGGGCTTATCAGCTACACCTGCCTCGTTTACAGCTCAGCCGGGCTGCTGCTATTGCTGGTAACTCTAGCCCTTAACTGTCCCCTCTCTGGCTATTCAATCACCACTTATATGATGCTGCTATTGCTGGCTCTGGTGCCACAGCTACTGGGACACTCTTCGCTTAATTGGTCGCTTCGCTTTGTATCTGCCACCGGCGTGACCATAGCCATCCTTGGTGAACCGATAGGGGCAACTCTCTGGGCTTGGCTGATTCTAGGCGAAGCGCCCTCTCTGACAGAGAGCCTCGGTGGCACTTACCTGCAGTTTATCTGGGCAATCGAAGGACGTAATGAAACAAACGGCTTAAACCGATTTATGGTGGGCAGTACTGGATTTGAACCAGTGACCTCTTGCGTGTGAAGCAAGCGCTCTAACCGCTGAGCTAACCGCCCAAA
>DAOTWF010000015.1:0-28357 GCA_034435835.1 Dehalococcoidia bacterium | reverse complement strand
TGTACTGCACCCCCTGAAATCAAGCCGGTACTAAGAGAGTATCCTGGCTGTTTTTATATTCCTCCTCATATTTATTTGGTGTCTTATACCCTAGTGTTGAATGTAGATAGTAGTTATTGTAGTAATTGATCCACTTTCCTAAGGCATCGGCTAACTCGAAAGGACTGTTCCATTCCCGTAGCCAGAGCAGTTCCTCCTTTATCGTCCTGAATACTCTCTCGGTATCTGCATTGCCTTTGGGGTTATTGTAACTGGTGAAAGCCTGGTTTATATCCATGTCATGACATGCTTTCATGAATCCCATAGATGTCGGCTGGCTGCCGTTATCAGACATGAGATGCAGCTGTTTTTCACGCACACCATCCGGAAATTGACTGTTCACAGCTATATCCAGAGCCTCCAGCCAGTGCCCGCTCCGGCACTGCATGCCGGCATAATAACCCACGATCTTCTTGGTATACCAGTCCAGTACTACCACAATGTACATCCAGCCAAAACCATTCACCATCACCTTGGCCATGTCGATGCCCCACCACTGATTGGGACGATCAGGTTTTGGCTTACTCCTTATAGGTGTCCTGGTAGCCTTAAGTTTGGTATCCGGCCTCACGAGTAGCTCATGCTTCCGCAGCAGCCTCAGCACACGTTTCTTGTTAATCTCAATCTCGTCTACATATCTTAAGTGTGCCCAGATACGCCGATAGCCCCAGAAGGGATGCTCTACCTTAATCTCTTTGATGTGCTCTACTATGTGGGAGTTGCGTTCCATTACCAATTCTGATTCCCTGCGCTTCATCTTAACCACTCTTCTGTTTTTTTAATTCTATGGTGAGGTCCCCGATGATCTTCTTCAACCTGGCATTCTCCATGGTCAGTGCCTTTTCCCTACGGCCCTCATCGCTGTTAAACACCTGGTTCATATTGGACAGAAAGTGGTCGCGCCACCGGTAGTACTGCGTCTGGCTGATCTGGTGCTCAATGCAGATTTCGCCCACTGGCTTTCCCTTTAGGCCTTCAAGTATTATCATGGCCTTGGTTTTGGGGTACCATTTTCTTCTTTCCATGGCTGTCCTTCTCCTTATTTACAGCCATTTTACTCTCTTAACTAGCCGCCTGTCTTAATGGGGAGCAGTATATCGATGATGCCAGGTTAAACCCTCTAGCAAATACTTCTTCTTTAGCTCCTTTATTGAGTCCCAGGCTTTATCGATATACTCTCGCAAAATCTTTTTAGCATTTTTTGATTCAGCTATTTCAGCAGCTTTCCTCAAGGTTTGTATAGCTATTTTGCATCCCCTTCAGCTAGGTCGGAAATATTTCGGAGAGTATTGGCATTCCAAGAGTTATCGAGTAAAGCTACCTCAGCTCTTTGCTTTAGAATCGTAAAAAGTTCATTTGCGGTGTAGGGCTCAAAGGCTATTTGTTTTGGAGATATAACCTTGATTGAACTCGCTCGTCAGAGCTTAAAAGAAAGTATCTTGAATTACAAATAGAGATCAACCCCACCCTGCCTATACCCGAAAGCTCATAAAGGATGGAATTCCTCTCTTTTGTTTCTGGTTTATCTATCTCATCCACGACAATTACGAAGGGCTTGTTACCTAAAGTTTTCTCCAATCTCTCAAGCTTTGATTCACATCCTGTCTTTCCGCGAAGAATGTCTTTAAATCTGCTATTAGCTTGTCTGCGATGGAGAAAAGCGTGCGATGTTGCCAGCAGTTAACATAAATTCCCTGAGTAGCAATCTGCTCCAATAGTTGTTCTAAGACCCATTTAACTACGACAGTCTTACCAATTCCTGGTTTCCCATATAGCCAAGCGTTAATAGGCGTTCTCTTTTTAAGGCTGTTGTTAGGTGTTTGTCTATCGAGACAAGGTTGAGCTCCGGGGTACTCTTCCAAGCTATGTCACCACTGCACAAACATAGGCATAATGACATGCACGTATTTGTCGCTACCCACGGGGCGGATGACGCCAGGGCTGGAGGAGGTGGTGGTCTCCAGCGCCACCTGCTTTTCTTCAATGACACCGAGGACATCGGAGAGGTAGCGGGCATTGAAGGCTATCCTCGTGGGCTCGCCGTCAACACGGGCATCTATCTCGTTGACGTTGTCGCCCACCTCTTCGGCACGTGAGGATATCTTCATTTTGCCCGGCTGGGCTTCGGCACCGGCGGATATCTCCAGGCGGATTATTCCGCTGCCATCGCGGGCAAAGATGGAGGCACGTTTTATCGACTGGGCAAATTCGGCACGGTCAACCACCGCCCTGCTGACATAGCTCTGGGGGATGAGCTGGGAGTAGTTGGGGAAGTTGCCCTGTATCAGCTGCGAGACCATGTGGATGTCTTTGAGTTTGAACATTATCTGCGTCTTTTGCTGGTTGACCATCACCTCAACCTGCTGCTCTTCATCACCGAGGAAGCGGTTGAGCTCGTTTAAGGCACGCGCCGGCACTATCACCGCGCCCTTTTCTTCGACCGGCTGGCTCAAGGAGGTGTAATGTACGCCCAGCCTGAAGCCGTCAGCCGCCGCCATGGTGAGCCGGTCATCATTGAGGTCCAGATGCACGCCAGTGAGCACCGGGCGCGTCTCTTCGGTAGCAGCAGCAAAGGTGACCTGCTCTATGCCCTCTTTGAGCAGTGCGGCATCGATCTTGGTAGCAATGCCATCGGTGACCATCGGGATGGGGGGGAAGTCCTGGGCATCAAGCCCATTTATCCTGGCTTCAGAGCGGAGGCATTTGAGATGGAGGGTGCGGTGGCTTAGAGCCATGTCTACCCGCTCATTGGGGAGCGAGTTGACAAATTCGGTGAGCAGGCGCGCCGGTATGGTGATGGCACCCTGCTCTTCAATCCGAGCCCCCACCCAGCAGGTGATGGCTATCTCTAAATTGGTCGCCGACAGTTTGAGGCGCTGACCATCTGTCTGGATGAGGACATTCTGCGTTATGGGTAAGGTGGACCTGGTGGCAACAGCACGCCCCACAATGCTTAAGCCTTTGCTGAGATTACTCTGAAGGCAGGAAATTTTCATGGCACACCCCCATCATCTTGTGGTGACATGAGTATACTCCGCCAGTGGTGGGAAGTCAATGGGTAAATCACCCTCACCCTTACCCTCTCCCTCAAGGGAGAGGGATGGAAAACTTCGAGGGGGAGGGTGAAAGAACTCAAGGAAAGGGCGGATTGACATGGTCACACGCTCTGTAGTAGGCTTGAGACACTATTTTGGCAAGAGCACGGTCTGACAGGGACATTGCCGCCTTTCTGGAGAAGATGATAAGAAAATACGTCTCCAGAGGTCCCGGCAACAGGCTTGATGCCTTCGGGGGCGAGCGCATCTGGGGCGAGCCGCTGGTGGGTTTCGCCGACGGCGATGACCCCATTTTCAGGGACTATAAGACGATAATAGGTGACTTTCACCTGATGCCACGGGAGGCGCTGGAAAGGTACATCAAGCTTAAAACAGGCAGGGAAGAACATCCGGTAAGTGTGAGCGTAATATCGTTTGTCCTACCAGCCTCATATAAAATCCGACTGAGTAACCGCCGCGAGACTGTCATCGCCTCGCCCATGTGGAACCACGCCCGCTTCCGCGGGCAGGAGTTCATCAATGAGCTGTCCCGCCATGTGGTGTCCCTACTCGAAGGTCTGGGGTACCGGGCAGTAGCCCCGGAGCTGGCTGAGTTTTTCAGCGTGAACGACCTTCTCGGAAGCCCGTCTTCAAACTGGTCACAGAGGCATATCGCCTACGCCGCCGGGCTGGGAACCTTCAGCCTCAGCGCCGGCTTGATTACCACCAGAGGGATTGCGGTGCGCTGCGGCAGCGTGGTGACCGATGCCTTGCTGCCACCCACCCCCAGGGTCTACAGCGACCACCGCGCCAACTGCCTTTTCTATCGCACCGGCTCCTGCCGACGCTGTATTCAGCGCTGCCCCGCCGGTGCCATCAGCGAGCAGGGACATGATAAGAAGAAGTGCCGCGACTTCCTGTTCGTCAAGCAGAGGGAGTTGCTTAAGGAGTCAGAGCGGGAAAAGGAGTATATCGGTCAGTACCCGGCCTGCGGACTGTGCCAGACTAAAGTTCCCTGCGAAGCCGGGATACCAGCGGCAAATTGACAGTGAATTCCGGCTTTTGTTAAACTGGCGGTGGTGACCGAGCAGGCGCATCCCACTCCAAAAGCCCCATTGAAAGGTCTGGTGGAGCTTTTCACCGGCGATGGCAGGGGTAAGACTTCCGCCGCTCTGGGCATCGCCCTGCGCGCCCTAGGCTGCGGCAGAAGGGTGCATATCGTCTACTTTATGAAGGGCGGCTTTCCCTACAGCGAACAGAAGGCTCTGGCACACCTGTCCAACGCTAGCTACCAGCGCTTCGGCGGCTTGCACTTCGTGAACCCGAACGACGTTAAGCCCGAGGATAAGGAGGAGGCGAGAAAAGCCCTCGCCGCCGCCAGGGAGGCGATGCTCAGCGGTAAGTACGATGTGGTCATCCTCGACGAGGTGAACGTCGCCGCCGGCTGGGGGCTGGTGGATACCGCCGAGGTGGTCAAACTTATCAGGGAAAGACCGGAAAACGTGGAGCTCATCCTCACCGGTCGCTACGCACCGAAGGAGCTGGTGGAGCTTGCCGACCTGGTCACCGAGATGGTTAATGTGAAGCACCACTACGATAAGGGCATCGCCTCACGGGAGGGGATAGACTATTAGCCATGGGGCGGTCCAGAAAAGGCGAGCTTGAGGCAAGGTTCAGGCGGTGGCAGGAGCAGACAGATAAGCTACCGGAGAGGCAGGAGAAATTCTTAACCACCTCCGGCGTGCCCGTGGGGCGGCTGTACACCCCTCTTGACATCGAGGACGTTGACTATCTGCGCGACCTGGGCTTCCCCGGCGAATACCCGTTCACCCGGGGCATCCACCACACCGGCTACCGGGGGAGGCTGTGGACGATGCGGATGTTCGCCGGCTACGGCAGCGCCGAGGAGAGCAACGCCCGCTACAAGTACCTGCTGGAACACGGGGAAACGGGCTTAAGCGTCGCCTTCGACTTCCCCACCTTGAACGGCTACGATACCGACGACCCCGAAGCCAGAGGTGAGTTCGGTAAGTGCGGCGTCGCCGTCTCCTCGCTCGCCGATATGGAGATTTTGTTCAAGGACATCCCCATAGACGAGATCACCACCTCGATGACCATAAATGGTCCCGCCGCTGTCATCTGGGCAATGTACCTGGCGATGGCGAAGAAGCGGGGCATCCCGCTGGAAAAGCTGGGCGGCACCATCCAGAACGATATTCTAAAGGAGTATATGGCGCAGAACGCCTATATCTTCCCGCCAGAGCCCTCCTTAAGGCTGATAGTTGACACATTCGAGTTCGGCATGAGATTTGTGCCTAAGTGGAATACCATCAGCATCAGCGGCTACCATATCCGTGAAGCCGGCGCCACCGCCGTGCAGGAGCTGGCTTTTACCCTGGCTAACGGGCTGACTTACGTGCAGGCGGGTGTGGACCGGGGGCTGAAGGTGGACGACTTCGCCCCGCGCCTGAGCTTCTTCTTTAACTGCCACAACGATTTCTTCGAGGAGATAGCCAAGTTCCGCGCCGCCCGCCGCATCTGGGCACGGGAGATGAAGCAAAGGTTCAACGCCGGCGAGCGCAGTCAATGGCTCCGCTTCCATACCCAGACCGCCGGCTGCTCCCTCACCGCCCAGCAGCCAGAGAACAATATCGTGCGCACCACCATACAGGCGCTGGCAGCCATCCTCGGCGGCACGCAGTCGCTGCACACCAACTCGCTGGACGAAGCCCTGGCACTGCCCTCAGAGAAAGCGGTGACCATAGCCCTCCGCACCCAGCAGATAATCGCCCACGAGAGCGGAGTGAGCAATACCATCGACCCACTGGGCGGCAGCTATCTCGTGGAGTGGCTGACCAACCGGACGGAGAAGGCGGTCTACGACTACTTCGCCCGGATAGAGGCGCTGGGCGGGGTGGTACCGGCGCTGGAAGCCGGCTTCTTCCACCGCGAGATCGCCGACTCCGCCTACCGCTACCAGAGGGAGATGGACTCGAAGGAACGCATCATCGTGGGCGTTAATGAGTACGTTATGGACGAGCCAATCACCGTTCCCCTGCACCAGATGGACCCGGAGGGGGAGAGGAGACAGCTCGAGAGACTGAGCCGGCTGCGCCGGAAGCGGGACAATGAGCTGGTCTCCATCAGGCTGGAGGCGCTGCGCCAGGCGGCAATGGGGAAGGAGAACTTGATGCCCTATCTGATAGACGCCGTCAGCGCCTATGCCACGCTGGGCGAGACCTGTCGGGTGCTGCGGAGGGTATTCGGGGAATACAGGCTGCCAGCTATGGTATAATACCCCGCGGCGCAAGACTGGGGTACTAGTTGGGGGGTACAAACAGTACAACACAGGAGGTCTTCATGAAGATAACTTTAAGCGTCATCAAGGCAGATATCGGCGGCTTTGTGGGGCACTGCAGCTCCCACCCCGATGTCCTTGAGGAAGCGGAGAGGAGCCTCGCCCAGGCGAAGAAGTCGGGCTTCCTCATCGACTACCACGTAACCAGATGCGGCGACGACCTGGAACTGATAATGACCCACCAGCACGGGGTGGATGACACGAAGGTGCATAAGCTGGCATGGGACACCTTCCTTGCCTGCACACAGGTGGCGAAGAGGCTGAAGCTGCACGGCGCCGGACAGGACATGCTCTCCGATGCTTTCTCGGGGAACGTGAAGGGGATGGGACCGGGCGTCGCCGAGATGGAGATTGAGGAGCGCGAGGCGGAGACCATCATCATCTTTATGGCGGATAAGACCGCCTCCGGCGCCTGGAACTACCCGCTGTACAAGATATTCGCCGACCCGTTCAATACCATCGGGCTGGTGATCGCCCCCAATATGCACTGCGGCTTTTCCTTCGAGGTGCACGACGTGAAGGAGCACAAGAAGATCGTGTTCAGCGCCCCCGAGGAGATATACGATATGCTGGTGTTCCTCGGGGCACCCAGTCGCTTCGCCGTCAAGGCGGTGTACCACCGCGATACCGGCAACATCGCCGCCGTTTCCTCGACGCAGCGGCTGGCGCTCATCGCCGGCAGGTATGTGGGCAAGGACGACCCCGTGTGCATCGTGCGTGCCCAGGGTGAGTTCCCCGCCGTGGGCGAGGTGCTGGAGCCGTTCGCCCACCCGCATATCGTCGAGGGATGGATGAGGGGCTCACACCACGGTCCCCTGATGCCGGTGCCAATAAGGCAGAGTAACCCCTCCCGCTTCGATGGTCCCCCCAGAGTGGTGGCTGCCGGCTTTCAGCTTGCTGAAGGGAAGCTAGTGGGACCCCTGGATATGTTCGATGACCCGGCGTTCGATACCGCCCGCAAAGAGGCGCTGGATATGGCGGATATGCTCCGCCGCCACGGTCCCTTCGAACCGCACCGGCTGCCATTGGAGGAGATGGAATACACCACCATGCCCCAGGTGACAAAGAAGCTCGCCGGCAGGTTCCAGAAGATATAGTTATGCTTAAGTTGCTACTGGGGACGAATAACCCCGGTAAACTGCGGGAGTTCCAGATGCTCTTCCAGAGGCTCCCCTGGAGGCTGGTGACACCGGAAGAGGTAGGGGTGTTTATGACGGTGGAAGAGACGGGCAACAGCTACGAGGAGAACGCCCGCATCAAGGCACTCGCCTACGCCAGGGCTTCACGGCTGGTCTCGCTTGCCGACGACTCCGGGCTGGAGGTGGATGCCCTTGGCGGTCTCCCCGGGATAGACTCGGCGCACTTCGGCGGCAGGGCTACCGACAGGGACAGGGTGGAATACCTGCTCTCTTTAATGAAGGACATCCCCCCGGAAAAACGCAGTGCCAGGTTCGTCTGCGTCATCGCCATCGCCACACCGAAGGGCAGGGTGGACTTAGTCCGCGACGAGTGCTACGGCTCCATCACCACGGAACCCAGGGGCGAAGGCGGCTTCGGCTACGATCCCGTGTTCTGCTTCCCCGAGCTGGGTAAAACCCTCGCCGAGTTGCCCCCCGACGTGAAGAACCTGGTGAGCCACCGCGGCAAAGCCGCCAGGCAGGCATATAGAGTGCTGGAGAGGCTTGCCAGGGAGGCGGGGATATGACCGGTGTCCCCGATACCTTTAACCGCCCGGTGAACTATCTGCGCATTTCCGTCACCGACAGGTGCAACCTGCGCTGCATCTACTGCCTGCCCCCCGAAGGGGTGCCACTGCTGCCCCACGAGGACATACTGTCCTACGAGGAGATAGCTACCTTCGTCCGCGCCGCCTCGGCGCTGGGCATCAGCAAGCTGAGGCTCACTGGCGGCGAGCCGCTCATCAGGGCTGATTTGCCCCGCCTGGTGGCAATGCTGGCGGGGATAAGCACCGTCGACGATGTCTCCCTGACCACCAACGGCATTTTGCTGGCAGACCATGCCCGGGAACTCAAGAAAGCCGGCTTGAAACGGGTGAATGTGAGCTTGGACTCTCTAAAGCCGCAGAGGTTTGCCGCCATCACCCGCCACGGCAGGCTGCATAAGGTGCTCAACGGGATAGAAAAGGCTAAGGAGTGCGGACTGGAGCCGGTAAAGGTGAATGTGGTGGTGATGGAGGGGGTGAACGATGACGAGGTTCTGGAATTCGCCCGGCTCAGCATCACCGAAGGCTGGCATGTGCGCTTCATCGAGCTCATGCCTTTCGGCGGCGACAACCCGCCGCTGACACACTCCACCGGCAAAGCACTCTCCCCACCCAGATTCGTGCCCGCGGAGAGGATAACGCTGGAACTTGCAGCACTGGGCAGGCTGGAGCCATCGCTGCCACCGCAGGGGAACGGTCCCGCCCGCTATTACCGCTTCCCCGATGGCAAAGGCACCATCGGCTTCATCACCCCGGTAAGCGACCATTTCTGCTTCAACTGCAACCGCCTCCGCCTCACCGCCGATGGTAAGCTGCGCCCCTGCCTCCTCAGCGATGTGGAGGTGGACATCCGCCAACACCTCCGCCGCAGTGCCTCCATCGAGGAACTAAAGGAAATCATCACCCGGGCGATAAAGAGCAAGCCAAAGCAGCACCAGCTTGCTAGAGGCAGGACGGCAAAGAAACGGACGATGTCACAGGTGGGAGGTTAGCCATGCCGGCAAGGAAGGACATAAAGATGGTGGACGTGAGCGGTAAGGCGGTGACGGTGCGGGAGGCGACGGCGAGGGGGAGAGTGGCGATGAAGAAGGAGACAGCACAGCTGATAAAACAGGGAGATCTGCCCAAGGGGGATGTGCTGGCGGCAGCAAAGCTGGCGGGCATCATGGCAGCCAAGGAGACACACCGCCTCATCCCCTTATGTCACCCCCTTCCCATAGAGGACATCTCCATAGACCTGCTCCTCGAGGAGGCTGGCGTGGAAATCACCGCCACGGTGAAGGGGGAGGGGAAGACCGGCTTCGAAATGGAAGCCCTCACCGCGGTGGCAGTTGCCGCCCTCACCATCTACGATATGTGCAAGGGCGTTGACCCGGCGATGAAAATAGAAAACATCCGCCTGGCGAAGAAGAGCGGCGGCAAGAGCGGCACCATGCTGCTGGAGTAGCCCGCAGCGGAGAGGTAAGGGTAAGGGGTTGACTTTGCTTTCCACTAACTGTATGCTGGTTAACAATATTTGCTTCGGCCGGAGGAGACGGTCTATAAAATGAGGGTGCTTCTCATCTACCCCAGGTATCCCGATACATTCTGGAGCTTCAGGCATGCCCTGAAATTCGTCTCCAGAAAGGCGGCTTATCCGCCGCTGGGCTTGCTCACCGTCGCTGCCATGCTCCCCGAGGAGTGGCAGAAAAGGCTCGTTGACATGAATGTCACCAGCCTGAACAATAAGGACATCGAGTGGGCGGACTGTGTGTTCCTCAGTGCCATGGCGGTGCAGCGAGACTCAGCCCTGGAGGTAATCTCCAGGTGCCGCCGCATGGGTAAGAAAATCGTCGCCGGTGGACCCCTGTTTACTACAGGACATGAAGAATTCGAGGACACCATCGACCATCTCGTCCTTGGGGAAGCTGAGGCGACGCTGCCGCTTTTCCTCGACGACCTGAAAAAGGGCTGCCCACGGCATATCTATCAGCCGGAAGTTCACCCGGACATCAGCACCAGCCCCATCCCCTCATGGGGGCTGATCAACATGAAAAACTACGCAGCCATGTGCATTCAGTACTCTCGCGGCTGTCCCTTTGACTGCGAATTCTGCGATATCACCGTACTCAACGGGCATATGCCACGGACGAAGAGCAAAGAGCAACTGCTCAGGGAATTCGATGCCCTCTACGAGCTGGGATGGAGAGGCAGCGTCTTCGTGGTCGACGATAATTTTATCGGCAACAAGAGAAAGCTCAAGGCGGAGATATTACCGGCAATTGCCGAGTGGATGGAACAGAGAAAATACCCGTTCACGCTGTTCACTCAGGCATCGGTGAACCTGGCTGATGATGAGGAACTGATACGGTCAATGGTAAAAGCCAATTTTACCTCGGTGTTCATCGGCATCGAGACCGTGAATGAGGACAGCCTTACCGAATGTGGTAAGGTGCAGAACCGCAACCGCAACCTGGTCGAAGCAGTGAGGAAACTGCAGGGACACGGGTTGCAGGTGCAGGGCGGTTTTATCCTCGGTTTCGATAGCGACCCGCCCTCGATATTTGATAATATCATCAACTTCATCCAGCACAGCGGCATCGTCACCGCAATGGTCGGCTTGCTCAACGCCCCTCCCGGCACCAGGCTCTACCAGAGGTTGAAAAAGGAGGGGCGCCTGCTTGCCAGGTTTTCTGGTGATAACACCGATTGCTCCACCAACCTCCTCCCCAGAATGGGCTACAGCACGCTGATACACGGTTATAGAAAGGTGGTCGAGACCATTTATTCGCACAGGCAATATTACGAGCGGGTGAAAACATTTCTTAAGGAATATAAGCCGCCGAAGATAAGGACAACTCACTTCAACTTCGAACACCTCGGGGCATTTCTCAAAGCGCTGTGGCTTCTGGGAATTAAAGAACGGGGGAGGCAGTTCTACTGGCGGCTGCTCACCTGGGTGCTGTTCAAACGCCCCAGGCTCTTCCCGCTCTCGGTGACCCTCGCCATCCACGGTTACCACTTCCGCAAGGTGGTGAGCAGCTATTTCAACCCTCGACCTCGGAAGTTCAGCCCCACCACTTAAACAGCACCTGCCACACGGGCTTTGCACGGCACAGACCTTGGGGTATAATTAGACCTCTATCCCGTGTATTTTTCTTTGACAAATTCTAACAGGAGGTAAAATATGCCCGGCGGTTATCTGGGGAAAGCTCTATTCGTCGACTTATCAACAGGAAGGACAACCGTGGAGACGTTCGACGAAAAACTGTACCGCGACTTCTTCGGCGGCTACGGGCTGGGTGCCAGGATAATATTCAACCGGCAGAAAGCGAAGGTGGACCCGCTAAGCCCCGAGGCGATGTTCGGCTTTGTCACCGGTAGCCTCACCGGGACACCGGCACTGTTCACCGCTCGCTACATGGTGGTGGGTAAATCGCCGCTCACCGGCACCTGGGGCGATGCCAACTCGGGCGGCGACTTCGGTCCCCACCTGAAGTTCGCCGGCTTCGACGCCGCGTTCATCAGCGGCGCCTCGGAAAAGCCGGTCTACCTGCTCATCGATAACGGTAAAGCTGAAATAAGGGATGCCGGCAAGCTCTGGGGTAAGGACACCTCGGAGACTGAGAAAATGCTCCAGGCTGAGCTGGGAAAAGAAGCCAGGATCGCCTGCATCGGTCCTGCGGGGGAAAATATGTCCCTTATCGCCGCCATAATCAACAACAAGGGCAGGGCGGCAGCGCGCTCGGGCATGGCAGCGGTGATGGGCTCAAAGAAGCTGAAGGCGGTGGCGGTGAAGGGCGACAGAAAGGTCGCACTGCACGATGAGGCAGGAATGAGGTCTGTCCGACAGAACTATTTGCAACAGCTCGGCGGCAACGTGGAGACATTCAGGAACTTCGGTACCTGCGGCACCATGGCTATGCTGACGAACATCGGCGATACCCCGGTGAAGAACTGGTTGGGCTCTGTGGTCGACTTCCCCAACGTCGCCGCCATCAGCGATAAGAGCGTCATCGAGTTGCAACTACGCAAATATGGCTGCTGGCAGTGCCCGGTAGCCTGTGGCGGGCTGATGAAGTCCGGCAGCCAGTACAGATACCCGGAGGGTGTGCACAAGCCCGAATACGAGACACTGGCTGCATTCGGCTCCCTGTGCCTCAACGACAACCTGGAGTCCATCGTCAAGTGCAACGAGATTTGCAACCGCTACGGTCTGGACACCATCTCCACCGGCTGCACCATAGCCTTCGCCATTGAATGCTACGAGAACGGCATCATCACCACAAAGGACACCGAAGGCATCGAACTCACCTGGGGCAACCACCAGGCAATAGTCGCCATGACCGAGAAGCTGGCGAAGCGGGAGGGCTTCGGCGCCGTTCTAGCCGACGGCGAGAAAAAGGCAGCGGAGAGGATAGGCAAGGGCGCCGAGAAATTTGCCGTCCATATCCAGGGGCAGGAGGTGCCCATGCACGACCCTAAGCGCTTCCTTCACTATGCCATCGCCTACCTGGATTCCACCCCAGCCCGCCACACCCAGGGCAGCTACGGCTTCAAGCCAGCGAGCGGGCTGGACTACCCGCCCTACGATAAGGACTCGCTGGTGGGACGCGGTCCCGCCGCCAAGATGGGCAGCGATCTCTCCCACGCCACAAGCAGCCTGGGCTTCTGCATGTTCGGCATCGGCTTCATGCCCGCCAGCGCAGTGGTGGACTTCACCAACCTCGCCACCGGCTGGGGGCTGACCATGGAGGACATACTCAAGACTGGCGACCGCATCGCCAATATCCGCCAGGCGTTCAACATCCGCGAGGGCATCACCGCCGATATGCATAAGTTCCCCGGCAGGGTCTACGGCAACCCTCCGCTCGCTACAGGCTCCACCGCCGGCAGGAGCTTCGATATAGACGCCATACGCCGCGACTACTTCGCCGCCCGTGGCTGGGACCCCGAGACCGGTAAGCCTTCTAGGGAGAAGCTGCTGGAGCTGGGCTTGGACGATGTGGCTAAAGCCCTCTGAGGATGAGAAGCTGACAGCAACACATTGAAAACAGGGGCAGACGAAATCGTCTGCCCCTGTCCTGTTTCTGGCTGGCTGCGGGCTTAGAGGGCAAAATGTATCGCCTGCGAGGCGACGATGATCCAGACCACCACCAGTGCGTTGAGGAAGGCACCGGTGTAGATGTGCCCGGTCTTGCGATAGAAGTATGTGTACAAAAGCGCCACAATGGTCATCAGTGCCACAAGCTGGAAGGCTATTATGGTGAACAGCGGGATGACGTACACGAAGGGACCGGGCGGACTGGTGAAGGCGAGCTTGCCGGTGGTCACCAGGGTAACGTACTGCACCAGCAGCAGCCCTATGAAGCCCACGGTGAGCAGCGCCCAGTTGATTGCCATCTCCTTCCCCATCCCCAGCACCTCACCATCGCGCTTGGTGGGCCTTAACTGTCCATGGAACACCGTGGCTATGGCGATGAAGAACAGCAGGAAGGGGACGAAGTAGCTGAGGAAGATACGGAAGTGCAGCGGCGACATGGGTTTTACGGCAAACACCCAGAAGCGGAAGTCAACATTGAACAGCCACGCCGAGAACACCAGCGCCAGATAGCCGGAAAACGCCACTGCCAGCGCAAGCAGGAAAGACTTGCCGATCTTCACCCAGTCTATTTTCCTGCCCCAGGTGAGTCCATAGTCGCCAGCACCGGCACCTGTCCTGCGGTTTACGGCAAAGTGCCATATCAGGAACAGCACCACCGCGATCACCGCCACCAGCAGCGCCCAGATCATCACCTGTGTGGTGATGTTCTGGGGGAAGACAGCGGTCTCCTTCCACTTGGCTTTGTTGAAGATGTCCACAAACGGGAACCAGGCGGCGACCGGCACCACCACGAATATCACCGCAGACACCCACCAGGCAACTCCTTTAGCTGGCTTCGGCCTTGCCGGCGCCTCCTCCGCCAGCTCTTTGAAGAAACCGCAGCGCAGCAGCAGTCCACCCACGGGGAAGAAGAGCAAGAGCATGCCCACGAGTGCTATCAGGTTGCCGATCTCCTTCCAGTACCATATCTGATTGGACGGCGGTAGGCTCTTGCCGCCCTCCAGGGTTGACTGGAACCACTCGATGGCGGCACCGATGGCTTCGGTGCAGAAATGGGCACCGGGATGTATGGTTTCCGGGAGGTAGAGCTTGCGGCCAGTGCCCTCGGCTACGGAGCCATACAGCCTGCCGGGCACTACATCCGTCTCCGTGCCGAACAGCGCCTTCATCCTCGGGCTGCGCACCATTTCCTTAGAGTTGGGCACACCCCAGTGCAGCGCCGAGAACTCCTCCCACTTGGTCTGCACCACAGCCACATTCTTGGGGAACCTGGCATTCCCCTCGGGGACAAATACGCCCGGCGCCGTCGCCTCCAGCACCATGGACTTGTAGGCATCGGGCATAAAGGCAGCAGCACCGATGATGGCATAGCCGCCCATGGAGTGCCCCTCGAGACCGACGTTCTTTTTGTCCACTATGTTGAGGCTGTGCAGGTAACGCAGGCTGCTTAAGGCACCGAAGACATCCGCACCAAGCGGTGGGCTGGAATAGCCATGCCCTGTCTGGTCGATGGCGAGCACCACATAGCCCCGCCGGGCAAACTCAATGGCAAAGCCGTCCTGCGTCTCCCGGCTGTTGATATAGCCGTGGATAGCAAGTATGCCCGGAGCGGGCGTCTTAGCGGTGGCGGTCTTGGGGATGTACAGCAGTGCGCTGATCATCACGCCGTCATTGCCCACAAAGCGCACATCCTTGACCTTTACCTTGCCCCCGTCCGTCTGGATCGCCCAGGCAAGCAGGTTACCCACCAGTATCAGGAAGAGGGCAACCCCGAGCATTATCCACAGATTACACTTAGAACTATCCATCCTCTTTCAAACCTCCCAAAATCTAAAAGTCGGAGCGAAGAAAAGCACTGTGAACGCTTTGAAAAAATCAGCTTTGGAAAAGCCAAACAGGGACAAAAATCCCCTCAGACAGAGAACAATCGCAAGGTTCCCACCCCCTTTCATGCGAACCTCGAAGCAGCAGCCAGGCTATTATATATCAGAAGCCCGTCCGTGACAATATCGTATAAGACTGCTAGTCTCTTAATATGTAGTCCATGGGTGGTGAGGCTTCCGCGGCGGGGCAGGCGGTCAGCCTTCGGGATGGCGGAGGAGCAGGAAGACGCTGAGGAGCACGATGAGGCTGGCGAGCAGGTTGGTAAGGCTGACGGCGAGGAGTGCCTGCGTGGAGGTGGGCGGTGGCGTCGGCGCTGTCCCGTCGCCGCCGATGGTGAACATGAATACGGCACTGGGGTCGCCCGGAGGCTTCAGCGGCGTCACCTGCCAGAAATAGGTGCGCCCCGGCTCCAGCCCGTCCTCGTAGCGGTAAGCGGTCGTCGCCACTTTTTCCTGGACTATCGTCTGCCCGAGAGCAGGGTCCTTTGCCAGCACGAAAAGGTACTCCCTAACACCGGGCAGTGGCGTCCACGAGAAAGCCAGTGAGGTAGAAGACATCACCGCGCCGTGCGCTGGAGCCAGTGCCTCTGGAGGGGGATAGCCTCCTTCCACGGGTACGCCGGGGCTGATTTTGAAGCTGTTTGTCCTCGACCACGGGCTGCGGATGACCTGACCTGTAGCTGCGCGCCTAACCCTGACGCGCCAGAAATACTCCCTCCCCGCCTCAAGCACCGTGCCCGGCGGGATGCGGTAGGCAGGGTCACCGGTCACCGGCGGCAGATACAAAGGATTGGTCGCCGGCTCCACCTCCACTATACGCAAGGTGAAGTCCTCATCGGCGGCAAGCTCGAATTCGTAGCAGTCAGCCAGCGATAGCTGCTCCCAACCGAAGGCTATATCGCGGTTCCTGCCGCTGACCACGTCGTATCCCTGCACTGCGCCATCCTTCGGGTGACTGAGCCACGGTCCCCTCGCTGCCAGCGTGTCGATGAACACCCAGAGGCAGCCCTCCCGGGAAAGCGGTCTATATTCGCGGGCATCCAGCGCCCACAGTGTGTTCTGGGATATAGCCAGCGCTCTGGGCTCGGCGCTAAAGCACACACCGTCGTCCAGCCCAGCATCAAGCGAGTCCCAGTAGACACCGGGCTTGGGGATGCCGGTGCGCGGGTACAGAGCGCGGTCGACGCCGCTCTTGCCATGGCTGTAGGCTGCATATAGAACACCGTGCCTGCCGATGACCACGCCATAGAAGCTGTGGTTTGGCGGTGCCATGTCCTGCCAGTCACCGTCCTCGCCGAGACGCAGGCGGTAGATGCCGCCGGCATCGTCGGCGAGGTAGATGAGACGGTTGTCTTTGAAGCGATCATCGCAGGCGACGTGCCTGTTCCCCCTCGTGAGCGTCCTCCTGGTGATGGGGTGCCAGGAGCTGCCGCCATCGGCGGAATAAGCCAGCGGGAAGTCCTGGTAAGCCGTAGCCGTCACCAACACGAAGTCGCCGCTGACCGCTATGCTGTGGCTCGCCTCCAGCCCCGTGCTCCTCGGCTCCCCCCACACCCAGCCCCCGGTGTGTCTACCGCTGCGCACCCTGCCGTCAGCCCGAAGGACATAGACCGAACGAGCATCAGCTACCGCTATATCCTGCACCACCATGCCCGGAAGCATCTCCTGCCAGGTGGCGCCGCAGTCAGCGGAAGACAGGGCATTCTCCGTCCCCTGGTCTGCCCAGAAGACATGCCTTCCCTTATCATCCTTAGGCGCCAGACGGAGCAGCGGGGAATCGCCGTGGCAGCAGAGTACCCGGTGCCATCCTTCGCCCGGGGGCTGGCTGCGCCAGACGCTGTCGAAGCCAAGCTGGTTGGTGGTCGCCAGATACAGTGTCTTCTCGTCACCGCTGGGGGCTACCGCCGCCAGACGGTCGATGGCGGTGTCCACCAGCCCCACTTGGTCCCAGGAAAGCCCATCGTCCGTGGACAGCGACACCGCGGATTCATCCAAGGGACAGCTCGCCCAGGCGGGAAGGCTGACATCCGCCCAGTCCTGTGGGGTGTGGCGGTTCCCCGAACCGGTGGCACAGTAGGCAGCGCTGCCGTCCACTGACCATATCACCTGCACACTGGCATAGCCGTCAACACCCCCGCCGGTCGGCGGTTTCAGCGCCGGCGCCCATACGGGACAGACGCACAATGGGTCGGCACAGCGCCACACCTTTGCCTGTGCCTTGCCCATATCAGCCGCCACCCCGCCGGCAAGCAGTTTTCCCTTCTTCGAATCGCCGTAATAGGCGATGCTGCTTATCCTGACGCCATTGCCGGCGCCGGGGAGGTTCAGCCTGGTGACTCCAGCACTGTCAATTCGGTAGACATCGTCCAGCGGCCGCGTCCTGCCATACGCGGTGTTGTCCGAATCGTAGCTGGCGAAGATGACCCTCCTCTCCTTCACCGTGGCATCGAAGTCCGAGGTCAGAGAAAGACTGCCGGTGATTATCCTGTCCTTGCCACTTGAGCCCGCGCCAGCCTGTGCGGCGTCACAGAGTTCTAAAGGGAAGCCGCTGTATGCCTCCCAGAAGGTGGTGTTCGCCGCCATATCGCGCTTCCCCATGCTGATGCAGGTCGCCTGCGTGGTGCTGGACATGACCACGAAGGTGGCGTCCGATGCATAGCCTGGAGAGGGCTGCAGGGAAATGACGTCGCCATGAGGGAAGACCTGTGCTCGCCAGCCATCGAAGCCGGGGCAAGTAAGGATGTAGATTTCCCCCGTGGGGCTTGCCGCCGATGGGTCGCGGCTGCCAATGATGATATCGTGGCGTTTCTCTCCAGAAACGGTGTAGAAAGGCGAGATGGAGATGGCACTGACCTGCTCCTTACTGCCGAACCGCCAGGGTACAGCGCCGCCGGGCTGCCAGTTATGTCCGGCGTCGGTTGAGATATAGACCTCTCGCCGTAACCCGGAGCTATCAGTGCACACCACCGCCAGGAGCTTCGGCGCGTCCGGTGCTATGGCGACGGCGGTGACACGCCCTGATGTAAGCTTGGCGAGTTCCCTTGCCGCCCAGTTGCTCCAGCTAAAACCTCCGTCCTCGCTCAGCCACAGCCCTGGCGACACCACCGGGCCGGCTGAGGCGTTAGGAATATCCACCGCATAGAGGGTGCCATCGGAGGCGATAACAAGGGCGTTTATCTCGGAGGGAGAGCGGATATCGTTTTTCTGCGGAACATACCCCGGCGTTTCCAGTACTGCCCACTTGAGCACAGCACCTTCAAGGACATAGGCTGAAGCCACCGGTACCGCTGTCAGCAGCACCATAGCAAAAGCGAGGATAGCAGCT
This sequence comes from Dehalococcoidia bacterium, assembly GCA_034435835.1. Lineage (GTDB taxonomy): Bacteria > Chloroflexota > Dehalococcoidia > GIF9 > UBA5629 > CALJTV01. Next base: position 9,911 of record DAOTWF010000015.1, on the reverse strand, counting down.
ACCTGTCTGATTCCGTACACCGATGACCGCCCAAATTTTTGGGTACACCATCACACATGGCCATCGAGGGTCAAAAAGGGCTTATCTCCCGTCCTTCCTGATGTAGTAGTCCGCCATCTTCCTTGCTGCCAGGGCGGCACGATAGATGGTAGGGTAGAAGGGTATGCCGCTGGCAATCAGTCTCGACCTCATCTCGCACGAGAGCTTCCACTCTACGTCGTCCCATTCGTCAATACCAAAGCCCCTTTCGGGAACGACGGCTAGGAGCGGCTTGGTACTGATGGTGTCGAACCCCTCCAACTGGTGCTGCTTCAAAAAATCGTCCAGAGTAATGTCGGGCTGGTCGCCATGACGATGAACGTGGAGCATGACAATTAGCAGATCGAAATGGGGGTCCTGGGACATCAGCTCGATGATTTCTTTCACCGTGAGCCGGTCGTCCTCCCTGATGGAGAGGTCAGCCGGGTTGCTCAGCCAGTCCCAGACTGAAATCCCCCGGCTTCTAAGCTGCTCACGAAACTCCTGTGGCAACGGGATTACCTCGAGCCCAGCCTTTTCGCACTGGTCAGCCGCCAGCACACTGGCGCCCCCAGCGCCACCGGTCACCCCCACGCGTTTACCATTTAGCGGCGGCAGGAACCTGAAGGTAACTGCCATGTCTATCAGCTCTTCGATACTGTCAACCCCGATGGCATTCGTCTGCTCAAGCGCAGCCTCCCAGATTTCCACCGCCCCAGCCAGCGAGGCGGTATGGGAGGAGGTCGCCCTAGCCCCGGCTTCGCCCCTGCCACCCTTGAGGATGATGACCGGCTTCACATTCGCCACCTGTCGCAGTGTGCTGACAAACCGTCTGCCAGCCTTCACCCCCTCCACATACATCAGTATTATCTCCGTCTCCGGGTCTTGAACGAGGTACTCCAGATAATCACACTCATTAAGGTCGATGGCGTTGCCATAGCTGATCACCTTGCTGAAACGGATGCCACGGAGCGCCGCCGCCCTCACCATCTCCCCTGCCAGGTTTCCGCTCTGGGAGATAAAGGCAACGTTGCCAGGCTCCTTGGGGAAGTCCTCCTCAAAGGAGATGCCCCACGCCGGGTAATAGACGCCCATACAGTTCGGTCCAATAATCCGGACGCCGGACCGCCTTGCCAGTTCCAGTATCTCCTGCTCCAGCCGCGCAGCCTGCGGGCGTCCAGTCTCGCTGAACCGAGCCGTGAACAAGTGGATCGCCCTGGTCCCCTTGGTGGCAGCCTCTTTGATAAGGTCGGGTACTCGAGGTGCTGGCAGCACGGAGATTATGTAGTCCACCGTGTCAGGTATCTCCTTCAAGGAACCGTAGCTCGTCAGCCCACCGATTTCCTGGTATTTCGGGTTCACCGGATACACCTTACCCTGAAACCCGCGCCGCAGCAGCGGCAAAAGAAACCGCCAGCCAGGACCGCTCACCGAGGCTCCCACCACCGCGATGGAACGGGGATGCAATATTCCGTCCAGAAAATGTTCTACCACGATTGTGCCTCCTCATGCGGCAAGCAGGATAACTGTGCCACCCTAAAAGTCAAGGCGTCCGGAACGCCCTGCCAGGCACAATTACGCCCGAAAACAGATTATATCACGGAACGGTCAGCAGACAAAAAACATCGACTGTTGCGCGATGCGGCTCGGACACAGTTTGACATTCGATAGCTGTTCTGGTAAATTATCACTCTGTTTCGACATGACAGGAACGTACGCTATAGTTGAGACTGGAGGCAAGCAGTACCGGGTATCGCCGGGGCAGACCATAGAGGTTGATCGGCTGCCTGCAGCCGAGGGCGAGACCGTAGAGCTATCACAGGTGTTGCTCGTTGCCGATGGCGATGACGCCATCATCGGCACGCCCACTGTCGATGGTGCAAAGGTGGTGGCGACCTGTCTCGGCGAGAAAAAGGGCGATAAGATAATCGTCTTTAAATACAAGGCGAAGACGCGCTATCGCCGCAAGAAGGGACACCGCCAGTCTTACACCATGTTGCGCATAGATAACATAGTAAAGCCCAGCGGTGGGGTGGAGACACCAAAGAAGGCGGCGAAAAAGGCGCCAGTCAGAAAGAAAAAGGAGACAAGCGGAGGTGAGGACTGATGGCACATAAGAAAGGCGGCGGCAGCACGCGTTGCGGACGCGATAGCCAGGCTAAACGGCTGGGGGTAAAGCGCTATGCCGGACAGCTTGTCCATGCCGGCACCATACTGGTGAGGCAGCGGGGGACGAAGATTTACCCCGGCACCAACGTGGGCATGGGCAAGGACTATACCCTCTTCGCCCTGGTCGACGGCATCGTGAAGTATGAGCCGGCGAGAGAGAACAGACGAAAGGTAAGCGTTTACCCGGTGACAGCGCAATGAAGGCGAAAATACATCCCCAGTACTATGACGACGCCCAGGTTAGCTGCTCCTGTGGCAACACCTTCACCACCGGCTCCACTAAGAAGGTGCTCAAAGTGGAATTGTGCCATAAGTGCCACCCCTTCTTCACCGGCGAGCAGCGCATCGTGGACACTGCCGGCAGGGTGGAACGCTTCAAACGGCGCTACAAGATGAAGGAATAGCCCGCAGCGCGGCGGGACTATGCAGACCCACCTTCTCCCATCCGTGAAACCCACAGGCTGCTTTTGTGCACCACTAGCCAGGGCTTGCCGCGGAATGCACCGCTTTCCGCAGCCTTCTACAGGTCATCTTTGAGAGGGGGCTGATGTCAGCTTCAAAGCCGGTATATCATGGCGGGCAGGCAGTGATCGAGGGGGTGATGATGCGGGGGCGAAAAAGCCTGGCGGTGGTGGTGCGCCGCCCCGATGGTGGGCTCTCCATCGCCAGCCAGCCCGTACCCAATCTGTACAAGGGCAGGCTCAGGGAACTGCCCTTTATCAGGGGTATCATCGTCCTCATCGAGACGCTGGTGCTCGGTATCCAGACCCTGCTCCATTCCGCCCAGATAGCCGCCTCAGAAGAGGAGAAAGAGATGTCACCAGCCATGCTCTGGGGCACAGCCGCCCTGGGCATCGGCTTCGGCGTTGTCCTTTTCTTCCTGGTGCCACTGTTCATCACCCGTTACTTCATAGACCCCTACATAACCTCGGCGTTGCTGAGCAACATCATCGAAGGCATACTGCGCATCGGCATCTTCATCGCCTATTTGAAGATAATTGCCCTGATGCCTGATATACGGAGGCTGTTTGCCTATCACGGCGCCGAACACAAAGTGGTGAACGCCTATGAAAATGGCGTACCTTTGGAGCTTGATAGCGTTAGGAATTACTCAACAGCGCACACCCGCTGCGGCACCAGCTTCCTGCTGGCGGTGCTGGTCATCGCCATAATCGTATTTGCCCTCCTTGGCCGCCCTCCACTGCTGGTGAGCATCATCTCCCGCATCTTTCTCATCCCCGTTATCGCCGCCATCGGCTACGAGTTCGTCCGCTTCAGCGCCGCCCACCATGAAAACCCCTTGATGCACGCCCTGATAGTCCCGGGCCTCTGGCTGCAGTCGCTGACCACCCGCGAGCCCAACGATGCCCAGCTTGAGACAGCAGTGGTGGCACTGAAAACGGTCATCGAAGCCGACTCAAGTTCTTAGCCCTGAGCCTTATTCGAGGTCGCCGGCATCAAAGCCCTGGAAGAAGCAGGTCCGGTTGCCGGTGTGGCACACGGGACCACCGGGGCGGGCTTTGACGAGTATGGCATCACCGTCGCAGTCCCTGGCTATGGAGTGCACCTTGAGTATGCTGCCCGATGTCTCGCCCTTGTGCCACAGCTCCTGCCGGCTACGGCTATAGAACCAGACCTCGCTGCTCTCCAGCGTGCGTTTGAGCGCCTCCTTATTGGCATAAGCCAGCATCAGCACCTCGCCGGTGTCGCAGTCCTGCACTATCACCGGCACCAGCCCCCTGTCATCAAACTTTATCATCGTTCACCTCTTATCAGCAGACAGCCCCTTCGTCAGTCCTGCAACTTCAGGGCTTGCCGCAAGTCTATATCCCGGGTGTAAAGGGCTTTACCGATTATCGCCCCTTCCACTCTAAGCTCCTTCAGTCTCTTCAGGTGCTCCAGCTTGGAGATGCCACCGGCGGCGATGATGGGCAAGTCCACGCCCCTGACCATCTGTCCGATGGCGTCGAAATCGGGTTCGGTCAGGGTGCCATCGCGCTTTATATCAGTGTAGATAATTCTCTTTACACCAAGTGCCGCCATTTTTTTCGCCAACTCCAGAGCGGTAACACCGGTGTCCTCAAGCCAGCCGCGGGTAGCCACATAACCGTCGCGTGCGTCTATGCCCACCGCTATCGCTTCGCCATACTTCTGACATAGCTCTGCCACCATCCCGGGCCTCTCCGCAGCCACCGTCCCCAGGACGACGCGTTTTACCCCTAGGTCAAGCAACCGAGTGACGGTCCCCACATCCCTGATGCCACCACCGACCTCCACCGAAATAGTGACCCTCTTCACTATCGTCTCGATGACGGGCAGGTTTACGGGCTCGCCTCTGGCAGCGCCGTCCAGGTCTACCAGGTGCAGCCAGCGGGTACCCTGCATCTGCCACTGAAGCGCCACTGCCACCGGGTCTTCAGAGAACACCGTCTCCTTGGAGTAGTCGCCCTGGTAGAGGCGGACACATCTTCCGCCGCGGATATCGACTGCCGGTATTATTTCCATTTTTTTCGAGTTCCCTATTTTAACTTTTTGTGCGTTTGCGATACAATATTAAGGCTTTTGCCTTGGTCATCAAGCGCTCATAGAAAAGGAGGCGTTATGGATTTCGAGCTTACTGAAGCACAAAAAATGTTCCGCGAGGCGATAAAGGACTTCGCCCAACGGGAGATCGCCCCGCTCGTCGAAGAGGCGGAGAAGAATGCGTCTTTCCCTCTTCATCTGTTCCCCAAGATGGGTGGGCTGGGGTATCTCTGCGCCAGGTACCCTGAGAAATACGGTGGCTCAGGCCTGGGAAAGATAGGTGACTGCATCTGCGTCGAAGAGGTAGCTTACCACAGCGTGGGTATAGCTGCCGGCGTTATGGTGCAGAGCGGCATTGGCACCGGGGCTATCTACAATCGCGGCACCGAAGAACAGAAGCAGAAGTTTCTTGTCCCCGCAATCAAAGGACAGAAAATCGCTGCTTTCGGGCTCACCGAACCCAACGCCGGCTCGGATGCCGCTTCCATCCAGACAACGGCGGTAAGAAAGAACGACAAATATGTCCTTAACGGCACCAAGATGTTCATCACCAACGGCACCTTCTGCGACTATGTGGTCACCGCTGCAGTAACCGACAAGACCAAGGGCACCCGCGGCATCAGCCTGTTCATCGTGGAGAAGGACGCTCCCGGCTTCAGCCGCTCCAAGATTCGCAAGTTTTGTGCTCGCTCTAGCGAAGTAGCTGAACTGATTTTCGAAGACTGCGTCATTCCTGCTGAGAACATCATCGGCGAAGAGGGCAACGGCTTTCGCTATATTATGGAGACGCTCACCGGCGGCAGAATATCCCACGCCTCACGTAGCCTGGGGCTCGCCCGCGCCGCCTTCGATGCTGCCCTCAAGTATGCTCAGGAAAGGGTACAGTTCGGACAGCCCATCGCCACGTTCCAGTGCAACTCCTTTAAGCTAGCCCAGATGGCTATGGAGATCGAAGCTGCCCGATGGCTCATCTTCTATGCCGCCTGGCTCTATGATATGAACAAACCACATATCAAAGAGGCGGCGATGGCAAAGCTGTTCGCCAGTCAGGTGGCAGAAAGGGTCACCACCGAAGCTTTGCAAATACACGGTGGCTACGGCCTAACCGAAGAGTCGGTTGCCCAGCGCTACTTCCGCGATTGCCGTATGGGCACCATCACCGAGGGGACTTCCGAGATCCAGCTCCTGGTCATCTCCAGAGAGCTCGGCATCCGCTAGCAAGCAGCTTCTTAAAGTGGAGCGCACGCCCACGCTAGCCTTTGGTTTGAAGAAGCTCCACGCTAGACTGCTTCTGTATTTCCCTCAGTCGGGGTAAGTCGGCTCTGGAAGGGATCACCGTCCGGATAAGGACGATCCCCCTTCTGCTCGGTGCTCTCACCATATGCGCCCTGCCGGTGGCATTGAGATACCTCGCACCTCTGGGCACCAGCACCACCTCGATGGGGTTAGACTTCGCCTTGAGATCGTTGATGATGAAGAAATTGTCCGTCCTCTCCGAATAGCCGGAGATGGACCAGTACTGCCCTTCGGGGATGGACGCTCTGATGCATAAAGGCCCTCTGCTGACATCGTAGCAGAGGATGGAATAGTGTAAGTCGGGCGAGGGCCTCACTATCACCCTGTCCTTCGCCGTGGGAGGACGGGCAAAGACCCACTGATTGACAGGATAAAGCCTCATGGTGCGCTTCATGACCGCCCCTGGTATCTGCCAAACGCGGACAAGGTTGACCGCCACCATCACTGCCAGAGCCAGGACAATTGAGCTCACAATCAGTACCACCATCTTAACCTTCCTTTATGATGCGCGGTAGCTCCACAGTCCTCAGCGTCTCGCGGCTGTAATAGGCAGGACCGGGGTTATAAAGCCGCAGGCTGAGGCATAGCCTCTTTGCCTCACCCGTGGGCAACCAGTTGCCCGGCTTCGGTGTCCGCGAGAGATAGATGGTGAAGTATCCCTCCTCATCCAGCCCTATCTCGGTGGAGCCCCAAGAATAGCGTCCCTGCTCGTTTGGTATCAGGAAATCGTCCTCGCCGTAGACCGTTATCGACCACCACCTGGCATCGGGCGCCCTGCCCTCTATACGGTAGTCGCACCCGCCATGCAGCGGCTGACCATCGTCATCCGTATAAGCCGAAAAATAGATGGTCTCTTCTTTCCTTAGCGCCAACAATGCATGCTTAGCTATCCAGGCGCGGAGATAAGGGTTGGCGGAGGCACTGCCCGCGGCAAGGCTGGTGCCCCAGGGCCCAATTCTCACAGTGCTCAGCCGGGTGACCAGGTTGAGCAACGGGTTGACCGTAAAATATCCGATGACACCACCCACCACCGCCGCAGCCACAAGAGCCACTATCCACCAGACCAACACCGTTCACACCTCCCGTTCAACTGTCTGAAAAAAACCGCCTCGGGTTCTCCACCATCATCGTCCATATCTGCTCGTCGCTCACACCCCTGGCTTTGAGTGCCGGGATGATATTACGACATATGTGGTCAACGCTGCGCACCGCCCCCACCCCCCTGCCGAAACCCGGATTCTGAACGACCCTGCCCAGCGAAAGATTGACTGTGTCATGGGACAGCATGATCTGCCTGACATAACCTTCTCGAACCAGCGTTACAATATTTTGAATGTTAACTTCGTCGGAAGCACTGAACGCGGCAACGACGCCAAGGCGGTCAAAGCAGATAGAGACACCCTTTTTCAATATCGCCCGGTGGTAGTCAACATCCGTGGAGTTGGTCACATGTCCGATGAGCACCTTCCTGGGGTCGGCACCCTGGCTAAGCAGAAAGTCAGCCTGCTCAATGCCGCTGAGCCCATCGGTATGGGTGATGATGGGGGCGCCGGCGGCTTTATGCGCCATCACCGCCGCCTTATGCGTTTCTTCCTCATACTGCGTCATCTTTGTGCTCGATGCCACCTTGATGAGCCCGGCTCTGACGCCGGTATTGCCGATCCCCTGCGTAAGCTCGGCAATGAACAGTTCAGCTATCATCTGCGCGATGTCAGCCCCATACGCCATCTTCACCTTCCAGTACGGGGATGCCCCGCTGGAATCGGTAAAAAGTCCGGTGACGCAGACGATGTTTATCCCGGTCATCTGGGAAAGCTCTTTATATAAAAGGGGCTCCCGTCCGCCTGTATCGTTGGGGGTAGCATCTACGAAGGTCTGGATACCCACCGACTTCAGCGTCTGGCAGACCTCAAGCCCCACCTTCAGCGCCTCATCACGGTCAAATGGTGCCATGGTGGCATCCGCCTGCCAGCCGGGATAGGCGAAATAAAAGTGCTCGTGCATCAATGTCCATCCCAGCTTATCAGCAGAAATCTGACCGGTTACCGAGTTCACCATCTCGAGCCTCCAGACATTATACTGCCCTATTCTAGCACAAAACCGAGGACCGCCCCTGTGCCACCACAAGAGATAACACAGCGGAAGCCCCTTACCGCCTCTGGTCAAACCTGCGTCCCAGCAGTTGAGAGGCGATGGTAATCTTCTGGATCTCTATCGTCCCTCCGGCGATCCCCCACCCCCAGCCATCGCGCATCATGCGCTCCACAGGGTACTCCTTGGAATACCCGTAGCCGCCGTGTATCTGCACTGCCATGGCGGTGACCTCCCTCACCATCTGGTTGGCAAAGCATTTCGCCAGGCTGGCTTCCAGAGGGGAGGGCAGTCCCGCCCTGGCGTTCACCACCGCCCGGTAGATGAGCAGGCGGGCAGCCTCCACCCTCATCGCCATCTCCGCCAGCATGAACTGCACCGCCTGAAATTCGCATATCTCCTTGCCCCACTGCTTCCTCTGCTGGGAATACTCCATAGCTGCTTCCAGGGCTCCCTGTGCTATGCCAAGACACATGGTGGCATTGCCGCAGCGCTCCAGGTCAAAAGCCAGCATCAGCTTCCTGAACTCCCCTTCCTTGACCACCAGGTTCCCCTTGGGCACGCGGCAGTTATCGAAGAAAAGGTCGCAGGAAGCCATGCCCCTTAAGCCCATGAACTGCTCCTGCTTGCCGAAAGAAAAGCCCGGCGCGCCCTTCTCAATGATCAGCCCGCCGATACCCCTGGCACCCTTCTGCTCGCTGAGCCGCACATACACCAGGTACACATCTGATACCCCTCCCCCGCTGATAAAGCGCTTCTGCCCGTTGACCACGTAATAATCGCCATCGAGCACCGCTTTAGTGGTAAGGTCAGTGAGGGCGGAGCCCGCCTCGGGCTCGGTCATAGCCACGGAAATCATAGAGTCACCGCGACATACCGGCGGTATATACTTCCGCTTCTGCTCCTCGGTGCCGAACTGCTCTATCACCTTCACCGGTCCCACATTTGCCTCAAAGACCGGGGAGGCGCACAGATGCGACACCCTTGCCAGCTCCTCGATCGCCAGAATAGCCTCAAAGGCGGACCTTCCCTGCCCTCCATATTCCACCGGCAGACACAGTCCCAGCAATCCCAGGTCAGCCATCTTCTTCACATACTCATGCGGCATCGGCTCACCCCTCGCCTCCCACCCGGCAACCTTATCGCGCAACTCCTTCTCGGCAAAATCGTGCACCATCTTCTTCAGCATCTTTTGCTCTTCATCAAGCTGAAAGTCCATTTTTCACCCCCTGCTGCTGTTTCAAAATTCGGCGGCGATGACGCCAGTCCTCGATTTACCAGCACCGGAACAGAGCCGAACGAGAACCTGCCCGTTACCCCGCCCCCTTGCGGTAATTATAAGCCGCGTCACACCCGGACAACAATTGGCTTAACAAAACGATGCAAAGCGCAGGCAACATCTCCATAGCTGTGGGCTGCACCCTATGATCGGACAGATGAGGTCGGGAGAGGCTGAAGTCCTCATCAGCAGGGCAACACAACGCCATGTACCATATATCCCCTCTGACGGGAGCAGTTGAGGGCTCGTATTATTGAACTGGCTACTAGGTACGGGCGGTATGGTTATAGAAGGATAACAGCGTTGCTAAGACAAGAAAACTGGAGGGTAAATCATAAACGTGTGAAACGGATCTGGAGACAGGAGGGACTTAAGGTACCAAAGAGACAACCGAAGCGGGGACGATTGTGGCTAAATGATGGCTCATGTATTAGGCTCAGACCCGAACATAAAGACCATGTCTGGAGCTATGGATTTTATGAACGGTTGTCCTACTCTCTATTTCTCGGAACCGGTGCCAGCTTTCCTTATCCCC
>DAOTWF010000014.1:0-13890 GCA_034435835.1 Dehalococcoidia bacterium | reverse complement strand
AGGCGGCGAGCGGATTTGAACCGCTGAATAGGGGTTTTGCAGACCCCCGCCTTAACCACTTGGCTACGCCGCCAGTATGCCCAAATCAAAAATGGAGCGGAAGACGAGATTCGAACTCGCGACCCCCTCCTTGGCAAGGAGGTGTTCTACCGCTGAACTACTTCCGCTCTACTTTAAATTATAACAAATGACTTATCTATCGCAAATGGTGCCGAGGAGGAGATTTGAACTCCTACGGGCTTTCGCCCACCACCCCCTCAAGATGGCGTGTCTACCAGTTCCACCACCTCGGCAATTGCTCCTATGCCCACATAATTTTTATCTCTGGCAGGGGTGGCAGGACTCGAACCCGCGGCCTGCGGTTTTGGAGACCGCTGCTCTACCAAGCTGAGCTACACCCCTATCCATAAATTTTGCTTCAAGTACCCCTGGGGCGATTCGAACGCCCGACACGCGGTTTAGGAAACCGCTGCTCTATCCTGCTGAGCTACAGGGGCGTAGCTTCTAACGCCGTGTCTTCCTTATAACAAAGCCTTCCGGCGTGATATATTTCTCTACACTTATCGCCGGACGCGGCAGCACGACTTCTTCCTCCTTGTATTCCATTTGCCCCCTTGGAGGTGTTGTCTCGGAAATCTCTTCCGTTGCCGCCCGTGCCCTCGCCTCTGTCACAACAGGTACAACCTTTTTCGATCTTTTCCGCAGCTCGCTTAAGGCGCTATCAAGATTGCTGAGCAATTCGGTAATCTTGCCCTCGACCACAACGCTGGCTTCCTCCGAGGCTAGACTTTCCAGCTGGGATATATATTCTCGAAGCTTCTGACTGTGCTCTTCAAGCTTCTTTATCTGCTCAGCGAGCTTTTTGGCCTGAGCCTGTATTTCTGGAATCTCGGAGTCGAGCAATGTCTTTATTATGCTCTCAACTAGCTCTCTCCGCTGCTTTTTAGCCATATGTCGACCTTCCTTAAAATCGCGTAGTCAATATCTTGCGTTGGTGTTACCTGGTTTCTCTTCTGGTCTGCACGCCAACCACCTAGATTATAACAGTGGCATACCATCAACGCAACCTGGTGTCGACAGCATCGCACATTATCCCGCTTCGGTCCTTCAAAACAAGCAGGGCACTTCAGCCTTACGTCTTCATTCTTGTGATGTTTGCGGTTTACCGCCACTCCCATCATGACTTGACTTGCGCGGCGAAACATCGCTGTGCTACAATTGCAATTGGTTTCAAATGCTTATCAAAGGAGGTTTATTATGAAAGTAGAAGACATTAAGACCGTAGGTATGGTAGGTATGGGAGTAATGGGCCGTGGTATTTCCATATCAGCCTTGTTGGCTGGTTACAAGGTGATCGGACGGGATTTGAATGACGAGATACTTGCCAAAGCCAAAGATGACATGATTAACGGCCGTTTTGGTATGAAGGGTGCGGTTGACCGAGGCAAGATAACAAAAGAGCAAATGGACCAGGCACTAGCGAATTTGACCCTCACCACCAAGCTGGAGGATTTTAAGTCAGTGGACCTCCTCATCGAGGCAATCGGCGGAGCTAATCCCGGGCAGCTTGAAAACAAAGACCTGAAACTCCAGCTCTTTAAAGAGTTGGATGGTATAGTAAAGAAAGAGGCGGTGTTTGCCAGCAACACCTCGTTCTTTACGATAAGGGATTTAGCAGCAGTCACCAATCGGAAAGACAGATTTCTTGGACTCCATTTCTTCAGTCCAGCAAACATCATGAGGCTGGTGGAGGTCATTTGGACACCTGAGCTGTCCAAGGACGTACTAGAGGCCTGTGTAACATTTTGCCAAAAAATAGGCAAGATCCCCGTGAAAGTTAAGGATATGCCTGGTGACCTTGGACACGTGGGCAACCGCATTTATACGGCGATAGGACGAGAGGCAAGGAAGATCTTGGAAGAAGGCGTGGTTGAAAAACCAGAAGACATCGACACAGTGATGACATTGGGCTTCAACTGGCCAATAGGTCCTATGGCAATGGGCTTCGGAGCCCGGGCTGGCTGGAAGTAAGTTAACCGCATACAGACATACATAACAGAGAGGGTGGTGCCAATAATCTGCCTTTGGCATCACCCTTGATTTTTGACATCAGCATTAGCTATACTCATAGCTCTAAAGCAAATGACATAACAGGATTTGCGTAATACGAGTGCTATGGCTCGGCGCCTGGAGTATGCCTATTATGAAGATAGCTATAACTGGCAAGGGGGGAGTAGGCAAAACCACACTGGCAAGCTTGCTTGCATGGGCATATTCTACCGAGGGGAGAGAAGTAATAGCTATTGACGCTAACCCCGATGCCAACCTGGCTACTGCACTTGGCATAAGTAAAGAGGATGCCGCCAACATAGTACCAATTGCCGAGCTCGAGGATCTAATAGAAGAGCGCACCGGTGCTAGACCAGGCAACTATGGAGCCTTCTTTAAGCTGAACCCGAAAGTTGATGACCTTCCCGAGCGCTTTTCCGTTCGTATCGATGGCATCAGACTACTGGTAATGGGTACAGTCAAAAAGGGCGGTGGGGGCTGTATGTGCCCCGAAAGTGCCCTGCTTAGAAGCCTAGTCAGTCATCTGGTATTGGCCCGGTCCGAGGTAGTCATAATGGATATGGATGCCGGTGTTGAAAACCTAGGTCGTGGTACCGCAAAGGCAGTAGATGCCCTATTGATAGTTGTAGAACCAGGACAGAGGAGTTTTCAGACAGCTCGAGCGATACAAGATCTTGCCAAGGATCTGGGAATCCGAAGGTGCTATATAGTGGGCTCAAAGACCCACGACGAAAAGGAACGTAAATTTATTACCGACAACCTTACTGACTTCGAAATCTTGGGATTTGTTAACTACCACCCTGACATCGCCAACGCTGATAAACTTGGAAAGGGTGTCTTTGAAATTGCCAAGTCGGCACTGGACGAGGTGAATCAGATCAAACAGCGGCTTGAAAAAAGCGTAAAGGGTAAACATGAACAAGAAGACAGTTAAAGACATAGATGTGAAAGGAAAAAGAGTACTAGTAAGAGTAGACTTCAACGTGCCACTGGACTCGAGCTCGGGCGTTATTACCAATGATAGCCGGATCAGAGCAGCACTGCCGACAATAAAGTACCTGGTCGATCATGGGGCTAGAGTCGTTCTGTGTACTCATTTGGGACGCCCGGATGGACAAGTCGTTGAGGAACTAAGAGTTAAACCTCTGGCAAGCAGACTCTCCCAGCTAATGGGGATATCGGTCTCTATAGCACCCGATTGCATTGGCGCTGAGGTAGAGCAGGCAGTAGCTAAACTTAAAGACGGTGACATACTACTTCTTGAAAATGTCCGTTTTCACCCGGAGGAAGAAGCCAACGATCCTGGTTTTGCCAGGTCCTTAGCAAATTTGGCTGATGTCTATGTAAATGATGCGTTTGGCACTGCACACCGTGCCCATGCCTCGACAGTGGGGGTAGCCAAATACATTCCAGCAGTTGCCGGTCTGCTTATGGAAAAGGAACTAACGGCATTAAGTAAGATCCTGGCTTCTCCTGAGCACCCTTTCGCTGCACTTTTAGGTGGTGCCAAGGTCAGTGATAAAGTCGGCCTTATCCAGAATATACTACCGAAAGTAGATATTCTGCTAATTGGCGGCGGCATGTCATCCCTGTTTCTCAAAGCCAAAGGATACCAGACCGGAGCCTCATCAGTCGAAGTCGACAGGCTGGAGACCGCAAATACCATCATCACAGCCGCTAGCAAGAATGGGACGAGGATACTGCTACCCTCGGATGTAGTTGTTACCAGTGACCCGAAGCAGGGGACAACAACTAGAATAGTCCCAGTCACAGAAATATCGCCTGACGAACATATAGTTGATATAGGTCCCAAAACGATCGAAAGCTTTTCAAAAGAGCTCGAGAAATGTCGGACAATTTTTTGGAATGGTCCTATGGGAATATACGAAATACCTGCCTTCGCTCACGGAACTAGAGCGATGGCTGAAGTGCTAGCCAATATTAACGCCACAACCATGATAGGTGGCGGCTCCACAGCAGAGGTTGTTGAAAATATGGGGCTGGCAGATAAAATGAGCCATGTGTCCACAGGTGGCGGTGCAAGCCTGAAGTTCCTCGAGGGCAAAACACTCCCGGGTGTCGCAGTACTGCAAGACAAGGAGACATGACAATTAACTTAGCAGCATTAGAGGAGATAACTGTTACCTCGCCAAGCAAAATAGTAATGCTTGTGATCGACGGACTTGGCGGACTGCCACACAAAAAAACTGGTAAAACAGAACTTGAGACTGCATTTACCCCGCACCTTGATGAGTTGGCCAGCTCGGCTGCCTGTGGGCTAATAGATCCCATCAGCCCGGGCATCACACCAGGAAGTGGACCGGCACACTTGGCACTATTTGGCTATGACCCTCTGGAGTTTTCCATTGGCAGAGGAGTGCTCGAAGCACTCGGAATCGGTTTCCAACTTTCACAGAACGACATTGCAGCCCGGGGCAACTTCTGCACGGTTGATGAGGCTGGGATAATCACCGATCGTAGAGCTGGCCGCATCACCACGGAAAAATGCGTAGAACTTTGTTCGCTACTGAGCCAGATTAAGTTGCCTAGCGTAGAACTCTTTGTACAACCCGTGAGGGAACACAGGTTTGCGCTAGTGCTGCGTGGTAAGGAACTGTCCCCAGACCTGAGTGACACAGATCCCCAGAAGACAGGCTTATTGCCGTACAAGGTTTTTCCTCAAAGCCCTGAAAGTACTTCTACAGCTAACTTAGTTAACACGTTTGTCGAAGAAGCAAGGAAAATACTGATGAACCACTATCCGGCTAATATGATTTTGCTACGAGGGTTCTCACGATTGCCAGATATCCCACCCATGACAAAGATCTATAAACTAAAACCAGCAGCCATTGCCAAATACCCTATGTATAAAGGGCTGGCCAAACTCGTGGGAATGGAAGTACACAGCGCCAACGGTGGTTTTGAGGAAGCACTTGGAATTATGGCTGGTTGCTATAATCAGCACGATTTCTTTTACATACATGTCAAAGAGGCTGACAGTGCCGGAGAGGACGGCGACTTCGAGCGGAAGGTTAAGGTGATTGAACAAGTCGACAAGATATTGCCTGAACTGCTTGCCCTGAAACCTGATGTTCTAGTAATTACCGGCGACCACTCTACCCCTGCCTTGTTGAAAGGACATAGCTGGCACCCAGTCCCCATTTTGATATCATCACCCTGGTGCCGTCGGAAAGGGGTGAATGGGTTCTCTGAGACACTTTGTGCCTCTGGAGAACTAGGAAGACTCTCAGCCCTTGATGTAATGCCACTAGCTATGGCGCACGCACTCAAACTGAATAAATTCGGAGCTTAACGATTGAGGCAGCCCCTTATTGTTGGAAACTGGAAAATGCATACAAACCTTGCTGAGGCACTTGAGTTAGTTCGGTCAATAAAAAATGAACTGGATGAACTTACAGGTGTGGAGAAGGTAATCTGCCCGCCGTTCATTTTTCTGGTAACTATTGGCAACCTTTTAAAGAATAATTCGATAAAACTAGGTGCCCAGAACATGCATTTTGAGGACAAAGGTGCCTACACAGGTGAGATTTCGCCAATAATGTTGGCTGGTATATGCCAATTTGTTATCCTCGGACACTCAGAACGAAGGCAATATTTTGGTGAGACAGACGACATCGTTAATAGAAAGGTCAAAAAAGCCATATCACATAACCTCAACCCCATCTTGTGCGTTGGCGAAAGTCTTGAGGATAACGAAGCACACAAAACCGAGCAGGTACTGACACGCCAGATAAAAGTTGGTTTAGACAACGTGGTTCCTACCACACAACTGGTGATTGCCTATGAGCCGATATGGGCTATCGGAACCGGTAAGGCAGCAACAGGCAAAGATGCAGGCCATGCCATTGCTTTCATACGTATGCTTCTATCGGACATGTGGGGCAAAGAAATATCCCAAATGGTGCGTATACTTTATGGCGGAAGTGTCACCAGTAGTAACATCGCCGAATTTGTCTCCGAACAGGAAATCGATGGCGCCTTAGTCGGGGGTGCTAGCCTTAAAGCTCAAGAGTTTGTGAGCATCGTAAAGCAGACAGCCAACATCAAACTTGCCCGATGAAATGCCTCATCGCCATCGTCGGTCCAACTGCAGTTGGTAAGAGCCGACTTGCGCTTTATCTGGCACAGTTGTTCGGTGGCGAAATAATCAATGCAGACAGCAGACAGATCTACCGCTATATGGATATCGGCACGGCAAAGCCGAGCTTCGAAGAGCGCTCCATTGTTCCGCACCATCTTATCGATGTTGTAGAGCCGGACGAGTCCTTCAGTCTAGCTATTTACCGCCAAATAGCAGAGCAGTCCATCAGCCAAATCCAGCTACGACAGAAAATTCCTTTCTTGGTCGGTGGGAGCGGCTTATATGTGTGGGCGATGCTAGAAGGGTGGCAAATTCCACCAGTCCCGCCCAACCCGGCGTTGAGACAGAGGCTTGAACACCAAGCCCACGAGAAGGGCATCGACGAGCTGTTTCGGGAGCTACAGAAGATCGACCCGATTGCCGCAGCCAAAATCATGCCTACCAACTTGCGCCGGGTCATAAGGGCTCTCGAGGTGTGCCTGGTAGCTGGAAAACCCATATCTCAGTACTGGCAAAAAATACCACCAGCATTTCCCATTTTGATAATAGGGCTAACACTGGAACGAGTTGAGCTTTACCGCCGCATTGACTTAAGGGTAGACGAAATGCTAAAAAGGGGACTGGTAGAAGAGGTAAAACAGCTTGTAAACAGAGGATTCGGACTGCATTTACCTGCTATGTCCGGTATTGGCTACAGGCAGATAGGCGCATATTTACAAGGTAAGATCAGCCTTGAGGAGGCTGTTCAGCAGATAAAATGGCAGACCCATTGCTTCACCCGCCGCCAGTATGCTTGGTTTCGTACAAGCGATCCCAGGATACACTGGTTCAACGCCCAAACCAGCGATATGCGAGGAGAGATCGCAAGGCTGGTTGAGGCGTTCCTTAAGGAGAAAGCTGAATGAATTTTGCCAAATTGCAGGCGACCGGAAATGACTTTGTGGTAATAGATGCTCGCAACTTGAGAAGAAACTGGCCCCATTTGGCTAGGAAGATGTGCAACCGCCATTTTGGTATCGGTGCCGACGGATTGATTCTGATATTATCTTCCAAAGTTGCCGAACTGAAGATGAGGATGTTCAACCCAGATGGCTCTGAAGCCCATATCTGCGGTAATGGCTTGAGGTGCTTGGCTAAATATGCATTTGAACGGAGGCTTGTCAGAGAGAAGGTATTCAAGGTGGAAACTCTGGCCGGCATTAGAACGCTTCAGGTGACCTTGCTACTGAACAAGGTTAAAAAGGTCAAAGTCAGTATGGGAACCCCCGCCTTTGCCGCGGAAAATATCCCGGTTGCCATTGACATCCAAAAACGTTTGAATCAGAATGGCGAAGAAGTTGACATAACGCCAATTTTAGATTATCCTCTTAGATTGGACGATACAGTGCTGCCTGTATCACTGGTGTCAATGGGCAATCCTCATACTGTAACGTTTTTAAATCAACCGCTGGACAGCTATCCGCTAAGCGAGATAGGTCCCAAAGTCGAGCATCACCCCTTGTTTCCGGAGCGGACAAATTTCGAGATAGCAAGGGTTGTGAACGAAAAGACTATCGAGGTAAGGGTATGGGAACGAGGTGCCGGTGAAACTCTATCCTGCGGCAGCGGTGCCTGTGCTGTAGCAGTACTGGCTAGCTACAAAGGTCTGGTGCACAGCAGGAAAGTTGACATAATACTTCATGGTGGACAATTATCGGTGAGTCAGGACAGCAGGGGAGAAGTATTTCTTGAAGGACCCGTTGAGGAGGTTTTTGTCGGAACATGGCTGAAATAAGACTATCAAACAGACTTGGCAAACTGCCTCCGTATCTATTTGTTGAGATCAACCGAAAAATCGCAGAGAAACGAGCTCGGGGCGAAGACATTATAAGTTTTGCGATCGGCGATCCGGATCTAGCAACACCACAACATATTATTGAGGAGCTCTGCCGGGCAGCTCATGACCCAGCTAACCATCGTTATCCGGAGACAGCAGGACTGCCAGAGCTCTGCGAGGCAATTGCAGAGTGGTACCGGCACCGCTTCGGTGTGTCTCTAGAGCCCGCACGTGAGGTGCTTCCCCTGATTGGCTCCAAGGAGGGCATAGGGCACATGTCCTTCTGTATTATCGACCCTGGTGATATAGCTTTGGTACCTGATCCTGGATACCCAGTATATTCAATGAGTACACTATTAGCCAACGGAGAGGTCTACCCGATACCTTTGAGAGAGGAAAACAATTTCCTGCCCGATTTCGCCGAGATCCCTGAAGAGGTACTTAGCAGAGCGAAGATACTGTGGCTAAACTATCCCAACAACCCTACAGGTGCAGCGGCTGACCTGGACTTCTTCCAACAGGCTATAGATTTCGCTCGCCAATATCGGCTGGTAATCTGCCACGATGCCCCTTATACTGAAGTCGCTTTCGATGGGTATTCTCCTCCCAGCTTTTTGCAACTGCCGGGCGCGAAAGAAGTCGGCGTTGAGTTCCACTCATTCTCCAAAACATTCAACATGACCGGCTGGCGCATAGGAATGGCGGTAGGCAACCCACGGATGATAGATGCCCTCTTCCGTTTCAAATCAAATCTGGACTCAGGCATTCCTCAAGCTATACAACGAGCTGCCATCAAGGCACTTACTGGACCACAAGATTGCATTGCTGAACATAACCTGATCTACCAGAGACGCCGTGACAAACTTTTGAACGCTATCAGAAAAATTGGATTGAGTGCCAAGACACCCAAGGCAGGCTTCTACATATGGTGCAAAGTACCCGAAGGATACACCTCCACCGAATTTGCCAGCGAATTACTGGATAAGGTGAATATAGCAGTCACACCTGGCATCGGCTATGGCACGTTCGGCGAAGGATATATCCGCCTTTCCCTAACTCTGCCGGACGAGCGCCTGGAGGAGGGCATCGAAAGGTTGCTCACATGGAGCAAAAACCGCTAAAATATAATGGTTGACATAATCATTTACAGGACATGACTAGAAAATCATTACTAGGGACAGATAGCGAGATAGAAAAGGCTTTGCTATTAGGAGTCGAAATAAGGGGACACGAGAACACATGGCCGCTCAACGACTCGATGGAGGAGTTACATCAGCTAGCTGAGGCAGCGGGTGCCGAGGTTATAGGCAAAATTACCCAGCGACTGGAAAGTCCATCCCCCAGCTACTACATAGGCACGGGTAAACTGCAGACACTTATTTCACTTAAACAGTCCCATCCATATACGGTCGCTATATTTAATGACGAGCTTTCACCGCGTCAGCAAAGGAACCTAGAAAAAATATTGCAGGTAAAGGTCATCGACCGCACAGCGTTGATACTTGACATCTTCGCCAAAAGAGCACATACCCGTGAAGGACAACTGCAGGTAGAACTAGCCCAACACCGTTATCTACTGCCACGACTTGCAGGACAATGGAGCCATCTTGAGCGGCTCGGAGGTGGCATTGGTACAAGAGGCCCTGGGGAATCACAGCTCGAAACTGACCGCCGTCTTATCAAACAACGCATCCACCGATTGGAGCAGCAACTTGAGGCTGTCAGAAAACACAGACAGCTATATCGTCAGAAAAGACAACGCAGCCAAACACCCGTCGTGGCACTGGTCGGTTATACCAATGCCGGCAAGAGCACACTGCTCAATGCCCTAAGCCAAGCCAACGTTGTCGCTGAGAACAAGCCATTCTCCACCCTTGACCCGGTAACCAGACGTTTGACCTGTCCCAACGGGCTGACTTTTTTGCTTACTGACACTGTAGGCTTCATCCACAAGCTGCCGCCATCCATAATCGCCGCTTTTCGCGCCACATTGGAAGAACTTGAAGAGGCAGACCTCATCCTCCATGTTGTCGACATAACTCATCATAATGCCGTCGAGCAGTACCGCACCGTGGAAAACATACTCGAGGAGTTGGGTCTGCAACATAAACCTCGCTTCTTAGTAATCAACAAAATAGACATATTGCTCCAGCACCATGAAAACCTATCAAGACTCCCACCTGAGTTCACTCGAGCAGATAAAGCAACATTTTTAATTTCTGCCCTCAAAGGCTGGTACCTGGACAACTTGCTAGCGGGTATTGCTCGACAGTTGGAGGAAACACGGAAAGGGAAAGTATCAGTGTCGCACAATGTCACTTTTGCGACATAAGACGGGGTGAACCAATATT
Organism: Dehalococcoidia bacterium; assembly: GCA_034435835.1. GTDB lineage: Bacteria > Chloroflexota > Dehalococcoidia > GIF9 > UBA5629 > CALJTV01. Next base: position 3,551 of record DAOTWF010000014.1, on the reverse strand, counting down.
TGCATTTCAGCCGAGATCGCAATGGGGCCAGTTGACGAAATAAATGACCTAGTGGCACACTACCTACAGTATCTGGAAATTTCCCGCGGACGCTCTCCGCTGACTATTCGGCGTTATGCACATTATCTAGACCGCTTTGTCTCGTGGCTTAGCGCCAATTTCCCCAAAATAGGAATTCGGGACATTGACTCGGAAGTAGTGTCCAAATACCGCCTATATCTAGCGCGGCTTCACGACGCCAAGGGTACACCGCTAAAGCGCTCGACGCAAGTGTATCACCTAGTCGCGCTGCGGGCTTTTTTGCGCTATGTGTCTGCGCACAAAAGTCTGCCCGTCATATCGCCTGACGAAATAGAACTACCAAAGCAAGGCGCCCGCTCTGTATCCTTTTTGAGCCGAGAACAAATTGACAGACTACTTGACGCTCCAAGAATCTCCAGTAAGACCGGATTGAGAGACAAGGCGATCTTAGAAACTTTGTTCAGCACCGGACTGCGTGTGTCCGAGCTGGTACAATTAAACCGCGATCAGATAGATTTGGAGCGCCGAGAATTTAGCGTCACAGGTAAGGGTGATAAAGTAAGGGTGGTTTTTCTCTCCGACACAGCAGCCGAGTGGCTGCAGCGGTACCTGCAAACCCGAAAGGACGATTTTCGACCTTTGTTCATCAGGTACAGCGGAAACATCGATCCCAGAATTAAAGGTGAACGAATGCGGCTGACCGCCCGCTCTGTTCAAAGGATCGTTGAAAGATACGCACGCGTCTGCGGACTTCCCATTAACGTTACTCCACACACCCTGAGACATTCATTTGCAACAGACTTATTAATCGCAGGCGCCGATTTACGTTCAGTCCAGGAAATGCTGGGGCACGAAAGTGTCCGCACCACACAAGTCTATACTCACGTGACCAATAAACATTTAAAAGAAGTACACCAGACTTTTCATAGCCGCTACAAGCAGCAATGAGTATCTAACATTATGTCAATTAGCGCTAGTTTGCCCATTTTATATGGCACCTTAAGGTAGCTTAACAATTGCGTACCCGTGATTTTCCTATCACCTTGGTAAGGAAAATGGACAGCACCTGAGGGTCAAACTGGGTACCACATCCTCTCTCTAACTCAGCCAGCACCTGCGAAAAGGGCATCGCCTTTCGGTATGGACGATCCGAGGTCATCGCATCGTAGGCATCAGCTATAGCAAGGATTTTAGCTGCCCAAGGTATATTATCGCCAGACAGTCCGTCTGGGTATCCACTGCCATCATAGCGCTCGTGATGATGCCGGATCGCCCGTAATATTTCCTCTTCAGTTATGACTGAATGCAGGATCTTCTCACCCAGCTCAGAGTGCGTTTTCACTATGTCGTATTCATACTTTTCAAGCCTGCCTGGCTTATTCAGTATTGATTCTGGGACTCCTATCTTACCAACGTCATGCAGAATACCAGCCAGCCTGAGTTTTTCCATCTGCTCATCGTTCAAACTCATGGCTATACCAATTTGAACCGCCATCTCTGTGACCCTCTGCGAGTGCCCGCTGGTATAAAGATCCTTAGCTTCCAGAGCATAAACAAGCGACGTAACAAAATTGAGGAACGATTCTCGTATTTTGTCTGCTTGCTTTTTTACCCTCTGCTCCAGATACCTCTGATACTCTCTGTTTTCTAACAACAGCCTTCTCTTTTCCAGTGCCCTGTCAACGCTCAGTGCTAGAATATCAAAATCTATCGGTTTGATGATAAAGTCGTAGGCTCCGCTTTTCATTGACCCAATAGCTATATCTATGTCAGCCACCACAGTCACCATGATAACTGCGATATCGGGATAGCCAGACCTTATCGCTGCCAGCGTCTCCAGCCCGCTCTTGTGCGGCATTTGGATATCCAAAAGCACCAGAGCAAAGTTGCCGCCTCGAAGTTTTTGTAGAGCCTCGTCGCCGCTTGCAGCATCAGCACATACGAGACCTTTTTCCGTAAGCCTACGGGAGATCATTTCCCTGACCAACGGTTCGTCATCCACTATTAAAACCCGTGCTGCCTCTTTATGAACTTCAGACGGCACAGGCAAATCTGGCTGTCCTCCGATAACCCTTTTTTCAGCCCTGTGTAAAATCGGCATTGAATTACTGTCTCTACCTTTTATTATGATGCCCTACCTCTAGTCTATCGCATCCGACGCTTATTGTCCATCTATACGATTACTGAATCAATCGGCGGCACCAGGCTCTGGTAGATTCAATTTTGCTACAATTTTGCTACTATGACTAAATTCTTATGTCACTTAAGACAAAAGTCACAACCTTATGGATATTCAACTTTATGTCAATATTGCCTCAGTGGAATTGCCCACAGAAATCATCTACAATTTTAAGCAACAATTTAGCTCGAGTTACCATAGTGCCTAAAGGGGTCATCCGTGCATGAAGTTATAGTCATTGGGGGCGGTCCGGCGGGGTTGACTGCTGGATTATATGCTTCCCGTGCAGGACTGAGAACACTGCTTTTAGAACGGGGGCTTTTCGGTGGGCAGATTGTGAATGCACGTCGAATAGACAACTACCCCGGTTTCCCTGAAGGGATCGCTGGGCTTGAACTGGCTGAACTGATGCACCAGCAGGCCAAGAAGTATGGATTAGAGACCATGAACGCCGAGGCCACTGGTGTAAAGAAAGAAGCAAACAGCTTTATCATCAGTACAACGACACATGAGTTTGAGTCCCGAGCTGTGATAATTGCAGCCGGTTCCGAACATCGTCGACTAAAGGTTCCAGGGGAGGAGAGGTTGCTGGGACGGGGTGTGTCCTTCTGTGCCACCTGCGATGGCTTCCTTTTTCGCGACCTCGACGTAGCGGTTGTCGGCGGTGGCGATACTGCCTTGACCGATGCAATCGAATTGAGCGAGCATGCCAGCAATGTCTATGTGATACATCGCAGAGACCAGCTCCGGGCTACGGAGACACTCCAGAAGCAGGCCTCCCGCAGAAAAGGTATCAAGTTCATGTGGAATACTGTGGTAGAAGAAATCGTTGGCGAGGATAGCGTCACCGGCCTGAGACTGCGTAACGTAAAGACAGGGAGAGAATCCATACTTGATGTAGCAGGTGTGTTCGTGGCGATTGGATTGGAGCCGAATACTGTTCGCTTTGCTAATATAGTCGGTCTTGATGAGACAAGGCACATCATCACGAATGAACTGATGGAAACAACAACTCGCGGCATTTTTGCTGCCGGTGACATCAGGACAAATTCGCCACGACAAGTTTGCAGCGCTGTTGGTGATGGGGCAACCGCAGCTCTCTCCGCGTTCCGCTATCTGCGGGAGGAAAATAGGCTTTCCCGATTTTCCCTATAAATGTCCACCTGCTAAGCTACGAAGCTACTTTAATAAGCTGCCTATGTGCGTGGCTGTAAACGGTCGTATCCCTATCACTAAAACGGACAACTCGGCTTGCGTCGAGTCTTGTATGGGGAAGAGGGGACTCGAACCCCTACGCCTTGCGGCACATGATCCTAAGTCATGCCCGTCTGCCAGTTCCGGCACTTCCCCA
>DAOTWF010000013.1:0-20987 GCA_034435835.1 Dehalococcoidia bacterium | reverse complement strand
ACGGAAGTGAAACACCTCAGCGCAGACGATACTGAGGGGGCAACTCCTTGGGAAAATATGCCACTGCCAGAGGCTTTTCGGTTTCCTCGTTTAGCTGCATATTTGCCCATCCAATACCGAATTTTGACACGTTGCGGTGAACAGCCTATAATTTAATTCGGTAGCCCAAGTTATGGTACGAAAGGTTACCAGGAAGTGAGAGCCGAGTATGGCTAGCAGATTTGAAAAGTTCTCTGAAAGAGCTCGCCGTGCTTTAAGCAGAGCCCAGGAGGAAGCCCAGAGGTTCGGGCATAATTACATCGACACCGAGCATATTCTCCTGGGGCTGGTGGCTGAGGAAGAGGGGGTAGCAAGCAGGGTATTGACCAATCTGGGTGTGCCACCGAACAAAATACGTGCGGCGGTCGAGTTTGTGGTGGGGCGCGGAGAGAGGACAGCAATAGGAGAGGTTGGTCTTACCCCGAGGGCGAAGCGGGTGATTGAACTTGCCGTCGATGAAGCACGCCGGTTGAACCATAACTACATAGGCACTGAGCACCTCTTGCTCGGTTTGCTGCGCGAGAGGGAAGGTGCGGCGGTAGGTGTTCTGGAGAGCTTTGGCATTACCTTGGAGAAGGTGCAGGCGGAGATAAACGCTATATTGAGCCAAGGAACGGCTCATCCCCGTTCTGCGGTGCGTGGCACTGTGAAGACTCCAGTGCTTGACCAATTGGGTATGGACCTGACCAGCGCCGCCAGAGCCGGAAAGCTGGACCCCATTATAAACCGTGAGAAAGAGATAGAGCGTGTCATACAGATATTGAGCCGGCGCACCAAGAACAACCCTGCGCTCATCGGTGAGCCCGGCGTTGGCAAGACAGCTATTGTGGAAGGGCTGGCGCACAGGATTGTGGCTGGAGACGTCCCCGAGACTTTGCAGGGCAAGCGGCTGGTTACTTTGGACATTGGCTCTCTGGTGGCTGGTACCAAGTATCGTGGTGAGTTTGAGGAAAGACTGAAAAAGGTTATCGAGGAGATAAAGACTGCGGGCAATTGTGTTATCTTTGTCGATGAGTTGCATACGATAGTTGGTGCTGGCGCTGCTGAAGGTGCGGTGGACGCATCGAACATACTGAAACCATCGTTGTCTCGCGGTGAGATACAGTGCATAGGTGCTACCACACTTGATGATTATCGGAAATACATCGAGAAAGATGCTGCTTTGGAGCGGCGCTTCCAGCCCGTCTTAGTAGCCGAGCCAACAGTGGAGCAGACCCTGGAAATTCTCCGCGGTATCAAGTCGCGGTATGAAGAACACCATAAGTTGGTCATAAGTGACGAGGCGCTACAGACGGCGGCTTCATTATCGGCACGATATATACCTGACCGTTTTCTGCCGGACAAGGCTATTGACGTGATGGACGAGGCATCTTCCAGAGTGCGCATAAAGCGCGGCTCGGTCCCGATAGGGATTACTGAGGCTCGCCGGGCTCTGGAGGCGGTGCGCAGGGACAAAGAAGCTGCCATTGCAGCCAAGGAATATGAATACGCTGCCGAATTGCGCGACAGAGAAGTCCAGCTGATGGAAAAGATTGCTGCCATGGAACAGAAATGGCAGGCAGAACGGGAACTTGACAAGCCAGTGGTAACTGCTGAGGACATTGCCGAAGTGGTCAGCATGTGGACAGGGGTTCCTGTAGTGCGCTTGACGCAGGATGAGACAAGCAGACTTCTGAATATGGAAGACGCGTTACATCGGCGCATTATTGGACAGGATGAGGCGATAAACATCGTGTCCCGTGCTGTCAGGAGAGCCCGGGCTGGACTGAAAGACCCACGCCGGCCGATAGGCTGCTTCATGTTCCTTGGTCCCACAGGTGTCGGCAAAACTGAGCTGGTGCGAGCGCTGGCTGAGTTCATGTTCGGCACCGAGGATGCGATGGTGCGTCTCGATATGTCAGAGTTTATGGAGCGACACACTGTTGCCAGACTGGTTGGAGCACCTCCGGGGTATATCGGTTACGAGGAAGGGGGACAGCTCACTGAAGCGGTGCGGCGTAAGCCTTACTGTGTAATATTGCTTGATGAGATCGAAAAAGCGCACCCCGATGTTTTCAACATATTACTTCAGATTTTCGATGATGGTCATCTGACCGATGCTAAAGGGAGAAGGGTTGATTTCCGCAATAGCATTATCGTGATGACCAGTAACGTGGGTGCCAAACATATTAAAGGCGCCATGACCATTGGTTTCACCGCACGGTTTGAAGACGAGGCAAGCCGGCAGGCAGAGTATGCGAAGATGAAAGAGAAGGTCCTTTCCGAATTGAAGACCACCTTCTTACCCGAGTTTTTGAACCGGATTGATGAGGTGGTGGTCTTCCACGCACTTACCAAGGAGCATATCAGACAGATCGTTGATCTTATGCTCAGCCAGGTGGCTAAGTCGCTTGCTGACCGAAGTATGAAACTGGAGGTCACCGACGCAGCCAAAGACTTCCTGGGGGAGAAAGGATATAATCCGACCTACGGAGCCAGACCTTTGCGCCGCGTGATCCAGAGTGAAGTGGAAGACAGACTTTCCGAGGCGCTCCTCAAGGGCGAATTCCGGTCTGGTGACACGGTGATAGTTGATTACGATGGTGAGAAGATCGTGATCAGGGCTGCCGCCGGAGCACTGATGAGCGAGGCAACGCCCGAGCAGTTGCCGGGGCGTTGATAGCTGAAGCGGTGCGTCCTGGTTGCAATATAAAACGTGGTTTTTTATCGCCGTGGGGATGGGATTTGTCGATAGAACGATCCCATCCCCCTTTTTAATGTATGTGGATTGTCTGCTATATAATATGGGCGTGTAGCAGAGGTGTCGACTGTGAGTAAACCTAAACATAAGACGGTCTTCATCTGCCAGCAATGCGGGAAGGAAAGCCCTAAATGGCTGGGACGGTGCCCCAACTGTCATGAGTGGAATAGTTTTGTCGAGACTGAGGTTGCTGTCACTGCCGTAACAGCATCATCGAGAACCAGGTTTGAAGATAGTGTTCCTCAGGAGCTTTCCTGTTTGGCGACCAAAAGTACACAGAGGCTAAAGCTGCCTGCTGCTGAGTTGAACAGGGTTCTGGGCGATGGGCTGGTTCCCGGCTCTCTGGTGCTCATCGGCGGTGACCCCGGGATAGGCAAGTCCACTTTGTTGCTCCAAGTATGCTCGGAGATGGCTGGTCATGGCGAAAAGGTGTTATATATTTCTGGCGAGGAATCTTCGCAGCAGATCAAACTGCGTGCACAGAGGCTGGGGATCGGGGGTGCTGGGTTGTTTGTCCTCTGTGAGACGCGTTTCGAGGTTATATTAAAGCAGCTTGAGGATCTAGTCCCCGCGCTTGCTGTTGTCGATTCTATTCAGACCATGTACCTCGAGGATGTGGTGGGTATGCCTGGAAGTGTTGCTCAGATAAGGGAATGTACCCTAAGGCTGATGCAATGGGTGAAACAGAGTGGCACACCGGCCTTCATAACAGGACATGTGACGAAAGACGGGGCAATTGCTGGACCGAGAGCGCTGGAGCATATTGTGGACACGGTACTTTACCTTGAAGGCGAGGCTTCTGGCAGTTATCGGATACTAAGAAGCACAAAAAACCGTTTTGGCTCGACAAACGAAGTTGGCGTTTTTGAGATGACCAGCCGTGGCCTAAAAGAGGTACCGAACCCCTCCGAGGTCTTTCTAACGTCGCACAGGGAAAGCTTGGTCGGCTCGGCTGTGGTGTCTACGCTTGAGGGAAGCCGTCCTTTGCTAGTCGAGGTGCAGGCTTTAACAAACCCAGCTAGTTTTGGGCCACCAAGGCGTATTGCAAATGGGATTGATCTTGGGCGTCTGCTTTTAATTGCAGCGGTTTTGTCACGGCGCGCTAGCGTCAATTTGTCCGGGCAGGACGTGATAACAAATATAGTCGGTGGTCTGAAGATAAGCGAGCCGGCTGCTGATCTAGGGATTGCACTGGCTATTGCGTCAAGCTTTAAGGACAGGGAGGTTCTTCCGGAGCTTGTGGCTATGGGTGAGATTGGGTTGAGTGGTGAACTCCGTCCTGTACCCCAAATAGAGAGGAGAATTGCGGAGGCTGTCAGGTTAGGTTTCAGGCGGTGTCTCGTTCCAGCAGCTTCACCCATACTGAGAGCAGACGATGCAGAGATTTTGAGGGCTGCTAATTTGTCTGAGGCGCTGAAGCTTGGGCTATCGAGGGTGCTGAGGGATAAACAGGGTGGGGGGAGTGCATGAGTGCGGGGGTTGGCGCGATCATTGTTGCTGCAGGGAGCGGTCAGAGGGCGGGCGTGGACAAGATTGTGGTATCCCTGCGGGATAAACCTTTAATAGCTTGGTCGGCAGATGTGTGCCAGGCTTGTGATTCAATCAACCAGATGGTTATAGTCTTGAATAAGGGTAACTTTGATTTTGTTCAGAAGTTAGCCATAGAGAGAGGATGGTCCAAATCTCGGCTTTGTCTGGGTGGTGCCAAACGCCGGGACTCCGTCAGAGAGGGACTGAAAGTGTTGGAGGGGTGTCAATGGGTGGTTATACACGACGGGGCAAGGCCATTCTTAACAGCCGAGCTGATACATCGTGGGCTAGAAGCTGCGCAGGAGACAGGAGCAGCTATAGCGGCAGTTCCAGCTAAAGAGACGGTGAAGTTTTGCGATACTGACATGGTTGTCGGCAAGACATTGCCCCGTGACATGATATGGATAGCACAGACCCCTCAGGTGTTTCGCTTTGATATAATAGCTGATGCTCATGCTAGGGTAAAAGACGACGATGTGACGGATGACGCTGAACTCGTCGAGAGGCTGGGATATACTGTCAAGCTGTATGTGGGGTCATACGGCAATATCAAGATCACTACCCCCGAGGATTTTCTGCTGGCTGAAATCATAGCCGGGGAGCACAGAGATAATGCGAGTCGGTCTGGGATATGATGTGCATGCTCTGGTACCAGGGCGCAAACTGGTTATCGGTGGTGTGGAGATACCCTTTGAGAGGGGGCTGGGTGGCCATAGCGATGCTGATGTTTTGATTCATGCTATAGCTGATTCCTTACTGGGTGCGGCAGGGTTAAAAGACATAGGCAGTCACTTTCCGCCAGACGATCCCCGATATGCAGGAATTTCCAGCCTAGTCCTGCTGGAAGAGGTGGGGAGGATGCTCACATATAATGGGGTTGGGATACACAATATCGATGCAGTTGTTGTTGCCGAACGGCCTAGGCTGTCGGCATTTATTGATGAAATGCGAGCCCGGATAAGCGGGGTGTTGGGTATTGCTGTCTCGCAGGTTATGGTCAAAGCAACGACTTCCGAGGGTTTGGGGTTTACAGGGAGGGGTGAGGGTATAGCTGCTTACGCTGTATCGACGGTGACTGAAATTAAGCAAACTTGATGGAAAAAATGACAGGGCTTTTCAGGAGCATTAAGAGGGACATACAGGCGGTGTTCGAGCATGACCCGGCGGCGAAGAATGTGTGGGAGGTTATTTTTGCTTATCCGGGCTTCCACGCCCGTCAATTTCACCGTCTAGCGCATACATTGTGGTGCTGGCGCATCCCGTTTTTCCCCAGGTTTGTTTCTCATGTCAGCCGCTTTTTGACGGGGATTGAAATCCATCCCGGAGCGAAGATAGGGGAAGGATTTTTCATTGACCACGGTATGGGTGTGGTGATTGGTGAGACTGCGGAGATAGGTGACAACGTTGCCTTGTATCAGGGTGTCACCCTGGGTGGTACCAGCCTTATGAAAACGAAACGCCACCCGACTTTGGGAAACAATGTAGTTGTAGGCGCTGGGGCAAAGCTCATAGGTGCCATCGCTATCGGTGACAATGTCAAAATAGGTGCTGGCTCTGTGGTGATAACCTCGGTGCCAGCCAATGCTACTGTGGTTGGGGTGCCTGGTAGGATAGTGGAGATTCGGAATCCGGATACTGATACTGTTGAGAAATTGCCGGACCCGGTCTGGGAGAGGCTGGAAAATCTGGAGAGACGTGTTGCTGAGCTGGAGAACAAGCTAAAGACGATGTAATCTGAAACACACGAAGCAAATAAGCCCTTTGGAGAGGTGACATGAAGGTGTTTAACACTTTATCTGGAACCAAGGAGGAGCTTCTCCCCCTAGGGAACGAAGTTACTATGTACGTTTGTGGGGTTACCGTATACGACCATTGCCATATAGGGCATGCGATGAGTTACATAGTTTTTGATGTCATAAGGCGTTATCTGGAGTTCAAGGGTTATGAAGTGAAGCATATCCAGAATTTCACCGATATAGATGACAAGATAATAAACCGGGCGCAGGAACTGGGTATCTCATCATCAGAGCTGGCAGAAAGATACATTGCTGAGTATTTTGAAGATATGGATGCATTGAACATAAAGAGGGCTCATATCTATCCTAGGGCGACAGAAGAGATTCCAAAGATGATCGAGATAATAGATGGCTTGATAAAAAAGGGGCATGCGTATGTGTCGAGAGGTAGTGTGTATTTCAGGGTAAGAAGTTTCCCTGACTATGGGAAGCTATCACATCAGAGCTTGGATGATATGCTGGCTCGCGGCTCTGTCGAGGGTGGGGAGAAAGAATTTCTGCTCGACTTCGCCCTATGGAAGGCTGCAAAGCCAGGGGAGCCTTGGTGGCCAAGCCCTTGGGGCGAGGGTAGGCCCGGATGGCATATTGAGTGCAGTGCGATGTCATTGAAGTATCTGGGGGAGAGCATTGATATCCACGGGGGAGGTCAGGACCTTATTTTCCCTCATCATGAAAACGAGATAGCACAGTCGGAAAGTTTCACCGGTGTAGTCCCCTTCGTTAGGTACTGGTTGCATAACGGGTTGCTGCAGTTTGGTGAGGAGAAGATGAGCAAATCGCTGGGGAACTTGATAACCGTAAAGGATGCGCTCAAACGTTATAGTCCTGATGCATTGCGGCTGTTTGTTCTGAGTTCCCACTACCGGAGTCCATTGACCTATACGGAAGAGGCGTTGCGGGCGGCTGATGCTGGCGTCGAGCGATTGCGGCATGCGATGAGGCATGTGGAGGATGGTGGGGCTGGAAATGACTTAGATGCTGAACCGTTTAAAAATAGATTTATCGATTGCATGGACGACGATTTCAACACAGCCCAAGCTATAGCTGTGCTCTTTGACCTGGCAAGGGAGATCAATAAAGCACGTACAGACGGAGTCAGGGTAGCCAGGGCGCAAGAGACTCTTGCAGAGCTTGCCGGCGTTTTGGGTCTTACTCTACAGGAACCAGTGAAGCCGGCGCTCGATGCTGAACCTTTAGTCGAGTTACTGATCGAAATACGTAATGAACTACGCCAAGCCAAAGAATGGGGGCTGGCTGACAAGATACGTGCCCGTCTTTCAGAGCTGGGTGTAGTGCTAGAGGATACTGCCAAAGGCACTGTCTGGCGGCGTGCCCGTTAGTTTTACAGGGGCAGTGGTGTGTGGTGTCCTGCTGGTTGGCACATTAAGGAAGCCTCGGCTCCGGGCTTACTGTGATCGTGTCACCCACTTCGGCATTCAGAATTGCAGCAGCGCTGCCTCCGACTAGAGAAATTTCAAGGTAGCCACTGCTTCCTATCAAAGCTATAAGTCCCTTTCCTTGCGCGTAGGAAGAGCTCACCCCTTTTATTCGGCTGGTACCCAGTGATATGCTCACTTGTCGCGATGGTAGATCGGCCTCTTTGATATTGGTGACCAGGTTACCAAAGTGGTCTATGTGTATTATTAGGCCGGTTATATTGCCGGAAACCTCCTGATAGGGGCGAGGTATTGGGAAGGTGTGTAGCCGGGTCAATTTTCTGCCAAACATGCTTATTGGCATGTTTAGAGAGAGGTAAGCTGCCACAGGAGCGAAAATGTCGCGCCCGTGAAATGTCGGGCTGACCGGATGTCGCCAGTACCTTGGGTTGGTTATGGCTACTGCATTTATCTCTGCGCCAAGTTTTTGTAGCCTTAGTCTTAGGTCTATGTGTGGTGATTCACCAATAGGAGTTGAGCTTGTTTCAGCGACTATATAGCTGAGTACACCGTTGTCCGGTGCCAGGAAAAAGGCTGACTGCGTCTTCATAATGATGGCTTTACTTTTGCCGCCTGCTCCAGAGCCAACCATAACCATGTGTATGGTCCCTTTAGGAAAGTAGCTATGGGTAGTGCTGATTATGAAGGCAGCCTCGAGAACGTTTTGGGGTTTTATCGAGTGACAGATATCGATGACCGTTGCTTCGGAGTTAATGCTGAGGATGACTCCTTTCATGGCGGCGACGTAAGCATCGGTTGTGCCGAAGTCGGTGGTGAGTGTTATGATAGCAGGCATGCTCTGCTGGGGTCAGAATACATTAAGAGGCTCGGACAATTAGGATAGAAAGTATTACGAAGAGCGCCGTCAGAGCAATGGTGAATTGAAAAAGACTTTTTTCCACTCCCCGGCGCGTTCGATAGACTGTATCTGGCTGACCGAATATGCCGCCTAGACCGCCGCTTCTTGCCTGAAGCATGATGACGGCAATTAAAGCTGCAGCTACCAGAATCTGAGCAATAAGTAGGTAAGTGAACATTATCCTCCTCCTAAAATTCGTATCAGCGTTTCTCTTACGGTGTTGGGATTGGCTCTGCCTTTACTGGCTTTCATCACCTGCCCGATAAGGTATACCAGAGCCTGTTCTTTCCCCGATTGATAATCAGCTACTGCCTGGCTGTTGTTTGTGATTACCTCGTTAACTATTTTCATTATTTCTGTGGAATCACTTATCTGGCTCAGGCCTTTTTGGCTTACGATTTCACTGGCTTTTCTGCCGGTGAGGAACATTTCCTCCAACACTGCCTTTGCTGTAGGTCCCGTAATAGCTGCTTTGTCAACCATTGTGAGTAGTTCGACAAGGTGGGCAGGAGTAACCTTGGAGCTATTGATATTGGAGTTGGTGGCATTGAGCATCCGACTGAAATCGCCGAGTAGCCAGTTGCTTATTGCCTTAGCTTTTTTCTGTCTTTCTTCGCTTGTTTTTGCTGTGCTTAATCTGACACATTCTTCAAAATAGTCTGCCATCGGTTTGGACTCAACCAGCAAATTGGCATCATAGAGCGGTAAGCTATATTCGTTGATAAAGCGGTCACGTCTGGCATCGGGCAGTTCGGGCAGGCGAGACATTATTTCTTCGATCCATGCTTTGTCGAAGACGAGCGGGGGCAGGTCAGGTTCGGGAAAATAGCGGTAGTCGTGAGCGTACTCTTTGCTTCTCTGGCTCACAGTGGCTCCTTTACTTTCCACCCAGCCCCGTGTCTCCTGCGACAGCTTTCCACCCTTCTCCAGAATTTCCTGCTGTCGTTTGGCTTCATATTCCAGCGCCCGGTATACGGCTCTAAAGCTGTTCATATTTTTGACTTCAACTTTGGGCAGGTACTCAGTGCTACCTTTAAGCCGAATGCTGATATTGGCATCGCACCTGAAGCTGCCCTCCTCCATATTACCTGTGGAGACGCCGAGGTACTGGAGTATGGAGCGTAGCTTGATAAGATATTGTCTTGCCTCTTCTGGAGAGTTTATGTCCGGCTCACTAACGATTTCCATCAGGGGCACGCCTGCTCTGTTTACGTCGACAAGGGTGTAGCCTTCGCCCTCTGGGCTGGTCAAATGGATCAGTTTAGCGACGTCCTCCTCGAGATGTACACGGGTTATGCCAATCCTTTTTTCGTTGCCTCCCACCTCAATTGCCAGCCATCCTCCTTTGCCGATCGGGGCATCATATTGTGAAATCTGGTATCCTTTCATCAGGTCGGGGTAAGGGTAGTTCTTACGGTCAAATTTAGCGTATTCAGCGATGGTGCAGTTCAGGGCAAGTGCTGTCATTATCGTATATTCCACTGCTTTGTGGTTGATCGTCGGCAGAACCCCAGGCATGCCCAGGCAGACGGGGCAGACATGTGTGTTGGGGGGAGCGCTGGCATAGTCGGCACTGCAGGAGCAGAACATTTTACTCCTCGTGGTCAATTGGGCGTGCACCTCTAGCCCGATGATGATCTCGTATTCCACGGCAGTGGTTAGTATATCAGCATCGTGGTGAACTGACAACAATGAGCGACGGCGTACGGGTCGGGCAATAAATTGGTTGGATAGACAGAACTATCTCGTGCTTGGTATGCTAGGTGCCGGCTATGTTACCTTTTTGTGAGGTTTAGCTTTATGGGGTTATATTCTTTGAAAAACCTGAGAACCAGTTTCATGGGGCGGTGCTGCTACAGGTATAACCAGCTGCCCACGACCATGGAAGTAGCCAGAGGGTTGGCTGAGGACAAGGCACCAGAGGGCACGGTTGTTATAGCCGATGTTCAGAGCGCTGGTAGAGGGCGTCTGGGCAGGTCATGGCTGTCCCCTTACGGGAGTCTCGCTATGTCAGTAATTCTTAGGCCTCCTCTTGACTATTTACCTGGCGTGATTATGGTATCTTCACTGGCTGTGCTCAGGACTATAGAGCAGACGACCGGGCTGAAGTGTACCATAAAATGGCCCAACGACGTCTTGATTGGTGGTAGGAAGGTCTGCGGTATCCTAGTAGAAAGTGAGACCGCGGGGAAACAGCTCAACTATGTCGTCCTGGGCGTTGGAGTAAACATTAATTTCGACACCTCGGTTTTCCCTGAAATTTCAGACATAGCTACCAGTCTGTCACGCGAGCTGGGGAAAGACGTGGATAGGGAAGAATTCGCCGGTGTCTTGCTTTTTGAGCTTGAGAAGTTGTACTTGGAGCTTCTGGCCGGAGGCTACCGCACTGTGTACAAACAATGGAGGGAGCACCTGGAGACACTGGGTAGGACGGTGGTCATTAGAAGCGGGCAACGCGTGGAAAAAGGGATGGCTGAGGATGTGACTGAGGATGGGAGACTTTTGTTGAGGCGTGCCGACGGTAGCATTATTGAGATCACGGCCGGTGATGTCACGGTGGTCAAAGAATAGGGGCTATCCACTCCAGAGTTAGAGAGGGATAGCCCCCTATTTGTATGCTAGCCGGGCTAATAGTTATTTGCTAAGCCAGGGCTTGAGCAGGTCGATCGGCAGAGGGAAAACCACGGTGTTGGTTCTCTCGGTGGATATAGTGGTTAAGGTCTGCAAGTAGCGAAGTTGAAGCGCTGCCGGCTCGCTGGCTATTACTCTGGCTGCTTCAGCCAGTTTCTCTGCAGCTTGATACTCACCGTCAGCATGTACGATTTTTGCCCGTCTCTCTCTTTCTGCTTCAGCTTGGGCTGCCATAGCCCGTTGCATTGTCTCTGGTAACTCAACGTCTCTGACTTCGACCATGCTGACTTTGATTCCCCATGGCTCTGTCCCTTCGTCTATCAATGCTTGAAGTCGCTCATTGATTTTGTCTCGGTGTGCAAGCAGGTCTTCAAGCTCCGATTGTCCCACTACATTACGGAGAGTCGTCTGTGAAAGTAGCGAGGTGGCCCTGATGTACTGCTCCACGTTAAGTATGGCGTCCTCTGGTTTCACTACTCTGAAATAGACAACTGCATCGACTTTGACTGTCACGGTGTCCAGGGTGATGCATTCTTGTCGGGGGACATCCATGGTGACAACGCGAAGATCCACTTTCACCATTCGCTCGATAAAGGGTATGAGGAAGATTAGTCCCGGACCTCTTACGCCAACATATCTGCCAAGTCGGAAGACCACTCCTCGTTCGTATTCATTAACGATCCTTATAGCCGCTGCAAGGATTATGATCGCAAAAACAACGATAGCGAGGATCATTATAATATTCATTTTTCCCTCCTTTTAGTTTTAATTTTCTTGGTTACCCTGAGTTTCAGCCCGTCGATTCCGACTATTCTCACCTCCTCTCCCGGTTTTGCCCTGTCCTCATCGATTATGGCTGTCCAAATTTCGCCATCCACTAGCACTGTACCTTTAGGGGCAAGCTCTGTCTTGACGGTGGCTGTCTTACCCACAAGGGCTTCGGAGCCGGTAACTGCGTGTCGCCTCTGCCCTCGCACGATGGCGCCTATCATGAACACCACAAAGGCCCCCAGAAGGACAGTTACTGCTGCGATTAGTCCTCTGTTTACTTCCATCTGTGGTGAAGCGCCGCTGAAGAGGATGAGGGAACCGATAACAAGCGCCACGAGCCCACCTGCGGTCAGTATACCAAAAGCAGGGGTAAAAAGCTCGGCAATAAATAAGCCGAAGGCAAGCATGATGAGCAGTACACCAGCCCAGTTGGCATTGAGCACTCCTAAAGAGTAAAACGCAAGAAACAGGCTGATGCCCCCGAAGACGCCGGGGAAGATCAGGCCCGGGTTGGAGATTTCAGTTATTAGACCTATGGTAGCTAGACTGAGCAGTATATAAGCTATGTTCGGGTTACTGATAATGTGCAGAAAGCGCTCTACAAAATGCATCTGGTTTCTGTTTATTATGTAGCTTGTGGTCTCTATGATTCTTTCCTCTCCGTTAGCCAGAATCACTTTCTTGCCGTTTATCTGCTTGATCAAGCTTTCCAGATCGTCAACCACTATATCAATGAGCTTGGCTTCGAGAGCTTCTGATGGGGTGAAGGACTTGCTTTCAGTCACTGCAAGCTCAGCTTCTTCCGGGTTACGGCCGCGTAGCTGGGCTACGCTCCTTATCCATGCGGAAGAAAACTCGGTTGCCTTCTTTTTCATTTCTTCTGGCATTTCCTGCCCGATGGTAACAGGGTGGGCTGCCCCAATACTAGTGCCCGGAGCCATGGCAGCAATGTGAGCTGCTATCGTGATGAACGTTCCCGCTGAGGCTGCCCAGCTGCCGCTGGGAGAAACATATACTATTATTGGCACCTTGGCATTCAGAATGCGGGTAACGATTTTTTCTGTCGAATCGAGAAGCCCGCCCGGCGTATTCAATTCTATGATGCAAGCGGTGCTACCTTTGGCCTCTGCTTGGCGAATGCCACGGTCGATGTAGTTAGCTACTGCTGGCACTATGGTACCTTCTACCTTGAGAACTTCTAGTTCTGCGGCGCTGGCGTGTGCTTCACCAAGGGAAAGCAAGCCCGCAAGTAACAGGGTACACAAAGCCAGTAAGCGTGTTTTCTCGAGCGGATGTGTTGTAAGTGCCATCGGCTGACCTTAATACAATAATTATAGTTTACTATCCTAACAGTAGCAATGTGTCCTTTTCGCCTGCCTGTGGTGCTACATTGAACATAGCAAAAAAGTTAGTGTAGAATAGGTGAACTTATATGAGGCATGGAAACAAAACCAGTCAGTCAAAGATGTAAAGGGGCGCGGGATTTACTGCCTGAAGATCTGGGGGTATTCCGACATATTGAGGGTGTCTTCTGTCGCTCGTGCCTAAACTGGGGTTATCGTGAGGTGCGGACACCTACATTGGAATACTTGTCTCTGTTCACGGCCGCAGGCATGCTTACTCCGAGCATGCTGAGCCGTGTGTACTCCTTTCTTGATTGGGATGGATGGAGTGGTGAGCGTGTGGTGTTGCGGCCAGATGGAACGATTCCTATCGCCCGGATGTACGCGGAGAACCCGTCTCGTTGGAAACCGGCTAGGCTGTTTTATGTTACCAATGTTTTTGTTTTCGAAGAGACAGGTACCGAAAATAGGGAACGCTGGCAGTGCGGAGTTGAGTTCATAGATAGTAGCCCACCGGGTGCAGATGTGGAGATAGTGGCGCTGGCCGTTGAAATTTTACATAATCTGGGATTGGATAATGTTGAGATTTTGCTCTCCCATGCCGGCGTGCTTGAAGCGCTGGTGCGGGAATTGAAGCTGGATCCTGAAGAGAGGGCTAGGCTGCTGGACAGGGTGCTTGATGGTGATTGGGAAGCACTGGCTCGGATTAAGTTATATGAGCCTGCTGTGCAGGAATTTTTGTCGCTGGTCTTAAGCTCGAAAGGGACGCGCTCCGCGTTTGTTAGAAACTTGCAATCTTTGCCTCGTTTGCCACGAAGCATCAGGTCAGCGCTTGATGCATTCACCCGGGTCGTTGAACTGCTTGATGCCTTAGGTGTAAGATACCGAATCGACATCAGCTCTGTAAGGGGTTTTGAATACTACACAGGCGTATGTTTCCAGTTTCTATGTGCAGGGAAGAAGGTCGGTAGTGGTGGCAGGTATGATAATCTGCTGTCGCTCATCGGTGGTAAGCGTGTACCTGCTTGTGGATTTGCCTTATATATGGATCCCTTGATGACTTTGGTTTCAGGTGGGAAAGAGCAAAGTGGTGACAAAAAGGTTGTACTCAGGTGTGAGAAGGACACGCCAGAGACTATTAGGATCGGGTTTACGCTTGCAGGCATGCTCCGTAAGCAGGGCTATTTAGTCGAGTTCAGCTTTGCTGATGTCAGGTTAATACCACCGTGTCGATGGTTAATTAAGATACGAGACAAACCAGAGGAATTCTTGGTGGTTGACAAAGAAAGTCAGCGAAGGCGAAGAGTGCGTTCGATTGAGCGTGTGATCGATGTTATAGGAGGTGAGTAAGCGCTTGCTGGGTAGCAGTGTCCTCTCCCCCATCAAGATCGCTTTGCCTAAGGGCAGATTTCTGTCAGCTACTGCTTGCTTTCTTAGAGAGGCGGGAATCGAGTTTGCAAGATATAGTGAAGAGTCACGGATCTATCGACTGCAGTCACCTGAGCGTCCTTTCGTTTCGGCAAAGGTTTTCCAGGAAAAAGATATACCTGTACAGGTGTCTATTGGCAACTATGACTTG
The DNA here is from genome assembly GCA_034435835.1 of Dehalococcoidia bacterium. Taxonomy (GTDB): domain Bacteria; phylum Chloroflexota; class Dehalococcoidia; order GIF9; family UBA5629; genus CALJTV01. The sequence goes on along the minus strand of DAOTWF010000013.1, from coordinate 6,263 downwards.
GGGATATGTGGTCTGGATTGGATAGAGGAACTGGTGAGCAAATATCCAAGCAGTCCATTGCTGAAGTTGCTTGACTTAGGGTACGGAAGAGGTGGCATTTATGTTACCTCAAGTAAGTTTGGCGAAATAAGCGATTTCCAGAGACTGCTGAATCAGTGCCATACCATACGTATTGTGACTGAGTATCCAAATTTGGCGGAAACGATGGCTCTGAGGTTCAGATTGCGGAAGTTCAAAATTTTTCCAGTGTGGGGTGCGGCTGAGGTCTATCCTCCTGAGAATGCTGAAATCGCTTTGTTGTGGGCAGAAAGCGAAGCTGAGATTGTTGCGCAGAATTTGTTGCCATTAACGAACGTACTCCAGACAAGTGCCTTTCTTGTAGCTAACAAGATCAGTTGGGAGGCAAAGGACCTGAGCTGGATAGTGGACATTTTCAGCGGTGCCTTGGTTCGAAGAAGTAAACCATGGCTGAAGATCAGATTAGGTGCGAAGAAGACTGTCAATGGTTTTCGTCCTAGCGTGCAGCCAGGTAACATTTGGTTGGCATTACCAGATGGCCATCAACAGACTCCTACTCTGGAATTTTTGAACCGGGTTGGATTTAAATTGAAAGGTTATTCTTCGGATGTACTTGACCGAAGACCTTGGTGTGCTATTGACTGGTTGCGTGTGAAGGTTATCAGGCCTCAAGATATGCCATTACAAGTAGCTAACGGTAATTTTGACCTTGCCATCACCGGTGTGGACTGGTTCCTTGATCATGTGTACAGATTTCCTTCAAGCCCGGTTATGAAGCTATTTGATCTGGACTTTGGGCGTGTAAAGGTGGTGGCTGTGACCAGCCAGGATCTACCAGTAGATGATATTGCCGGTTTGAGGCGCCTTGTAAGGTCTAAAAAGTTGCTTACCCTTCGAGTGGCTTCGGAGTATGTGAATATTGCTGATAAGTATCTTCGTGATAATCATTTCTCCGGATACAGGCTGATTCCTACGTGGGGGGCGAGTGAAGCTTTTCTGCCTGAAGATGCCGACCTTCTTATTGAGAACACTCAGACCGGTAGGACATTGGCTGAGCACGGTTTAAAGATAGTTGATACTCTGTTCGAGTCTACGGCCTGTGTCATCGGGAACAAGGATAGCCTTAGAGATCCGCTAAAAAAAGAAAAAATTTCTGAGCTAGTAAAGGTTTTCAGCAGGGCAGTCGGAGTTAAGTAAGTGAAGTTGGTAAAAGGTTTTGAAGATGCCAGAAAGTTACTCGAGAGGGAGATTCCCGAGTATGGGCGTTATATCTCGTTTTCTGGCAAAAGACAGCGGAGGTCGAGGGAGCTTTCCGCACTACAAGTGGTTAACGAAATAGTCAGGAACGTCCATGCCAAAGGTGATAGCGCCCTATTTGAGTACACTAGGAAGCTCGATGGGGTCAGGCTTGACTCGCTGGAAGTAAGCAAAACAGATATATCAGAGGCTTATAATGCAGTGGATAAGAAGCTAATATCGGCGTTGCGGCTGGCTGCCGATAGAATAAGAGACTTCCATTCTATCTGCAAAGATAAGCTGTCTGTCAATTTTTTAAGTGAAGGTTTGGGGAGACAGGTAAGTCCACTGAGGAGGGCAGGCATTTATGTGCCCGGTGGTACCGCCTCTTATCCTTCTACGGTATTGATGACTGCTATCCCAGCCCGGATAGCTGGGGTCGGAGAGACCATAATGGCAACGCCGCCTAACAAAAGTGGCACTGTTCACCCTTTGACCCTTGTGGCAGCGGACATTGCCGGCGTTGACCGCGTTTTTCGTATTGGTGGCGCGCAGGCTATCGCCGCTTTAGCGTTTGGGACAGAATCTGTCCCAAAGGTGGATAAGATTTGCGGCCCCGGGAACATATTTGTTGTTCTGGCAAAAAAATTGGTGTTCGGGGCGGTTGACATTGAAAGTCTTGCTGGACCTAGTGAAATGATGATAGTAGCTGACGAGACTGCCGACCCAAATTTATGTGCGGCCGACCTCCTTGCCCAAGCTGAGCACGATGTGCAAACCTTCACAGCTTTAATAACGGTTTCCTCGAGAATTGCCAGAGACGTGGTTGCAGAGATAGAGCGGCAGCTAGAATCACTGGAGCGGAAGAGCATCGCCAGCGAGTCGATTGAGAGGTGCGTGATAGCGGTGGTGGACAGCGTGGATGAAGCTATTGAGCTGGTCAATCTGTGTGCGCCAGAACATGTGTCGCTGATGCTAAAAGGGGCTGCTGGCTATGTCGAGAAGATACATAGTGCTGGTTGTATTTTTGTCGGTGGCTGCGCGGCGGCGCTGGGCGACTATATTGCGGGGCCCAGCCATGTGTTGCCTACCGGTGGCAGTGCCCGTTTTAGTTCACCGTTAGGTGTGGAAGACTTCCTTAAGATTACGAATATTGTGGCTCTGGACAGCGATGCCGTGAAGCGTCTGGGTGAGGCTGCTATAGCTATGGCTGAGGCTGAGGGGCTATCTGGTCATGCCAAAGCCATAAGGATGAGGATGCTGTAACCTTTCATGGAGTAACTATGTTGTCTCGACAAGTGTGGAAGCTTATGAGGAAAGACGTCAGAGAGATCGAACCTTATGTGCCTATTGAGCCTACTGAAGTTCTCAGTCAGCGTGTAGAAGTTTCGCCAGAAAAGGTGGTAAAGCTTGATGGCAATGAGAACCCTTACGGTTGTTCTAAAAGGTCTCGACAAGCCATGGCTAAATATGAATACTACCACCTTTATCCCGATCCTGAGCAGCGGGAGCTACGCAAGGCACTTGCTGAGTATGTGGGTGTGAGCTCGGAGCACATAGTCATCGGCAGTGGCAGCGATGAGCTTATTGACTTGATACTACGTTTATTTATTGAACCTGCTGACAGGGTCATCAATTGCCCGCCTACTTTTGGTATGTATTCTTTCAGCACCGGTGTGTGTGGTGGGGTAGTGGTTAATGTGCCCAGGAGGGAAGACTTCTCGATAGATGTCCTTGCTATTAAGAAAGCTCTCGGTGACAATGCCAAGGTTATATTTATTGCTTCACCGAACAATCCTTCAGGCAATATTACACCGGAAAGTGAAATTTGTGATCTTCTGGATGGTGATGCTGTGGTGGTGGTCGACGAAGCTTACTTTGAATTCAGTGGTGTTACTGTAGCTGGTCTGGTTGCGCGATATGATAACTTAGTGGTTTTAAGGACCTTTAGCAAGTGGGCTGGCTTAGCGGGGCTAAGAGTCGGCTACGGGATTTTCCCGGTTGATATTGCTCGAAATCTCATGAAGATAAAGCAGCCGTATAATGTAAACTGCGCTGCACAGGTAGCAGCACTGGAATCGTTGAAGGACATAAAGTATTTTCGTAGCATTATCCAAGCCATAATTAACGAGAGGGAAAGACTGGTTAAAGAATTGAGCCGTTTCGCGTGGCTCAAAGTTTACCCATCGCAGGCTAACTTTGTCCTTTGTAGAGTACTTAATGGCGAAGCCAAAAAAATACACAGGGAGTTACAGCGCAGGGGCATATTTATCCGCTATTTTGATGTACCGGGGCTGAGTGACTGTCTGCGCATCAGTGCTGGTAAGCCGGAACACACAGATGCTCTGATTGCTGCCTTAAAGGACGTGTGCTAATATTTACCGCAAGGATGTGAGGTCGATAGATGGTTGAAAGGAAGGCGAAGATAGCAAGGGAAACTAAGGAGACTTCTGTCAGGGCAGAACTCGACCTTGACGGCACAGGCGAGTTTGAAATAACAACAGGGATAAGATTCCTCGACCACATGATAAGCCAGCTTGCTCAACATGGTTTGTTTGACATAAAGCTGTCAGCCACAGGTGCTGACCAGCATCATATTGTTGAAGATGTGGCTATCTGTTTGGGGCGGGCTTTTGTCAAGGCACTAGGTGATAAGCGTGGGATAGTGAGGATGGGAGATGCTGCTGTGCCCATGGACGATGCTCTGGCGTTAGTGGCGGTTGATATCGGTGGCCGAAGTTACGTCGTGTTCGAAGCACCTTTTAGTGGTAGCGAGATTGGCGGAATGTCTGTCGACCTGGTGCGTCACTTCTTTCTTTCCTTCGCCTCTGAGGCAAAGGTCTGTGTGCACGCCCGGCTGCTAAGCGGCATGGATGACCACCACAAGGCTGAAGCCCTATTCAAGGCTCTAGCCCGGGCGCTTCGTATGGCTACCAGGTTTGACGAGCGTCTGGGTGACAGGGTGCCGAGCACTAAAGACATAATTGACTCATAGGAGGAACCATGGAGCTCGTAGAAGCCGTCAAAACCAGGAGAAGTATCAGAGGTTATAAGCCGACCCCTGTGATCAGAGATATTATAGCGCAGATACTTGATGTGGCAAGGTGGGCTCCGTCGGGTTCGAACACTCAGCCGTGGGAGTTTTTTGTGCTGGGTGGTGAGGTGCTTGAAAAGGTGAAAGACGCTTTACAGCAGAAATTTCTAGCAGGAGCGGAACCCAATCCTGATTTCCCCATTACCTCTTCACAGCCCGCGATATACATGGAACGACGGGTGACTCTAGTGTCTGCTTTGTACCCCTTCCTGGGCTTTGCCCGCGAAGACAGGGAGAAGCGGCGGGAGTGGTATTTGAAGATGATGCGCGCCTTTGATGCCCCGAATGTGATATTGGTAGCCACAGAGGCGGATTCTGGTGACTCATGGGCAATGTTTAACATTGGTGCGGTAACGCAGACAATATCGTTGGTGGCGCTTGAATTCGGGCTTGGCACCTGTATAGAAGGTGCACTAGTTCAATATCCTGATGTGGTGCGGGAGATTGCCGGCATACCACACTCAAAAAGGCTGGCTGTAGGTATAGCCATAGGTTATCCTGATTGGGATCTCCCAGCAAACCAGTTCAGGAGTTCGCGTGAGCCATTGGATAGAATCGTAACGTGGTGCGGACTGTAAAGGCAGGGTGTTGTTTTGGCTCACGAGTAACTGTTTATCAGACAGTCGCTTCTGATAAGGTTTTTTAGATAGTTGATAGCCCAATCAATTAGCTGGTCACCCTCCAGATCGAGTGCAAAATCTGGTGACAAGCCGACGCTCTCTATTGGTTTACCATGGGGTGTAAGCCAGCGGTAGGCAGTTATATGCAGCGCTGAGCCGTCATCGAGTTCTCTAACTATCTGAACACTGCCTTTGCCGAAAGTCTTGCTCCCAGCCAGTTTAGCTCGTCCATAGTCTTGAAGCGCGCCTGCCACAATTTCGCTAGCGCTGGCACTGCCGTTGTTCACTAGGACGATGAGATGCAAGTTGGTGCCAATACCGCCAGGTTTGACTGGTATGGAACTCTGATTACCTTTGCTGTCGATCACCTGAGCCACGGTACCCATAGCTAGAAACTCGCTTGCCACGTCCACTGCAGCCTCAAGCACACCGCCGGGATTGTTTCTAAGGTCAAGAACAACGCCCTGTCCACCTCTATCGATGATGTCTCTTAATGCCTTGCGCAGGTCTTTACCTGTGGATTTTTGAAATCGTGTTATCTTAACATAGGCTATATTGTCTCTCATCTCGTAAAGGACACTTTCCAGCTTTATTTCATCGCGGGTTATCATGATATCAAAAGGCTCTGTGCTGCCTTCACGAAGGATTGTCAGGTTGACTGTTGTGCCTTTAGGGCCTCTGATTTTCAGCGTGGCTTCGATCAAACTCATTTTTGATGTTGGCTCACCGTTTATTTTTAGTATTTTGTCCCCTGGTTTGAGACCGGCTCTTTCTGCCGGTGAATTGGAAAGTGGAGTTACAATCGTGAGCTGTTGGTCCTTAATGGTTATCTCAGCACCGATACCTTCAAATTTACCCTCGAAGTTGGATAGCTCTAGTTCTCTGATTGCAGGTTCAACATAGGCACTGTAGGGGTCATCCAGCGCTTCCAGCATACCCCGGACAGCACCTCGGCTTAGTTTCTTAGGGTCAAGTTTATCCTTATCTATATAATCTTGCTGTAGCCGTTGCCAAGCCTGAGTTACGATATCAAATTCAGCCGGTAGTTCGGCATTCTGGGTAGTGGGTTTACAACCCTGAACCCAGGGCGTCAGGACACAGCAGACAACTAATATAGCTAATACAAATTTTCTAATCCACATTTTTCTCCTCATGCTTTGGGCAAGGATAGGCAAAAGGTACAGGGATATTCTACCAGTTTGCGGAACGAAGAGGAAATCAGTGTACCCGTTCACTACATTTTAGACAGCACAAGTACTGGCGGTAGAAGTTAACTCCGGATGGCATCCTGTAAG
>DAOTWF010000012.1:0-30859 GCA_034435835.1 Dehalococcoidia bacterium | reverse complement strand
GAGAAAGTTCCTCAGCGGTGAAGAAGCAATCAGACAGGAGATGGGCTGGAGGAACGAGGCCATTCAGGAAAGCATCAGCCGGCTTGAAGGTGAATTGAAACGGCTGGAGCGGAAGTCCAACGAAAACATCAATGCCGAGTCGGAGCTGGTCAGTCTGAGAATCCGGGGCAAGGTCTCCGATGACGCCTACGCCCGACAGCAAAGTATGCTCCTTGCCGAAAGGCAGTGGGTAGCGGAAGAAAAGGAGCGGGTATCGGCAAAGCTGGCTCAACTGAAAAAGCGGTCGTTATCGCTGGCAACCCTGGAAGAACTGAGAAAGCAGATGGCCGATAAGCTCAATTCCAAGGACTTTGCCGACCGGCGCCGTGTCCTGGAAATGCTCGGCACCAGGGTCATTGTCACCACCGAAGGTGCCATTGAGATTGAGTTCCTTGTAAGTGACGGTAAACCTGCCGAGCGTGCAATTGCCACAAGCAGTCCCCCTACTGCTTGCCATACCTGAGCTTGGCAAAGAGCAGAGCGAACATCAGGCCAAGCGATATAGTGTTCCACAGCATCACAGGCACCAGCCTGAACATAATCCCGTAGCTCAACCAAGAAATAGTACCCAGCAGAAAAAGGATGGTAAAGGGAAGGCTTATCTCACGCGCACTCTTCAGCCTGAACAGTCGCCAGACCTGTGGTATAAACCCCACGGTGATAAAAAGCCCTCCCCCATAGCCGAGAAGCTCTTGCCAGACCAATCTAAACCTCCTTGTCGCTTTGTGGGCTTATCTGATCGTCAGTTATAAAAGACAAAATAGACACAGATGACCGGTTTATTATACAAAACGTTCCCTTGATTAAAACAGGCACACATCTAACCCCTTAACAGCGGAGAACGGACCAATATCCAACCTATCACTGTCACAAACGCGCACTTCTGCTATCGTCCCTTCCGGGCTATAATTGTCAAAGGAAGTATATGGAGGTGTAGCGTGACCGGTGGAGTCGGGAGAACAAGGTGTCCCGTGTGTCGGGGAACATCGTGGATGATGTGTCCCAGCTGTCATGGCTCAGGGAGGAAACCATCCAAGGGACAAAAGTCGCCAGAAGAGCAGCCAGAAAGATGCACCCAGTGCGGAGGCAGGGGCGTGGTCAAATGCAACCACCCCAAGTGTCGGGGTGGCTGGGTTATAACCTGATAGTCCGGGGCAGTCCATCCATCTTCAGCCTATTCCTCTCCCGTTGAGGGAGAGGAAAAAGTGGGGACTGCAGTTTACCTATCTGGCCCTATTTTAGAATTAAAGCTGTTGTACCTCACAAATACTTCTGGTCGCTTTTTCTCCCGTTCGGCTACAGAATTGGGGTGTGAAGGCAACTTCCCTGCCTAAAACTCTTGCCGGAAAATGCTCTGTCTGGTTTACCGCAGCTTTTGGGATACTCTTTGGCATTTTCCTACCACCAGTCGCCTCGGGTCAGCACAGCAACGAGACCTTCTTCAGTAACCTTGCGCTGTCCGTCCCCGTGCTGCCCGCCAAGATATCAGGCGTGGTTGCCTTCCTCAGCGGACTCGCCGGGGTAATATGGAAACAGGAGCGCTCGGCGCTTGTCTCCCTGGCTATGTTTATAGGGCTGTTTGTGCTTGTCTTCCGGCTTGGCGAGGTAGTCTCACCCCCTGACCAAAGCCTGCCTGTAAGCCCTACTTAACAGGCAACACCTTAAACCGAGCCTCCATACCGAGATGGTCAGACACGGTGTAGCCCTTCCATCCGTACGTTTTGTCCCGCTTCTTGCTTGGCTCACGGGACACGGACTCCAAGTCCAATTTCAAAGGCGTCGAACCAGAAAAATAGAGGATGTAGTCCAGTCGCTGATAATTACCCTCTTCCGTAGCCAGCACATTTTTCTCACCTTTCCTTCCCCACGGAGTCTCCTCTTCCAAAGACTGCTTGCCCACCCAAGTAGCCTCGTCCTTGCCTTCCTGTCGGTACTTTTCACACCCACTTTTGTAGTCACGGCAAGCCTCTTTCCATTGCTGGTAATCGCGCCCCTTCACCAGCCCAAACATTCTCTCGTGCCAGGGGATATCCTTTCTGGGGTCATCATAAGGGCTCTTCGGCAGAGCCTGCCGCGGATTCTTCTCCCTCCAGGCATCCTTAAGGTTCAAAGGCTGGCTCCACTCCACCAGCCTGTTGTATTCGCCGCTATACCCATCCACATTAAAGTCACCACAGACAATGACAGAATGGTCTTTTGTGTCTGCCACGCAGTTGGTAATAAACTCGCCAAGTTCTTTGAGCTGGTTGTTCCTATGTTGCCAGTATTTTTCTTCATCGCCGGCAGCCAGATGGGTGTTGAACACGTGAATAAAGCATTCCGGCTCGCCAACGAGTTTGATACGGGCATAGAGGGCACCCTTCTGAGACCGACCTTCCTCGCCCGGTCGGTCACTGAATGTAAAGCCGCTTGCTGCTATCACTGGGTACCGGGAAAGTATCACCAAGCCACCATCCACGGTAAAACGCCCTCCCTTCGGTGAGCTTGGTCCGGCGACCAGATACCTGTCGCCCTTTTTCAGCACCGCTATTTGCTGAACAGCAGATTCCTTTCCTGGGTTTTTTGCCAGCAGTTGTACTTTTTCTCCCTCCAGGTCTATTTCCTGGTCTTTCTCCAGCGTATGCCACCATATCTTTACCTTTTGCTTCTCCTTTCCCAACTCGGCTTCCTTCTCGGCACCCAAGTCCAGTTCCTGGTCTTTAAACCAGGGTCTGGCTATATCATTTTTGTACCCCTCATTCTTATCCTCACGGTTAAAGACCTCCTGGAGGCAGATGATATGGTATTTCTGCGCCCATTCTCCAGCGACCAGCTTCCCGATCTCCTTGGCGCGCTCAGCAGCATGCGGCGTACCCCCATAAAAGGCTGTAACTCCGGGTATAAGCTGACAGTTCTGGGTCAGGACGCTGAGCGGACATTCCTGACACTTCTTCGGCTGCTCCACCACTGGAGGAACAGCCTCGCCTTCTGTGTATGGTGCCGGTTCGTCAGGACGGCTTATCGGCGGCTCCTTGTACCCCCTTCCGGTCAGTGGTATTTCCACCTGGGGTCGCTGCGGGTCATTGCTGTTGATGATGATTTTGTCCTTAAATTCACCGGCCTCGGTTGGGCTGAAGATAACCAGAAGCAATGTAGACCCGCCAGGAGATAAGGAGAAAGGCCCCACAGATAGACCCGGGCCAAGCCTGAATGGACCCAATGGCACCAACCGTTCCCCAACAGTAACCCAGCTGATGTCGAGAATAGCCCTACCTATGTTGCCTATCTTTAGGAGCGCAGTCACCTGCGTGCCAGCAGCCACCTTGCCGAAGTCCAGTCTGTCCGGGACAACCTCAATCTTCGGCACCGCTGAAGGCACGGGCTGAGTATAAGGTGGCGACGGCGCTGGCGGCGGCGTAGGAGCAGGCGGTGCCACAGCATCGATCAAAAAGGTAAGACCTAATTCCCCGACCACCCCCGGAGTCCAGGCACTGAAACGGAGCTCAAAGCGCTGCCCTGCCGAACCGGAGGGCACGGTGAAGCTGTACTGTCTACTCACTGTTCCCCAGCCGCTGGCTGTAGGAAACGTGGGCCACCCCGAGGGTAAGGACACAGCCCAAATGTTCACTGTGCCTGCCGGCGTTCTTGTGGCGGTGAGCTGGATGGTCCCTGACGTCCCCGTCTGCATCCGGCACTGTATCACATCCCGAGCAACAAGCTGACAAGTGCCCCCACTCACCTGTCCGGAAAACTGCAGGCGAATGCCTCCGTACTCAAGCTCACCGGAGCCATAGGTCTGTGCCGCCGTTCCCGCTGGTATCGCCAGGAAGAGGATGAGAAATGATAGAGAAAGCAGCCTCAACACCTGAACCACCGACCTCACCACAGTCATGTCTAACTCTACCATACTGCCGTTGCCAAAACAATATCCCGAGCCCACGCTGACTTTTGACAGCAACATCAACGGCTGCTAACATAAAGTCAGCTTCCTGACGATGCGGACAAGGGATGTCAGACTGCTCCACACCGCCGATATCCACCTCGGCTGCAAGTTCACTTCGCTCGGCACCAAGGGCGAAAAACAGCGGGAGCAGTTGAGGGCTACCCTCAAGAGAGTTGTTTCTCTGGCTATAGATGAAAAAGTAGATATAGTCCTCATCGCCGGCGACCTTTTCGATTCCAACCACGTATCTGAGAGAAATATCAGATTTGTGTTGGAGCAATTCAAATCGCTGGCGAATGCCAAAATACCTGTATGCCTCACTCCCGGTACGCATGACTGCTTCGATACCAATTCGATATATCGCAAAATAGACTTCTCTAGGGAATGTCCGAATGTAACCGTCTTCACCGATGCTGGCTGGTCGTTCAAAGAATTCCCCCACCTTAACCTCACCGTCTACGGTAAGCCCAACCTGAGCAACCGTTCCTACGAAAGCCCGCTCAAAGGGCTGAAACGCCAGACACCCAGCCGCTTCCACATAGCACTGGCACATGGCTCGCTGGATATTGGCTCCATAGAGCGAGACGACCATGTGTTCACATTGTCAGAAATCGGAGAGAGCGGTATGGATTACATAGCTCTGGGGCATTGGCACCGTCCCTGGGCGTGCTCAGAAAAAGGTGTCATCGCCTGGTACTCCGGTCCGCCGGAGCTCATCTCCATGGATCAGAAAGAGCCCGGCCAGGTACTGCTGGTCACCATCTCGGATTCAAAGGGACCAGTTGTGGAAAAAAGGGCTGTAGGTGTACGGACTTGTGATGAACTGTCCATCGATCTTTCGGCAGTAACCTCTCCCCAGCTTACTTCCCAGCTTAAAAGACTCATTGTTCAGGGTGCCAGCCCCGACCTAGTCCGCAAGGTGGTCATCAAAGGCCTGCGCAGCGACGACCTTGATATCGAAGAACTGCAACAAGAACTGGGGGAGCAGTTTTTCCATCTCACCATTGACGACCAGTCTTATCCCGCCGTCGGGGAATATACAGGAGAGCACCTCATCATCACTAAGTTTGTGGAATTGATGAAACAGCATATCGAAGGCTGCACAGGCGAGGACAGAAAAATAGCAGAACAGGCACTGCACCTCGGTGTCCGACTTCTTGAGGGCAAGGAGGTGCTGTAATGCTCATCAAAAAAATCAGGCTGAAGGACTTCAAAAAGTTCAGGTCGCTGGAAAAGGAGTTCAGCCCGGGCATTAACGTGGTCAAAGGTCCCCACAACGAGACCGGTAAGTCTACTTTGCTCGAGGGTATTTTGGTCACCCTGTTCGAAAACCCGAAGAGCAGTGCCTCAAAACTGAACCACCTGTGGACATGGGGGGCGACGAACAAGGGCCACCTGCAAATAGAATTTCAAGCAGATGGCAAGGACTACGTCTTGGACAAAGACTTTGACAGAAAGACGCTCTGTCTCACAGCTCAAGACAGCAGTACATGCTGGGACGTGCCCAACAGGGTCGAAGAAAAGCTCCGCCACCTGCTCGGCACCACCTCCGATAAACTTTACCGCTCAACTTGCTGCATAAAGCAGGACGACCTGAGAGCCGTCCAGTCGGGTAGAGAAGAAGTAAGCCAAAACATGGAGCGCATCATCACCGGCGGCACACATGGCACTACCGCCACCGAGGCAATAAAAAGGCTTAGTGATGCCATTTCTGTTTTCAAACGCGGGTTAGATCGTCTGGCCAAGTCCCCCGGAATCATAGCAAGTTTGCAAAAGGAGATCTCGGAGAAGGAAAAAGAGCTGGCAGATGCCTTTGGAAAAATCGAAGAGGCAGAAAAGCTGAGGCAGGAACTGCTTACAGTGGCAGAAAATCTGGACAAGGAGACAAAAGAGTATGACACATGCCAACAACTCCTAGACAAGAACGAGGAACGCCAGAAAATCGAAAATAATATAGCAGGACTGACCAGAGAGTACGATGCGTGTGAGAGGCTTTGCTCAGAGATAGAAAAATTGGAAAGGGAAAAAGAGGAGGCGAGCCGCGAATTGGACACACTTCAGGGGCAGGGATTCGATGATGAAAGCAAAGTTGCTGGAGTAAAACAGGACCTCACAAAACTGGACACCGAGCGTCAGATTATAACACGGGACTTACCGAAGCGGAAGGCTGAACTAACTGAGGCGGAGAGAGAATTAAGAAAGAAGTCTCTTCTGACCGCTTTAGCATCAACGGTTACAATGGTTATTGGTGCCTGTCTGGCAGTTGCAGGTTTCTCTTTAATATTCTGGCAAAGAGCAGCAGCGATCGCCGTAGGGCTCTTGGGGGCAATACTGTTGATAATCTCATCATTGGCAAGGAGCCAGACCACAGCACTTAAGACCAGAAAGGCTGACCTGCAAAATAGGATCAGTAAAATGGAAGCAGAACTGAAAAACATCCAAGGCAGAGAGACCGATATACTCTCCCTGGTGAAATGTAGCACGAGGGAGGAATTTGACCAGAAGCTCTCGCGCTATGAAGAACTGGTCAAAAAGCGGCGTGACCGCGAAGAAACACAGAAGCTCCTGCTCCAAGGACGCAGCTATGAAGAACTCAAAACACAAAGGATAGAGATTGCCAGAAAACTCCGCGTAGAGGAGGACAGGCTGACAGATAATTTGAAAAATACCAGGCTTTCCCCTGAAGAGTGGCTTACTTGCCAAAAACGCGTCGAGGAGCTTAAACGGAGCAAGGAAGAAAAGGAGCGGAGAAAGCTGCAAATTGAGGTGCAGCTCGAACAGTCCGCCTGCGATCCCGAAGATATCAGTCGGCTTGAAGAAGAGCTACAGGAACTCAGGATGAGGCTACAGGCTGAGGAAAGAAAATTACGAGCCTGCGAACTTGCCAAGGATTTCATCGAAAGGGCTAGGCGGGAAACGCTAGAGTCCGTCCATGAGGAACTTCAGCAGAAGATCCAGGGCTATTTCTCTATATTCACCGATGGCAAATACAAAAGTGTACAGCTAAAGCCCGGCACTCTGGAATGTGACATCTTCTCCGGCGAAAAAGGTGATTGGGTAAAACCGAAGGAGCTCACGGAGGAGCTCAGCGGCGGCACCATCGACCAGTTCTACCTAGCCTACCGTCTGGCACTGGCGCAGATAATCTACCGCGATAGACAGCCGCCGTTAATATTCGATGACCCCTTCTACAACTTCGACTCCATCCGCCTCTCCCGGGCACTGGCTTTGCTTAAAGAGGTAAGCAAACAGCAACAGGTCATAATATTCACCCTGGGAGATACCTACGACACCATTGCCGACAGGGTGATCGAACTGCCACCGGACTAGCCCCAGCTAGCTGCTCCTTAGAGAATGAAGCGGAATTTGTACTGTGGTATAATTAAATTTGTCGGAGGAGGGGGCAATGGTGACTTACAGAATTAGGGACTATCTTCTCGGCCACTGGAAGCTAATCACCATCGGCGTAGCGCCGATAGCACTGCTGGCAATAATCTTCGCCTTACCCATTAAGACCGTCCCGGTGCAGGTCACTGAAACTTACTGGGACACTGAGATGAAAAGCCAACCCTATATGGTCACAGAGAGCTATACCGAAGAGGAGCCATACAAGGTGACCGAGACCCGCACTAGTACTATCTACGACAGCTATATCTATCCATCGAGCTGGTCGTATACTTTCACCGTCGATAAGCCGGGAACCATTACCATAAACATACAGGGTTATGCCTATCCCTACCCTGTCTACTACTACGTCAGCTGCCCTGACAGGGAAAGCAATGGCACAGACTGTCGTTTCTTGCCGCGTTTCTACGACTGGTACTGGGGCACGGGTCAGGCACACGCTGTCATAAAGCTGACCTACCCGGAGGAGGTGACCAAGCTGAGGACAGTGACCAAATACCGCGAGGTCACCAAGTATCGCGAGGTGCCCACTCCAGTGCTTAAAGAGAGGACGGTCACCAAAGAGGTGAAGATGTCCATTTGGGCTTACCTTTTCCGTTAGCCCTGTCCACCTGAAAGCGAGATTACAGCTTGAAGCCACCTTGAGGTGCGGTATGAAGAAAGAGTTGATGGATATTCTGGCATGCCCGGTGTGTAAGGGCGAGCTACAGCTCAGCATCGCCGAAGAAAAGGAAGGCGATGTCGTCTCGGGTAGCCTCTATTGTCAAAAGTGCGACTACCACTACCCTATAACCGAGAGCATCCCCAACCTGTTGCCCCCATACTTGAATAAGTAACCTATTCCGGCGAATACGTCACCCAACTCTGCGGCGACTCCCAGACCTCCACACTTGCCAGCTTCACCTGCCTGGGAAGGCGCTCCTTCAAACCGCCGAAAATAGCGGTGGCAATGTTCTCCGAGGAGGGATTCACCCTGTCAAACGGCTCTACCTCGTTGAGACAGACGTGGTCAAACCGCGAAAGCACCTCTTTGAGATGCCTCTTGAGTTCCGTGAAATCATAAGCCAGCCCGGTATTATCAAGTTTCTCCGCCGCTACCGTAGCCACGACCTTAAAACGATGACCGTGCAGGTTCTCACACCTGCCGCCGTAGTCCCTGAGGAAGTGGGCAGCATCGAAGTGGTCTTCCGCAGATATCCTGTACATATTCACCTCCTAGCAAAAATAGCCTCTGCCCCCGCCCATCTGCACACGCTGGAGACAACACCCAGACCTGCAAGCAGTTCCGCAACAGTTTTCTTCAGCACCGGATGGAGCAGGTCGGGGGCTATCTCATTAAGCGGCACCAGTACAAACGCCCGCTCGGCAATCCGGGGGTGGGGGATCTCAAGGCTCGGTGACCTTATTACCTCCTCGTCATAAAACAGTATGTCGATGTCGATCGGTCTGGGGGCATTGCGAAAGGAAGGCCTCCTGCCCATCTTCGTCTCTATCTCCTTTGCCAGGGAAAGGAGCTCCTGCGGGGACAGAGACGTGGCGGCACGGCATACAACATTGAGAAACTTCGGCTGGTCATCGAAACCCACAGGCTCAGTCTCATAGACCGATGACACCTTTTCCACAATAGCCTGCCGAGAGAGCATCTCCAGGGCGCATGCCAGATTTTCTTTTCTGTCACCGAGGTTGGAGCCGAGACCTAGGTATGCCTTAGCCACGCCTGCCCTGACCTGCCCGCACGATGGCATCGCTCATCCGGCAAACGCGCACCATCTGCCGTACATCATGCACCCGCACCATATCAGCCCCCTTGGCAATGCCGATGGCAACACTGGCTGCCGTGCCCTCCAGCCTTTCTTCCGGTGGTAAATCAAGCACCAGCCCGATCATGGACTTGCGTGAAGTGCCCAGCAATATCGGTCTGCCCAGCACTTTAAGCTCGTCTAGGCGCCACACCAGCTCCAGGTTCTGCTCCAGCGTCTTGCCGAACCCGATCCCGGGGTCAACGATGATGTCCTCCCAGGGAACACCAGCATCAAGCGCCATGTCGATAGAGCGCTTCAAATCAGAGATGACCGCCGGCACTATATGGCGCTGCGGCTTGTCCCGCTGGTTGCTCATCAGTATTATCGGCACATTTCTCTCAGCCGCCAGACAGGCAAGCCCCGGCTCCATCTTCAAGCCCCAGATGTCATTTACCATCTGTGCCCCGGCATCCAGGGCGCGCCGGGCAACCTCCAGCTTATACGTGTCCACACTTAAAGGTACCTTCAGTTCTCCCGCCAGCCTTTCCACCACCGGTATAACGCGTCTCAGCTCCTCTTCAACGGATATTGGGCTGGAGCCCGGGCGGGTGGACTCGCCGCCGACATCAATAATGTCCACGCCCTCAGCAACAAAGCGCCTCGCCTGCTCCACAGCAGCCTCAACACTGCTCAAACCATCGCCAGAGAAGGAGTCCGGGGAGACGTTCACGATACCCATAACATAAGTACGTTCCCCCCAGCGGAAAGTGGTACCACCGCAGCGCGTCTCACCGCTGGAGGGTCGTCCCCTTTCCTCCCGCCATTTCAGTAGTGCAGCCTTGCTCAGACGCCCGGACATATTTGCCTGCTAAATTCTACCATGCTAGACCTACCACGGAGTAGCCCACTCACCCCCGTCATTCGACCAGGCAACCAAGTTAGGAATATAATAAATAATAAATATAGACAAGGGCAAAACGATGGTAGAAGCTACTCATGGCAGGATAATCGCTGTCTGCAGGAGCGATAACAAGGGCACAAAAAAACTGGATAGAAGGAAAGGTGTTTTGAGAGAAGGACTGGGGCTTGTGGGCGATGCCCATGCCGATAGCACCACACACCGCCAGGTGAGCCTTCTTGCCATAGAAAGCATCGAGAAGATGCGCGCGCTGGGCTTCGAGGTGAGTCCTGGCGACTTCGCTGAAAACCTGACCACCGAGGGCATAGACCTGCTATCACTCCCGGTAGGCACTAGACTCCGCATCGGCAAGGAGGTGCTACTGGAAATCACCCAGATAGGGAAGGAGTGCCATTCCGGCTGTGCCATCTTCCAGCAGGTGGGTAAATGTATAATGCCCGAGGAAGGCGTCTTCGCCCGTGTGCTTCACGGAGGCACCGTTAAGACAGGCGATGAGATAAGGACAGAGGGATGACCACCGCTATCACCAAAAAGGTCAGCATCTTGAGGATAAGCAGCGATAGACAAGAGCGCCTTGAAGATACCGTGGTCACCGAGTTCCACCTGACCATCGTCCTCAATGGTGAAGAGCTGGTCACCCTGCTCTGCTCCCCTCAACACGCTGACTACCTTGCCATCGGTTTCCTCGCCTCGGAAGGGCTGATACAGGGGAAAGAGGACATAAAGAAGATATCTGTCGATGAACTCAGGGGCATAGTGCAAGCGGAAACAGCCGCCGGACCAGCGACAGCGTCCAGAGCCGTGTCCAAGCACCTCGTCACCTCAGGGTGCGGACGGAGCACTGTGCTTTACGGCAAAGATGTAACATCGCTGGCTAAAGTAAGCTCGACCACCACGGTATCGGCAGGAGAGGTCTTTACCTTGATGAAAAAGTTCCAGCAGCGCTGTAGCACCTTTAAGAAAACAGGTGGCGTCCATGCCGCTGCCCTGTGTGATAGAAACGGGATATTGGTCTTTCACGAAGATATCGGCAGACACAACGCCATAGATAAGGTAATAGGACAGTGCGTGCTGGAGGACATGGCTACTCAAGACAAGCTGCTACTCACCAGCGGCAGGATATCCTCTGAGGTTGTGTTGAAAGCCGTCCGCCGCAGCATCCCGCTGCTCGTCTCCAAAGCACCACCGACCAGCCTAGCAGCGACACTGGCTAAAGACTTTAATATCACCTTAATCGGGTTTGTACGCGGGCAGCGCATGAACATATATGCTAACGAATGGAGGGTCATCGATAATGAGAGACCGGGACACTAAATTGATAGAGGACATTATGGAGCTCAAAGAAAAACGGCGGGCGGTCATCCTCGCTCACAATTATCAATTGGGGGAAATACAGGACATTGCGGACTTTGTCGGTGACTCGCTTGAGCTCAGTCAAAACGCTGCCCAGACCGATGCTAGGGTCATTGTCTTCTGCGGCGTGCATTTCATGGCGGAGACTGCCTCCATCCTTTGCCCCGATAAGACCGTGCTCCTTCCCGATTTGAATGCCGGCTGCCCTATGGCGGACATGATCACCGCCGAGCAACTGATTAAGGAGAAGAAGAAACACCGTAAAGCTACTGTGGTATGTTATGTAAACTCGACGGCTGCGGTGAAGGCTGAATCGGACATCTGCTGCACCTCTGCCAATGCCGTCAGAGTGGTGGAAAGCGTCCCCGGCGATGATATCCTGTTTATACCCGACCAGTACCTGGGGCATTACGTCTCCACCAAGACGAACAAAAACCTCATCCTCTGGCCCGGCTTCTGCCCCACCCATGCCCGCATCCTCCCCGAGCACATCGCCAGACTGAAGCACGAGTACCCCGATGCCAGGGTGGTCGTCCACCCCGAATGTCGACCCGGCGTCATCGCCATGGCTGATGAGGTGCTCAGCACCGGCGGCATGATTAGATACGCCCGCACCCAGGACTTTCACGAAATGATAGTCGGCACTGAAATCGGCATAATCCACCGCCTGAGGAAGGAGAACCCGGGTAAAAGGTTCATACCGGTCTCCGAACAGGCGGTCTGCCCCAACATGAAGCTCATCACCATGGAAAAAGTGCTGTGGTCGCTTGAGGAGATGACGCCCGAGATAAAGGTGCCTGAAGAAATACGCATTAAAGCAAAGCGCGCCGTGGATAGAATGCTGGAGGTGGGCCGCAGCGAATGAAAGACACAGATATGGTGGTAGTCTTCATCACCACGCCCAGCCAGGAAGAGGCGGAGAGGATAGCCAGCCTCCTCCTGGAAAAGAGAAAGGCTGCCTGCATCAATACCGTGCCCAAGGTCTTTTCAGCCTACTGGTGGCAGGGCAACATCGAGAAGTCTGAGGAGAGCCTGCTCATCATAAAGACCAGAGAGAAACTCGTCCCCGAGCTCATCAGCCTAGTGAAGCAAGCCCACAGCTACACCGTTCCCGAGATAATCGCGCTGCCCATCATAGCTGGCAACCCGGACTACCTAGACTGGATGGACGCCGAGACCGACAAGTGAACTTGCAGCCAACCGCGTGCAGAAATGCTAATCACCCGCAACGCCCGCTCTCTGCTTCCAGTCACCAGCCCGTTTTAACATCAGCCTGGCATCTTCGAGGGAAACTTTAGTGTAGCCGGAACCGGCAAGCATGGCAGCTATCTCGCCCAGCCGCTCCTCGCCACTAAGAGACTGGAGCCGGCTCACTGTCCTTGTGCCCACCTCATGCTTTTCCACCCGGTAATGTGCATCGGCGAAGGCAGCCACCTGCGGAAGATGGGTAACGCAGATAACCTGATGCTCGCGCGCCAGTCCCCAGAGCTTCCTGCCCACTACCTCACCGCTCCTACCACCTACACCTATGTCTATCTCGTCGAAGATAAGCAGCGGCGTTCTGTCCGCCCTAGAGAGGGCACTTTTCAGCGCCAGCGTGAACCGGGAAAGCTCACCAGTGGAGGCTATTTTCGATAGTGGCTTCAATGGCTCACCGGGGTTGGTGGACACCAGAAACTCAATGTTGTCCACACCATCAGCATTGAAAGCGCAGACCCTGCCATCGGGCAGGGGGATGCCGTCCTCAACAGCCTGCTGGGTAATCCAGACCTGAAAGTCCACCTGCCCCAGGCTCAGTTCCTCAAGCTCCATTCTCACCGCCGTGATCAATTTCTTCGCCGCAGCGGCACGGGCGCTGGACAGCTTCGAGGCTATTTCTCCCATCTCGCTCTTTAGCCTTTTTCGCGCTTCTTCCAGCGCAGCTCGCTTTTCCTCAGCCACCGAAAGCTCCTCCAGCTCCTTCTCCGCTTTCTCCATGTAGTCCAGTACCGCCTCAATGCTTTCCCCGTACTTCCGCTTGAGACTGCGTATCAGCTCCAGCCTCGCTTCCACCTCCTCCAGCCGCTGCGGGTTGTCCTCCAGGCGCTGACCATACGCTCGGAGCTGCTGCGCCACATCTTCAGCGCTATAAATAGCCTCGGTGAGGGTCTCAAGTTGCTCAGCCAGTCTGGGGTCAAGCTCCACAAGCCTCTTCAGCGCCACTGCCGCTTCGTTCAGCCTGTCAACGGCCGAGATGGTACTATCACCGCTCAGCGATTGATAAGCCTGATGGCTCAGTTCCTTCAGCCTCTCAACCTGAGCCAGCACCGCCCTCTCTTGCTCCAGTTCAGCATCCTCACCGGCGCGCAAATTCGCCCGCCTTATCTCGTCAACCTGGAAGCGCAGGAACTCCTGCCGCCGCACTTTGTCCCTCTCTTTTTCAGTCAGTGATCTCAGCTCCTGTTCCAGCCTGTTCAGGTCCGCAGCCCTGGCAGCGAACTCCTGTCTCAGCTCCAGCGTGTGACCGAAGGCATCGAGGAAATCGAGGTGGCAGCGCCTGTCCAGAAGGGAAAGGTGCTGGCTTTGACCGTGGACATCTATCAGCAGTCGCCCGAACTCCTGCAGCAGTTTCCGGCTTACCGCCCGGCCGTTGACCCTGACTACACTGCGCCCCTGCCTGATGAATTCACACCTGATTACCAGGGTGTCATCATCTACTTCTAGGTCATTTTCCTTGAGGAACTCCCACAATCGGGGCAGGGACTTTTCAGGCAACAGAAAAACACCCTCAATCACGCACTTATCGCAGCCATAGCGGATGGCATCGTCGTCCACTCTGCCTTCGAGAAGTGCCTCTATCGCCTCTACTACGAGGGACTTGCCTGCCCCGGTCTCGCCGGTAACCACATTGAGTCCCGGGGCAGGCTCCCACTCCAGGTTTTCAATGATACCGAAGTCCCTGACCTTTAGCTGGAGCAGCATTACTAAGCTGTTGGCTTACTCAGCGCCTCCCTGTCGCCACCGCTCATGCCGGCGATATATCTGACCAGCTTCTTCCTCGACTCGATATCGTACTGGGTGGTGATGGCTATCTGCTCCATCACCGGCGAGCCGCCGCCGTGGTAGCTGCCGATGTTACGAATACCGCCGGTCGCTGAGCAGAGTACATCGCCGAGATAGCGCCAGAACTGCGCCTGGTCTTCCACCGGCATCTCCGGGTTGCGCTTGGTATACTTCAGCAGCAGGTCCCTGGTCTCCGGGTTGATGAAGTCTCTCTCATGCGGGAAGGTAGCCACCACACCGCCGGAAATATCGCACAATATCTCCGCTTCCTTGAACACCGCCTCGCCGGTAAGGCAGCGCCCCACATTGGCGTAGATGGAATGCGGGATGTAGGAACCAGGACCATAGTCCACAAACCCCACACCGGGCATGTACACCCTTGGGCCACCCAAATCAGAGGCGGCATAGCCAGCGGCATAGCCCAGCTCGGTGACCATGATCAGCTCCGCCAGTTTTTCTCGGACGCGCGGAGTGCGGTGGATATTGTTCACCTCCGCTGCCAGCGCCGCAGTGCCAATCACCAGATCACCTAGAGCTGGCTTGCAGCCGGAGTAAGAATGGCGGTGGAACAGCGCAAACAGCAATGCCAGCACACCGCCATGCTGCCACTCACCGCAGAGGAAAACCCTCTCCCAGGGAACAAAGCAGTTATCGAAGATAACATAGGAATCGGTGCTTCCGGGCGTAAAACCACGCTTGAAGTGCTCCCTGGGCCTCAGATTGTGGATGGTGACCACGTGCTTGACGCCGTCCCAGTCGCCGGGCACAGCGAATGACACTGCGTAGTCTTTGTCCTCGGCGCGCAGCGCCCTGGTGGGCACGACCAAAATCTCATCAGCCTGTGCCGCCTCGGAGATATGCAGCTTGCACCCCCGCACCACAATACCGTCCTTTTTCTTCTCCACCACATGCACATAGGCATCGGGGTCATGCTGGTCAGCGGGCCTTAGCAACCTGTCACCTTTCACATCCGTCTGGGCGCAGCAGCCCACCAGGTCCTCGGTCTGGAAACGGATGAGCCACTTCTTGAAGTTCTCATGGTACTGGGTGGCGCCTTTGTTAGACTTGTCAGCCTCGTAGGAAACATTATAGATAGCGTTGGTAGCATCAATGCCCATACACCGCTGGATGCAACCGCCCACCTTACGGCAGAGCACGCGGGTCATGTCCTGCTTCCTATGAAGGTCCTCCTTGTTCTGATGGATGTGGCAGAAACGGTTTATCCTCTGTCCGGTAAGGTGTGAGATAGCAGTAAGCAGGTCCTGATTTTCCGGTTTGGCTGCCTCGTCGAAGGTGGTGCCGATGGTGTTTAGCGTGTCCATGAAACGCTCGTCAGTACGGTCAATTAACTCGCCGTTGAAATAGACGTTGCGCTTCATCTTGGACAGCCCTTTAATGTATTGCTCCTTGGTCCTCATAGACTACCTCCTTTTCCAAAAATTGAATGTCGCCGGGCTCCCGGTGCTATAGGATACCTATAATTGTAGCCGTTCACCAGAAAAAAGTCACAGGGACATGTTGCATTGTCACCGCAAAGCATTATGGTTAACCCTATGAAATAACTTACATTCCTCCGCGCTGACGCAGTAGTTCAACAAAATCCTTGCCCAAGGGGCTCAATATACCTGACAGCACGTTCCGCAGTCCCGCCTGGTTGAGGGCACGGTTGATTTCAGCAGTTGAGAGGTTCTTGGTCGCCGCGTTGTATTCCAGATAGGCAAAGAAATTACGCGTCCAGAAAAATGAAACCAGTTCCATCCCGGTGGCATCCGCCAGCGCTACCATATTGCGGATGAACCAGATGTCCAGCGGCTCCCAGAAGCTGTAAGCATCCCGGTTCATAATCTTCTCATCGCCCAGAGCTTCAACGGCACCAAGCTCTTGCGGCGTGGCTTTCCACAGCCAGCTTTCAGAGACGGTCAGCCTCTTCCCCACCGCCTTCGCCCGCCGTGCATATTCCAGGGCACGCTGAATGTACAGGGCGTCTTTGTTCATGGGGTAGATATGCAAATCAATATAGTCCAGCCCGGGCATCCCGAACAGCCCTTCGATGTACCCCTCTGGCTCCCAGGTGCCGATGCCGGCACCGCAAAGGACACCACCAGATTTGTCAATCTTGCGCAGCGTGTCAGCCACAAAGCTGTTCCACATTGCCGGCGGGACGCGAAGGCCGGTGAGCCACTGCTGGGTGAGCGGTTCATTGGTCAGGTTAAGATAGTCGGGCTTCACCTCGCGGGCAATGAGCAAAAGCTCATTCTGCAACCCTTTGAGAAAGCTTTCAGCAGTATATCTTGACCAGTCCACATATACCGGTGAATAAGGTGTGCCCGAAAATATTGCGCCACCCTCCACCAGCACCTTAAGCCCACGCCGACGACATTCGGCAGTGATATCCCGGAAAAACTTGAGGTATTCTGATGAGCGCGGGAAGTCAGGCTCTAAAAGCGGGAACTTGATGGCTATCACCACCCCCCTCACCCCCATCTCCTGCAGCCTGTCAAGCAACACCAGGTTATATTCCCACGCCTGCTCGGTGAGCAGCCACGGACCGGCATTGCCATTGGCATATGCCAGCTCCACAGCTATGGTCACGTCCTTTTTCTTGCCGTCCCACCCCTTTCTCACCATATCCTCAAAAGCCTTGAGTTCCGCACTCAGCTCCTGGTACAACGCCCGCCATTCCATCGGAACCTCTGGTGCTAGCTCCGGGCGAGAAGATGCCGGTAGCTGCGTCTCCTGTGCAGACAGCGGAGAGGTTGAGGGAGGGGGTGGTTGAGGTCTAGCCGCCGAACAGCCAACGATACAGAACAGCCCCAGGACCAGAACAACTGCTGTTACTATACCTGACACCGACTTGCCCACAGCTCACCACAACCCTGTCACTTTTGATTGAGCATCTCGGCAAGCTGTCTGCCCAGTTTTCGTGCCTCTTCCAGTAGCGGCTGCTTATTTTTCACCTCGCCCACCTTGCTGGCATAGCCGGTGAGCGCCATTAGCCTGTCATCGGGAACATCGAAGGATAACTTCAAAAACCGCCTCAGTGCCCGCACCGTTTGGTCAAGTCCGGCACCACCACCGACCACCACCAGCCCGGCACAGGTAGCCTTCGGTGTGATATCGTGGCGGTAGAGAAAATAGTTCCTGTCCACAAATGCCTTCATCTGCGCGGTCATATTGTAGTAATAAACCGGGCTGCCCAGTATCACGCCGTCAGCCTGGCAGTACTTCTCCAGTATCCACGGCACATCGTCATCCTGCTTGCATTTGGCAAACGAAGAACAATTGTCATGCCCCAGACAGGGACCAACCGTATACTCGCCGAGGACTATCTTCTCCGTCTCCACACCATACTCTGCCGCTGCTTTGAGTGCCTCGCCCACCAGCAAACTGGTATTCCCCTCCGGCCTGGGACTGCCCACGATAGCCACAATCTTCATATAGGTTCTCCTTCGTATGAAATTGTACGGCACACATAGTATACCAGAAAGCACCGTCAGAACAGCAAAAAGACCACTCTCTGCACACAGACAGCTCATCGCTGGCACCATTGCGTAATACATTTCGTTTCACCAACGACAACTCCATACCACCAACCTGCTTGCTACCCCTACGTCAGAAAACCAATGGCATGGCTAAAAAATGTGTGGTTGCAACTCAGATATCACCATGATATCCCAGGAAGCTCCTGGACTGACAACGGACATCGGATTGGCAACCGCCGCACGAAGCTCGCCCACAATGTTCACAGTATTGAGAGGTAGATTCTGTTCTAGGGCTGTCATTCCTCTAAGCTCGCACAGAAACACACAACCCTGTAAGGCATTACCTTAGAAAGCGTCAGGCTTAGATTGGGGCTATCTGGCGTGTAGGGAACGATGCTGCTGCTGTATTCTTCAAGCAATTGTTTAATCGACTTTGTCTTGATGCCAAAACCACTGTGGGAACGAAAATAGATGAAAGGCTTATATACATGCGAATTATGCTCAAGGTCGCCTCTGCTCATAAGGTAGACCTTTGGGTATACGCGCGGTCAGCCACATTGCGTTTCTATATAATATCAGGATATCAGGAGCCTCCATCGGGGCAGAAATTTATGAAGGCTGAGAGCGTCGCAGAAATGAGGGGCTTTCGGAATAACTTCCTGAAAAATTTTTCCACGTGAAACCGGAAATGTGGATCCCAGCTATCAAGGTAGTCACTACACCCACCGCAAGCCCCGCAAGAAAGTTTTGCCAGCTCACAGGTAATCGTGCCCAGCCATATTTTTGCCCAAGCCTGGTGAATTCCAACCCGCCTAGTAGCAACTGTCAAAACTGCATCTTCCTACCACAGAGACAAAAACAGCCAGTAGACCAGCAAATTCACGATAGTGAGGGGTACACCTATCCTTACGAACTCAAGGAAGGTGATGGTGGCGCCGCGCTTCTCTGCGTTCTGGATTATGATCACGTTGCTGGCGGCACCGAGGATGGTGAGGTTGCCGGCGATGGTGCTGCCCGCCGCCAGCGCCATCAGCCCTTTCGTCGAAATCGCCAGATGGTTCAGGACAGGCAGATACAACGCCACCAGTGGCACATTGGAGATGAGCTGGCTCAACACCGTACTGATGCCAAGTATGGCACCCACCGAGATGAGCTCCAGCTTCAGGGCATTTAAGGCGCTCTGGAAGACACCTGACTGCCACACGCTCTCCATGAGCACAAACATGGCGGCGAAGAAGATGAGCGTGTACCAGTCTATCTTCTTGATCACCTGTAACCGCTTAGGGCTAAAAAGTACGATCGGCAGCGCCGAGGCAAGGGCAATGTAGGTTAGCCTGAAGTCAATTTTCACGCCGAACAGTACCAGCGCTATCTTTACCACCACCAGCGCAAACAGTACCGCGAGGGACACCTTGCACAGCGTAGCCAGTTTCCCGTCCTTTATCAGCAAGGGCATATGGTTCAGTTCGCCCCTGCGGAAATGGCTGCGGTAAAAGAGGCGCAGGAAAAGGTATGCCACCAGCAGGTTTATCACCGTGGGCAACAACAGGTAGTGGAAGAAAGTGACGAAGGGATTGGCGATGCCATCGTGGAGAGCGATAAGCAAATTTTGCGGGTTGCCGATGGGGCTGGTAACGCTGCCGATGGTGACGGCAAACGCTAAAGTCAGCAGCAACATTTTGGGCTCAAGGTCGTTGTTCTTCGCCAGGGCAAGCACCACCGGCGTGCCGATTATCGCCACTGTATCGTTCATCAGGAATGCCGAGAGCATCCCCATGCCGAACAGGATGAAAAGCACCAGCGTGCTCACCGACTTAGCACGTTTGAAAAACATATAGGAAAGATGAGAGAGATAGCCGCTTTCTTCCAGCGCCTGCCCAACGATGAACACGCCGAACAGAAAAAGCATGACGTCAGGGTTTATGGCTTTTAGTGCCTCCAGCGGAGCAATCTGCCCGGTGACCAGTACTCCAAAAGCGCCGAGTAGCATAATCTGCCATATCTGGAGGCGGATATTGCCCAGTTGCCTTGTGGCAATCAGGACGAAGACTGTGGAGAGGACTATGATAGATATCATATAGTAAAGCCGGCACCCTCTGTGCCAGCCCTGTTCTCATCACCTCGCAAAAAAGGAGTTGGCTTTCCAGCCAACCCCCCTTCACTATATTCTCTTTTCTTACTCCTGATAGCTATTATACCTTAACTGTCAAGTGCTACAGTTACAGTAACATCTCGCGCTGCAGGAACTGCGCGCCCGTCATACCCGCACCGTTGCATACCCTGCGCCGAAATGGTAACTTGGTGCTATGGAACCGCTTGACGTCGCTATACAAAGCCCCGTAGAGTGCACCATCCTGAAACGCCTTAACCGTTTTGTGGTCGAGGTCTCTGTGGCTGGCACCCCCGAACGTGCCTGCATCAACAATACCGGTCGGCTGGAGCAATTCTTGTGCAACGGAAACACAGGGTTCTGCACCCGGAACAGACACCCGCTGAAGACCGCCTACCGTCTGTTCGCCATCAGCCGTGGAACTTTGGCAGCCATCATAGACACCCAGCTCCAGATGAGGGCATTTGAGCAGGCACTGGCGCTGGAGCTGATCCAGTGGCTTGGAGGATACGCCGTACTTAAACGGAATGTGCGCCTGGGGCATTCCGTGGTGGACTATCTTCTCGTAGGTCAGGGAAATCAGCTATACCTGGAGGTGAAAAGCGCTGTGCTCAGCAAAGGCCACTACGCCATGTACCCCGACTGCCCTTCAGCTCGCGGGCGCAGGCACCTGAAGGAACTCATTGAGCACAAAATGAAGGGCGGCGGCGCAATGATTCTATTCATCGCTGCCCTGCCGGACATAAAAGCCTTTAAGCCGAACCGGGATGCCGACCCGGAGCTTGCCGACCTGCTGCTCGTCGCCAGAGATGCCGGCATAGAGCTTCGGGCGATAGGGCTTGTTTACCATCCGCAGGACTCGCATATCTATCTTTATCACCCTGACCTGCCCATCGAGCTTTGTTGACACATGTCTACCCAGCCCCTATACTGGTTGATTAAAACCGCTAAGCGAGGTCTGAGATGGGCACCATAGAGAGCAAGATCGTCTACTTTACCAAACCGGGCTCTGAGAATACCGATGACACCCTCCGCATCGTCAAAGCCAGGGCAGAGGAGCTGGGCATCAAAACGGTCATAGTGGCTTCCACCACCGGCACCACCGCAGTCAGGGCAGTGGAAGTGCTCAAAGGGCTGAAGGTTGTGGTGGTGACCCATCACGCTGGCTTCCGTGAGCCCAATACCCAGGAGTTCACCGAGGAGAACAGGCGGAAGGTGGAAAGCGCTGGCGGCGTCATCCTCACCACCACGCATGCCTTTGCCGGCATAGACAGGGCGATGCGCCGTAAGTTCAATATGTACCTCACCGGCGAAATCATCGCCAACACCCTGCGCACCTTCGGTCAGGGTATGAAAGTAGCCTGCGAGATCGCCCTCATGGCGGCAGATGCCGGACTCGTCCGCACCGATGAGGAAGTCATCTGTGTTGGCGGCACCGGCCGCGGGGCAGATACCGCCCTGGTACTCAGGCCGGTCAACTCCCACGACTTCTTCGACCTCAGAGTCAAAGAAATCCTGTGCAAGCCACACTTTTAAACGGAATTGTTGTCGGGTTTGACAGCAGCCACCGACACAGGGGGTCTCCCACTCGGAACAGTCGCTATTGCCCGGTGGGGATCTCGGGGTAGAGCGGAGAGCCCGCTTTCATGTACCGCGTCATGTGGCGCATCGTCGCCACCAGCTTCTTGCTTGCCGTCTCGTATAGCTGAGACTCAAACCAGTAGTACTCGGTCTTGCTGGTAACGCCCGCGGCGATTATCTTGCCCCTAGTCTGGTAGGACACGTCTACCTTAACAGGCCCGTTGACAAACCGTAGCTCGCTGGCACCATAAAATCCGACCCCCTTGGTCTCAAACGGCAGCCTTACCTGCATCAGGTAAGCAACGCGACTGAGTGGCAGGATGGGTGCACCCCATGGGGACTTGCCCGAATACCACGCCACCACATCCTCACAGTTCTCCAGCAACTTTTCCACCGCCTCTTTGGTCTCTGACACATCTCTCAACGGCGTCTCCCAGCCGATGTCGAGTTCTCTGAGAATACGCCGCTCCTCAGGTGAGCTGCTCTCCAGTTCCAGTGCTTGCAGGTATGACCTTTCAGCGGGGTTGCCTACCGACACCGTCCCCGTCGCTACCGTGTGCCCATCCCTGGACTCAAGCCTTGTCTCAACCTGAATATCCTTCACATCTTTTGGTGGCGCCTGCATCACTACTCTTACTTCCTCACCATGTAACAGCGCATAGGTGAAAAATAGGCTCACCGTCCCTTGTTCAAACCACCGCTGCCCGAACACCTTTAACACCACTGGCGCATAGAGGTCAAAATGTATAATACCAGCTACCACACCACCTCTCATCCCTACCTTCTTGCCCACAGTTTCGTCATGGATGGAACCAGCTATACTGGCGTGTGGATTAATGGCTTTACGCCACCCCCCATACACATAGCCCTCTTTGGTCACAATCGCGTCTGACATAACGTCACCCCCTCAATGATTTAGTTCTGCCCTCAAAGAACACCGCATATTATACCGCCCGTTCTGCGACGTCAACCCTAACCGCAGATACAGCCTATCTCTAGCTCACTTTTTGAGCACTTCATATAGACGGGCAACGTTCATCCGTTGTACCAGCTTTGCCCTCTCCTCGGTACCCGCCTGCATGGGGTACCGGTCAAGCAGCGAGATTTTTTCCTGGGCTTCTTCCAGGCTCATCCCTTTATCAATAGCACCCTTAACTGCATCTATCCATGCCTGAATAAAGGCGCTCATCTCGGGTATGTAGTCTCGACCGCATATTTCGCCATGTCCCGGCACCAGTATGTCAGCATCCATCTCCTGAATCCGCTCCAGCGACTCCAGCCACTCATAAGGAAGGGCTTGCTGAAGCCATGCCTGCACCCTCCCGAACACGTTGTCCGAGGTGAAGACCACTCGCTCCTCGGGGATATAGACTGCAAGTTGGAACTGGGTGTGCCCGGGCAGGTTCACAAGCTGGATGGTGTGGTCACCCACATAGAGGGTAAGCCTTTGAGAAAGCGTGATGGCAGGCAAGCGATAGCTAAATTCGTCCATCAGGGGGAGGCTTTCAGGGTCAGCAATCTTGAGATACTCCTTTAGCTGGTCGACCGAGGCAGCCAGCATCGCCTGCCTGGTCCCCTCGTGGGCGATCACTGTCCCCTCGAAGAAATGGTTGCCGATGAAATGGTCACCGTGGGGTTCGGTGTTTATTAGGTAATGGACTGTGCCATGTTTGGCGATCTCTTCCCGCCATTTTAGCGCCTCCCGCGGCATCATCGGGGTATCGATCATCACCACCCCTTCTTTGGTGACCACAAACCCAACGTTGCAGCCCCGAAACCCGGTCTCCACAAAGACGCTCTTGGTAATCCTCTGCATAACACCCTCCTACGCAGGTCGCAACCTGCATTCCCGGTGTTCCGAATTTATCTACCCTTGTACTGCGGTGGCCTTTTCTCCACAAATGCCCGGGCGCCCTCGGCGAAGTCATCACTCATCCTGACACGGTTGGCAAGCTCGCGCTCCAGCCTCAATCCGTCCTCCAAGGTGCGGTCATAACCCCGGATCATAGCTTCCTTGCTGGCGCGCACTCCTACCGGTCCCTTCTTGCAGATGGTCTCCGCCCACTGTTTTGCTGTCGGCATGAGCTCGGCCAGCGGCACGACCTTGTTCACCAAGCCAACACGGTATGCTTCGTGGGCATCAATCGGCTCGCCAAGCAGGAGCAACTGGGCTGCTATGGCACGTGGTATGAAGCGGGGCAACCGTTGCGTGCCACCAGCACCGGGCATGAAGCCGATGTTTATTTCCGGCTGTCCCAGCCGGGCATGTTCCGCCGCAATCCTCAGGTCGCACTCAAGTGCCAGCTCCAGCCCACCACCGAGGGCGTAACCATTGATTGCAGCAATGAATGGCTTCCAGACCTGGTCGGGGCGCACAGCCTCACCCACAGCAGCCACTGCTGCCCCGGGACGGAACTCTTTGATGTCTGCACCAGCGGAAAAAGCCCTCTCACCGGCACCGGTCAAAATAGCTACCCATAGGTCAGGGTCATCACGGAATTCGATGAAAGCTTTGTTCAACCCCTGACGCACCTCAGCGTTGAGCGCATTCATGGCTTCCGGACGGTTGATGGTGATGATGACAATCCTGCCCTCTTTCTGAACCTCGACGACTGCCATATTGTCCTCCTTGATGGTTGTTTTAGCCGCAGACAGCGAGCCAAGTTGTGGGTATGACAATGCTTTTGCTTTGCCTTAGCCAGCCCCTCCCGGCAAGGCGTATTCTAACAGAGGGCTAAGGATAGGGACAAGCCACAGGCAGTGGTGTCCTTTTTGGCGTGCGTAGATTTTGCGCACTCTGACTCTGCGCCGGCTACCTCCGGGCAATCAACAGAGGAATAAGCTGGCGAATATCCTCAACCTTTTCCAGGTCCCACACCAGATCTACAAGCCTTCTTGACTGTTCCATCCCCAGAATCGGTGCCATTAAGGCCATCGCCTTGGCATCCACATCCTCACGCTCCATAGGACGTTCGGAAAACCAAGTACGTGCTCAATGAAAATCTGCTTCGTCTCCCCACTTCGCAAGGTTACTTCCACAAGTGCTGATTCCACCCTGTGCTCCCTTTCCTGTTGCGGGTCGTGGGTCAGGGCGACGGTCTCCATCCGCTGCTTAATGGCATCTGTTGCCATCCGCTCACGAGATGCTGCCATCTCAAAAGTCAGCTCCCCATCCTCCAAAATGACTGCACACAGATATCTCAAATTAAGCGCCGGCATCTTAGCGTCGGAAAACGACCTTACGTTGTCTCCCGGCATCTTTATCTCCACCTTTACGATATCATTCCGGTCTACCATACTGACGAGCGTTAGCAGTCCTTCCACCCCGGCTTGAAGTACATGTACCTCTTCATCTATGTCTCCAATTTTCTGGGCGGACTGCTGAAAGCAGGACATGGCACTGAAATACCCTTCGTCTTTGACAATACCGATGATGTGCCTTTCACTGGCGACAGACCTGACAAGTACCAGATGGCAACGGCAATTAGTGAAGCCTGGATTGCCTTCGCCCGCACCGGCAATCCCAGCCACCCCGGAATACCACAATGGGAGCCATATACCCTGGAGAAAAGGGCGATCATGATACTCGATGTGCCCTGCCGTCTGGAATATGACCCGGGGCGCGAGGAACTTGACGCCTGGGAGGGCATGGACATCATCCCGTAGTTCGGGTAACACAGATTTTTGGCGTCGATCTCGTAAACATAGGAGATGTCGGGCATTGTAGCGGTTTGACAAGTTTTGCCCTTCGTGCATGCTCTACCCTATAATTGCTCCATCACAAGCTAGGAGGGGGATGACGGAGAATTTGTGGCTACTGTTCTTTCTGGTCGGGCACCATCGGCATCGGTATTTCCCTTGTCCGCCTTGTCACCATGATCCGGTTGATAGCAAAAGCAGGTGAAATCAGCAAGCGTACCAGGGCGTTCGCAAAGGAGAAGGGACTGGAAAAGAAAGGGCGGAACCTCCGCATACGGAATTCAACGCCAGCCGTGGCAAAGCGACATCCTTCCTCTGTGAAAATATTTCCTAGATTAGCTTATAACGATGGAGTTTAAGATTGAGGGCATTCCCGGACCCGGGGCATCGGTCTACTCAATAATCGCACAGAAAAGCCCCTTCATGCAGGACTTCTACCGGATGGTGATAGAGGAAGTCCTTTCTAAAATGTCTTCGGGCAGGATTCTTGATGTGGGGACTGGACCGGGATACCTACCGCTGCAACTGGCACAGAGGTCCGGTGGGCTCGAAATCAAAGCCATAGACATCTCGCCTGACATGATAGAAATAGCCCGGAAAAATGCACAGCAAATGGGCTTGTCCGGGCGTGTGGAATTTGTCCTGGGAAGCGCTGAAAAAATGCCCTTTGAACAAGGGTACTTCGATCTGGTGGTGAGCACCAGCAGTTTCCATCACTGGGCGCATCCCGAAGAATGCCTAAAAGAAATCCACCGGGTGCTGAGGAACGGTGGTGAAGCCTGGATCTATGACCTGAGACAGGACATCGCCAGGGAGGCAGTGCTGGAGATGAGAAAGAGGTACGGCTGGCTACTGTCCTCTGTACTCCTGTACCTTGTCAGGCTCCATTCTTCAGTACGCCTGGATAAGGTGCAGCAACTCCTTTCCTCCCCCGAGCTGAACTTCTCCTCAAAGAAAGTGGTAGACAGAGGCATCATCCTTAAACAGGAGTTAAAGAAATAACAAGATACCGCTCACCCAAACAACACAATCCTGACTTTCCTGCAGCCTTCCTGCTCTTGCTGTAATAAAGACGAGGAGGGAGATAATGAAAATAACGGCGATAAACCCCACCAACGGAGAGGTCATCAAAGAATATTATGAGATGTCACCCGTGGAGGTTGAGGACGCCATCAAGAAGTCGCACCATGCTTTTCTGGCATGGAGAAAGACCAGCTTTGCTGAGCGCGCAGACTGTCTGAGAAGGGCAGCCAAGGTTCTCCGCTCAAGGGCTGAAGAGTGTGCCAGACTGATGGCTCTGGAGATGGGCAAGCCAGTACGTGACGGCAGGGCGGAAGTCGAAAAATGCGCCTGGGCGTGTGATTATTTTGCCGACCACGGGGAACGGTTCCTGCTACCAGAGATTGTGGCTACAGATGCCACCAAAAGCTATGTGGCATTTACGCCGCTGGGAGTGATACTCGCCGTGATGCCCTGGAACTATCCATTCTGGCAGGTCTTCCGCTGTGCCGTGCCGGCGCTCATGGCTGGCAACGTGGTGTTGTTGAAACATGCCTCCAATGTGCCCGGTTGTGCCCTTGCCATAGAGGAAATCTTCCGTGGTGCTGGTTTCCCGCCCCATACCTTCACCACCCTTCTGGTGGGGAGTAATCAGGTGGATGCCATAATCGAGAGCCCGCTCGTAAGAGGTGTCAGCCTGACCGGCAGCGTGGCAGCAGGTCGGGCCGTGGCTCGAAAAGCTGGTGAAATGCTTAAGAAGACCGTCATGGAACTCGGCGGCAGCGACCCATATGTGGTGCTGAGAGACGCCGAACTGAAGGCTGCAGCCTCTGTCTGCGCTGCGGCAAGGTTGGCTAACTGTGGCCAAGTCTGTATTGCCGCCAAAAGGTTTATCGTGGTCCAACCCCTGAAAGAGCGGTTCGAGAAGTTGCTCGTTCAGCAGATGAGCGCCGCCAAGACGGGAGCCCCCTTGCAAGAAGATACCACCATAGGTCCTTTGGCTAGACATGATTTGAGGGACTATCTGCACCTTCAGGTGATGAGAAGTATTGAAATGGGTGCAAAATGTCTTCTTGGCGGCAAGATACCTGAAGGCAAAGGGGCTTTCTATCCGCCCACGGTGTTAACCGACGTTACCAAAGGTATGCCGGTATACGATGAAGAGACGTTTGGTCCGGTAGCAGCGATTGTTTCGGTCAAGGATGAAGAGGAGGCTATAAGGGTGGCTAATGATACTAACTTTGGCCTGGGAGCAGCCGTCTTCACCAAAGACCTGACCAGAGGTGAAAAAATTGCAGCTCAAGAACTGGAAGCCGGTCTCTGCTTTGTCAATTCCCAGGTGAAATCTGACCCACGCCTGCCATTCGGCGGCATCAAGGACAGCGGCTATGGCCGCGAGCTATCACATTTCGGCATCAGAGAGTTCGTCAATATCAAGACCGTGGTCGTAGCTGAGGTCTAAGGCTTTGTGCACTCGCGGTGAAATCCCGATGGATGCCATTTGCATTATATTCGAGGTAAAAGGTGAATAGTCTAAGCCGCTCTGGTATTAGGGGTATCGTTGTGCAAACCATTTCCTTAGTCATCGGGCTTGCCATCTTATTCGCCTCTGCGGGCACACTTCAGTGGGTAAGGGGGTGGATATATACCGGCATGGTCTCAATCTACTGGATTGTAAGCACATCAGTGCTGGCAAGAGTGAATCCTGAGGTGTTAAATGCACGGGGCAACGTTGTTAAGGAGGGTACAAAAGGCTTTGAAAGGGTATGGGTGGTCATCTATCCGGCACTTACTTTTGCCAATCTAGTCGTCATGGGGTTCGATGCAGTCAGATTCCAGTGGTCGTTTATGCATTTCTGGTTCACTTTCATAGGCATATTTATATTTACGGCTGCTTCTCTGCTTGTAATCTGGGCGATGGCTGTTAATAAGTTCTTTGAATGTACGGCACGCATCCAGACTGACAGGCAGCACTACGTCTGTACAGCCGGTCCCTACAGAATAATGAGACATCCAGGGTATGCTGGTGGAATTCTCTCACTATTAGCCTATCCGTTCGTCTTGGGTTCATGGTGGGGTTTTGTGTTGCACGGCATATTGGCAATCATACTGGTAGTCCGCACAGCTCTGGAAGACAGCATGCTCCAGAACGAACTGGCGGGCTACAGAGAATACGCAAGTCAGGTGAAATACCGGCTAGTCCCGCTTCTCTGGTAATATCAAGCTTCGAAGAATACTTCACACCCTCGATAGACCGCCTTGCCACTAATGAAAAGCTACTAGCCTGCGCCCTGCCTCATCTGTCGTCGTCGTTTATCGATGAGCCCCTCAGTATTATGGTCTTACTGCCCTCCTGCTTTCCCGCTCATCTTTTGCCCGATGGGATTACCGGTAGATCGATATACGATGCGTACCTTGACTCGTGGAATACGGTCTGCATGGCGGGAATGCCATGAGCATCCTCACCAGGAGCATTGCCCGTATTCATGTTGCGCTCGAACCGCGGGAAATTGCTGCTGGTGATGCTTAAGCGGATGCGGTGCCCCTTGCGAAAGAGATTGCTGGTCGAAGCCAAATCGATCACATACTCATTGATTTCTCCGGGATTTACCAGCTCGGGCTTGAGGATAGACCTCCTGAATCTCGCCCGAATACAGCCCTCCGCCACATTTATGGCAAGGCCATTGGGATAGACATCCACCAGCTTCACAAAGAAGTCCGTGTCCTTCGCCGAGGTGGAGGCGAAAAGGTGAAGCTTCAAAGGACCGGTCACCTCCATATCTTCTAGCAGCTCCGGGGTGGTATAACACAGGACGTCAGGTCGTTTTTCAACAATGGTCTGGTCCTGTGGTCCCGCGGGCTGGTTGAGGTCTGGATTAAGCCTACCGCCCCGTGTGGGCACGGGATCGTGGGGGTTATACACATAGATATCCGGTGGCTCCGCCCCGGGCTCATCACGGCTGAGCAGACCATCACCTGAAGCAGAGTTGGCATGCCCACGGCTGTGCAAATAAAAGCGCTGCCACTGCGTCTCCGGCGGAGGCCAGGTGGTGGCATTCCTCCACCTGTTCAGCCCCATGACAAAATAGCGTATGGGGACGAGGTAAGGGCTGTCGATCCCCCTTAAGTATTTGTCGAAAAACTGTATATGCCGCTCGGTGGCGAAAGACCCCACTCCAGAAGCATAGGCGCCAAAATTGAGCGCCCCGATGAAGTTGTGCAGCCTTGCCCCGTGGACCCAGGGTCCCATAAACACGTGCTGCCCCGCCCGGGCGATTTGTGAGCCACCCCTTTCCCTCATTTTGAGGAAATTCAAAAAGGTATGCCCCACGCTCATATCATACCAGCCGCAGGAATGCATGATGGGAACCTTTACTTTTTCATAGGGCCAGAATATCTCTTCCTCAGACTTTATCCCCTTCAGATTTTCATAACTTAGGCGCCTGATGAGCCACTGCTCCATCCCTTCAAACTTAAAATATGGTATGTCCTTAAGCGGCAGAAAATTGCACACTTCCTCAAAATTGTTCAGGACGTACCTGATGTTTTCCACCGCCTTGGAAATGTCTTTCCCCTGCTTCGCCATTTTCGCCAGCATATCGAAAGCCATATTGGCGAACCAGCTTATGGTCGTTTCCAGCTCCTTTATCCCTGCCATTTCAGCCTCGCCTAACATGCCGGCTCCGATGACATGGGGAGCGATGGCTTTAAGATGGGGCGGGTTCTCTATTGCAGCCTGCCACTGGTTCCGTGCCAGATATGATGCGCCCACCATACCGACGTTCCCATCACACCACGGCTCAGCGGCTACAAACTCTATGGTGTCATACCCATCCTTGCCTTCCGGTGCTCCGGGGACGAATTCTCCTTCTGAGGCAAACCTGCCTCTGGTATCCTGGATAACCACAGCATATCCCGCGAAAGCCGCCTCTATGGGTGATAGAAAATCGCTGAAGACAGAATGCGCCTTGTTGTACGGTGTCCGTATCACGATAGCTGGATGTTTCTCGCTATCGTCCGGTCGGTAGACATCTGCCCTCAGCACCACCCCATCCCGCATCCGCATAGGGACATTTCGGTCCACACGAATTGAACTTACCATTTTCTCCTCCTTATCTGGCTATCGAATGCAGTCTTTTCCCAGCATTATCTCTCATCCCGCCTTCTTCATCAATGCCCATATAAAAAGGGCGTTCTCCACAGTTTTGCTCCTGCACGCTTACTCATTTTGTGCGATTGTAGTTAAATCTACTTCTGTGCATTAGTGGCCTTGCTTAAATAGACATCGCCCGGGTTCCAACTATAATTAACTAAAATGAAAAGCGTAGCTTTTTTCGCGATAGCAATCTTACTTGCGGCAGTCATGGCTGGTTGTGCATCTCCTTAAAGCCAGTCGCCGACTGCACCCCCTCAAGCCTGAATAACTTTTCCTTTCATACTATTGACTGTCTGATGAGAATTGCCTACAATACAGCTTGGGAATAGCGATGGGAGGTGGCAAGATGCAGCAGTGGCATCAGTGGTATCGGTGTCCCAGATGCGGTGCCCAGGTCGCTTTTGGGATGA
>DAOTWF010000011.1:0-14373 GCA_034435835.1 Dehalococcoidia bacterium | reverse complement strand
TCTGCGCTGAGGTGTTTCACTTCCGTGTTCGGGATGGGAACGGGTGGTTCCACCTCGCTCTAACCACCAGAGGCTTACAACCTTGCTAGTTCAGTTTCTTATCATAGCCGAAAAAGTCGCGATTGTCAAAGGCAGCTTTAGTATCCGTTTGACATGACTAGCAGACCGGACTACAATTGCCTGCTAAGAATATGGCATTAGTCCGGACAGGCTTTTACCGCACTACTCCGTACCGTCTGAAACAAAAACGCCTCCTCTTGCCGACAAGGTCTTACGAGGTTGATTGACAGACCTGCACAGTCGAAAAAAAGCACGGCCATAAGACTTGCCCTCCACCCAAACATCTTCTTTTTGGGCCTGGTGAGCTTCCTCACAGATGTTAGCAGCGAAATGATCTTCACTCTGCTGCCCCTGTTTTTAGCCAATGTCCTGGGCGCCACAACGGTGGTCATCGGGTTTATAGAGGGGCTGGCTGATAGCACGGCCTCGGTGGTGAGGGTCATCAGCGGCTGGCTCAGCGACAGGATGGGGAAACGGAAGCCTTTGACCTTCGCTGGCTATACCCTTTCCACAATAGCTAAACCATTCATGTACATCGCTAGCACATGGCCTGTGGTCCTGGGTATCAGGTTCGCAGATAGACTGGGCAAAGGCATCCGCACCGCACCCCGGGATGCTTTAGTAGCTGACTCTGCCACACTGGAAAACAGGGGGAAAGCCTTCGGTTTCCACCGTGCTATGGATACTGCCGGCGCTGCATGCGGGCTGGTGATCGCTGCCATCGTGGTCTTCCTCACACAGAAGGGTTCCCTGGAACTGGTACGGGGCACCTATCAGACGCTGGTGCTCATCGGTGTTATCCCCGCAATACTGGCACTGTTTCTCTTTTTATTCATAAGAGAAACCAAAAGACAAGAGTGGACAGTTGACAGGAAAATAGACACACCGCAGGTTCAGGAGAAAGACAGGAAAACCACTACCACCAGCTTCGATACGCGCTTCAAGATCTTTCTTGCCATTATCTTTGTGTTTACCCTGGGAAATTCCAGTGATGCTTTTCTCGTCCTGCGCGCCCAAAATTTGGGAAATCCTGTTTTCGGTGTCCTTGTCATGCTGGTCCTTTTCAACGCTGTCTATGCCGGCATATCCACGCCAGCTGGCATTCTTTCCGACAAGCTGGGGAGACGCCGACTTATACTCCTGGGGTGGCTAATATACGGCATAACCTATTTAGGCTTTGCTGTAGCCGGCAGCCCTTGGCAGGTCTGGTTGCTGTTCATGCTGTACGGTGTGTACTATGGGCTGGCAGAAGGAGTAGTCCGGGCTTTTGTCGCTGACCTGGTGCCAGAAAGCAGGCGCGGTACTGCCTACGGAATCTTCCACACTGTGGTCGGACTCACCCTGTTGCCAGCTAGTGTGATAGCAGGCTGGTTATGGCACACCTTCAGCCCCGCCGCTCCATTCTATTTCGGCGCTGGTTTGGCACTGTTAGCCATGCTGGGGCTGATTCTGCTGGTCCGCGAGTGAGCTTTGTCCCAGCACCATATTATCTATAAGCCTCGTCTTCCCAATCCTCACAGCCAGCGAAGTCAGCGCTGGACCGTCTATTTTAGACAGCTCCTCCAGCGTCTCGGGGTGGGCAATGCTGACGTAATCTATCTCAGCCAGAGGTTCCTTGCTGATCACGGACACCATTGCGTTCCTGATAATATCCGCGTCCCTCTCACCCTCCCGCCACAGACTCTCTGCCAGACTGAGAGCCCTGAACAACACAGTCGCCGCCTGGCGTTCCTGAGGATTAAGATAGACATTTCGACTGCTCATTGCCAGTCCATCGCTTTCCCGCACCGTGGGCACAACCACAATCTCCACATTCATATTCAGGTCTGAAACCATCCTCTTGATCACCACCACCTGCTGCGCATCCTTCTGCCCAAAATATGCCCGTGTCGGCTCGACGATGTTGAATAGTTTATTAACCACAGTAGCCACGCCTCTGAAATGACCAGGGCGGCTTTTGCCCTCAAGTCGCTCCGTCACCTTCTCAACAATCACCCAGGTGTTGCACTCGGGCGGATACATCTCCTCAGCGGAGGGCGTAAATACAATGTCTGTTTTCTCCCGTTCCAGCAGAGCCAGATCACGCGGTATATCCCGAGGATACCTTTTGAAGTCTTCCGCGGGGCCAAACTGCGTCGGGTTGACAAAGATGCTCACCACCACGACGGAATTCTCTGCTCTGGCTCGCCTGACCAGCTCCAGATGTCCTTCGTGGAGGTAGCCCATGGTGGGCACAAAACCCACTGTGCCCTGGCTTTGCCTCCGCAAAGCCTTCATTTCACCGATCGTCCTTGCTATCCGCACAGCATTAAGACCGCTTCAGACCCTCAAGTAACCTCTCGTCCATTGTCGGACAATGCTCCAGGGTTGGAAAAAGCCCTGCTTTGGCTTCAGATATGTAATTGGCAATAGCAGCCTTGATCTCACCAGCCAGCTTTGCATATTGCTTGGCATGCCTGGGTACAAAATCGGAATACAGCCCCAGAAGATCGCTGATCACCTGGACCTGCCCGTCGCAGTCGGGTCCGGCGCCGATGCCAATGGTAGGGATGCCCAGTTCCTGTGTAATCAGCTTGGCGAGAGGCGCCGGCACCAGCTCCAGAACCACTGCAAAAGCTCCAGCCTGCTCCAGGGCCCTAGCGTCGTTGAGCAACCTCAATGCCGCCTCTGGTGTTTTCCCCTGTGCGCTAAATCCACCCAGCTGATGAATGGACTGCGGGGTTAACCCGATGTGTCCCATCACAGGGATACCACAATCCACAATCCGCTTCACCGTATCAGCGACAGTCACACCGCCCTCCAGCTTCACCGCCTGAGCACCGCCTTCCTGTATAAACCGTGCAGCATTGCGCAGGGCATCGGACACACTGGTATGATAGGTCATGAAGGGCATGTCTCCTATGACCATCGCCTTCTGCGCACCCCTGACCACCGCTCTGGTGTGGTGGATCATATCGTCCATGGTCACAGGGATGGTTGAGTCATAGCCCAGCACCACCATACCTAGACTGTCGCCAACCAGGATCAGCGGTACACCGGCTTCGTCAACAAGCTTGGCAGTGGAATAGTCATAAGCGGTGAGCATGACTATTTTTTCTTTGCGCTGCTTCATCTCCCTGATCGTATTGACTGTGACTCTCATCTCCCCTATCCTCCTTTAGTTTTTTGTGTTATATCTAATTGCTCGCCCGGTAAAGGCTTGCCGGCTCGGCAACACCGCCTTTGACCTCGACGATCCTGTTGCTGGCATCAACATATACCAGTCTGGGAACAAGTGTGGCAGCTTCCGCCTCAGTAACCTCGTGATATGACAGGACGATGACTATGTCCCCCTTCGCCACCAGTCTGGCAGCGGCACCATTGAGGCAGATAACGCCTGAGCCTCTTGCTCCCTCAATAACATAAGTGCTGAACCTGGCACCGTTATTAATGTTCAATACATCCACCCTCTCGTACTGGAGCAGGTCTGCAGCCTCCATGAGGTCCTTATCAATGGTGATGCTCCCCTCATAGTCCACATTGCATTCGGTTACCCTCGCCCGGTGGATCTTACTTTTGAGCATTATGCGCATGGCGGTCCTCCTTTTTCCCTAGCAGAATTTCCATTTCCTTTGCCCTTGCTAAATCGACCCGCCCTTTAGCCAGAGCTATTGGCACGGTCTGCAGTCCCATCTCTTTGTAAGTGCCCAGAATGGAGGGGGCTGCTTTCTCCAGGGCATCGAGGTGTCTTCTTATAGTCCCCAGGTCACCCCGGGCAATTGGTCCCGTCAGACAATTGGGCAGGCCCACATTACCTATATTGTTTAACGTGCCCTGCAACAGGGGTAGCAGCGCCCTGGTCGCCTGTGCCTGGGGAACCCCAAACGTTTGCCACAGGTCGGTAGCCAGCTTGACCAGAGTCACCAGATAGTTGCAGGCGAACACAGCCGCCGCATGGTAAAGGACCTTGTCCTCAGCCCTCAGCATCACCGGTTCTCCGTCCAGCGCCTCAGCCATCTTCTTAAGCAGGGTCCGTAGCGGTTCTTCAGCCTCTATGCCAAACACGGAACCACGGATGTTTTTTATGGCTTGCTCAATGCTGGCGAAAGTCTGCAATGGGTGAAACGAACCGGTGCCAGCACCGGCCCGGTGCGCCGGCTCCAGAATATCCACTGAATGCGCACCACTGCAGTGCACCACATATTGTCCCTCGTGCCACCCGGTCTCCCCAGCCACGCGGGCTATTACATCGTCAGGAGTGGTGATAAAGACCAGCCGGGCAGTGTCCGCTACCTGCTGGGCATTCTCGCAGACTTTACAACCATCCACCATCCCAGCCAGCCTCTGTGCCGAACTGGCGCTCCGGCTAAACACACTGGCAACCCTGTAGCCGCAGCGCCAGAGACTGACAGCCAGTGCTGTGCCCGTCGTCCCTGCGCCTATGAAACCAAGCGTGAGTCCTTCGTTACTGCCTTTCATCCGACATCCCTCGCTGCTGGTATCCCACCCATGGTCTCCGCTTTTTGCACCGCCCTCACTATAGACTCCGCCACCACCTCCGCCGCCACCGCACCCACCACGGTAACATCTGCCCTCTTATCACCCAGCGATAGCGCGAAAATGACATCACCGTCATGCATGGTATGGCTGGGTTTTATGCACCGGGCTATCCCGTCTTGCGCCATTTGGGCTACCTTATTGATTTGCTCTTTGGTTAAGGCAGCATTGGTCGCCACCACTCCCAGTGTGGTATTTTCAGACAACGTCCTGCTCCGTATCGCTCCGCCACCCATTATCAGGTCAATAGTACTTAAGAAACCTTTGCCGCGCTCCACATCCCTCGGTCCAGCCAGCAGTTCTCCTGTCCAGGGATCGACCACATCGCCCACAGCATTCACCACCACCAGGGCACCGACAATCACTCCACCTGCAATTTGCTTGCTGACTGTCCCCAGCCCGCTTTTGGTGGCTCGTTGTATGCCCAGAATCTTTCCGACGGTGGCCCCTGTGCCAGCCCCCACACATCCCTCAGCCACCTCATCACCAGCAGCCGCCAGACAAGCCTGGTAGCCATCTTCAGGACCCGGTCTCTTAAGCGGGTCTCCGACGTTGAGGTCGAAGATTATCGCTGCCGGCACTATCGGCACCCTGAGTACCGAAGTCTCATGCCCGCAACCGCGCTCCTCCAGAAAGCGCATCACACCGCTGGCTGCGTCCAGCCCGAAAGCGCTGCCACCGCTGAGAAGCACCGCCTGCACCTTCTCCACCAGATTCGTCGGGCGAAGCAGGTCGGTCTCCCTGGTGCCCGGCGCCGAGCCCCTGACATCGACGCCCGCCACAGCACCGGCCTCACACAGGACAACGGTACAGCCAGTCATCGCTGCCCTGTCAGTATAATGCCCGACTTTTATACCGGCCACATCGGTTATGGCATTAAACACGTTCTGCCCCTAAAAAATACAAAGCCTTCTCAGCAACCGCCGAGAAGGCTCCTTAAATCTCCGCTCTTTCCCGTCTCGGTCATTGCTGATCCAAGCGGTCCTGTAAACTTAATCTGATAAAGTGCTCACCGCCATTACGGTCGATGGCAACTATATGTTAACACAATGCTAGCCGCCTGTCAAAATACCACGACCTCTGTGCGATCCGCCAGCACACCTAGTCCAGCAAGGCATAACCGATGAGCTTATAGGCAAGCTTGGCAGCCAGAAAGGCGCAATGGTCTGGGCCCTCTTCCGGGCACAGCTCCACAAGATCGAAGCCCACGATACGCCGCCTGCGGGCAACAACTTTGAGCAGGCCCAACACCTGGTGCCACTGCATACCACCGGGCTCAGGCATGCTCACCGCGGGCATCACCGAAGGGTCGAAGACGTCAAGGTCTATGGTGACATAAACGTGCTCTCTCAAACTGGCTACGACTTCCTGCAGGTCTCCCGGTCTACCCTCCGGACCCTCAATAAACAAACACTTGATGCCGCTGCGCTCCATAAACTGTTTTTCCTCAAGACTGAGACTGCGCACACCGACCTGCACTACAGGACAATGCTCAGACACACGCCGCATCACACAGGCATGCCCATACCTTGTTCCCAGATACTCATCGCGAAGATCGGCATGGGCATCTAACTGTAAGACATTCAGGTCAGGGAAGTACTCCTTCAGAGCACGCACCGCCCCCAGACTGACCGAATGCTCTCCGCCTAGCACCACTACAAATTTCCCCTCTGCTCCTAACCCCCTCACCACATGATACACCCGCTCCACCATGTCCTCAGGTCCACCCATCGCCGGCTCCAACTCACCAAGGGTATGGATGCCTAATTGGTGTATCTCAGCATCCAGCTCCACATCATACAGTTCAAGGTATCGGGAAGCCTCGATAATCGCCCGGGGACCATGACGCGAACCACCATGCCACTCAGAGGTGCCATCATAAGGCACCGGCACAACGACCACTTTAGCCTGTGCGCGATCACAGTAAGGAGGTGCCAGCCCGGCAAAGTTGTGTGTCAACAGCGGGAAGTCCTGCCCACTATCCATTAGCTGTCCGAGCGTATACCGGGAGGGGAGGCATCGCCAACCGCTGAAAGTTCTGCCCTGTCCCAGTCCCTGTCAAGCAAACGCGTGGAAAACTTGACCAG
Source organism: Dehalococcoidia bacterium (assembly GCA_034435835.1). Classification (GTDB taxonomy): domain Bacteria; phylum Chloroflexota; class Dehalococcoidia; order GIF9; family UBA5629; genus CALJTV01. Next base: position 7,690 of record DAOTWF010000011.1, on the reverse strand, counting down.
CTTGAATTGCTCCCGGAAAAACTCTATAGCCGATTCGGCATCAAAGTCCTTGCAGGAGAAAACATCTATGTTCACATAGCACCGCTCGGCAAAGGTATGGACGCTGATATGGCTCTCGGCGATGAACACGAAACCGGAAACCCCCCAATCTTCGGGCTTAGGACCCTTATACGTGAGGACAAACGGCTGAGAAATCTTGGTCATCCCTATCCTGTCAGGATAGGTGTCCAGCAGCTCGTATATAAACCATTCGTCCTGCATAACCTTCGGGTTGCTACCAAAACCGTCGATGATCAGGTGCATTACGCCTCCTCCAGCAAAAATCTGCGCAACTCAAAGAGGGCTGATATGACCGCTCTTTGTTTTGCCCGCGCGCGGTTGCCAAAAGATTTCCTCTGTAAACTCCTCTTCTCCTTGCCACTGTCAATACCTATATAAATGTTGCCAGCACCACCCCCCTCTGTCTCCCTCCCTGTTTCAGGGCCAATTAGACTGAAACCGATAGACGTCCCCATGGTTCTTCTAGCAGCATCCGCCATAGCCTCAGCAAACTCCGCACCACCATGCCCGCCCTTTGCTTCAAGGTCAACGCCAAAAGCCTTCACCACCTCCAAAGCACAGGCGACAAGTCCCCCTTTGAAATAGCTCGAGCAATCAGGGACATCTGTCATCATGCTCGCAAGCAAGCCGCCAGTATACAACTCCGCGGTGGCAATAGTCAACCCCCTTGCCACCAACAGCGAGCCAACAGCACCCTCCAGACTGTCTGAGTCCACTCCCCAAACATAGTCACCGATTATCCCACGGATATCAGCCTCCCTCTGCTCGATGAGGCTCCGGGCTTCGTTTTCGCTCGCTGCTTTCGCTGTAATGCGCAGATATATACCGTCCCTCTTGGCATAGGTCGCCAACGTGGGGTTTATAGACGATAGAAACCTGCTCACCTGCTCGTCCACCTCCGCCTCCGTCAAGCCGAAGGTCTTGATTGTCCTGGAAACAATGACGTGTCCTCCAGCAATCTGCCTTAACCTGGGGAGCACCTCCCTCGTCCACATCAATTGCATCTCCCCCGGAGGTCCCGGCATGGTAACTATAACCCGATTGTCCTTCTCTATCCACCAGCCCGGTGCCGTGCCCCTAGGATTGGGGATCACTTCGGCTGAGGGAATCACCGCTGCCTGCTTGATATTGCTCGGCGGCATCTCCATCCCATAGCGCCTGAACAGCTCCTCAAAACGCCTCACCAGTCCGCTATCGATGGTAATCCCCTCACCCAGAAATTCAGCAATAGCCTCCCTGGTGACATCGTCCTGAGTGGGTCCCAGACCGCCGGTCACGATGATGACATCGGAGCGCTGCCATGCCAGTCTCAAGGTATCGATAATCCTCTTCTGATTATCACCCACCGTGGATATGAAGTGGAGGTCCAGCCCTAGCTGCGGTAGCTCGCTTGCCAAATAAGCGGAGTTCGTGTTGGTTATCTCACCCAGCAGCAGTTCGGTGCCAACGGTGATTATCTCAGCCTTCATCTTGCGCTTCTACCCGCATGCATCAACACTTTATTGCGGATATGCCGAGATACTTTTCCACCAGCTCCATGGCGCAATACTTTCCACACATGCTGCAGGCAGGACCACTGCTTCGGTACTTCTCGTGGACTGCCCTGACCTTGTCCGGATCGAGAGACAGCCTCGCCTGCGACTCCCAATCAAGGTTCTTTCTGGCGCTGGACATACTCCTGTCCCAGTTGGCAGCCCCTTGCATCCCGCGGACGATGTCAGCAGCGTGGGCAGCGATTCTGGAGGCTATAACTCCCAGCTTGACATCTTCGCTGTCCGGCAAAGAAAGGTGCTCGGCAGGGGTAACATAACAGAGAAAGTCCGCCCCGGCAGCCGCAGCTATAGCAGCGCCGATGGCAGCAGTAATATGGTCATAGCCGGCGGCGATGTCCGTTACCAGCGGTCCCAACACATAAAAAGGCGCACCGCGGCAGAGACTTTTCTCAAGCTGAACATTGGCGACGATCTGGTCCATCGGCAGATGCCCCGGACCTTCCACCATTACCTGGACACCGGCCTCTCTGGCACGCTCCACCAGCTCACCAAGAACGATAAGTTCCTCCACCTGCGGGCGGTCGGTGGCATCTGCCAGACTGCCCGGGCGCATGCCATCACCGAGGCTCAAGGTCACATCATACTCGCGTGCTATATCGAGCAGCCTGTCGAAATATTCATAGAGAGGGTTCTCACGGTCATTATGCAGCATCCAGCCGAGGAGGAAAGCCCCTCCCCGAGACACAACATCGGTGAGCCTCCTCTGCCGTTTTAACCGCTCGATGGTCGCCAGAGTGACGCCACAATGCACGGTCATGAAGTCCACGCCGTCCTTCGCCTGCTGCTCAATGGCAGCAAAGATGTCGTCAGCAGTCATGCTTACTATGGCTCCCCGCCTCTCGATGGCTTCAATTCCTGCCTGATATATCGGGACAGTGCCCACAGGTAGATGACTGGCTTCGATAATCGCCCTGCGGATAGCGGAAATATCGCCGCCTGTGCTCAGATCCATCACCGTGTCAGCACCAAACTGTACAGCAACGCGCAGCTTCTGCAGCTCGCTTTCCACCGTCCCATAATCGGATGATGTGCCAATATTGGCATTCACCTTGACGCGCAGTCCCTGCCCTATCCCACAGGGAACAAGGTTGCCGTGGTTTACATTCGCAGGAATGACGATCCTGCCCTCAGCTAAATTTCTGAGGACAAACTCCTCCGCCACCCCTTCCACATCCACAACATGCTTTTGCTGGGGTGACAGAATACCCTGTCTTGCCAGTTCCAGTTGGGTCATATCTTCACTCTCACTGAAATCAAGACTAAATATACCATACAATTAAAGTCACAAACAAGGAGATATGGCGTGGTCCAATCATTCAGACCGGATGGATGCCGGGCAGGGAAGACTCCTAAAATGAGGCTGCGCAGACTATAAACTTCCAGAGCGGGAGACGGGACTCGAACCCGCGACAGCCTGCTTGGAAGGCAGGTACTCTACCACCTGAGTTACTCCCGCACGTCATACCCATTTTAACTATGAAAGGCAGCCCTGTCAAAATGCATCAGGTATATGCCCGGCAATCCAGAGTCTTGTTGTCCGCAAACCGTGCTTGGTACAATGAAAGGCGCTTTTGCCGGAGACGGTAGCCCCATGCCAGCCATCGAGACCAGAAACCTGACCAAAAAATTCAAAGACATAACTGCGGTAAGCGGAGTCGACCTTCAGGTGCACGAAGGCGAATGCTACGGACTGCTCGGACCCAACGGTGCCGGCAAGACCACGCTCATCAGAATGATAACAGCCGTGTCACCGCCAACCACCGGCGAAATATACGTTTTCGGGCGTGACTTAAAGTCCAGCTCCCGCGAAATAAAAGCCATGCTTGGCGTTGTCCCCCAGGTGGACAACCTTGACCCCGACCTCACCGTTATCCAGAACCTGACCACCTTTGCTCGCTATTTCGACATCCCCAAAAAAGAGGCAATAAAACGCAGCCATGAAATCCTGAAGCTTTTCCAGCTTAATGACAGAAGTAAGAGCCCCATCAAGGAACTTTCCGGAGGCATGCGCCGCCGACTCCTCATAGCCCGGGGACTGATCAATTCCCCGAAAATCCTCATCCTCGATGAGCCCACCATAGGGCTCGACCCACAGGCGAAGTACCTCGTGTGGGAAAAGCTCATAGAGCTCAAGGCACAGGGGGTCACTCAGCTGCTGTGCACACAAAATATGGAGGAGGCTGAGTTCCTCTGCGACCGCGTGGCTATAATGCACCAGGGGAAAATAATAGAGAGCGATACCCCCAGAGCACTCCTGTCCAGACACATAGGCAACGATATATGGGAAATAGAGGTAGAACCCGATACGAAAAGCAGCCTTATCCAGATGCTAGATGAGAAAAGGCTCGAATACGAGACAGCAGGCAACAGAATCTATGTACTCAGCGAAAAAGATGTGACAACGATAAGAGGTCTCATCGCACCACAGAAAGTCAGGAGCCGCCCTCCTACCCTTGAGGACGTATTCTTTAAACTCACCGGGAGGCACCTCACCGAATGAGACTTTTCTCGCGCAGGTTTATCAGAGTATGGCAGCGCAACCGCGACGTATTCTTTAGGCTGTGGCATGCCGAGACGCCGGCTTTTGTCGCTGAGCCTGTGATAATACTGCTTGCCATGGGACTGGGCTTAGGGGCTTATGTTGGTCTGGTTGACGGACAGAGGTACATCGAATTCATCGCCCCCGGGCTCATAGCTGGCTACGCCATGTTCAGCGCCAGCTTCGAGTGCACGTATGGCAGCTTCGTGCGACTGGAACACCAGAGGACCTTTGATGCCATCATAGCCACGCCTCTGGACATCGAGGATGTGTCCGCCGGCGAGATCTTCTGGGGGGCAACCAGAGCTGCCATGACCGGCACTGCCATGCTGGTCATAGCCGCCGCCTTCGGTCTGGTCCGCTCCCCCTATGCCCTCCTCATACCCCCTGTCTGCTTTCTCGAGGGTCTGATGTTCGCTTCCATCGCCCTGTTCTTCACCTCCATTGTCCCCTCAATTTACAGCTTCAACTACTACTTCAGCCTGTTCATCACACCCATGTTCTTCTTCAGCGGAGTGTTCTTCCCCCTCTCCTCCTTTCCTATACTGGTACAAAAGTTAAGCTGGGTGGTACCGCTCACCCCGGTGGTACACCTCACTAGGGCACTGCTCAACGGAGACATACACCCCCACCTCATACTGCTGCTGGCAATCATCCTTGCCTTCACCATCCCCTTCTTCCTCATCTCCATGCTCACCATGAGGCGAAGGCTGGTCATTTGACCCGCCCCCAGAAAAAGAGCTACCAGGGCGTGGATTGAAACAATCTTCAGTTAAGGCAAAATCTTTCATCTTCTCTTGTCGCCCCCCGTGCAGGGGCGTGGATTGAAACTACTGCCGCTAATAAGGTTCTGGGTAGCTTTCACATTGCCCTAGTCTTTGGGCAAAAATCCTCGGTTGTTGCATTCATAATCAGACTGTTAAGCCAGCCGACATGCCCCTCGCAGCTCGTATTGCCACAGCTTCTCATTGAAAAGATCTGATGAGGGAATCGTCTGAAAATGGTGGAGATGGGAGTAGCACTTGCAGTCCGATGCGCCAAAACCGCGGATAGAAGGACCAGCTCCTGGTAGTTTCTGCAGGATTGTGCCCCATTTGCATTCGAGCCTTTCCACGCTCATGGTATACCATATTTCAACCACTTTAGCATAGCCCAATAGATAGTCAACATGCCAGTGAAATTTTTTCTCTGACTTGAGATGGTAGTTCAGCCTGCCTGATAGACCATTGAGAGCACTACCTACATAGACATAATACCCGGGTGAGAACTCGCAGACACCAAGTTTGCCTACCCGCAGGCAGGCCCTCTTTTTCAGGAGCATCACCAAGGCATATGTGCCACCGCCTTTTAAGTCCTGGTTTCGTATCACAGCCTCCGTGCTACCTCCGCCGCCTGCTCCACAGCCGCCAGGATTTTTCCCGGCTTGGCAGCATCTCCAACGACGTATACCTCCGGGACAAAGCCCTTGACCGCCGACTCAAGTTCATTTACGGGCTCGGCACCGGTTGCCAGCACTACCGTGTCCACCGGGGATAAGATCTGCGTTCCCTGTTCTGACCTAACCTTCACACCATCATCCGTGACCTCCTCCACAGTGGTCAACGTCATTATCTTTATCCCCTTCTCAGCCATCCGCCGACGCAAGAAGTAACGGGCTGCAGGACCGATATCCCGCGCGGTGTGGCGGAGCATCTCCACAATCGTTACCTGCCTGCCCTGCTGTGCTAAATAGTCCGCGGTCTCACAGCCTACCAGCCCGCCCCCGACCACAACCACCCTCTCCCCCACTTTGGCACCTTTGAGGACTTCGCTGGCGGTGACCACGTTATTTCGGTCAATGCCGGCGATATTGGGAATAAGAGGTCTAGACCCAGTGGCTATTATCAGGACGTCCGGTGATTCCTTCTTTGTTATCTCCGGTATGAGCTTTTTGCCCGGGTGCACCTTCACCCCAAGCTGTTTTATCGCCTTGGCACGGGAGATGGTCACCTCTTTGTAGATATCCTTCATGGGCGGTATGACGGCAATGTTCACCTGTCCGCCGAGGACTTTCTCCTTTTCGTAAAGCACCACCTTGTGTCCCCACAATGCTGCCGTCCGCGCTGCCTCCAGTCCAGCCGGTCCGCCACCTGCAATTAGCACTTTCCTGCGTCTTGAGGCACGCGGAGCGGCATACTCAGCTTCCCTGCCCAACGCCGGGTTCTGGACACAGGTGATGGACTGCCTGCCCCATATGGCGATGCCCTCGATACAGCCTTCGTTGCAGGAAAGACACCTAACGATGTCACCTTCACGCCCCATAGCCACTTTATTGGGCCATTCGGGGTCCGCCAGCGACTGCCTGCCGATGGCAACCATATCAGCTTTGCCCGAGCTTATTATGTCCGCGGCGACCTGTGGGGTATGGATGCGCCCCACCGCTATGACAGGCACCGCTAAAGCCTTTTTGAATGCCGCCGCCGCTCCGGCATTAAAGCCTTCCTCCATATCCGGAGGAGCACTGACAAAAGCACTTGACTCCATCACGCCCGTAGAAACATGGATAACATCGACGCCTTCCTTCACCAGCCTCTTCGCCATCTCGATGCTTTCAGGGAGCGTCCTGCCGCCGGTAACCCTCTCCTCAGCGCTTATACGGAAGGAGACGGGGAAATCAGGACCAACCAGTTGTCTTATTCTGCGGACTATCTCCACAGGAAAGCGGACAAAGCCTTCAAAACCTCCTCCGTATTCGTCCGTCCGTTTGTTGGCGTAAGCCGACATGAACTGGCAGATGAGATAGCCGTGGGCGCCATGCAGTTCCACCATGTCAAAGCCGGCTTCTTTTGCCCGCCTGGCACTTTGGGCAAATGCCTCGACCAGCCCTTTTATCTCTTCAATGGTGAGCTCTCTGGTTGGCTGCCGCCAGATGGGGTCGGGCAGAGGCGAAGGTCCCACTGGCAGACGCCCGCCTATAACAGCAGGTGATGTCACCCTGCCCGGGTGGTACAGCTGTATACCCACTTTAGCACCAGCATTATGCACCCGCTCCACCAGCTTTTTGAAACCGGGGATAAAACGGTCATCGTATATGCTGAGCTGATGTAAGCTCCCTTTACCCTCCACACCATCGACCGCCGTGACCTCCAGGATGATCAGGCCAAAGCCACCCCTGGCTCTGGCTTCGTGGTACTGGATAAGGCGTTCAGATACGCTTCCGTCCTCGCTGGCAAAGCCGGTGCCCATCGGCGGGACGACGAGCCTGTTCTTGAGATGCAAACCATTTATCTCTATCGGATGGAATAACACAGAATACCGTTTGTTCATCCAGAAAACCTCCTGAATAAGCGAGTAAGTATCGTTTGGCGCGGTCGCGGTTATTGTACCACTTTCGGGGATAAAATGGCTGCCGAGCCAGGATTCGAACCTGGGCTAAGGGATCCAAAGTCCCCTGTGCTACCGCTACACAACTCGGCAGCAAGTATACTGGTGCCGAAGGTCGGATTCGAACCGACACGAGGGTCGCCCCTCAACAGTTTTTGAGACTGCCGCGTCTACC
>DAOTWF010000010.1:0-54054 GCA_034435835.1 Dehalococcoidia bacterium | reverse complement strand
GATTCGAACCGACACGAGGGTCGCCCCTCAACAGTTTTTGAGACTGCCGCGTCTACCATTCCGCCACTTCGGCAAATAGAAGCCTCTTTTTTCTTCGATGCTGAAATTCTATCACCCCCGCCCACACCAGGCAAAAGCATACACCGGGCAGCATGCAAATTTACGCAGCTTGCCAATACCGCTGGCTGGCAAAAACTAGGTTTGAAAATACGACTCGCTGACCAGCGGCTGTCCCCGCCGCTTTTTCAGCGTCTCTTTGTATATCTTCTCCCTGTCGGCAGTCAGCTCCCGAACGGTTTCAGGGAGCTCAGACAGTTTTTCCTTCACCGCTTCCCTGCTCCTCGACCCGGACTGCGGAGCAAAGAGCACTCCCAGTGCCAGTCCTGCCACCACTCCCAGCAAGAACCCACCAGCGAAGCCGGGCATCGACATTCCGCTACTCATCCTCACACCTCACTAGCATAATCATCGCTCTCCATATCCCTGCATATTGCACCGAAATACAAGCCCTGCCTTCTTTAATTATACCAGATAGATTTCACAACCTCTCAAGCCGCACAATAACACACCGTGCCTTCGACGTCGATTGACAATTGATAAGTATCTGGCGGATAATGGTATTATCAACCACAGGGAGGTGGACGATGAGCGAGTGGGAGAGGCGCTACTACCACAGTCTCTACGAGATTGCTGCCACGCTGAACTCCATGCGCGCACCCGATGAAATCCTGCGCAGCATCGTCAAGAGCGTCGCTGAAGCACTTGAAGCCAAGGGATGTGCCCTGATGCTGCTCACCCCGGATAAGCGCACCCTTCTTCACGCCGCAGCCTATGGACTCAGCGACCGCTATGTGCGGAAGGGCCCGGTATCCGCCGATAAGAGCATTGCCAAAGCGCTGGAAGGTGAGCCTGTAGCCGTGCTGGACGCCACTGAAGACGACCGTATCCAGTACCGCAAACAGGCTAAGGAAGAGGGGATCGCCTCCATCCTCAGCGTCCCCATGCTGCTCCGGGGAGAGGTAATCGGTGTGATGCGTGTTTACACTGCCGAACCAAGGCACTTCACCGAGGCAGACATCTACTTCGTAGGCGCAGTGGCTAACCTCGGCGCTATAGCCCTCGAGAACGCCAGGTTATACGAATCCGTGCAGAAGGACTACGAAGACCTCAGGCAGGAACTGGCACAGTGGACTGCCGCGCTCGGCTACGAATGGATGGCAGAGAGACCAGTGATGCCTGCCCAGGACTAAAAGCGCTGAAGGGCTCAGCGCCGGCTAGAGCTGCTATAACCTGCAAATTCCTCAAAAAAGGACATGGTGCGGTTTTTTGGGAGGGAGTAATGATCAGAGTCATCATTGAAAGACACTGTCATCCGGAGAAAATTGCTGAGCTGGAGCGTCTCCTCGTAGACCTCCGGGCGAAAGCCACACGCCAGCCAGGCTACATATCCGGGGAAACGCTGCAGTCCGCTGATGACCCGACACACTGGTTGGTCATCAGCACCTGGATTGACATCGAGCAATGGAAGGCATGGGAGGCAAGCCCGGAGCGGAAAGAAGACCTGGAAAAGGTGGCACCGCTGCTAACCGTACCCGAAAAGGTCTCGGTCTTCAAGTTCAGCAGACGCGGTGCTGCTGCCTCTGCACATACAATCGACAGGTAGCCGAAGCGAGCTGATATGCCCCGGCAGGGCGCTTCTTCGGGTGACCAGCAAAACAACGGGAAGTGCCGAGGCCCAGAATCGAACTGGGGACACACGGATTTTCAGTCCGTTGCTCTACCGACTGAGCTACCTCGGCGCATAGCCATTGTAAATTCTCTTTCCACGCAGTGTCAAGCGGTGTACCGTTAGCGTCCAGTATCCCCACCGGGTCTCACCAGTGGTATGCCCCGGGCACACAGCGGGCAATCAGCCGGTTTATAGGCTGGGGCAGTAGTCTTCAAACAGCTAAAAAGGGGTACGCCGAATTCTTTCTCCTCATCTGCCCTATCGACCAGCACCGCAATCCCGATAATATTCCCACCCAAGCTGCTGACCACCTCCATAACCTCCCGAATGGATTTTCCAGTGGTCAGCACATCATCGACAACTAGAACCCTCTCGCCGCTTTCTATGGTAAACCCCCTTCTGAAGACCCTTTTCTCACCCTCCTTCTCGGCAAAGACGCTCCTCACCCCCAGTTGCCTCGCCACCTCAAAGGATATGATGATACCGCCGGTGGTGGGACCAGCAACAACCTGCACACCCTTCCCTCTGAAGTGGTCGGCAATGAGACAGCACAGTCTCTCGGTATAGTGCGGGTACTGCAGGACCCGGAACTTCTCCCAATACACCGGTGAATGCAGTCCGGAGGTAAGCAGGAAATGGCCTTCGAGTATCGCCCCGGCTGCTTTAAATATCGTCATTACCTCGTCAGACACATCGCCTCCCTGATGACCAGAGGCACAATTAACCCGCCTTGCCCCTGGAGATCAACATGTTCGACAAGCCTCCACCTCCTTGGAGGCCAGTAGGTAACCCATGCCTTACCTACAATATCTTTGCGACTGATCGTCCAGCCCCTGCGCGAGTCATAGCTGTTATTACGGTTATCACCGAGCACAAAATATTCCCCCTGCGGGACCTCAGTTGGTTGCAAAAGGTCCTGCGTCTGCCCCACGTAAGGCTCGTCCAGACGGTTACCATTGACGAAAACAGAACCATCCTTGATCTCCACAACATCACCAGGCAGCCCGATGACGCGCTTGATGTAAGGTCTGCCAAAATTCCAGGGCGGGCGGAAAACAACTATGTCGCCCCTCCGGGGCTCATGAAATCGGTAGCTCACCTTATCCACCAGAATATACTCACCTTCCTCAATGGTGGGCCACATGGAAGAATGCTCAACCACAAATGGCTCGACCAGGGTCCTGAGCAAGAAGAAAACAGCCAGACCAACCATTATGGGGAGTATGATGTCCTTGACGAACTTCATCTTCTACTTTAAAAACTTTTTCGATAGCCGCGCCACTTATTATAAATCACCGGTACATCTTCAGGCTACTTGCCAGCGGCTAAACTTAGCGCCCCCGCCTGCGTTTATAAGGGCAGAAAACAAGGAGTAATCAGACAAGCCCTTTGTGGTATCATAGATGAAGAAGGAGGATAAAAATATGAAATGGCTGTGGGCCTCATTGCTGGCTGTAACGATGCTAGCCGCTACAGTAACGGGGACAGGGTGCACAAAGCCGGGCACCGACACCACTTCGGCTCCCCCGCTATCTGCCTACCTCGAAGCCCCTGACGTCAGCATCCTTTATGGCCAGCAGCAGGTCGGTATTTGGGTGACCGGTGAAGGAAAAGTATGGGCAACTCCTGACGTAGTCCGGCTGTCCTTGGGCGTAGAAGCTGAGGCGAAGAGCGTGGTACAAGCACAGAAGGATGCCGCTGAAGCGATGAACAGGGTCATAAAGACATTGAGAGACAGAGGAGTGGCAGAAAAGGACATACAGACACAGAGATTCAGCATTCAGCCCGTACGGAGATGGATAGAAAAGGAGAACAGGGACGAGATCATCGCCTACCGGGTGACAAATATCGTGGTCGCCAAGATACGCGAGATAGAAAAGAGCGGCAGCATTATCGACGCCGTGGCTGAAGCCGGCGGCGACCTCACGCGTATTAACGACATTAGTTTTGCTGTGGATGATCCTACCCAGCTTTATAATCAAGCAAGAGAAAAAGCACTTCAGGACGCTATGGATAAAGCCCGTCAGATCGCCCGGGTCACCAATGTCAAGCTGGGCAAGCCGATATACATCTCAGAAGGAATATCGTATACACCGCCGGTGGTAAGAGACTATGCCCTCAAAACTTTTGAGGCAGCACCGTCCACCCCTGTCAGCCCCGGAGAACTGGAGTTCCGCGTCACCGTTCAAATGGTATATAAGATGGACTGAGAAGGTTGCTGTAAATAAAAAGTTGCCGTACTGCTCTTCCGCTGCGTAGCTACCGCTTGACAAAAGTCTAAAAGCTGTCATAAAATCTACGCCACAACTGAATACAGAAAAGGCTGTGAACGGGGCTAGTACGCCTTACCAGCACAGCTACAGAGAGTCAGGGCTGGTGAGAGCTGACGCTGTCGCCAGGGCGGAATGGACCCGGGAGCCGCAGACCAAAAGGTGTGTTTTTCAACATGCCCAGTAGGCTCTGACGCAGGAGGGTAGCGTTATCAGAACCCAGGGCATTTTCCCCCGCAGGGGTGATGCCCGATAATGAGATGGTCATCATGACCAAGAAGGGTGGCACCGCGAAGGTTCTAAGCCTCTCGCCCCTCAGGCGAGAGGCTTAGTTTTTAGGGAGGGGTGATCATATGAGCTAAAAATAGAATGGGGCAACAAAAATAACAGCAGGAAGGTTCTAAACTCTAAAGTCGAAAGGTGAGACAAAAAGATAGAAAGGAGGGAGACAGATGAAAAAAAAGGAGACCAAGATTATTCTGACCGAAAAGGAGATGCCGACATCGTGGTATAATGTCCTCGCTGACCTGCCCAAGCCCCTGCCACCGATATTGCACCCTGCCACCAAAGAGCCCACCATCCTACCCCCGCCATTGTTCCCCTCAGATATACGGGAACAAGAGTTCAGCAAGGAGCGCTACATCGAGATTCCCGAAGAGGTACTTGATATCTACAAACTCTGGAGGCCCACCCCCCTGTTCCGGGCATACCGTCTGGAGAAAGTGCTAGACACCCCAGCGAAGATATTCTACAAATATGAGGGGGTGAGCCCGGCTGGCAGTCACAAGCTTAACACCGCCGTAGCCCAGGCTTACTACGCGAAAAAGGATGGCATAAAGCGCTTCACCACAGAAACCGGTGCCGGACAATGGGGTAGCGCCTTATCACTGGGCTGCGCCTTCTTTGGCTTGGAATGCAAAGTCTATATGGTGAAGGTCAGCTACTACCAGAAACCATACCGCCGCATCCTTATGGAGACATGGGGGGCACAGTGCGTGCCCAGTCCCAGCCCCGATACCGAAATAGGACGCAAGATACTGGCTGAAGACCCCAACTCGCCAGGAAGCTTGGGCATCGCTATTAGCGAAGCTATAGAAGATGCCTTCAAACGCGACGATACCTATTATTCCATAGGCAGCGTCATCAATTCGGTACTGCTACACCAGACGGTCATCGGGCAGGAAGCCAAGAAGCAAATGGAAAAGGCAGGCTACTATCCCGACATCATAGTCGGTTGCATCGGCGGCGGAAGCAATTTCGCCGGGATGTTCCTGCCGTTCGTCAAGGATAAGCTTGAAGGCAAGAAACCGGACCTGCGCATCATAAACGTTGAACCGACAGCCTGCCCGAGCGTGACCAAAGGACTTTATACATGGGACTATGGCGATGTCGCCGGGCTGGCACCCATAGTCAAGATGTACACTCTGGGGCATACCTTTATGCCACCGGGCATCCATGCCGGTGGACTGCGGTATCACGGCATGGCACCTATAATCTGTCACCTCCACCGCCTGGGATATGTTGAGGCTAAAGCCGTGCCTCAAGTGGCAACATTCCAAGCCGGGGTGCAGTTCGCCCGGGCTGAAGGCATAGTGCCAGCCCCTGAGCCAAACCATGCTATCAGGGTCGCCATAGACGAGGCACTGGCTTGCCGCGAATCGGGAAAAAGCAAGACCATACTCATTGCTTTGAGCGGTCATGGCCACTTCGACCTCGCTGCCTACGATGAATACCTTACCGGCAAGCTACAGGACTACGTCTACCCCGAGGAAAAGGTCAAGGAGGCGCTGGCACATCTCCCAAAAGTGGACTATGTAGAAGCATAGCTCGGCACATAAGTATACCGGAGCGCCCCGTTAGATACCTTAGTGGTCCAGGGCGCTCCGGTAAAAAGAGCGCTGTGAGAACCTGCAGGGCATGATGCTCGGGGTCTCAAGTCGAGGCGGTCCGACGGTATTTTGCGGTTAATTTAATTTAGATAGTTGACAAATAGCAAAAATTGTGCTATAGTTAATTTAATCCCGAGTAGTCAAGCTTAGAACCAGCAGGAAGGGCGGCGGGGGTGCCTCCTGTGTCTTCTGCCAGAGGACAGAGGTGGTGGAGCGGGAGATGATGTGGGCTGGGGAAAAGTGAGGTTACTCGGGAGTCATTTTTTGAAAGGCACCGGCGGGCTCTCCTTCTTCACCACTGCGTTACCTCGGCACTATTCTCAGCTTGAAAACAGCGGCGCATCATAGGGATACCCCGTACGGATAAAGACGCCACGAACAACCGGGGCAGCTATCCACAGGGCAGGAAATGTGCTAAAATGTGTCTCTGGTTGAGTCCGCACACCGTTCACCGGCATAGAGATAACCTGAAACGTGGAACAGCAAGTAGCCAAACTAAGCAAATTGAGGAGAGAAGCAACCGGCAGCGAGGATGCTGACCGTGCCGAGATCCAGCGTAAGAGGGGTAAACTCACTGCCAGGGAGCGCATCAGCCTGCTTTTTGATCCGGGCACTTTCGAGGAACTTGACCCATTCGTAGTCCACCGCTGTACCGATTTTGGGCTTGAGCAACAAAAACCACTCGGTGACTCGGTGGTCACCGGATACGGTAGAATTGGTGGTCGGACTGCCTTCGTATTCTCGCAGGACTTCACCGTCTTTGGCGGTTCGCTGTCAAAGGTTGCCTCGGAGAAAATCTGCAAGGTAATGGACCTAGCCGCCAGAACCGGAGTGCCCATCATAGGGATTCTTGATTCCGGAGGAGCCCGCATCCAGGAGGGAGTGGACAGTCTGGTCGGCTACGGCGATATCTTTATGCGCAATACCATATACTCTGGAGTAATTCCGCAGGTCTCCATAATCGCAGGGCCCTGCGCCGGTGGCGCTGTCTACTCGCCTGCAATAACCGATTTTATCTTCATGGTCAAAGGCATAGGACAGATGTACATCACCGGTCCAGCAGTGATCAAAGCCGTCACCGGTGAGGAGATCAGCCTCGAGGAGCTGGGCGGCGCTGCAGCCCACGCCACCAAGAGTGGCAACTGCCATTTCGTGGCAGACGACGAACAGCAGTGCTTCCAGATGGTGCGCCGCCTCCTCAGTTTTTTGCCCCAGAACAATACAGAGGAGCCACCATTTGTGGATACAGGTGACGACCCGAACCGCAGCGCCGAAGAACTTTTGCATATCGTACCTGATGATCCGAACAAAACTTATGATATGAAGCAGGTGATTTACAGGATTGTCGATAACGGCGATTTCATGGAGGTACATGAGCAATTCGCTCCGAACCTAATAGTAGGTTTTGCCCGCATGGGCGGACATACCGTCGGTATCGTGGCTCAGCAACCATCGGTGTATGCTGGAGTCATTGACGTCGACGCTTCGGATAAAGGTGCCAGATTTGTCCGCTTCTGTGACTGCTTTAATATTCCTCTGATAACCCTGATCGATGTGCCCGGATACATGCCAGGTGTAGACCAGGAACACCGCGGTATAATCAGGCACGGTGCCAAGTTCCTTTACGCCTATGCCGAAGCTACTGTGCCTAAAATCAGCGTAATAGTCCGCAAAGCCTATGGTGGTGCCTATATTGTTATGAGCAGCAAGAGTCTGCGCGGCGACATAAACTATGCCTGGCCCATCGCTGAAATCGCGGTAATGGGACCAGATGGGGCGGTAAACATTATATTTAGAGATGCAATAGCAAAAGCCCAGAACCCGGAGGAAACTAGGGCAAAGCTTATAGCTGAATATCGCGATAAGTTCGCCAACCCTTATGTAGCGGCGAACAGGGGCTATATCGACGATGTCATCGACCCACGTTTTACCAGACCCAAGATAATAAGGGCTCTGGAGATGCTCCGCGATAAAGCCGATACAAACCCCCCGAAAAAGCATGGCAACATTCCATTGTAAGAGACCATGGATAAAAACAAGCTGGCTGCCATAATCAGCGCTGTCACCGCGTATATACAGGAAGAAGAACAAACAAGGATGGCTGTCCCAAAACCTGCTGCCCGACCGGGGCTCAGCCCCTGGCACCTGTTTCACCTGCAGGCAGCCATGAGGCAAAGGAGTGTTTTGCGCGTTAAAAGGAACCCGAACACTTATCTCACCCAAAAGAGATGAGCGAAAAACAAAGGAGCGCTGTATGAGCCAGACGAGAAAACCAGCGAGAAAATCAGATGGAAACCCCTTGAAGATCACCGATGTTACTTTCCGTGATGGCCATCAGTCCCTGTTCGCCACCAGAGTGCGCACTGACGACCTCGCAGCTATCGCACCGGAGATGGACAAGGTCGGATTCTGGTCTATGGAGATATGGGGTGGCGCTACGTTTGATGTTATGACCAGATTCTTGAATGAAGACCCCTGGGAACGAGTCCGCATCCTCAAAAAACTAATGCCCAACACCAAGCTACAGATGCTCTTGCGCGGGCAAAACCTGGTCGGCTACAGGAACTATGCGGACGACGTGGTCACCGCCTTCGTACACCACGCCGCTGACTGCGGCATCGATGTCTTCCGTGTGTTTGACGCACTAAACGACGAGCGCAATTTTGAAACCGCCTTCAAAGCGATCAAGGACAGGGGCAAGCATATTCAAGGCACCCTGTGCTACTCGCTCACCGAAGCTAAACTGGGGGGACCCGTATATAACCTTGATTATTATGTCAAAAAAGCACTTATTATCCAGGACATGGGGGCAGATAGCCTCTGCATCAAGGACATGGCTGGACTCATTGCTCCGGACAATGCCTACGAGCTGGTCAAAGCGCTCAAGCAGGCACTGGAGATACCGGTTACCTTGCACAGCCACTTTACCAGCGGCATGGCTTGTATGAGCTATATTAAAGCAATCGAAGCTGGTGTCGACCTCGTCGATACCTGCATTGCTCCATGGGCACTGCGCACCGCCCACCCAGCCATCGAACCGCTCGTTGTGACTCTCCGCGGCACTCCGAGAGATACAGGATTTAATCTGGAACACCTCCTCAAGCTGGGAGAGTACTTTGAATCGATTACACCTAAGTACCGCGACTACATAGACACGACTAAATTCTCTGTAATAGATACAGGTGTCCTCTGGCATCAGATTCCTGGCGGTATGTTCAGCAATATGGTGGCACAATTAAAAGAAGCAAACGCCCTTGACCGTCTGCCAGAGGTCTATGCAGAACTGCCCAGGACCAGAAAAGAGCTCGGCTATCCACCACTGGTAACCCCGACCAGCCAGATAGTCGGAGTGCAGGCAGTACTGAATGTCCTCTTTGGCAGGTACAAGATGATCGCCAAGGAGACAAGGGACTACGTCTATGGCCTGTATGGTAAACCACCAGCACCGATCGACCCCGAAGTTCAGGAGATTGTGCTTAAGGGCTATGAAAGAGGGAGCCAGCCAATCACCTGCCGCCCCGCTGACATCATTGAGCCAGAGCTGGAAAAAGCGAAAGAGGCGACCAAAGGCATCGCCAGGGACATAGGTGATGTACTCATCTATGCCCTTTATCCCACGACCGGGATGCGCTTTCTAAGATGGAAATACGGGCTTGAAACTCCACCACCCGAGACCAGACCAAAGACGCTTGCAGACGTGAAGCGCGAGGACGAACTTATTAAAAAAGCTAAAACCGGACTGCTGACCGAAAAGATAGAGATCAAAGCGCCCACTAAGGGTCCATTTGTGCGGACATTCAATGTCTTCATCGGCGAAGAATACTACAAGGTTGAGGTAGAGCCTGTGGGGGCACCAACTATACCGCCACCTGTAACTCCCCCGGCACCTCAACCCGCGATAATGCAACCGCCCACACCACAGTCCACCATGCCCATCACGGAGAAGGTCGAGAAGGAAGAGCCCTCGAAAGCGGCAGTAGCTTCCGGTGAAACACCGGTGGTGGCACCCATCCCTGGCACGATCGTACGCTACCTGGTAAAGGAAGGCGATGAAGTTCGGGCAGGCGCGGCAGTGGTGATCCTTGAAGCCATGAAAATGGAAAATGAGATCGTTGCCCCGGTCAGCGGAAGGATCAAGTCCATAAACTTCAAGGCTGGCGACAAAGTCAGCGGTGGCGCTGTCCTTGCTGTGATCACACAGACATAAATGGGGAAGACACTCAGCGAAAAAATTCTCAGTCAGAAATCCGGCACCGATGCCCGGGCTGGAGATATAGTAATCGCAGCTGTGGACTGGGTATTCGTGCAAGATACTACCGGCGTACTAACTATAAAGCAGTTCAAAGAGAGCAAACAGGCTGGGCTCGCTAAGCCAGAAAGGACAGCCATTTTTTTCGACCACGCCGTACCCAGCCCTAACCGTCAGTTTTCTAATGACCACCATTTCCTACGCCAGTTCGCCAGTGAAGCTGGCTGCCTCTTTTTTGAACCTGGAAGCGGCGTCTGCCACCAGCTGGTGGCAGAAAAATTAGCCAGCCCCGGTGAGGTCATCGTTGGCGCTGACTCACATACAGTAACCGCAGGTGGACTGGGGGCATTTGCCACTGGAATGGGCTCTTCTGACGTCGCCGTTGTCTTCGCCCTGGGCAAGACATGGTTCCGTGTTCCCGAATCCTTCAAGATAAGTCTCACTGGCAGGTTCCAAAGATTCGTTGGCGCCAAAGACCTGATACTCCACCTTATTGGCACCCTGGGTGCCGATGGCGCCACCTACAAAGCCCTCGAGTTCTGCGGCGATGCCCTCAATCATATGACGATCTCACAGCGCCTGACCGTAGCCAACATGGCTGTGGAAGCAGGTGCTAAGGTCGGATTGTTCCCCGGTGACCGAGTCACCAAGGAATTCTTGCAGAAACAGGGGCGGACTAGAAGCTATCTGCCGCTCTATCCGGACGATGACGCCACTTACGAGCAGTCAATTGCTATTGACATCAGTACACTTGAGCCAACGGTGGCTATGCCCCATTCTGTCGACAACGTCGCCCCGGCACATACTCTAGTCGGCACCAAGATCGACCAGGTATTTATCGGCACCTGTACCAACGGACGACTTGAGGATATCGCCATAGCTGCCGAAATCCTCAGAGGCAGGAAATGCCATCCCAATGTCAGACTGATAATAGCCCCGGCCTCCCGAAAGGTGCTCCTTGATGCGATTAAAGCAGGGTATGTCGAAATTTTGGTCAAAGCCGGTGCCATGCTGGTACCGCCCGGATGCGCTGCCTGTCTCGGGGTCCACCAAGGTGCACTGGGAGATAATGAGGTCTGTCTCTCCACAGCTAACCGTAACTTCAAAGGCCGGATGGGTAATCCAGAAGCATTTATCTACCTGGCAAGCCCAGCAACAGCCGCAGCTTCCGCCATAACCGGCGAAATCACCGACCCCAGGGAGCTCCACAAATGATTTCCGCAATAATGAAGGGCAAGGCGCATAAGTTCGGGGATGGTATCTCCACAGACCACATAGTGCCGGGTAAATATGCACATCTCCGGAGTAACCTCCCCGAGCTAGCTAAACACGTGATGGAGGATGCCGACCCCACCTTCGTCTCAAGGGTGCAGCCGGGTGACTTCATCGTTGCTGGCAAGAATTTTGGGCTCGGCTCCAGTCGTGAGCACGCAGCCGTGGTAATCAAAATGGCTGGCATAAGCGCCATTCTGGCAAAATCTGTCGCCAGAATATTCTTCCGGAATGCCATAAATCAGGGACTCCCTGTGTTGATATGCGATACCGATAAGATCAAAGATGGAGATGAAATAGAAGTGGACCTGGCAGCAGGAACAATAACCAACCTTACCTCCGGCGCCAAGCTCACCTTCGGCAAAATCCCTGAAGTAATGCTGAATATTATGAAAGAGGGAGGACTCATCCCCTATATCAATAAGTATGGCGGTTTTAAGCTATAACAAGTCACAGCTATGAGCTACCGCATAACCCTTCTCCCCGGAGACGGAATAGGACCTGAGATTACAGAGGCGACAGTAAAAGTCCTAGAAGCCACCGGACTGAAATTTGAATGGGATATCCATATAGTCGGTCAACAAGCCCAGGACAAATTCGGCACGCCTTTGCCGGAAACCGTCCTCGAGTCCATAAGAAGAAATAGAATAGCGCTGAAAGGTCCGGTGACTACTCCTGTTGGTAGTGGCTTCCGCAGCGTAAATGTAGCCTTAAGGAAAAGTCTGGATCTGTATGCCTGCCTCCGTCCCTGCAAAACATACGCCGGGGTGTCTACCCCGTTTCAGAATGTCGACATCATAGTGGTCAGAGAAAACACCGAAGACCTTTATAGCGGCATAGAATTCGCCAGAGGGAGCCAGGAGGCAAAACAACTGTCAGAACTGGTGGCAAAAAGTTCAGGAGAAAAGTTAAGAGAGGATAGCGGGTTCAGTCTTAAAGCGATCTCTGAAACTGCATCGAGGCGCATCATCAAGTTTGCCTTTGAGTACGCCCGCACCAAAGGTAGAAAAAAGGTCTCAGCTGCCCACAAAGCAAACATTATGAAGTTCTCCGATGGACTCTTTCTGGCTGTAGCTCGCGAGGTGGCGAAAGACTACCCTGATATAGAATTTGAAGACGTGGTCATCGATGCCCTCTGCATGAGGCTGGTCCGAGCCCCTCAGCAGTATGATGTTATCGTTCTGCCGAACCTGTATGGCGACATCGTTTCCGACCTCTGTGCTGGACTTATAGGCGGCCTTGGTCTAGCTCCTGGCGCAAATATCGGTGACAACGCTGCCGTCTTTGAGCCGACACACGGTAGTGCGCCAAAATACACCGGGCAAAACAAGGTTAACCCGATGGCGATGATGCTTTCTGCCGTGCTCATGCTCTATCACCTCGGTGAGCATGAAGTAGCAACCAGCGTGGAAAGGGCAATAGCCGCAGTTATCCAAGAAGGAAAAAAAGTCACCTACGATTTGAAAGCTGACCGCAACCAGCCGGCAGCCACCACCGCCGAAGTTGCGGATGCAGTGATTAGTAAAATGAAAACGGGATAAGGAGGGCAAAATGCGCTCAAAAGTGACTGTAATCGGTGCTGGGAACGTGGGGGCAACGCTTGCCCAGCGTATTGCCGAAAAAGGCTATGCGGATGTAGTCCTTGTGGACATAGTGGAGGGGTTACCCCAAGGTAAGGGGCTTGATATGCTACAGAGCGGTCCGATCGTCGGTTCCGATGCTAAGGTAATCGGGACAAATTCCTATGAGGAAACTGCCAATTCCGACATAGTGGTGATCACCTCCGGCGTCCCTAGAAAACCGGGGATGAGCCGCGATGACCTCGTCTTGACTAATATGAACATCGTAAAGTCAGTCACCGAACAGGCAATTAAGTACTCACCTAATTGTATTATCATCATGGTAGCCAACCCGCTGGACGCGATGACGCAACTGGCTCTCCATGTCAGCAAATTCCCCAGAAATCGTGTCTTCGGTCAGTCGGGTATCCTTGACACCGCTAGATTCAGGACGTTCATAGCCCAAGAATTGAATGTCTCGGCGCAGGACGTCCATGCCTGCATCCTGGGCGGACATGGCGACACCATGGTGGCTATTCCCAGGCTGACGACGGTAGGCAATGTCCCTCTGACCGAAATCCTGCCCAAAGAGAAGATCGATAGCATTGTGGAGCGGACAGTTAAGGGAGGAGGTGAAATAGTTGCTCTGCTAAAGACAGGTAGCGCGTTCTACGCACCGGCAGCAGCCACCGAACAAATGGTGGAGTCTGTACTACTTGACAGAAAGAGAATACTGCCATGCGCCGTATATCTGGACGGGGAATACGGTATTAAAGACGTAGTCGTTGGCGTACCGGTAAAACTAGGAAGAAACGGTGTCGAGCAAATAATTGAGCTAAAGCTAACGCCAGAGGAGAGTGCCGCTCTCAAGAAGTCAGCCGAGGCTGTGCGAGAACTGGTGAAAATTATGAAGCTGGAGTAAACGGTAATGCGCCAGATAGACTGTAAGACAATTACAGAAACCATATCCAGTTTGTTTCTGGATGCCTGTCTCCACCTTCCAGAAGATGTGCTCGAGGCATTGAAACAGTCAAAGGAGCAAGAGGAGTCACCGGTAGCCAGGGATGTACTGGACAAAATGCTCGAAAATGTCCGCATTGCTGCCAGCGAGGGGATACCACTATGCCAGGACACAGGAACAGCGGTGGTATTTCTGGACATCGGCCAGGATGTGCACATAATCGGGGGCAACCTTGAGGAATGTGTAAACGAGGGTGTGCGCCAGGCTTATGATAAAGGCTACTTGAGAAAATCGATGGTGAGACAACCGTTCTCGGCACGCATCAATACCAAGGACAACACACCCGCGGTTATACATACTGAAATTGTCCCTGGAGATAAACTCAAAATCGTCGTGATGCCTAAGGGCGGTGGTTCGGAAAACTGCTCCAGACTAACAGTGCTACCACCAGCAAAAGGCCGTGAGGGTATTGTTGATTTCGTCGTGACCCTTGTGGAAGAGTCGGGCAGCAACCCGTGTCCACCGATAATAGTGGGGATCGGTATAGGCGGTACCACCGACAAAGCTATGACAATAGCTAAGAAGGCACTATTGCGTAAGGTCGGAGAACCTAACCCGGACCCTGAAATTGCTGAACTGGAGAGGGAAATCCTGAGGCGCATCAACAACCTGGGCATCGGGGCAATGGGCTACGGTGGCAGGATTACCGCACTGGCAGTCCACGCTGAGGTTTTCCCTGCCCATATCGCTAGCCTTCCTGTGGCTGTTAACATCCAATGCTGGTGTGCCAGACGCAAGGAGGCAACGATATGACCAGCCTCCAGCATGACGTCATAATCCTAGGCTCAGGTCTCGCTGGACTGAGAGCGGCAATTGAAGCTGCAAAGAACTCCGAACTGGACATTGCCATAGTCTCCAAAGTACAGCTAATGCGTTCCCACTCCGTTTGCGCTGAAGGAGGCACAGCAGCGGTGATGCAACCTGAAGAGGGGGACAGTTTTGAACTCCATGCCTGGGACACAGTTAGAGGGGCTGACTTCCTCTGCGACCAAGACGTGGTGATGCGCTTTGTTGAAGAGGCACCAAAAGAGATTCTGCTGCTGGAACACTGGGGGATTCCCTGGTCACGACGCCCGGACGGAAGGATCGCCCAGAGGCCCTTTGGCGGACACTCCTTCGATAGAGCAGTTTTCGCTGCTGACAAGACTGGTTTCGCTGAAATGCAGACACTGTACGATACCCTGCAAAGGTACAACAATGTCACCCGCTACGACGAATGCTATGTCACCTCCATTTTTATCAAGGACAACGTATTCTGTGGCATCACTGTCTGGGACCTGACCACCGGCGATTTCTTTTTTATCCGCGGCAAGTCACTGGTTATCGCCACTGGCGGCGCCTGCCGCATGTTTGGCTTTACCACCTATTCCCTCACCGCCACCGGCGACGGCATGGCTATGGCTTACCGCGCTGGACTGCCGATCAAAGACCTGGAATTCGTCCAGTTCCATCCCACCGGGCTGGTGCCCTCGGGTATACTGATAACCGAAGCTGCCAGAGGAGAAGGAGGCTACCTACTGAATAACAAAAATGAGAGGTTTATGCAAAAATATGCTCCGTCCAGACTCGAGGTAGCACCTCGGGACATCGTCTCCCGCTCCGAGATAACTGAGATCGAAGAAGGGCGGGGCTTTGCCGGTCCTGAAGGTCTTGACTATGTTCATCTAGACCTCCGCCACCTCGGGGCTGCCAAGATCAATGAGCGGTTACCAATGATAAGGGAGGTCGCCATAAAGTTCAATTTCATCGATCCCATTTATGAGCCCATCCCAGTCCGCCCCGCGGCACACTATTTTATGGGGGGGGTCCACACCGATATCGAAGGGGCTACTCTGGTAGAAGGGATATGGGCAGCTGGTGAAGCGGCGTGCGTCTCCCTCCATGGCGCCAACCGTTTGGGCTCCAACTCCACCACCGAATGTCTGGTGTGGGGTAAAATAGCGGGAAATAATGCTGCAAAATACGCCCAGAAACAGAAGGCATTCCCACCCATTCCAGCAGAAGCAGACCTCAAAGATGAAGAAATACGCATCTTTGGCCGTTTCTCGCCAAACAACAAAGAAAGTGCCTATGCTCTGCGAAAAGAGCTGCAGCGAACCATGGACAAGAACGTGGGGGTCTTTCGCACCGCCGAGGGCTTGAACACAGCCCTGCGAAAAATACAAGAAATAAAGCAGTGTCTACCAAGTATTAAGGTGACCGACAGAAGCCGTGTATACAATACCGACCTGCTCAGCGCGCTGGAAGTGGAGAACCTCGTTGATCTGGCTGAAGTCATCGCTGTCGGTGCTCTAGCAAGAACAGAGTCCCGAGGGGCACATTCCCGAAGAGACTTTCCACAACGTGACGACGTTAACTGGCTCAAGCATACGCTGGCTTACTATTCTCCTGAAGGCCCAAAGCTTGAATATATTCCGGTGAAAATCACCTTGTGGCAGCCGGTGGAAAGGAAGTACTAATCCAAGGAGACAATCATGAAGCAACCACACCCTAGAAGAGAAAACCGTTTGGGTATACTGGGCTGGCTATGGGGAGGTAACTACAGGATAGAGCGTTACCTCTACACACTGCACAGGATCACCGGGCTCGGGATTCTCGTTTTTTTCCTAATCCACCTCTCTGTCACCACCTTCTTCCGTATGCAGCAACAAAGCTGGGAGGCTGCCATGGAGATCCTGCACAACCCTTGGTTCAAACTGGGAGAATACCTGGTGGTCTTGGCTTTCGCCTACCACTCCCTGAACGGCTTACGACTCATTATCCAAGAGTTAGGCTTTGGCATGGGTAAGCCTGTTCCCCCTATATACCCCTACCGAGACTCCCTGCGCAAAAGTCGCCGCTGGTCGATGGCTCTGGTAGGTACAGCTGCCTTGATCGCGCTTGTCTTCCTCTACGATTTCATAGTCGGAGGCTAACATGAAAAATACCTATCTGTGGCTAGCGCAACTGGTCACCGGCATACTGATAGCAGTCACGCTGGGTATACATATGGTCTGGATGCACCTCGACGACATCCTCAATGCTTTCGGTATCGATGCCAAAGAACCCACATCCTGGTCATCCATGTTGCAGCGCTCCCGGGATGTTGTTTGGGTGACTCTGTACATAGCACTATTGGCTTTCGTCCTCTACCACGCATTATACGGACTCCGGAACATCCTATTTGAATTGATACAATCGCGCAAAGTCAGGCAGGTGGTAACCTGGGGCATACTAGCTTTCGGTATACTGGCGTTTGTTTGGGGTACCTATGTCCCCCTAATCCTGCTAACCAAGTAGGAGAACGTGTGTCATGAAAGAGCATAGCCCAAAAAATACAACCTTCAAAGTTCGACGCTACAATCCTGAAAAAGACAGCAAACCGCACTTCGACACGTTTGTTATCCCCGCCACCCGTGGCATGACAGTACTCGATGCACTGCTGTACATTAAGGAGAACCTGGATAGCACTCTGGCATTCCGCACCTCCTGCCGGATGGCGATCTGCGGCTCCTGTGGCATGTTAATCAATAAGTACCCGCACCTTGCCTGCCACACTCAGATAGAAGAACTCAAAACGAAGACGGTGACCGTCGAACCCCTACCTAACCTACCTGTAATAAAGGACCTAGTCGTAGACCTTACTCCGCTCTTTGAAAAACACATGATGATCAAGCCTTATATCATCCGTGCTGACAAGCCAGAGATGGACAACCCCACCGCTGAGTTCGCTCAGTCGCCCGAAGAACTGGAGAGCTTCCTGCAATTCACATACTGCGTGAAATGTGGTATATGTATCTCTGCCTGCCCAACCTCCGCCACCAACAGACAATTTCTGAGCCCACAAGCCCTAGCCCAGTGCTATCGCTATTGTGCTGACAGCAGGGACAATGGCGAACAAGAAAGGCTCGTGCTGGTTGACAGCGAAAACGGCATATGGCATTGCCATCTCGCCGGTGCATGCTCCGACGCCTGCCCTAAAGGGGTCGATCCAGCACTAGCAATTCAACTGCTCAAAAGACGCCTGGTAGCTCGCACTACAAACCTGTCAAAGAAAAGGGAACCAGCCCCAACAGTCGCATCCCCGACCCACAGTAAGCCCAAACTACCATTTCCTCAGTTTACTGTAAACGATAAGACAGACGCGATGGAGGGATGAAACATGGACATCATCCGCATTGCCACACCGCTCGACGAAAAGGCAGCAGAAAAGCTCAGGGCAGGTGACCAGGTACTGATCACAGGAGTTATATACGCCGCTAGGGACGCAGCCCACAAACGAATGGTGGAGGTGCTTGACAGGGGCGAAAAACTCCCCTTCGACATTAGAGACCAAGTAATTTACTACATGGGACCAACACCTGCCAGACCGGGACAGGTGATCGGCGCCGCCGGACCGACCACCAGCGGCAGAATGGACAGCTATACCCCGCGCCTGCTTGCTGCTGGTCTCAGGGGCATGATCGGAAAGGGCAACAGATCCCAGCAGGTAAAGGAAGCCATTAAAAAGTACAAGGCAGTTTATTTCGCTGCTATAGGCGGAGCTGGTGCACTGGCTTCCAAATGCATCAAGAAAGCAGAGACCATAGCCTACGAGGACCTCGGGGCTGAGGCTATCCGCCGCCTGGAGGTAGAAGATTTCCCTGTCACAGTCATTAACGACATCTACGGCGGTGACCTTTATGAAGAGGGCAAAGCCAAATACCGTATTCTCTAGGAACCATAAGCCACCGAAGAACCGCGCTTGCCGCTGGGACACACTTTAACCACTGCCGCGCAACCCCAGAGAGATAACACGCAACAGCCCAGCAATGCTCTTGGCATCGCAAATCTCACCCGAAGCAATCATATCAGGGATTCGGGACAATGGAATACGGACGACCTCTATTTCGTCCGTGTCTTCGGCTTTTCTCCGACTGGGTATCAAATGGGTGGCTAAATAGAGGTGCAAGTACTCCGTGCAATATCCGGGAGCGGAGTAAAAGCCACCCAGCCGTTCTATCCTATTTGGTAAGTAACCTGTCTCTTCCTGTAACTCTCGCCGCACACATTCAATCGGTTGTTCACCGGGCTCTATGCTGCCTGCCGGTATTTCAAGCAAAAATTTGTCCACTGCCTTCCGGTACTGACGAACCAAGATAGCCCTGTCCTTGGAATCCACCACCACCACAGCAACGCAGTCACTGTGCTCCACTATCTCCCTGGTTGTTTGTTTGCCACCACGTTTAAGCACCGTATCTATCCTCAATTTAAGTGCTCGTCCCTCAAACACCCGCTGACTTGACACAGTTTTTTCTATTCCTGCTTCTCGTCTAGCTAACATTTCCTTGCTTACCTCCGCTGCAAACACAAGTCAAAAGCTACACATTGTTAAATTTATAGACAAGAGCCACCTCATCACAATCAGGAAACTTGGGGCAACGGTAACATTCTGACCACACTTTCCGGGGCAGCTCCATTTTGTCCACACGACGGAAATTGTGCTTCTCAAAAAACGCCGGCTTGTAAGTCAGACAAAATACCGTGGGTATCCCTAGTTCTTTCGCCTCTTGCAAGCATGCCTCGACAAGCATGGAACCCAATCCCTGAGCTTGCTTATCCTCGCTCACCGCCAGCGACTTTATTTCAGCCAGGTCTGACCAGTTAATATGCAAAGCCACACAGCCGATGACCTCCCCATGCTCTTCTCTAATGACAAAAAAGTCTCTTAGGTTTTCATATATCTCGCTAAGCGCCCTGGGCAACATCTCACCCCTGTCAGCGAAGCTGTTGATCAGCTCGTGAATCCTCTGGACATCTGCTATCCTGGCTTTCTCCACTTTCATCATGGTCATACCCTGGCACCTCTCAGTTTGGCTTCCAGAGAGGTGTAGAAATACTGCACAGGTTGGATCCTCAAAAAACGTGCCACGTAGGGGCTGACACTGACCCTGACCTCATCGCCATCCTGCAAAATCAGTTCTATTTGTCCATCAAGGCTCACAACCGCCTCGTGAGTGGTGCCCACTCTCATTGTCACCTTCGACTCAGGTGGCAAAATAAGCGTCCTATCAAAGCAAAAATGGGGGCATACCGGCTTGAGCACCAGTTCTCTGGCTTTTGGATGCAGTATGGGCCCATCGGCCGCAAGCGAATAACCTGTGCTGCCTGTAGCAGTAGCCACAATCACCCCGTCCGCCTTGTAGGTAGTCAGCAGCTCGCCATTGATCCTAGTCTCCACACTAACCAGCCTTACCAAACTGCGCCTCCCTACAAATACATCGTTCAGCCCGTGTAAAATAGTGCCACCGGACACCAGTTCAGCTTGGAGCATCACCCGCTCCTCCATCCACCCTTTGCCATCAAGCAAGTCAGGCAACTTATCCAGAGCAGTATCAACAGTAAGCTCAGTCATGAAGCCCAAGTGGCCAAAATTTATCCCCACCACCGGCACCGAATAAGGGGCTATAGCCCGCACAGCTCTCAAGATTGTGCCATCGCCCCCTATACTCAAGACCAGCCCAGACCCTGACGCGCTAGCCCTCGCCTCCTCTTCATCCCAAGCTGAGCATATCCATGAAAGAACGCCCCTTGTTTCTAAAAACCTGCTCAGCTCGGCACTGAAAGCCTTCGCCCGCTCTATCTTGGGGTGATATAGAATGCCTACTCGCTTCACAACCAGCTGAGTCTATCATCGCCTGCTAAATGGTGTCAAGCCATAGCATACCCACACTGCGAAACATATTTGCACATTCAGGAAGCCAGAAAAGCGATGTATGCCAGCGAAATTTGAGATAAACGTAGGGTTCATCCTATACTGTTAAGGTAGGTCAGGGTTCATCATGGAAAAAATTCTTATTGTCGAGGATGACCGAAATCTTTTAGACACCCTCAAGTATAATCTACAAAAAGAGGGTTACAAGGTTGTCACCGCGGGAGACGGCGCTGAAGCAATTGCCATTGCTCGCTTGGAAAAACCCTCGCTCATCATCTTGGACATAATGCTTCCTAAAATGGATGGCTTTGAAGTCTGCCGTATCCTCAGAAAAGAAACCAGCACACCTATAATAATGCTTACCGCAAAGACCGACGAGACCGACAAAATAGTCGGACTGGAAATAGGCGCTGACGACTATATCAGCAAGCCATTCAGCCTGAGAGAGCTCCTTGCACGTGTTCGGGCAGTGCTCCGCAGGGTGAAAACCATAGAAATACAGCCTGAAGAAAGGTTGCTGAAAATCGGTGATATTGAAATAGACCTGATCCGGCACCAAGTCAGCAGTGGGACTCAAATTATACGACTCACACCAAAAGAGTTTGATTTACTGGCGTTCCTCGCCAGAAACAAAGGGGCCGTATTTACTCGTGACCAGCTACTGGAAAAGGTCTGGGGCTACGATTTTGCCGGCGATACTCGAACGGTAGATGTCCATATCAGCTGGCTTAGACAAAAACTAGAAGCGAACCCCAGTAACCCTAAGTATATCGTGACAGTACGGGGCGTGGGCTATAAGCTGGAAGGATAGCATGATCCACAGCATTCAGTGGCGGATTGCCTTGCCTTTCATGCTGCTAATACTTACCAGCATGTGTATCCTCGGTGGCTTAATGACAAGCTTTACCAAAAAATCACAGTTTGATAATCTGCGCCTGCACCTTATAAAAGAAGCCAAGCTCGTCGCCGAGGCGAGCTTGCAACAGCTATTGCAAGGTGACCACGACTTCGACGCATTCGCCAAGAAACTGGGCCACGATATAGATGCACGCATCACCATCATCGCACTGGACGGAAAGGTTTTGGGTGATTCATATGAAGACCCCTCCAAGATGGAAAACCATGCACAGCGCCCCGAGGTGAAAGATGCCCTTGCCTTTGGTCTTGGTGAAAGTATTCGCTACAGTACCACCTTGGGTAAAAAAATGTTATATGTTGCAGTACCTATCAAAAACGATAGCAATGTTTTGGGGACTGCCCGAGTAGCCCTTCCTCTAAATGTACTGGAAAACTTGGTCGACCGAATCATTTTGTCCGCCGCCATAACAACAGCTACCGCAGCAACATTAGCTTTGCTCGCCGCTATGCTTATAGCAAGGATGACAATCAACCCAATTAAAGCCTTGACAGAGGCATCGAAAAAAATAGCGGAGGGAGCACTGGAGCAAAAAATTTCCGTGTCTACAAAAGACGAGATTGGCGCGCTGGCCCATGCCTTCAATGACATGGCGACAAGTCTAAAAAAATTGGTGCAGGATATTTCCGCGGAAAAAACCAAACTACAAACGATCGTCACTCATATGGCCGATGGCATCATCATGGTCGACGATGAAAACAGGATTATCCTAATCAATAAAGCAGCTCAAACATTATTTGACACAGCCGAAGAGAGTGCTCTTGGCAGACCGATTATAGAAGTCGTGCGCGATCATGAGGTGAATGAAATCCTGAGGAACTGCTTCAAAACACGAGAGAAACAGATCGCTCAATTCGAATCATTAGGCTCTAGGAGATTTCTAAGAGCATTAGCCATACCCATTCCAGGGGCTGGAATGGAAGCTGCCCTGCTTATGTTTCAGGACTTGACCGAAATGAAAAATATGCAAACGATGCGCCGGGAACTGGTGGGAAATATTTCCCACGAACTACGAACCCCCGTGGCAGGAATTAAGGTAATGGTCGAGACATTAAGAGAAGGCGCCATTGAAGACAGACAGATAGCAATGGACTTCCTGTCAAGAATAGACAGGGAAGTTGACCATCTAACCCAGATGATTGCCGAACTCACCGAACTGTCACGCATTGAGACCGGGAAGGAAAAACTGAAAATGGAGCCAGTGAAATTAGATTATTTGATTAAAGAGGTTGTTGAAAGATTCACCACTCTGGCGCAAAGGCAGCAAGTGACATTAATTGCTGACCTACCTATCAATATTCCCACCGTTATCGGTGACAGGGAGAGAATAAGACAAGCCCTGGTGAATTTGGTGCATAATGCTATTAAGTTCAACCGTCCTGGTGGAAAGGTGACAATAATTGCAACGGCTGGAAGTGCGTCAATCACAGTCAGTATATCCGATACAGGTATAGGAATCCCTAAAGAGGAACTGCCCCACGTTTTTGAACGCTTTTACAAAGTAGACAAAACACGCTCAGGTGGTGGCACCGGACTTGGCTTGGCTATAGTCAAACATATCGTCCAAGCTCACGGCGGTAATGTGTGGGCAGCAAGCGAAGAAGGTAAAGGCTCAACATTCAGTTTTACTCTTCCTCTCGGATCAGACACACCAGCGCGTGGTTTTGAACAAATTTAATCAAATTTTTACAAATCCTTAAACCTGCCTTAAAGTCTTTGCTTTATCATTATAGATAGATTCGGTAAGTAAACGCCTTACCGCTAGATACAGAAAACATGAAGGAGGTATAACGAATAGCAGAAATGATAAAATACGGCATAACGATGATACTGGTCGCAGCGCTGGCGATGCCATTCGTGTCCAGCTGTGCTCGAAGCACAACCACCATTTCCCAGCCAAGGGGCTCCACCTCAACACAGACGCTTTCCGGCTCCTTTAAAATCATCGGCTCTAATACAGTAACCCCTGTGAGCTCGGCATGGGCAGAGGAGTTTATGAAGCGACACCCGCAGGTAAATATAGCCATCAGCGGTCCCGGCTCTGGGGCTGGTATAGCAGCGCTGATCGACGGCACTACCGACATATGTCAGTCCTCCCGGTTCATCACCCAGAAAGAGATCGAGAAAGCTGGAGAAAAGGGGGTCAACCCCTACGAAATTAAGATAGCCAATGACGGACTCACGGTGGTAGTACACCCTTCTAACCCTATATCGGAACTAACGATAGCCCAGCTATCCGGGATATATACCGGTCAGATAACCAACTGGAAGGAAGTTGGTGGCAAGGATGCAACAATAGTAGTTCTATCCCGCGATACCAACTCTGGTACCCATGTATTCTTCAAAGAGCACGTAGTCCAGATGGCAGGACTGCCGACAGCGGATAAGAAGCTTGAATACGGACCAAAGGTACTCTTCCTGCCCTCAACTGAAGCAGGTATAGCAGAGGTATCCAGGAATCCAAATGCCATCTTTTACTCTGGGTTGGGCTACGTCACCAAACAAGTGAAAGTCATTGCCATAAGAAAGACTGCTAACGACCCGGCGATTATCCCGAGCGTGGAGACAGTGCTCAATAACACTTACTCAATCTCACGCCCCCTCCTGTTCTACACCAATGGTGCACCGACGGGGTTGATTAAAGCATTCATCGACTACTGCCTCTCGGAAGAAGGACAAAAAAAGGTGACAGAGCTAGGCTTCGTTCCATTGCGAAAGAAGTAAACAATTGCCAACAAACAAGACTTGCGCAGAACGTATACAGACAACAACCGTCGCTTCAGCAATTAATCTGAAGCGGCGGTTGCGCTTGGGTGAGAAAATCATCGAGGCAACGCTTTTCCTCGCCGGACTCTCTGCTGTAATAGTGCTGCTCGGTATCATCGGCATACTTATCAAAGAGGGCGCCCCTGTATTCGGGTATACACCACCCTGGCAGTTCCTCTCCGGCACAAAGTGGTATCCGGTCTCCGACCCGCCGACATTTGGTATTTTGCCTTTCTTCCTCTCCACCATCATGGTCACAGTTCTGGCTACAGCGATAGCTGTACCCATCGGAGTGGGCTGTGCCGCCTATCTGGCAGAAGTAGCACCGGTTGCAGTCAGGGAGACCATAAAGCCAATTATAGAACTACTTGCTGGTATACCATCAGTGGTGATGGGTGTCATCGGGTTGTTACTGTTATCGCCGCTGGTACAAAGTGCCTTTAACCTAGACACCGGCTTATGTGGCCTCACGGCGGCGATAATGCTATCGTTTATGAGTCTACCGATCATCGTCAGCGTTTCCGAGGACGCCCTGCATGCTGTACCTAAAGAATTCAAAGAGGCATCCTACGCGCTGGGAGCCACAAGGTGGGAGACCATCAGGCATGTCTGCATCCCGGCTGCGCTTTCCGGGATCACCGCAGCCATCATGCTTGGCACAGGCCGTGCCATCGGAGAGACGATGACAGTCCTGATGGTCGCAGGAGGCGCATTAGCAGTACCTCTATCCCCCACAGACCCGATGACGCCGATGACGGCAGCCATTGCATCGGGTATCGGTAACGCAGTCAGGGGTGGCCTGCAATACCAGGCACTGTTCGCCATCGGCTTAGTTCTTTTTCTGCTCACCTTAGCCGTTAACCTGATAGCAGAAAAGGTGCTGGAACGGCAAAAGAGGAAATTTGCCCAGTAGAAAAATTCTATGGAGAAAACGCCAGTCTCAGTATTTATCGCCTTCATAATTTACCTGATTGCCAGTACCGTGGTAATACTGCTGGCTGTGATTGAAGCCAAGATGACACGGCGTGCCCTAGAACGTACTGCTTTCACTTTTCTGGGCATAGCCGCAGCAATAGCCACAATACCCGTGCTTTTTATAGTTATCTATACCGCAGTACAGGGGGCTGGAGCACTGAGCTGGGACTTCCTTACCCAACCACCTTCACAAGCAGGTAGGGAGGGCGGCATCCTGCCAGCGCTGGTGGGTACCTTCTATCTCATGCTTGGAACCCTTTTCTTTGCCCTGCCTGTTGGAGTAATGTCAGGAATTTATCTTACTGAATATGCCAAAAACAACTGGATCACGAGGCTGATCAATACAGCCATAGCAAACCTGGCTGGTGTGCCCAGTATAGTATTTGGACTTTTTGGCTTAGCAGTCTTTGTCATGGCTTTCCGCTTCGGGCTATCTTTAATCGCAGCCAGTCTCACCCTAGCCTGTCAAGCGCTAGCGATGGTCATCACATCTTCGAGGGAAGCTATTCTGGCTGTGCCCAAAGAATATAGAGAGGGTAGTTTAGCTATAGGAGCAACAAAGTGGCAGACCGTAAGACATATAGTTCTGCCGGAGGCATTCCCCGGCATCATCACCGGAGTCGTCCTAGCTATAAGTCGTGCCGCCGGGGAGACAGCACCAATTTTGGTCACCGGCGCCGCCTTCCTCCTGCCGGGACTGCCAAACTCACCTTTCGAACAGTTCATGGCACTCCCTTATCACCTATACACAATAGCTGCTCATGTTCCAGGCGTATCTAAAAGCATCGTCTGGGGGACAGCTTTGACTCTGCTAATAGTGGTGCTTTCCTTTGACATTCTCGCGGCCGCAATCAGGTTCAGGTCGCGGCAAAGAAAGACGAGGATATGACAAATGAACCACATGCTACATCAAAAGGGCAGAACCCATACTATTGATAAGAGCGCTATAAAATTGAGCATTGAAAGTGTGGACCTGTACTATGGTTCTTTCCAGGCGTTGAGAAACGTCAGCTTGGAGATTCCAGACCGTGCCATTACGGCAATAATAGGTCCTTCCGGCTGTGGTAAGTCATCCCTACTCCGTCTCCTCAACCGCATGAACGACCTGATCCCAAATGTGAGGGTCGAGGGAAGTATCAAATTGGATGGTGTCAATATTTATGACCCCGGTGTGGACGTGGTCGAACTTCGGAAAAGAGTTGGGATGGTATTCCAGAAACCAAACCCATTTCCTATGTCAGTCTTTGAGAACGTAGCATACGGTCCCAGACGACATGGTGTAAAAAAACACTCTCAATTAGAAGAGATAGTGGAGAAAAGCCTGAAGCAGGCTGTGTTATGGGATGAGGTTAAAGACAAGCTGGGACAATCAGGGCTATCACTTTCCGGCGGGCAACAGCAAAGGCTATGTATCGCACGTGTGCTGGCAGTAGAACCGGAAGTCATCCTCATGGATGAGCCGTGTAGTGCCCTCGATCCGTTAGCCACTCTTAAGATCGAGGACCTCATGAAAAGCCTAGCACGAGACTACACCATCGTTGTTGTCACCCACAACATGCAGCAAGCAGCTCGGGTATCAGATATGACAGCCTTCTTACTGATGGAAGAGGATCGGGCTGGCGTGCTGATAGAATCCGGGCCCACATCGCAAATTTTCACAAACCCCAAGGATAAACGCACCGAAGATTATATAACCGGACGATTCGGCTAAATCGAACTTGGAGGAACCGATGGAAATAAGAACAAGCTTTCACAAAAAACTCAGAGAGATACAGGATGATATCCTGGCTATGGGTGACATGGCAGGAAAAGCTATCCTTCGTTCTGTGGAAGCGCTCAAGGGCAGGAATCTAGACCTTGCCCGTAAAATAATTGCCGACGACCAGAAGATAAACGATAAGCGATTTGAAATTGAGGAAAAGTGCGTTCAGCTTATAGCTACACAACAACCAATGGCTGGCGACTTGCGCATTCTGATCACCATCCTGCACATCACTACCGAGATCGAAAGGATGGGTGATTACGCAGCTGGGATTGCGCGCATCACACTCATGCTCGGCGATGAACCACCTATCAAACCATACATTGACATCCCACGCATGGCAGACCAGACCGTTGATATGCTCCACCGCAGTTTGAGAGCTTTCATACAGCACGACACCGAAACAGCGAGAAGTATCGCAGCCGAAGACGATACTGTAGACCACCTGTATGACCAGGTCTTTAGAGAGCTGCTTACTTTCATGATGGAGGATCCCAAGACCATCACCAGGGCTACTCGCCTGATATGGGTAGCACATAACCTCGAGCGTGCTGCCGACAGGGTCACCAACATCTGCGAACGAATAATCTTCATGGTTACCGGGAAGATGGAAGAGACACAGTCGTTAAGACGCTTCAATACGTAGAGGCTAGAAACCTAAAGCCTGCACTGCCATTTCTGCCAGCCTGATGAAGCTGGCAGGCACGATTCCCATAACTAGCACAAGTAGACAGCAGACCAACACAGCCGCACGCAAAGCCCAAGAGGAAGGCACCTTTTCTAACGATAGCGGAGCACCAAGCCACATGACTTTCACAACTTTCAAGTAGTAATATGCTGAAATACAGCTGTTTATCACCGCCACAATCACCAGCCAGAGCAGTCCATGTTGCACTGCAGCATTGAAGATGTACACTTTGGCTATCAAGCCGGCAGTCGGTGGTAGCCCAATTAAGGAAACCAGACAGAGAGTCAAAGCCAATGCCAGTGCCGGAGCCCGCTTTCCCATTCCGGTATAGCCATCAATCAGATCGCTGCCCGCTTTGTTTGAAATGGCTATCACGGCACCAAAAGCACCCAGATTGGTCACAGTATAACTAGCAAGGAAGAAAAGAAGCCCGCTCTGCCCCAGTCTGTCCACCCCAGCTGCCACACCCACCGTAGCCAATCCCACCATTAGATAGCCAGCCTGAGCAATGCTGGAATAACCAAGGAGACGCTTGATATCCGTCTGCCACAAAGCTATAACATTCCCTATAGTCATCGTCAGCGCACTCAAAATAGCAAACAATATACCCCAGCTAGTGCTCAGCACTGTGGTAGAGCCAAACGCTACCGAAAAGACACGCATTATTATGGCAAATCCGGCAGCCTTGCTGGCAACGGACAGGTAAGCAGTAATTGGAGTTGGGGCACCTTCGTAAACATCAGGTACCCACATATGAAAGGGGAAGCTAGCAATCTTGAAACCAAAACCAGCAGCTAAAAGCACAATCCCAACAAGCAATGCTGGATTCTGGGCCAGACCATCAGCCGACAATGCTGCAACTGTCTGTGCGATGCCAGTGAGCTTTGTCGTGCCGGTAAGACCAAAGGTGAACGCCATGCCATAAAGCAATATCGCCGAGGCCACAGCCCCTAGAAGCAAATATTTGAGCCCCGCCTCAGCCGATTTTTCGTCCTTTAGAAATGTAGCTAAGGCATACAGCGAAATACTACTCAGTTCCAAAGCAACATAGATAGCTATCAAGTCTGCAGCCGTTGCCATCAGCATCATGCCTACAGTGGCAATAAGCACCAGGGCATAATATTCGCCCTGGAATCTCTGGAACTTACTCACATAGTCTTGGGAACAGAGCACCACCAGCCCAGCCGCTATCAGGAACAAGAATTTAAAGAAAACAGCGAATGGATCCAGCCACAACAAGTTGTAGAAAATGTTAACCGGCTCCTTGCCCCACAGACTCACACTCAAACCAGCCGCCAGCACTACCCCAAAAAGGCTGACACCTGCAAGTACTTTCTTCTGCCGGACAAAAATGTCAAGCAGCACCAGGACCAGCGCCGTGGCTAGTAGAACAATCTCCGGTGCCAGAAAGCGAATTTCATTCAACAGCATCTTCCGGTTACCTCAAATACCTAACAACATTATCAGTGGTTCAACTCCCATCCTGATAATATTGGTCAGGATCGCGGGATAAAGCCCAACAAGCATTATCGCCACCACAAAAGCAAAAATACATACCTTATCCACGGTATCTGCATCTGGTACTCCGTCAAATTTTTCTTGCGGTGGGCCATAGAAGACCCTCTGGAGCATCCACAAAATATAGCCGGCTGTAAGCACTACCCCAAATACTCCCAAGATAGTGTATATCTGTATCCACTTCACCACGGTACTGGAAAAACTACCAACAAAGGTGATGAATTCGGCAGCGAAACCGCTGGTACCAGGCAAACCCAGCGATGCCAAGCCAGCGATGGTGAAAACCACCGCAATAACCGGCATCTGGCGTGCAAGACCACCTAGGTTATCCAGATTTCGCTCGTGTGATTTCTCATAAACCAGTCCCACCATGGCAAACAGAAGCCCGGTCACAATACCATGGCTGAACATCTGCAAGGTTGCCCCAGTAAGGCTTATCTGGTTCAAGGCGAATATACCCAGAAGCACATAGCCCATGTGACTTACGCTGCTATAGGCAATGAGCCGTTTTAAGTCCTTCTGCCTTAAGGTAACACCAGCGCCATAAAGCACACTTACCACAGCAAGTGCTACCATCAGAGGTGCATACTGCAAAGCAATTTCAGGGAAGATACTCACACAGACCCTGATCATTCCATAACCGCCCATTTTCAACAGGGCACCGGCAAGGATCACACTTGCAGCGGTCGGTGCATCGGTATGAGCATCGGGCAACCATGTGTGCAAGGGGAACACTGGCAGCTTGACAGCAAAGCCGATAAATAACAAAAAAAACACAGCGGCTACCGGGATTATTGGCTTCACATCGAGCACACCGGAAAGTTCAACGACGCTGAGCGTATCTGTGGCGAAGTAGAGGGTCAAGATACCAGCCAGCATAAAGGCGCTACCAGTTAGCGTGTATATCACATACTTGATAGCCGAGTACTCTTTTCTGCCACTCCCCCATATGGAGATGAGGAAATACATCGGGATCAGTTCCAGCTCCCAGAAGAGGAAAAACAGGATGAGGTCGAGAGAACAAAACACACCCAGTATGCTCGTTTCCAAAAAGAGAAGCCAGGCGAAATACTCACGAGTCCGAAGTTCCACCCTCCAAGAGACCAAGACCACCAACACCCCCAGGAAAGTCATCAATATGACCATCGGCAGACTGAGCCCGTCTACACCGAGATGATAGTGAGCATTGATGGCTGGTATCCACAATATTTTCTCTTCAAACTGTATCCTTCCGATGGCACCAGCCGATTTATCGAACTGGCAGAAGACAACCAGCGAAAGTGCAAAGGTCAGCAGAGTAAACAGTAAAGCGACAAATTTGGTTGACTTCGGATTCAGCTTCGGTAGCAGGGCTACGGCTGCCGCCCCGATGGCGGGGAGGAACACTATAGCGCTAAGGAAGCTAAAACTCACAGACGCTCACCTCAACTGAAAAGATAGAAACAGATAGCAATGGCAACTATTCCAATAGCCATGGTGATACCATAGACCTGTAGCTGTCCAGTCTGGGCACGCCGCGCAGTCCCCCCGGTGGAGGAAACACCACTGGCCACACCGTTCACTGCACCATCTATTACGCGGGCGTCAAAACCGGCAAAGGTAGCAAAGACACCATCCACCAGAAAACGCACCACGATAATCCTTTCGTAGAATTCGTCGAACCAGTATTTGCGGTACAACATCGTGTACACCGGCCTGAATACTCTTCCGACTGACTCCGCAGATATCCACCTGCGGTCATACATGGCATACGCAAGGAGAATGCCCAGTGCAGCCACTATCAAAGATATCAATGCCACAGAGTGGGACAATATACCGAAAAGCCCCTGAACAAAACCATACTTCCCGCTGGCTACAGCATGTCCCAGAAAACTACCAAACGCACCGGTCACATTTAGCCAGCCGGAAACAACCGACAATATCCCCAAGATAACCATGGGCACAAGCATAACAGCAGGCGACTCATGCAACTTTCCTCCGTTATGACCACCACCGTGTCCCCCAGACCCTCCCCTGTAATCACCGTGGAAAGTAAGAAACACAGCCCGAAACATATAGAAGGCGGTCATAAATACTGTCACCAAGGCTAGATAGAACAGAACTGTATTCCCTTCCAAGACGGAAGCCAATATCTCGTCCTTGCTCCAGAACCCTGAAAATGGCCAGATACCAGCCAGGCTCAGAGAGGCAACAACAAAGGTGGCATAAGTCCAGGGCATTGCCCTGCGCAACCCCCCCATCTCCCGCATATCGAAAGTTCCGGTGGCATGGCTTACGCTACCGGCGCCAAGGAACAGCAGGGCTTTAAAAAAGGCATGGTTAAACAAATGGAAAATGCCTACAGCGATCCCTCCAACCCCCAGCCCCAGCATCATGTAGCCTAGCTGGCTTATGGTAGAGTACGCAAGGACACGCTTAATATCGGTCATCACCAGCCCCATGCTAGCAGCAAAAATAGCGGTGAAGCCTCCGATGACCGCCACGGTGGTGAGCACCGCGGGAGAATGCTCAAACAACGGAAAGAGACGGGCTACCAGAAACACACCGGCAGCCACCATCGTAGCTGCATGTATCAAAGCACTAACTGGTGTAGGACCCTCCATAGCATCAGGTAACCATACATGCAACGGGAACTGTGCCGACTTTCCTATAGCTCCCATAAAAATGCCGAGCGCTGCCCACGTCAATACAGTGCCAGCCAGACTGCCAGCGATGGCAATGGCATGCAGCTCCTCAATATCGAAGGTCCCAGTATGGTAGAAAAGAAAAAGTATAGCTGCCAGAAAACCAAAATCACCAAGCCTAGTGACTATAAAAGCCTTCTTTGCTGCATTAGCTGCTGACGGGCGGTGGAACCAAAAACCTATCAACAGATAAGAACCTAAGCCAACCCCCTCCCAAAAGAGAAAAAGGAAAACAAGGTTGTCGGCTAAAACAAGCCCCAGCATACAGGCGGTAAATAGCGACATAAAAGCAAAATAGCGATGGTAGCCTGGGTCACCATGCATATATCCCTGAGAATAAATCTGTATTAAAAGGCTGACCAGGCTTACCACCACCACCATCACTGCCGACAGAGAGTCTACAATCAGACCTATACGTACGTTTAAGTCACCGATAAGTAGCCACTGTATATCGGGTATAGAAATCCTGTGCCCAGGGGTCATTAGGACTTCTCTTAACACCCACAAAGAAAGAAGACAGGAAATTCCGATAGAACATATGGTCACATAACCACTGACCTTCGGGTATTGCTTAAGAAACGGCCTCAATAGGAGTGCGATGACAATAAACGACCCCAGCGGGACAAGAAATATTAACCATGGGACATAACCAGGCATCACAGTCTCCTCAGAATCTCCTCAACAACGTGAACCCTTTCTTGTGACACAAAAATACGGTAGCTAGCCAGCTCTCCAACACCGGGCTTCTCGGTATCGGGTAGCACCAGCGTTGGCACCCCCTCCCCTTCAAAAAACTCTTTCCACATCTCGGCTGTCATTAGATTCAGCGCTATTCTTATCTGTACCCACATTCTTAGCTACCCTTTCATCAGATCAAAATCATTGATATTCACAGACTGACGCTTACGATAGATTACGAAGACAATGGCTATCCCCACCGCCACCTCAGCCGCAGCCACCACGATGACAAACACAGCAAATACCTGTCCGGTCAGAAGTAGAGGTACAACATAGCGGGAAAACGCCACCAGTGCAATGTTGGCGGCATTGAGCATTATCTCAATACACATGAGAATAACAACAACATTGCGCTTGGCTAGCACGCCATAAAGGCCAATGCTGAACAGAACTCCCGAAAGTAGCAGATAGTGTACCAAGCCGACAGGCACGTCCCTATTTCTCCCTCATTAACGCGATAGCACCCAAAATTGCCGCTACCAGTAGAACACCTACAATTTCGACTGCCAGCACATACCCGTCCCCACCGAATAAACTTGCTCCTATGCCAGCCACCGTAGGCTGTTTAGGCAACTCAGCGCTTGTAAGCCATTTGGTGCCCACTATCCCCCAACCCAACACCAGCAGAAAAGCCGAAGCTACCAGAAACGCAGTAAAGCGAAACTGTCCCGGCGGACTACCCCGCCAGACATCCTGCGTCAACATCACCGCTACCACGATAAGTATCGAGATGGCACCCACATATATCAGCGCCTGCACCACAGCTAGAAAATCAGCATAAAGAGTCACATATATCCCAGCTACAGCTAGGAAAAGTAGTATCATGCTCAGCGCAGCCCGGAACACATCCCGCAACACTATTACCCCCAGTGCTGCTACCACAACAGTCAGTGCCAGAAGCCAGAATATTATGTCAAACACCTCTTCCTCTCTTCTTACTTAATGGGAAAAGGGTTAGCTTCTGTCCGCCGTCCGCTCTATCCCAGTAAATCAGCAGGCTCTGCTTTGGTAAGCTCTCCTCGATACCTGGTCTGGCATATGCACTTGGCTTTCTTGAATCTGAAACAGTCAGCGCCTCCTTATCCATCACCAGATCCCGGCGCCGGTATTTCGCCCCTTCGTAGGACAACCCCATCGCCAAGGCTTCATAAGGGCATGACTCCACACATAACCCGCAGAACATACATCGCCCAGTATCTACTTCAAACTTATCAACCACGTAGTTGTTCTGGCTACCGACCTGGGTAATGATCTCGATGTTCCCTTGCGGACAGCTTTTGGCACAGGTGGCACAACCGGTGCATCTCTCCGGGTACCACACCAGTTCGCATCCCCGCAATCGCCTTGATACAATCAGTTTTTCCTCTGGGTACTGAACTGTAATCGGGGGGCGGAACAGATGCTTGAAAGTAACCGCCATCCCTCTGAGCACGCCTATTCCATATCTCTCAAATTTCAACTCTGCCCCGTCCCAGAACGAATAGTCTCGACCATGCCAGTATTAGAACAACAGCCAACACAACATTTGTCACCACCACTGACCAACGTGATATATCGACCAACCACAGCACCTCCACAGCTACAACAAGTACGTTGATCAACGCCATAGGGAAAAGCCCTTTCCAGGCAAAAGCCATTAACTGGTCAACCCTAAGCCGTGGCAATGTAGCCCGCAACCAGACGATTAAAGAAAATACAGCCACAACCTTGATAAGAAACCATAAAAACGGTGGCAGCACCGGACCACGCCAGCCACCTAGGAAGAGGGTAGTGATGATACAGGCATATGCCAGCGCATGGCCATACTCACCTAGATAAAACATGGCAAACTTCATTCCCGAATACTCCGTATGGTAACCAGCAACGATCTCAGAATCAGCCTCGAGGAGATCAAAAGGACAGCGATTCATCTCAGCCAGTGCACCAAGAAAGAAAATAAGAAAACCC
Source organism: Dehalococcoidia bacterium (assembly GCA_034435835.1). Classification (GTDB taxonomy): domain Bacteria; phylum Chloroflexota; class Dehalococcoidia; order GIF9; family UBA5629; genus CALJTV01. The sequence goes on along the minus strand of DAOTWF010000010.1, from coordinate 19,398 downwards.
AAAGGTTGCATAATGATAAAGGGCAGGGCTTGGGCATCAACGATCTTTGTCATGGACAGCGACCCAACCATCAGCACCACACCAAGCAACGATAGCACTACCGGCAATTCATAGCTCACTATTTGAGCCACCGTCCGCATGGCAGCTATCAGGGCATACTTGTTGTTTGAACCCCACCCAGCCATGTAAATCCCCACAGCTGATACAGAGCCAACTGCCACCAAATACAGCACCCCAACGTCCAGATCAGCCAGAACCGCCCCCTGGCTCAATGGTATGACCGCAAAAACCATCAGCACCGGCGCAAACACTACTACCGGTGCCAGCCAGTGAACTACCTTATCAGCCTTTTCCGGCACAACGTCTTCTTTAATCAGCACCTTCAGGGCGGTGGCAATCGGCTGAAATATTCCTTCAGGACCGAGCCGGTTCGGGCCCAGGCGGATCTGAAACCGCCCCAGCAAGCGCCTTTCGTACCAGATGAACACTATCACCAAAGTCAGAACAAAGCCCAATATAGCAACAATGCCCACGATGCCGGCTATCATATAAGCTGCCCACTCGGGTAACGTAGCGCTCAGCCAGATACGGAACTGCTCAAGCAGGTTCATCATCTATCTATCTCACCAAGGCAGACATCTATGCTTCCGAAAATAACGATCAGGTCAGCTATTTTCCACCCTATGACCATATCCTTCAATGCTGTAAGATTGATCAAAGTTGGTGGACGCACATGGAACCTATACGGTGCTACTGAATTATCACTGACCAGATAGAACCCAAGCTCGCCCTTCGGCGCCTCAATGTGCGCGTATACCTCCCCCACAGGCAAACGTAATGGCTGTTTCACCTTGGCACAAATTTCACCTCGCGGTAACTGCTCTATGGCTTGCTCCACAATCCGCACGCTTTGCCTCATCTCTTGAATCCTCACCCAGTAACGGTCATAACAATCACCTGTGCTGCCAGTAGGTACCTCGAAATCAAAGCGGTCATAAATGGAGTAAGGATCGGCCTTGCGAATGTCCCATCTCACCCCGCTCGCTCTGAGCACCGGACCACCAGCACCAATATTTATGGCTGTCTCTCTGGGCAATATGCCAACCCCTTTTGTCCGAACAAGCAGAATTTCGTTTTGTGAAAGCAGTTGCTCGTACTCATCGATGAATCGTGGCATCTCATCGATAAACCGTTTCAAAGCTGGTAAGAACTCCTCCGGAACATCGTGGGAAACACCGCCAATCCTCATGTAGTTATACGTCAAACGCTGTCCGCAAACCATTTCGAACAGATCCATGATCTTCTCGCGCTCACGCCACATATACAGCACCGGCGTCATCATTGCTCCTAGATCATTCAGAAGGAATCCTACCGCCATTAAATGGCTGGAAATACGCATCAGCTCCGCCATGATGATTCTTAAATACTCAGCCCGTTCCGGAATCTTTATCCCGCCAAGCTTCTCCACAGCAAGCACATAGCCAAAGTTGTTCGTCATCGAAGCTAGGTAATCCAGCCTGTCAGTGAGCGGAATTATCTGTGTATAAGTCCTTGACTCAGCTAGCTTTTCTATACCCCTGTGGAGATACCCGATAATGGGCTCTAAATCAACCACCACCTCTCCATCAAGCGTTACCCTCATGCGGAACACGCCGTGGGTTGAAGGATGCTGTGGACCAATATTGAGAATGAACGGCTCGGTCTTCAGCGTCATGCTACAAGTAGTCCTTTCGTAGCGGGTGTCCTACGAAACCCTCCCACAAAAACAACCGCTTCAAGTTAGGATGGCCCTGAAATATAATCCCCATGAGGTCGTAAATCTCTCTCTCCTGAAAATCAGCAGCACGCCATATATCAACCACCGAAGGCACAATCGGCTTCACACGGTCATGACACCTCACCTTCAATGTGAGACTATGATTGTGCGTCAGAGAGACCAGGTGATAGACAACCTCAAAATAATCCAGATAATCTACCGCAGTAAGGTTGGCTAGATAATCGAACGCAAAATCTGTATCGTCCCTCAGAAATGCGACTACTTCCCTCAGCCTCTCGCCTCTCACCACAACAGCCGACCTCTCCGCCGCTACCACCGAACCCGGAAGTTCCTGGGACAGTCTTCTGGCCACTTGCTCGCAGTCCAAAGGTACGGTCATCGCTTTCTGATGCTCTCGCTCATTATCTTTTGATGTATTAGCCGTATGCCGTGGATAAGTCCTTCAGGACGCGGGGGACAACCCGGCACATACACATCCACTGGCACGATACGGTTCAGTCCCGGCACCACACTGTATGATTCCCTAAAAGTACCACCGCTTATAGCACAGGCACCCATAGCTATCACCCATTTGGGCTCTGCCATCTGCTCATAAATAAGCTTTACGGCGGGCGCCATCTTCCAAGTTATCGTACCGGCTACTATCATCAAATCTGCCTGCCGTGGCGACCAGCGGAAGATATCCATGCCAAAACGAGCTATGTCAAAGCGCGAGGCCGCTGTGGCAATCATTTCAAAGGCACAACACGCCAGACCAAACATCAACGGAAATATCGACCGCGACCGTGCCCAATTTACCGCATAGTCCACAGTGATCAACAGTATGTTGCGCCTGATTTCAGCTTCAAGCCAATCATCAGGGTCAGCTATCGGCTGCTGCGCGGCTGCCTTGAGCTCTTCTATCCTCCTGCCTTCCAGCACATCGACATCCCCTGCAGACAAAGCTGGCCAATGCCGTTCTATTTCCATTCGAGTGCTCCTTTAAACCAGGCATAGACATAGGCTACTGCCAGCATAACGAGAAGGATAAACACAACCACCAGACCAGCCAGCCCCAGCTCCCTCAATCCTACCGCCCACGGAAATAGCAGAACGACCAGCACATCCAGAACTACAAACAGGACAGCAAAAAAATAATAACGGAAATTATACTGCACCCATGCCTGCCCGATGGTGGGCATGCCGCATTCGTAGGTGGAATTTTTGGCTGGGCTGCTCCTCCGCGGAACAATTCCCAGAAGACGCAGTGTCACAGGTAAAAGCAGTGTGGTCAAAGCAAAAAAGATGGCAACAACAAAGAGTATCCCAACGTAGCCAAAATCGTGCAGCAACTAAATGCTCCTGAGCCCAAAATGCCGACGGAAAGTATAGCATACAGCAAAAGGGGCGGACAAGCTTGACTAACTAGCTATCCGCTGTATAATAATGGCTGGTTTTTGAGATGCGAGTAACAGGTGGCACAGCTAAAGGTCAGCTATTAAAAACACCCAAAAGCCGTGCAGTGCGCCCAACCACAGACAGGGTGAGAGAAGCCGTTTTTTCCATTCTATCCTCGATGAGCGCTGACTGGTCACGGTGCCTTGACCTATTTGCCGGCAGCGGAGCCCTAGGGATCGAAGCGCTCAGCCGCAACAGCACATGGGTAGACTTCGTTGACCGGGAAGCGGAATGCTGCGCTGTGATAAAAGAGAACCTGACCAAAACTGGCTTTTTGCAGAGAGCCCATGTGTACTGCTGCAGCGTCAGCAAAGCCCTTTCCTTCCTCGAAGGCAAATATGGTTTGGTATTCCTTGACCCTCCATACGCTGACAGATCAATCGAGGAAATCATTAAGCAAATTGCCAGCTCCAAACTTATCGATGATGACTCCATCGTCGTAATATCACACGCCTCTAGGCGTCGGTTGCAAGAAAAATATGATAGCCTGTCCCTGTTAAAAGAAAAACAATACGGCGATACCTGCATCTCAATATTCCAGAAGGAGGTAGAATCTTGACCATCGCCATCTATCCCGGCAGCTTCGACCCGATAACAAATGGACACCTGGACATCGTCAGGCGCGCCTCAGCCATCTTCGACAAGTTGATCCTCGGAGTATATGACCGCCCTGAAAAGCGACTCCTGTTCACCACCGAAGAAAGAGTAAAACTGGCACAGGAAGCAGTATCCAAATTCAAAAACGTCCGGGCACAGACATATTCAGGCCTTACCGTTGACTTCGCCAGAAAAGTGGGGGCAAAAGTTATGGTTCGCGGACTACGCATGAGTTCTGATTTCGAACGAGAATTTGAAATGGCAATGATGAACAAAAAACTGGCGCCCGATCTGGAACTGGTCTGTCTTATGTCCAGCCTGCAGTACCAGTTCCTGAGTTCTAGTCTGCTGAAAGAGGTGGCACAACTGGGTGGTTGTCTTGAAGATATGGTGCCGGTTAACGTAGCCGATGCTTTGAGAAAGAAATTTGCCACCTCAACTTGAGCAACTAATTACTTAAGACCTGCTCACATCTAGACGTGAATACGTTAAACCATTAGATGCGCAAAACAAAAAAGGAGGTTAAATAGAAAATGGCATACAAAATCACCGAAGAATGCATCAGCTGCGGTGCCTGCGAGCCTGAATGCAAAAACAAGGCCATTAAGGAGGGGGAGACAATCTACATAATTGACCCCGCCAAATGCACTGAATGCGTTGGCTGGTTTGCTTCCGCTAAGTGTGCTGAGGTCTGCCCTGTGGACTGCTGCATCCCGGACCCAGCACACAAGGAGAGCAAAGAGCAGCTACTGGAGAAATGGAAGAGACTCAATCCGGGTCAAACACCAGCCGCCACCTAGGCATAGGCAAAGCCTGCACAAAATATTTGTGGGACCACTGACAGATTCCCTCTGGGCTGTGTTGGACTTGCACACCTTGCTGGGGCTTAACCTCCTAGAGACAGTGTAAGGATAGAGAGATGCCCTGATGCTAACTATTGATTTTGAGTTCATGCAGACCAAAAACGGCGAGGTGGTGCTGGACATTGGCTGTGGAGAGGGCAGGCACTCCTGGGAACTGTGCAAACGTAATAAATGCCGTGTCTACGGCGTGGACATTGATGAAACAAGCCTGAAAAAAGCTCGCTATACGTTCTACCTCCTCGAACAACAGGGGGAAATCAAAGGGAGTTGGACATTAGCCAAAGCAGACATAACTAGCCTCCCTTTCAAAGACAACACCTTCGATAAAATTGTCTGCTCAGAAGTGCTGGAGCATGTTCCTGACGATATTGCTGCAATTCGCGAACTGGTTAGAGTTCTAAAAAACAAGGGGACAATCGCTGTCAGCGTCCCATCATACTTACCCGAAGCGATTTGTTGGAAGATAGACCGTAGCTACTACGACCATCCCGGCGGCCATGTAAGAATATACAAGCAAAGCGAACTCGTCACCAAGCTAGAACAGAATAGCCTTAGTGTGTACGCAACACGCCGCAAGCACGCCTTACACTCATTCTACTGGATACTAAGATGCCTGTTCGGGGTTAACAATAACCGGGCACTGCTCACATCAATCTACTACAGGTTCCTCGTTTGGGATATCTACCACAACCCACGCCCTGTGCGCGTTCTGGAGGCCTTCCTTGACCGCTTCTTTTCCAAGAGTCTGGTCCTATATGCTCGCAAAGCCGGCAATTTATCATAGCCTGGAAATCGCAGAAACCGGACATCAGCAATACCTTAGGTCACTAACTAAGTCCTTGGTACACACGTTGCCACCAAGACATCGCTCAACCGCGGAAAACAGCGGGCTATTCTATCCAGCAGCACCAAAATAGCTCCTGACACCCTCCGAGGACACCTAGCCAGAATAACCCCCCACCAAGGAAGGCCAAAAAGCAGAGAAACCCCCCTGATCCTGCACACTTTAAAACGCTGGGTAAGCATCTGTTTTAGAAGCACATAATCAAACCGATACGTGTGGTCGGCTGGAACCTCCCAGGGCATCTTGAAATCATGATTCTTTCCACCCAGCTTCCTCCACAAGTGGTATACCACCCGCCCCAGTTTGAAACCCAGGCTTTCGAAATTAGCCACAGCTATTACTGCCCTCCCGTCAGCCCTCAGTACCCGCGCTATCTCCTGTAGAACCCGTGCAGGGTCCGCAAAATGGTCAATTGCTCCCTTACATATCACCTTGTCCACACAGGAACTGCGGAGAGGCAGGTCCTCACCAACACCTCTTACCAGCATCACGCTGGCACCATTTCTTCTCATGTGGTCAAAGGCATACCTCAACATCACCCCCGAAGGTTCAAGGCCAAGAACACGGGCACCTTTTCTAGATAGGAGCGCATCATCAAGCGCCCTGCCACAGCCAACATCTAATACCATCTCCCCCGGTTGGACTTCCAACTCACAAAGTGTGGCCTCGGCCATACTACGAAACATGAACTCCACCTCTGGGGTAACGATTTCGGGAACAACGTCGTTGTCATCCCAGGCCAAATCAATACAAAACTTGCCATCATTCTTATTCATAAGTCTTACTCAAGCCGTCAAACATCGCGCTAACTCGGTAGACAGCAGATGCCAAAACTTCACAACAATAACGCTGCAAGCGCTTCCGTCTTCTCTTTAGCATCTGGTAAGAATGCACTACCTGCCACCGAGCGATTTTGCCTTGTCGTATGCAGCAATAACAGCCTGCAATAGCAACGAACGGATGCCTCCCTTCTCCAGTTGTAACAACCCTTCCGCTGTCGTCCCGCCCGGGGAGGTCACCATGTTCTTTAGCTCAGCCGGATGTTTACCGGCAAGCTCAACCGCCCGTGCTGAACCCAGCACTGTCCTGACCACCAGCCTCTCAGAGAGCCGACGTGGCAATCCAATATGCACACCAGCATCCACCAGTGCCTCGATGACAAGGAAAATATAAGCAGGGCCACTGCCACTTAACGCCGTTGCCATATCCACATACTTTTCATTATCCACATAGACTTCATCACCCATAGCCCCTAGGACAGACCTCGCCATTTCCCTCTGCCTGTCCTCAACCTCCTCGGTCGCAGTCCATACCGTAACCCCCTCAGCGAATTGTGCTGGCATATTTGGCATCGCCCTCACCAGCCGTCCATAACCGAGCCCTCTTTGCAGACTGTCTAGCGAAGCTCCAGCAACTATCGACAAAACCATTTGACCGGATAGCAACCCTCTCATCTCACCGAGAACCTTGCTCAACTCCTGCGGTTTTACCGCAAGCACGATAACATCAGCACCATTTATCGCTGCTCTATTATCGTCTGTAACCTTTACACCATACTTATCAAGCATGACCTTTCGACGTTGTGAGGCAATATCGCTCACCGTGACGTCCGCAGGCGTAACTATCTCCTTAGCCAGAAGACTTTTGACCATCGCCTCCCCCATAACCCCACCACCGATGAATACAATTTTCATCTCGAGCTACCTCCTTTCACCAAAAATAGCTCTACCGATCCTCACCATGGTCGCCCCCTCCTCGACCGCTACCTCAAAATCATTGCTCATCCCCATAGATAGATGCTCCAGCCCTAATTGATCCCGTAGCTCCCGTAACCTTCGGAAAACCGAACGCGCTGTCTCCGGATCAACCAAAAGAGGCGCGATGGTCATCAAACCGACCACCCTGACATTCGGCAGCCGCGATATGTCATCCAAAGCGGCTGCCACTTCGGCAACAGAAAAACCACTCTTGCTCGCTTCACCAGAAACATTTACCTGCAATAGCACTGGGACAATCTTTTCCGCCCGCTTGCTGAGGACTTCAGCCAGTCTTAACGAATCCACACTGTGTATTATGTCAAATATCTCCAGCGCTTTTTTTGCTTTATTGCTCTGCAGGTGCCCGACCATATGCCAAGTTATTTCTGGCTTAAGGTCAGAAAGCTGTGTCAATTTTGCCTCAGCCTCCTGAACCCTATTTTCAGCAAAGTGCCTAATACCGCAATCATAAGCATCCCTTATCATGTCTGCTGGCACAGCTTTGGTAACTGCTACCAAAGTGACCTCATCTGGAGACCTGTGGCTCCTTTCACAAGCCTGTGCAATCCGAAACTGGACTTCGCGAACGTTATCTTCGATATGCACCAAGCACTATTCTAGCACGATACAACGCCTTGTTTCGATGCTTGGAAGATCGCCTTTTTTACGGAAGAATATAGAATCAACCGGGACTAGAAAGCGATTTGAAAGCTGCACTTCTGGCTGCATACAAACTCTCACTCGGAAAGCAGCTTTACACACAGAGTGCGTCCTGCCTACTATCGGAGATTACCTGGTTACTATGTTAACCAGACGCTTAGGTACATAGATGATGTTGGAAACTTTGTTATTTCCAACATAAGCCTTTATCCGTTCCCTGTCCAGAGCCAGCTCCTTAGCTTCGTCCTCCGTAATAGACGCTGGCACGGTGACCCTGTCCCGCAGCTTGCCGTTGACCTGTATTACCAGCGTCACCTCCTCTTCCTTCGCCAATTCCTCGTCCCATGTTGGCCAGCCCTGATTATGGATGCTATAGGAATGACCTGTCTTCTCCCACAGCTCTTCAGCCAGATGAGGTGTACTCGGCGCCAGAAGCAAAAGCAACTTCGTTATCGCCTCGCTCCACAGCGAGAGGGACACCGTACCCTGCTCTTGAACCTTACCCAGGTAATTGGTATATTCCATCAGTGCCGCAAGCATGATATTAAATCTGAAACGCTCTAGGCACTGCGTTACCTTCTTAATGGTCTTGTGGAGCTGGTGTTTGAGCTCCTTTTCCGCTCCCGCCTGAACAGCCCTCTCTTTGTATACGCCCAGAGCCAGGTTCCACACTCGATTCAGCCAGCGGCTCATACCCACTATACCGTTATCGTTCCACTCCCCACCAAGCTCCCATGGTCCGATGAACATAAGGTAGGCACGCACAGCATCAGCCCCAAGTTCAGAAACATAGTTGTCCGGCGTGACTACATTCCCCCGTGACTTACTCATCTTGTCACCAAGATAGATTATCGTGCCTTGATTGAACAGTTTCTTGAAGGGCTCATTGAAATCGACAATGCCCATGTCCCTGATCGCCTTGACGAAAAATCGGGCATAAAGCAAGTGCATGGTTGCATGCTCAGCGCCACCAGTATATAAGTCCACTGGCATCCAGAACTTCATTTTTTCTTTGTCAAATGGGTAGTCAGTGGTATCAGGGCTTGTATAGCGCAAGAAATACCACGAGGAACACATGAAGGTGTCCATGGTGTCCGTCTCTCTTTTGGCTGGTGCTCCACACTGGGGGCAGATGGTATTGACGAAGGACTCACAGTATTTCAGGGGGGACTCACCCGTAGGTCTGAATTCAGCATCCGGTGGTAGCAGCACCGGCAGGTCTTTTTCCGGCACTGGCACAATACCGCATTTATCACAATAGACTATCGGTATCGGGGCACCCCAGTACCTCTGCCTTGAAATAAGCCAGTCACGGAGACGGTAACTGACAGCGCGCTTTCCCCAGCCCTTCTGTTCTAGATAGTCACATATCGCTTCAAAAGCTTGCTCGCTGGGTAGGCCGTCGAACTGACCAGAATGTACCATTGTGCCAGCTTCAGTGTAAGCCGCCTCCAGCTCCTGCCCTGACCACCCCGGTGGCGCTATCACCACCCGGATCGGAAGACCGTACTTTTTGGCAAACTCGAAGTCCCGCTGGTCGTGCGCAGGAACACCCATCACCGCTCCCGTTCCATAGGTCAGCAGGACATAGTCAGCGATCCAGATAGGCACTTTTTCTCCGGTGAAACGGTTGATAACATAGCTTCCCAGAAATACACCGGTCTTTTCTCTCTCCAGAGAAGTCCGCTCAATTTCGCTTCGACGCTGTGTCTGCCGTACATACTCTTCAACCTCAGCCTTGCGCTCTGGCTTGGTAAGCAACGGAACAAGCGGATGTTCGGGTGCCAGTACAAAGAAGGTCACACCGAAGATAGTATCCGGCCTTGTAGTGAACACCCGTAGTTCTTTTTCCCCCACACCTTCATGCTCGAGTCCAAACAGCATCTCAGCCCCCAAGCTCTTGCCAATCCAGTTTCTCTGCATAACCTTAATCCGCTCGGGCCAGTCGATTTCGCTAAAGTCCAAGAGCTCATCAGCATATTTGGTGATGCGGAAAAACCACTGCTCCAACATCTTCCGTATCACCGGTGTGCCGCAGCGCTCGCAGACCCCCTCGCCCACCACCTGCTCATTAGCTAGCACAGTCTGGCAATTAGAACACCAGTTCACCGGCGCTTTTGCCCGATAAGCTAGCCCAGCATGGTAGAGCTTGAGGAAAAACCATTGTGTCCATTTATAGTACTCGGGCAAGCAGGTCACCACCTCACGACTCCAATCGTAGATAGCCCCGATGCTTTTGAGCTGCCGTCGCATATTCTCTATGTTTTGCATCGTCCACCCATAGGGGTGGACACCATGCTTGATAGCAGCATTCTCAGCCGGAAGTCCAAAGGCATCAAAACCCATAGGATGCAGCACATTGTAGCCCTGCATCCTTTTGAAACGCGCGTATACGTCCGAGGGTGCCATCGCATACCAGTGGCCAATGTGAAGATCGCCAGAAGTGTAAGGGAACATGGTCAAAGCATAGAATTTGGGGCGGGCAGGATCTTCCTTTACTTCGTACAGGCGATCTTCAGCCCACCTCTCCTGCCATTTCTTCTCTATAGCCTGCGGATTGTATTTGGAGGTACTCATAGCAAAGCAGATTTTATCCTGTCACTCCCGTCCCGTCAATATCTGTAAAAAGCACGGTGAAATGGTGTACAATCTTAGGTTGTGGAAAAAGAGGAGTTTGAAGCTCTGGTCGCTGAAGCTATCGAAAGCCTGCCGCCAGAGTTCAAGAACAAGCTTGATAACGTAGCCATCCTAGTCACAGACTGGCCCTCCCAAGAACAGCTAAGACAGCTAAGACTAAAGGTCAGGACACAGCTCCTTGGTCTGTATGAAGGTATCCCCAGAACACAAAGGGGTGGAAGCTATAACCTGGTACTACCAGACAAAATAACGTTGTTCCAAAAATCCATAGAGGCGAAATGCCACACGGTGGAAGAAATAAAAGCAGAAATTGCCCGCGTGGTAAAGCACGAGATAGCCCACCATTTTGGACTCAGCGACGCTGCCCTGCGCCGCCTAGAGCGCAGAAAGACCCGCTGACACAAAGTGGGTCCTACTAGAAACAAATTGACCGCTATACCAGAGGCTACAAGCCTTTGTACTCGGGTGGCCTTTTCTCCAGAAAAGCCCGGGCTCCCTCTTTTTGGTCCTGGGTACCAAAGCACATGGCAAATAGCTCGTTTTCAATCTCCATCCCGACCGACAGCGGCGTCTCAAGTGACCTGTTCACCGCGATCTTGGCAAGCTTCAATATCGCTGGGCTTTTGCTCTTGAGCTTTGCTATTACTTCATCTACTGCTTCTCTGAGCTTTTCTGCAGGAACCACCCTGTTCACCATCCCCAGCCGCCACGCTTCTTCAGCCGAAATAAAATCACCCGTGAAGACCATCTCTTTCGCTTTCTTCTCCCCCACCAGTCTTGGTAATATCTGAGTACCACCGCCACCTGGTATCACGCCCACACTTATCTCCGGTTGTCCGAAACGTGCTTTGTCCGAGGCGATGATGATATCACAAGCCATGGCTAGCTCGCAGCCACCGCCCAGAGCTAAACCGTTGACCATAGCGATGACCGGTTTGGGGATCTCACGAATCACCGTATACGGCCTCCTTACCCCCTTGCTCCTTTGAATAACGTTGAGTGGCTGCCACTCAGGGAACTGACTTATATCAGCACCAGCACTGAAAGCCCTGTCACCAGCGCCCGTGAGGACAATCACTCTCACCTCACCATCGCTGTTTGCTTGTTCTAAAGCCGCAATAACCTCGGCACGGAGAGCATCGTTTTGTGCATTCAGCTTATCCGGACGGTTCAAAGTTATCCAGGCAACATTGTCCTTCTTTTCATAAATGATCGTCTCAAATGCCATTGCCACCCTCCTGTGCTAAATTTGTTTTCCGGCTATCAAATTATATCGTAGCGCCACCGTCCACGGCTAGCACCTGCCCTGTCACATAAGTAGAGGCATCCGAGGCTAAGAAGATGACTGCACCTACCATATCATCGGGCTCGGCTATCCTCCCCAACGGTGTTCCCGCCAGAGCACCCTGCAAAATCTCTGGATTGCTCCACAGAGCTTCGCTGAAACGGGTTTTGACCAACCCAGGGGCTATGGCATTTACCCTTATGTTATACTTTGCCCATTCTTTTGCCATCACCTTGGTAGCCATTATTACCCCAGCTTTGCTTATCGAGTAAACGGGCAAAATATCGGGGGTAATCCCAGCCACTGAGCTGATATTGATAATTGTCCCGCCTCCCTGCTCTTTCATCAATTTGGCAATCGCCTGGCTGAGAAAGAATAGCCCTTTCAAGTTCAAGTTCATGATAGCGTCCCAGGCGCGTTCCTGTATATCGAGTGCTGAGTCTATGGTAGGATTGGTAGCAGCATTGTTGACCAGGATATCAATCCTGCCAAATTCGTCCTTCACCTTGGCGACTAGACCTGCTATCTCCTCAAGTCTCCCCACATGGGCTGCCACAGCCAGCGCTTTTCTTCCTAGAGCTTTGATTTCCCCAGCCACTGCCTCCAAGTCAGGCAGCTTCCGGCTAGTCAAGGCAACATCGGCGCCAGCCTTAGCCAGACCCAAAGCGACAGCTTTCCCGATGCCGCGGCTCCCCCCAGTTACTAGCGCCACCTTTCCCTTGAGGAAGAAATTGTCCATAGAGAAGCTCATAGTATACCCCCTTATATTGTTAATCAGCTTTGGAACAGTATATACCCTACCACCAACTCAAATCAAAAACTAGTCTGCTTTCCACTGTCGGCGGACTTCGTCCATACCGATATTTTGGCTGAGTACCAGCCATGACCGCCAAGCGACTTAAGAATAGACCACGCGCAATGGAATTCGCATCCAAATTGCCATATATTGTAGCTTGCCATATAATGTAGCTGGGGGCTAAGTAGATCGGGTGACCGCTCGCCTGTGGCGGGAGGAAAGTCCGAGCTCCACCGGGCAGGATGCTGGGTAACACCCAGGAGGGGTGACCCTACGGAAAGTGCCACAGAAACACACCGCCAGCGGCCAGCTAACAACTGGTGCGGGTAAGGGTGAAATGGTGAGGCAAAAGCTCACCAGCGGCTGGGTGACCAGCCGGCTGGGCAAACCCCATCCGGAGCAAGGCCAAATAGGGGGATGTTTCAGGTGCCCGGCTGATGTCCCCGGGTTGGCCGCTTGACCCCAATGGCAACATTGGGGCTAGACTGATGGTCACCGCTCCGAGCTGGGTAACTGGCTCGGAGTACAGAACTCGGCTTACAGATCTACTTAACCCCCGTCACGACGGGTCTTCTATCCATCACGCCTGAACTGGAAGCTCTACAGTCCCTCCACTTTCTCCTGTGCCACATCCTCCAGACTGATGATACCCAGCTTTAACGCCGTGACCAAGGCCTCGCTGCGTGAGGCAACTTCCATCTTATTGAAAATGTTAGAAAGATGTGCCTTCACAGTACGCAGACTGAGGTATAGTTTATCAGCTATCTCTTTATTGCTCATGCCGCTCGCCACAAGCCTCAGTATCTCTTTTTCCCGCGGGGTCAGAGGTTCTACCAGTTTTTTCTGCTCAACCTTGACTGAGCCCGTTACTGCCCGGTGCAGCAATTTTTCGATGATTTTAGGGTGAAGCACAAATTCTCCTGACCGTATGGACCTTACGGCATCCACAAGGTCCTGCCCCCGGGCACTCTTAATCAAATATCCAGCGGCTCCGGCTTCCAGCAAACCAAGTACATAACTGTCATCATCGTATGCAGTCAGAATCAAGATAGCCACTTTGGGAGCCAATTTTTTAATCCGTCGGCTTGCCTCCAGCCCGTCTATTTTGGGCATCATGATATCCATCACCAGAACATCGGGCTTCAATTTGGTGGCAAGTTCAACAGCTTCTCCACCATCAGCAGCCTCGCCGACCACTTCCATGTCCTTCTGGCTGGAGAATACCCGTCCCAGTGCCTCCCTTATCAGTGGATGGTCATCGGCAATTAAAATCCTCGTCCTTGACCGCACAGTCCAAATTCCTGCTTTCTTCCAAGGCTAATTATAGAGTATGGACTCCGTAGAAACAAGGAGGCATCAGCTTGTCCCCGCATAAAGCATGTGCAAACCTTGAGACACGGCCTGTTGCTTCGCTGAGTTAATGAACAAGCATTGTCCAAAGGGACAAACCCAATCTAGAGCTAAAGGACGACGAAGAAAAGGAAGCGAACCAATAGACTTATTCTAGAGAGCAAGAAAATGATGGATAGGGGGAACAGTAAGCCATGGAAGTAAGGACCACCAAAAAAGTAACACTGGACCGGGCAGCCCTGCTAGCGATGTTGACAAAGGTTGCTAGTAACCCGGTTATACTCGCCCACCTGACGGGTAGTCCTCATGAGATATTCAAAGAATATGGGCTTCTTACGACGAAAGAGGAATCGTGCTTCGTCAACAGCTGCCTCAGCACATTCTGAAATTCAGAGCAGCAAGGAGATGGGTATATGACAAAAACCGAAGTACTCAGGAAGTGTGATGTATTTACAGCTTTGAATGACGAGGAGCTCCGCGAGATAGAAAACATATGTAAGATCGAGGAATTCGAAGCAGGTACCATAATCTGCAAACAGGGCAGCAAGGAGAAGAACCTCTACGTTATCGAGCATGGCACAGTAGGAATTATCTTGGAAGTAGGGCCACTGGCTCAGCGCCAAGTGCAAGCAGTGACAGACCATGAAGCATTTGGCTGGTCAGCCATGCTCGAGCCATATATCTGTACTGCCACTGTAAAAGCTCTGGAAAAGACCCAAGTGCTCTCACTCAATGGACAGGGGCTTTCTGCCCTGTGCTCTACAAAACCATCTATTGGCTACAAGGTTCTAACAGGGATCGCACGTGTCATAGCACTGAGACTACGTCAGGCTTACATCCAGCTTCTGGGAGTCACTGGACAAATATAGTAAAGGCTGCAAGAGCCGTATAGTAGCGGTAAAAAGCAAACCAGGAGATTCCGCCAAGTGTGAAAGCGGCATACCACCGAATCTGTGAGATAGGAGATACAGAATGGAAGAACGCAAGACTATCACCTCAATGATGGATGAGAAACGGGTTTTCAATCCGCCGAGGGAGTTGAGCGAAAAAGCATATATCAGAAATCTGATCGAATATAGAGACATTTATCAGTGGTCTGTCGAGGACCCAGAAGGCTTCTGGGCTGAGATGGCTGGACAACTGGATTGGTACAGGAAGTGGGACAAAGTTCTTGTAGAAGATTTCAAAGAGGGCAAACACCAGTGGTTCGTCGGTGGCAAGCTTAACGTCTGCCATAACTGCATTGACAGACATTTAAAAACATGGAGGCGCAACAAAGCAGCCCTAATATGGGAAGGCGACATTGGCGACAGTAAAATATTGACATACCAGCAGCTATATAAAGAGGTATGCAAGTTTGCCAATGTTTTGAAAAAACGTGGGGTACGGAAGGGGGACAGAGTGACCATCTATCTACCTATGGTACCTGAACTGCCTATCGCCATGCTGGCATGTGCCAGGATAGGCGCCGTCCATAGCGTTGTTTTCGGTGGGTTCAGCGCTGACGCGCTGAGAGACCGGATACTGGACTGCGGGGCAAAAATGCTTATCTGTGCCGATGGCTATTACCGCGGCGGCAGGATAATCAGGAGCAAGGACAATGCCGATCAAGCACTGGAATCCTGTCCTGATGTAAAAGATGTGATAGTGGTAAAGAGGGCAAACATTGAAGTGCCCATGAAGGAGGGACGTGACCACTGGTGGGACGATGAAATGGCTGCCGACGATTTGAAAGGCTACAGCGGGCCCGAGGCCATGGATGCTGAGGATCCACTGTTTATCCTGTATACAAGTGGCAGCACCGGGAAGCCCAAAGGGGTGCTACACACCCAGGCTGGCTACTTGCTGTACTGCTACCAGACCTTCAAATGGGTTTTCGACGTGAAGGAAGAGGACACTTTCTGGTGCACAGCCGACATCGGCTGGGTGACCGGACACAGCTACATCGTTTATGGTCCACTCTCCTATGGCGCCACCAGCCTCATGTTTGAAGGCATCCCAACATACCCACACCCAGACAGGTTCTGGGAGATCGTGGAAAAGTATCAGGTCACCATTTTCTACACCGCACCTACCGCACTCCGTGCTCTGATGAGGGAGGGGGAAGAATGGCCTAACAAACATGACCTGAGTTCTCTACGTATTCTGGGTTCAGTCGGTGAACCCATCAACCCTGAAGCCTGGATGTGGTACTACAATGTTATAGGCAAAGGCAGATGCCCCATTGTAGACACGTGGTGGCAGACAGAGACAGGGGGTATTCTGATCGCACCCCTACCCGGTGCCACCCCATTGAAGCCGGGCTCAGCCACATTGCCTTTACCCGGAATTGTGCCAGCTGTCCTCCGCGAGGACGGGACACCCGCGGATATAAACGAGGGCGGCTATCTGGTGATAAAGCGGCCCTGGCCAGGACTGATGCGCGGTGTCTACGGTGACCCGGAAAGGTTCAAGAGCACATACTTTGTCCGCTTTCCTGGCGTTTACACCACCGGCGACGGCGCCCGAATAGATGAGGACGGCTACTACTGGTTGATGGGACGCATAGATGATGTCATCAACGTCTCCGGACACCGCATAGGAACGGCCGAGGTCGAAAGTGCCCTGGTCTCCCACCCAAAGGTGGCTGAGGCCGCAGTAGTCGGCATGCCACATGAAATAAAAGGGCAGGGCATCTATGCTTTTGTCACGCTGAAAGCCGACGTGGAAAGGTCTGAAGAACTGAAGAAAGAACTCATCGCCCATGTACGGAAAGAGATCGGTCCCATCGCTACACCGGACAAGATCCAGTTTGCTGATGCCTTACCAAAGACAAGAAGCGGCAAGATCATGAGAAGGATACTCACCAAGATCGCCGCCGGTGATGTGGATAACCTAGGAGACACGACCACCCTAGCCGATCCCTCAGTGGTCGACTTACTAGTAAAAGAGCGGTTGTGAATTTCCTCGAAAACACACGAACCGCTTATCAAAAACACAGAAAGGAGAGACTGGAAATGGCGGAGGCTATGTCAACTGAAAGCACCCGGTGGGCAAACCCGGGTGCTCTGGGACTAGCTGGGTTCGGACTGAATACCATCCTGCTGCAAATACATAATTTAGGACTTATCCAGGGTACACTACCACTGATATATGGGTTCTTCTGGGGAGGCACAGCCCAGATTATCGCTGGAATAATAGACGCCCGTAGAGGTGATACCTTCGGGCTAACTGCATTCACTTCTTATGGGCTATTCTGGATAGGACTGAGCTTCTACTTCCTGCTGCATTGGATGGGCATTGTTGAGATGGAAAACTCCGGTCTGGCGTGGCTGTTCATATGCTGGGGGATATTTACCGGCTATATGACCCTCGGCACTCTCAAAATGTCGGTGTTGCACATTATCGTGTTCACCACCCTGACCATACTGTTTTTCCTGCTTGCGGCAGTATTCTTCGGTGCCCTACCGGCAGTGGTCGCAGGCATCGAAGGTATACTCTGCGGTGCCGCAGCAGCTTACGGCTCAGCAGCCATAGTACTGCATGACAAGTTCGGTAAATGGGTACTGCCGCTCGGGATGTTCTCAAACTAGCGGGCAAACAGGACTGTCGAGAAACTAGTACTTTGGGGCAACCCAATCTAGAATCCCCAGTAGCCCGAAGTACATGCAAGACTAGAACCGATGGCCAAGGGTGGCCAGTCATAGCGCATGATACACTGGAAGTGGACAGAAAAGAAAGGAGATGAACAAAATGGCTAAGGGAATTCGAGCAGAACCTGAAAAAGAAGTAAAGCAGTTCAAGGAATTGGTCTACGCACCCACAGTTGTGCCCAAGGAAGGTATAGCGGGTAGATGGGCGATACTCTCGGTACTGGCAAGAGCTGCCGACGAGCCTGAGTTCATGGCTCGCCTGGCAGACAACCCACACGAAGCCTTGAAAGAATACTATACCCTCACACGGGAGGAAAAAGCAGCCCTAGCCAACGGCGATATCCGCAAGATCGAGCAATGGGTAGGCAAGCTGGACAAGCGGTTATCAACATGGTTGTGGTATAGACTCTCTCAAGAAAAACGGTAAAAGAGCGCTACCATGACGGACACAAAGGCCTCCGGTAGAGAATTGTAAAGACCGGGAGAAAAATGGCTCTAACCCCTGACATCTCCCGGCTGCAGCTCCTTCTGGAAGAGTTGAAGAGCTGCGCCGCTACAGACTGTCGGCCCCCTGCAGAGATGGCAGTAAAGATGGAAACGGTGAGGTTAACCAAGGGAAAAGGATGCCTTCAACCTATCACTTCTCACCATTGACATACCGGTCGGGCTTGGTCTGAGCAAGCTGCTGGGTGGGGTAGTCTTCTGTCTGCGGCTTATCTTGGTGGTACTAGCTGGGACCGAGTTATTGACGGGAAACGCGCTTATGGTAACGAGTCGCGCTAGCGGTAAGACAGGGATATCACACATATTCTTATTTCGGAACCGGGGCATTGTCTACCTCACCAACCTCGTCGGTGCACTGCTCCTGATGCTGGTGGTATGTTACAGCCGGTTCTGGGCGCTTATAAGGTCGGTGCAAACGCATTGCTCATTGCCAATGCCAAAGTGAACTTTTCGTTCTGGACAGCCTTTTCCCGCGGCATAACGTACAATGCCCTGGTATGTCTGGCTGTATGACTGTGCTTTGGTGCCCACAGCACGGTGGACAAGATTTTTGCCATACTCTTCCCTATCACCGCATCTGTCGCCTGTTGCTTCGAACACAGCATCGCAAATATGTACCTCATCCCGATAGGCATAGCACTGAGCGGACAAACTGAAGTTCTCAAGGCAGCTGGGGTAACCGCTGTCCGAGTTACTAACCTCAACGTGCTGGATTTCATAAACAACCTTGTCCCGATCACTCTGGGTAATACCGTTGGTGGTACGTTTATTGGTAGCATATACTGGCTGATATACCTCCGCAAGAAACACACTGCCGAGGCAGTAAGTTGCTGATCGTGGTTAAAAAACTTGGTGGTCAAACCTAGCCGCAGTCCCCAAGTAATAAGCTATGCGCCAGACCCTGAAGTTAAAGCTCTGAGGACCATATTGGCTCGAGCCAGGGATGATGTCCGCTTCCTCGCAAAGCCCACTAAAAGCTCTCAAGAAGCCTTAAAAGATTATGATCTCAACCCAGAAGTAAAAGCTGCCATCCTCGGCGGTGATGTCCGCTGACTTGAGCCTCAGGATCGGCACACTGAACGAGCCGCTGCACACCTGGCCTGCCTCCAGGCTATCGCAGGAAAAATGGTGACCAGCACCTCACTATTCACGCTATAAGGCTTTAAGACAATGCGTCAAATGATATGTGGGCGATAGTGGACTTGAACCACTGACCTCCTGTGTGTAAGACAGGCGCTCTAACCGCTGAGCTAATCGCC
>DAOTWF010000009.1:0-4458 GCA_034435835.1 Dehalococcoidia bacterium | reverse complement strand
GGCGTAGCCAAGTGGTTAAGGCGGGGGTCTGCAAAACCCCTATTCAGCGGTTCAAATCCGCTCGCCGCCTCCATTGTCGCCGAGGTGGCGGAATGGTAGACGCGGCGGACTTAAAATCCGCTCTCCGCCCGGAGGTGTGGGTTCGAGTCCCTCCCTCGGCATGCAGATCAGGAGGTAGACATGATATCGTGTAACGAAGCAAAAGAGCGCGCACTTGATTTGATGCACCGTGGTTATCACTGAGGTCCTGCAGTCCTGCAAGTTATGTGGGAGGTGCATGAATTTGGTAACACAGACTTTCTCTGGGCAGGTGTCGCCTTTACAGGTGGTATAGGTGGGCAGCAGCAGGCACCTTGCGGTGCACTATCGGCTGGGACAGTCTTTTTGGGACTGCGCCATAGATGTCCTCCTGAGGAAAAGCAAAGAGCAAAGCAGGCGCGTGTTGATGCTCGGGGAGATGCTGCCGAACTGCTGAAATCCTTCAGGGAAAAGTTCGGTGCTATTTCCTGCATTGATCTGGTCGGGATAGATTTTTCGAAGCCTGGTGCTTATCAAGAGTTTCAGTCTTCTGGAGTCTGGCAGGATAAGTGTGACCAGTATGTTAAGTTTGTCATCGAAAAATTGTATGATCTAGAAGAAAAAAGAAGGAACGTTACAAAAAGTCGGCAAAAAGCTGTCATCTACACTAAGCCTGGCTGTCCATACTGCGCTGCGGCAAAACAGGATTTCGAGGAACGTGGCATAGAATACGAAGAAATAAGCATTGAGAATAATCCGGCTGCACTTAATGCTGTCATGCGTCTCTCCGACGGTAAAGGCGTTGTTCCTGTCCTGATTGTTGATGGAGAGGTTAAAGTAGGCTTCGGTGGGGGCTGAGTTGTTTAACACGTGGCAGTCTGCCACTAAACTAGAGCCGGGATCTCCGCTTAATCACCACCTTCACTGCTTGTTCTATAGCAAAGGTAGTGAGTCCGTGTTTTTCTAACAGTTCATCCGGCTTACCGGATTTTGCATATGTCCTGAGTCCGACAAACTGCATCGGCACCGGAGCTTTACTTGCTGCTATCTGTGCTACTCGACTACCCAGCCCTCCATCAAGTAGATGTTCTTCAGCCACCACAATGCCATTTGTCTCCAGAGCTGACTTAACGATGCTGGGTTCATCTAAAGGCTTCAAAGTATGCATGTTAAGCACCCTGCAATTTATACCCTGAGCGGACAGGCTACTTGCAGCTTCAAGGGCTTTAGATACCATAACGCCACAGGCAACTATGGTAGCATCGCTGCCTTCCCTTAGAACAACTGCCTTGCCGATTTCAAACTGATAGTCAGTGGTGTAGACTGCAGGAAATTTTGGTCTGCCAAGCCTTATGTAAAATGGCCCTTTTGTGGCAGCGGCGGCTGCCACCGCCTTTACTGTTTCGGTGGAGTCGGCTGGCACAATTACTGTGAATCCCGGTAAAGCGCAGTACAGTGCCAAGTCTTCTATCGCATGGTGTGAAGCGCCATCTTCGCCGACAGTGATACCTCCGTGTGTAGCCACGATCTTCACATTCAGTTGCGGTTGAGCAATGCTTACTCTCACTTGGTCAAAACATCTGCAGGCGGCAAATACAGCGAATGTGCTTACAAACGGCACCTTGCCCGAAGCAGCCAGCCCTGCCGCAATGCCGATCATGTTCTGCTCAGCCAGACCGCACTGGATGAATCTTTTGGGAAATGCCTGAGCGAAGTGTTTAGTCATGGTTGACCGCGATAAGTCGGCATCTAGGACCACTATGTCCTCGTTTTCCCTGCCCAGCTCAACAAGGAATCTACCATATGCCTCACGTGTAGAAAGTTCTGAATATACAGTCATGTCAGCTCCCGTAGGGCTTGCTCAGCTTCTGCAGGGGTTGGAGCTTTGCCGTGGAAGTCGACATTGTGTTCCATAAAGCTGACGCCCTTCCCCTTGATTGTATAAGCTATAATTACTGTGGGTTTTTCTTTCACCCGTTTTGCCTTCTGCAGAGCGTCCAAGATCTGGCTGATGTTATGCCCGTCTATTTCGATGACCTCCCAGTTAAAAGCTCGCCACTTATCTGCCAGGGGTGCAATGTCCATGATCTCACAGCAGGTTCCGTCAAGTTGTATGCCGTTGTGGTCTATTATGGCTGTCAAATTATCGACTTTGTGGTGCGAGGCAAACATAGCTGCCTCCCATACTTGTCCCTCATCGCATTCACCATCGCCTAACATGACATACACGTGGTAATCATGCCCGTCCAGCCGCCCTGCTAGTGCAACCCCGATACCGAAAGATAATCCTTGTCCCAAGGACCCTGTTGACATTTCCACCCCCGGTGTTAGCGTCATGTCTGTATGTCCCTGCAAGCGACTTCCCAATTTTCTTAAAGTTTTAAGTTCGTCGACTGGCAAATAGCCACTTTCGGCCAAGGCAGCATAAAGTATGGGTGCAGCATGTCCTTTACTTAAAATAAAGCGGTCACGCTCAGCCCATCGTGGATTTGCTGGGTTGTGGCGCATCACTTTGAAATATAAGCAGGCGATTATATCAGCCGCTGAAAGTGAGCCACCGGGATGACCGCTACCAGCAGTAGCTGTCATAGTGATGACATGGCGGCGCAAACGCTTCGCCATCTCCTCAAGTTCGTCAGTAGAGAGGTCAAACTTAGCCGGCATGGCATTTAATTATAGGCTAGGAAGTTTGGTCCTGTCTATTTAGAGATAGCACACATTGAGAATTACATCTCTATTGACTATAATGGCAAAATGTGATCATCGATTTCCACACTCATGTTGTGCCTCCGGTGATAAAAGAGAGGCGCGAAGATTATCTACATGACGCTTGCTTTTCATCGTTGTATTCTCAGCCAAAGGCGAAATTGGCCACTATTGACGAACTTATTGCCAGCATGGATGAGCAAGGGGTGGATAAATCTGTCATTCTAAACCTTGGTTGGACAACTCACGAGCTCTGTGTTGAAACAAATGATTATATTTTGGAGGCTATAGCACGGTACCCCAAGCGTTTAATCGGTTTTTGTGCTGTTCAGCCCTTGGCTGGTGATGAAGCACTTAAAGAGCTAGAGCGATGCGCTAAAAACGGGGCAAAAGGCATTGGTGAGATCAGACCAGATATACAGGGTTTTAATTTCAGTGATAGTGCTTCAATAAGACCTTTTATTGTAGCACTGGTGGAAAATGGGTTGATATTGCTCGCACATGCCTCGGAGCCAGTCGGACACCAATATTTCGGAAAAGGAAAGATTACACCTGATATACTCTACCCGCTGATCGTAGCTTTTCCGGAGTTAAAGCTAGTTTGTGCTCATTGGGGTGGTGGTCTGCCGTTCTATGCACTGATGCCCGAAGTGGCTGCAGCTTTAAGAAACGTATACTTTGATACCGCAGCCACTCCCTTTTTATACCGGCCAGAGATTTTTAGGCACATGGTGGACATTATTGGCAGCCATAAGATACTTTTTGGTAGTGATTTTCCGCTTATGCCACCGAAACGGGTCGTAGACCAAATTGAAGCTGCTGGGCTTAGCTTTGAAGATAAGAGCAGGATTTTGGCAAAAAATGCCTTAGATCTGCTTGCTGTTAGAGAATAGTGGAAGATGTGCCAGTGGACGACACGCCAATTCGCTCATTCATTGCTATAGAGCTGCCAGCGGACGTAAGGTCAGAGCTGGAGAAACTCCAGAGATCACTAAAGTCGGCTCGATTTGATTTTGCCCGGTGGGTGCCGGCTGAGAATATTCATGTAACGCTAAAATTTCTGGGCAACATATCACCTGCCCGGGTGAGTGATATAGTCGACGTTGTGAAGGAGCTTAGCCGAGAGTTTGAGCCATTTGAATTGGAAATTGGTGGAATTGGCGCCTTCCCTAATTTGAAGCGCCCCCGTGTTCTCTGGACAGGTCTTGGTGGAGATATAGATAGTCTGCAAACCTTACAGGGGAGTTTAGAGGAGAGGCTGGTTAGGCTTGGTTTCACAAAAGAGTCTCGAGGCTTTACTCCGCATCTTACCCTGGCACGCCTTCGAGAAAACATGTCTCCTGAACAACGGCGTGCATTTAGTGATCTGATTGCAGGGCGCTCAGTCTGGCTGGGTTGCCGATTTGTGGTAGACTGCATAAGCCTGATGAAAAGTCAGCTTCTACCTTCAGGTGCTGTCTATACTAGGATAGCTCGAACCAAGCTGGGACGTTGAACAACGATCGCGGAATTGCTGACCTCACATTGCCGATTCATATGCATAATGCTATAATAACGAGCGTTCTCAGGGCATCAGAGTGACAGTGCAGTTGTCAGCAAGTGAATTTCTGTAGCATGAGTGTTGAAAGACAGGATGCCCGAAGAACGAAAACAGAACCTTGTTCCCGAGTAGCTCAGTGGTAGAGCGGGCGGCTGTTAACCGCTTGGTCGTAGGTTCGAATCCTACCTCGGGAG
>DAOTWF010000008.1:0-42179 GCA_034435835.1 Dehalococcoidia bacterium | reverse complement strand
GTCTTTCGGTAGACCGCCCCGTTTTTGAAGCAAGCTCATTGAGCGTTAGAATCAGTCTGAGTATGTGACCTCGAGGACGACGTTGGACCACTCGATAAACTCGGCGATATTATTGCCGTTAGTCACCTTCTGGAACAGCGCCTCCACTTGAAAGCGGGTGGCTGCTGCTGCGGTGACCGCCTTTATCTCGTAGGTCACATCCACCACAGCCGGCGGGTTGTTAAGGATAGCGCTGGCGCCGGTCAGCCTGCTGCCGGTATAGTGGAACCTGGGTAGCTTGTCTCCGTAGGTCACCTTCCACAACTGCAGCCCGGCAAGACCAGTGGTGCTGGAAAACGGGTCGCCCGCCACCGCCTTGGTGGTGAACTTCAGACTGGCATTCTGTATGTTCTTTCCGTGCAGCGCCCAGACATCAAAACTGAAATAGGCACAGTAGCCCACATTCTTATCGTCGTCACCAGCAAGCATCCTGGAATTGTCCTTATCGCCGTCGGAGTCAACGGTGCCCGTCTCCTCGGCCACCAGACGCATGGTAACCGTCTTCACCGCCGCCGACACCGTGACCATAACGTTCCCTTTGGTCTCTCCGCCTTTGCCGTCGCTTACGATGACCGTTATGTTGTAGTTTCCGCCCCGGTTCGGCGCCATCCAGGTGACCTTGTTACCCGTACCGGTGATGGTGCCCTCGCTGGCTGACCAGCTATACCTCACCACATCGCCGTCGGGGTCAGAGGCGATACAGGTAATCACCGCACTGCCACCATAAATTACCCCTGAAGGATTAGCCTCGAGACTCTGGATTACCGGTGCCTGGTTAGCCGTTACTGACATGTTGAGGCTTTGCTGTGTTGAGGCGCCCTTGCCGTCCTTCACCGTTACTACTATGGTATAGACCCCGTACTTCGAAGGTGCCCTCCATACCACTATGGGACCGGCACCGCTGAAATCGCCGCCGGTGCAAGCCCATTCAAAACTTACCTGGTCACCGTCCGGGTCGGCAGCATCGCACTGTATTTGCACCGTCCCCCCGGGGTAGACCTGTGGCTGCGCTGCTGCCAGCCTCGAGATCACCGGCGGCTGATTGCCCACTGTCGCGGTCGGCGGCACAGCAGGTGGCGTCGCTGGCTTGGGACCGCACGCTACCAGCAGCACCAGCAACACACCTACAATGGCTATAACAAAAGGCAGTCCGCCCCTTTTTACCCCCATATTTAGACCCCCTTTTCTTTCAATGCCTGCCACAGTTCTTCAGGCAGGCTACCCCAAGTATAGCATCGTTATCCCTAAATGTAAACCGATCTTCCGAAGTCATGCCTTGGTTCGCATTGAAAAACACAGCAAGAAATGTCATACACTTGCCCGCTGCCTCGTTTCAGTGGTATTATTCTGTACAACTTTTGGAGGTAGAGCATTTTGTCCGGCCGTACCATGCGGGACGATGAAGTTCCTCGCCTTTTGGAGCTTGAAGCCAGACGCCAGAAGGAGACTATAAACCTCATCGCCGCTGAAAACTATGCCAGCGCCGCCGTTCTTCAGGCACAGGGCTCCGTCCTGACCAACAAATACGCCGAGGGCTATCCGGGGCAACGCTATTACGCCGGTTGCACCAATATAGACGCCATAGAAAGCCTGGCTATCGAACGGGCTAAGAAGCTGTTCGGCGCCGAACACGCCAACGTCCAGCCGCACAGCGGTTCCCAAGCAAACATGGCAGCATACCTTGCCCTCCTCGAGCCCGGGGACATCGTCATGGGGATGAACCTGAGCCACGGGGGCCACCTCACCCACGGCTCGCCAGCCAACTTCTCAGGGAAATGGTATAAATTCATATCCTACGGCGTGGACAGGGAGACCGAGAGACTGGACTACGATGAAATAGAGAGGCTGGCGGTGAAGCACAGTCCTAAATTGATAATCGCCGGTGCCAGCGCCTATCCCAGGACGATCGACTTCGAGCGTTTCCGCGCCATCGCCGATGTCACCGGTGCCCACCTCCTGGTCGATATGGCACATATCGCCGGGCTTGTCGCTGCCGGCGTGCACCCTTCCCCCGTCCCACACGCACTGGTGGTCACCTCTTCAGCACATAAGACGCTACGTGGTCCCCGCAGTGGCTTCATCCTCTGCCGGCGGGACCTGGCGGCAAAAATAGATTCCGCCGTCTTCCCCATGACACAGGGCGGTCCCCAGATGCACGTCATCGCCGCCAAAGCCATCGCCTTCTTCGAAGCTATGCAGCCTGAATTCGTGGACTATCAGAAAGCCGTCATCGAAAATGCCCGTGTGCTGGCATCTGAGCTCAAAAACCACGGACTCAGACTGGTAAGTGGCGGCACCGATAACCATTTGATACTGGTTGACCTCAACCCTATAGGCATCACCGGCAGAGAAGCCCAGGACGCCCTTGAGGCTACCGGGATACTGGTCAACCGTAATGCCATCCCCTTTGATACCAGACCACCCCAGATAGCCAGCGGCATCAGGCTGGGCACTCCAGCGGTCACCTCCCGCGGCTTCGGTAGAGGAGAAATGAAACAGATAGCCAGCCTTATCCTTAAAGTCCTCTCAGACCCGAAGAACAGGAAGGTACAGCAGGAGGTCAGAGAACAGGTCATCACCCTGTGCCGGCGCTTCCCCGCGCCGGGGATCGACTGACCACCACCTGGCAATTTAGCCTCGCCTGAAATATGACCTGGTCACGCTTACCAGCCACTGCCAGTGGATGGCAATATGTACAATGAACATAATAGCCAGAGCCAGTGCCAGCCACTGATGGATCTCCTTCCAGTCCTGCCTCGCTAGAAGAAAGCTGCCAGCCCCCTCACTACCGAGTCCCCCGCGATACCTGTACCCTCCCGGGGCAAGAAACCAGAGCACCGCCCCACTGACACCCTGCGCCAGCAATAACAGCCCAAAAAGAATGTCCACAATGTAGTTCCAGGTGGCCCGTCTCATCTCAGCACTTCCTTTAGTTTATTCTCCGTCCTGGCTGCAAAAAATTTTACCCTAAAACCACTGGACTGTTAATAATTTTCTAACATTCCGTCGTTATACTATTTGAGAAAGTGACAAAAGGTCGACTGCGGCAGCCGGTGGGAACCAATCGGCTGCCATGACGAAATTGAGATAGTAAGGAGGTCAACCGTGATGAAAGGATGGCTAAAGGTTCTCCTCAGCGTCCTGCTTGCTGTGGCTTTGCTGGGCGTGCCCTCGGGTATAGTCCTGGCGCAGGACGAGCAGCCCAAACCACCGCAGGACACCGTTATCGCCCGCGTCGCTGAACTCCTGGGCATCCAGCAAGAAGCGCTAGAAAATGCTATAAAACAGGCGCAGCAGGAACAGCGGCAGAAAGCTTTGGAAGCAAGGCTCAGCCAGATGGTGGAAAAGGGCGTGATCACCCAGGAGCAGGCGCAGGCTTTCCTCAACTGGCTCAAGGCGAGGCCCGATATCCCCGGCTTGAGGGGCATCCACGGTTTCGGTCCCTTGCGACTGTGGGCTATGCGCCCCGGCATCGATGGTAAACAGGATGAGACCCTCGCCAGGGTCGCCGAGATACTTGGCATAGACGCACAAAAGCTGGTGGGCGCCTTCAAGCAGGCACGCCAGGAACAGCAACAAAAAGCCCTCGATGAATGGCTGAAGAAACTGGTGGACAAGGGTGTGCTCACCGAAGAGCAGGCTAAGGCTTACAGGGACTGGGTGGAGTCAAGGCCGGAGGGTGCACCCGGCATACTATGCCCGGGCTTGGCACCGGGACGATTCGGCAAAAACATGCCACCATGGGGACAGGGGAAACAGACAAACCCCGATAATACCCAGGGTACCGGGACTGGAGTTCAAAATTTGAACAGACCGCCGGCAACATGGTAAAATACAATAACTGCCCTCAACCCCTTTCATAAAACTCACACACCCCCCTTAATACACACCTCGTGCAGCATGGCAGGCGGGCGCGACAAGCCCGCCTGCCATGCGTTATTAACAGGACATGGAAATGGTAAACGTCCTCCGGTGCCACCGCTGACTCCAGCTCCCGGTGTGCCTTCTCTATCGAAGTCCCCGGCTTTATCAGCCCCAGCCTGGTAGCCACCCGGAAGACATGTGTGTCCACCGGCAATGCCGGCATCCTGAGACTGAAAAGCAGCACACAACTAGCCGTCTTCATCCCCACTCCGGGTAATTCCATCAGCCACCTTCTGGCATCCTCCACCGACATCTTTTGCAGAAAGGTCAGGTCAAGGTTGCCGTGCCTCCGCTTTATCTCTGCAAGCGCCTGCCTGATATACCTGGCTTTCACCTTGCCCAGACCACCGCTCTGAATACAGCTAGCTATCTCTGCCTCGCTAGCCCCAATCATTTCCTCCCAACCGGAAAAAGAGCTCATTAGCCTCCTGAAGGCTGGCTCCGAATTCCTATCCGACGTATTCTGCGAAAGGATCGTCTGCACCAGCACTGCTATCGGCTCACCGCGCACCCGCCACCTTGGCAAACCATACTCCTGCTCTAGAAGCCTTATAATCCCCTTTATGTCTTTCTGCGCCATAACTGGCATTATACTAAAGAAAAACCCGAACCTTCTCTCATTTGAGGGCGGGGAATAAGGCAAGGGCGCTAGCTCCCCACATAACACACCAGAGGGCAATGGTGCTATAATTATCCCACCGATAACATAACAGAGGAAAGCCTATGGACGAACTCAAAGTATTCACCGGCAATGCCCACCCCGCTCTGGCACAGGCGATCTGCAACCACCTCGGCATACCCTTAGGCAAGGCTGAAGTGTTCGAGTTCAGCAACGAAAACATCTTCGTCCACATCTTGGAGAATGTCCGAGAGCGTGATGTGTTCATCGTCCAGCCTTTGTCCTCCCCGGTGAACAAGAACCTGGTAGAGCTGCTCATCATGCTAGACGCCTTCAAGCGGGCTTCCGCCGGCAGGATCACCGCCGTGATCCCCTACTACGCTTACGGCCGCACCGACAAGAAGGACCAGCCCCGGGTTCCCATCACCGCCCGCCTCCTTGCTGACCTCCTCACCACCGCCGGCGCCAACCGTCTGCTCACCATAGACCTCCACGCCCCGCAGATTCAGGGGTTCTTCAATATCCCGGTTGATGAACTCACCGCTCTTTTCCTCCTCAGCGACTACTGGAGGAAGAAGGCACTTAAGGATTTGGTTGTGGTCGCCACCGATATCGGCATCACCAAACGCGCCCGCGACCTGGCAGCCAAGCTACATGCCCCGCTGGCTATCATCGAAAAAAGGCGCATCGGCAATATCGATGCCACCGAGACCCTAAATATCATCGGCGAGGTCGAAGGCAAGCGTGCTCTCACCGTGGACGACGAGATAGACACCGCCGGCTCACTCGTCGGCGCCGTAGACACGCTTTTAAAGCACGGTGCCACCGAGGTCTACGCCTGCTGCACCCACCCCATATTCTCCGGACCGGCTGTAAAGTGCATCGCCGCCTCACCGGTCAAAGAGGTCGTGGTCACCGATACCGTGCCGCTAAGCGGTGAGAAAAGGCTGGATAAAGTCACTGTTCTCTCTGTAGCCCCGTTGCTTGGCGAAGCCATCCACCGCATCCACACCGGCCTCTCCATAGGAGCCATGTTCGAATAAACACCATGCTTAAATGGCTTGGCAGTCTCCTCGACTCCAACGAGAAGGAGCTAAAGCGTCTCGAGTCCATCGTGGCAAAGATAAACTCCCTTGAGCCACAGTTCGAGAAGCTGACCAACGCCCAGCTCCGCGATAAGACCTATGAATTCAAAGCCCGCCTGAAAGCTGGCGAAACTCTGGATGACCTCCTTCCCGAAGCCTTCGCCGCCGTCAGAGAGGCGTCCAAGCGGACACTGGGTGAGCGCCACTTCGATGTCCAGCTAATGGGTGGCATCGTCCTCCATCAGGGCAAGATCGCCGAGATGAAGACCGGCGAGGGCAAGACCCTGGTTGCCACCCTCCCCCTTTACTTAAATGCCCTCACCGGCAGGGGCTGCCATCTGATCACCGTCAATGACTACCTGGCACGCCGCGATGCCTACTGGATGGGCCCCATCTATCACCTCCTCGGACTCACCGTCGCCAGCATCTACCCCCCGTTGCACCCGGATGAGCACCTACCGGCACGCCTCTACGACCCCGACTATACCGATGAAAAGGACCCTCGCTGGGCGCACTTCCGCCCCATCACCCGCCGCGAAGCCTACTTGGCAGATATAACCTACGGCACCAACAACGAATTCGGCTTCGACTACTTAAGGGACAATATGGCTCTGGACCTCTCCCAGTGTGTCCAGCGGGAGCTGAATTACGCCATCGTGGACGAGGTGGACAATATACTTATAGACGAAGCCCGCACCCCCCTCATCATCAGCGGCACCGCCCAAGAAGCCACCGACAAATACTATGTCTTCGCGCGCCTCGTCTCCCAGCTAAGGTCCGGAGAGGACTACACTGTAGAGGAAAAAGAACGCCAGGTCTATCTGACTGAGCCAGGTATGATCAAGATGGAGCGCTGGCTCCGCCAGGAAAAGCTGCTCAAAGCCCCGAACCTCTACGATCCCTCAAACTACGCCCTGAACCAGTACATCAACAACGCCCTCAAGGCACACGTGCTCTTCAAGCGTGACCGCGACTATGTGGTCAAGGACGGGCAGGTCATCATAGTTGACGAGTTCACCGGCAGGCTGATGTTCGGCAGACGCTATTCCGAGGGCTTGCACCAGGCGATCGAAGCCAAAGAGCGGGTGAAGATACAGCCGGAAAGCATCACCATGGCTACCATCACCTTCCAGAACTACTTCCGCCTGTACAAAAAGCTGGCGGGCATGACCGGCACCGCCGCCACAGAAGCCGAGGAGTTCCACAAAATCTACAAGCTCGAGGTGGTGGTCATCCCCACCAACAAGCCCATGGTCCGCATCGATCACCCCGATAAGGTCTACAAGGACGAGGACTCCAAGTTCAAAGCGGTGGCTAAGGAGATAGAGGAACTCCACCGCCAGGGCAGGCCCGTGCTAGTGGGCACGGTCTCCATTGAGAAATCGGAAAAGCTCAGCGAGATGCTCAAAAGGCGCGGCATCCCCCATCATGTGCTCAATGCCAAACACCATGAAAAGGAGGCTGCCATCATCGCCCAGGCAGGCCGCACCGGCGCAGTCACCGTAGCCACCAACATGGCAGGGCGCGGCGTGGACATCATCCTCGGCGGCAACCCAGCAGGTCGTGACCTCAAAGAATGGCAGGAGGAGCATGATAAGGTCATCCAGCTTGGCGGTCTCCATGTCATCGGCACCGAGCGCCATGAGGCAAGGCGCATAGACAACCAGCTCCGCGGCCGTGCCGGCAGGCAGGGCGACCCCGGCAGCTCCAGATTTTACATCTCGCTGGAGGACGATATCGTCCGCCGCTTCGGTGGCGACCGCATCAAAGGCTTCATGGAGTGGGCTGGCTTCGATGAGAACACCCCCATCGAACATCCCATGGTCAGCAAGGCGATCGAGAACGCCCAGGTCAGGGTGGAGGGCTACCATTTCGACATCCGCAAACATTTAGTGGAATATGACGATGTAGTCAACAAGCACCGTGAGGTCATCTACTCCGAGCGCCGAAAAATCCTCGAAGGCGCCGACCTCAAGACCAATATCCTTGATATGGTGAAAAAAGAGCTTGAGAAGCTGGTCTCCGTCCATTGCGGCGAGGGAGTGCTCGAGCCCGACATCGAGGGATTACAGCAGGAGCTTGCCTACATCTTCCCCGAGCCGCCCCAGATTGACCCCGACGCCGTATTGCGTCTCAAGCCGAAGCAGCTTGTAGAGAACCTGTTCAACCATGCCCGGCAACTCTATGAACAAAAAGAAAAGGAAATCGGCAGCGATAACATGCGCCTGGTAGAGCGGCTGGTAATGCTACGCACCATAGACACCTTATGGATGGAGCACCTCACCGCCATGGACCACTTAAGGCAGGAAGCCAGCCTATATGCCATCAGGGGTGTGGAGCCGCTGGTCATTTACAAGAAAGAGGGGCATGCCCGCTTTGACAGCCTCATCGCCAGCATCCAGCACGATGTCGCCCACACCATCTTCAGGGTAGAGCTAAAGAAAGAGCCCGCCCCACAGAGACAGCCCCAGAGGACGCCAGTCGCCGCCAGGGCTGGCAAAAAAGTAGGCCGCAATGACCCTTGCCTCTGCGGCTCCGGCAAAAAATACAAACATTGCTGCGGCAGATAGCCCGTGTTTTCCCTCTCCACAATCAAAACAACAGTTAAGAGCAGATACAAAGCAGTCATTGCACTTCCCTCTGCCCACTGGAGAGAGCTAGAGTAGGGAAACCAAACAGAAGACTAATAGCCATTTCACAGATGTTTGATATACTAAATATCTAAATATTACAACAGCGGTAAGGCAGAGAGACCAACCACCTTACAGGAAACGGAGGCCAATGAAAAACTATCGTGTGACGGTTGTTGTTGAAAAAGACGAAGACGGCTATTTCGCCTACTGTCCTGACCTCCAGGGCTGCTATACTCAAGGTGAGACCTACGAAGAAGCTATGGCAAATATCAGGGATGCCATCAAACTTCATATCGAGGACCGCATGACCTGCCCCCAATGGTAGGACATAGTGGTAGAATATGATAAACACTTAGCTAATGCAGGGGGTCTTGAGATTTGGGATGGAAAGCACATTATTGAAGGTTCCTGCAAGAAATGAAAAAGAAGCCAAACAAGCCAGTTCCGAGGCGTGCAACGAACTGTATTTTGAGATGGAAAATCTCTGCATATACAACACTGACTTTCTCCATACCGAGTGTGTGGGAGAGAACTCAATAGATTTGGTCATTACGTCTCCTCCCTATAATGTGGACATTCGGTACAATAGCTTCGACGATAAGATTCCGTATGATGCGTATTTAGATTTTACTAGAGAATGGCTTACGAAAACTTATAGCCTCGTAAAAGACGATGGTAGATTGTGTTTAAATATCCCGCTTGACAAGAATAAAGGTGGCCAACAAAGTGTCTACGCTGACTTTGTTAGCATAGCAGCGAATAGGGTGAAACTACCATTCCACCATTGTGTGGAATGAGCAGAATATATCGAGGCGTACCGCGTGGGGCTCGTGGGTTAGTGCTTCGGCACCATATGTTATTGCACCGGTGGAAATGATTGTTGTCCTTTACAAAAGACAGTGGAAGAAGAAACAACCAGGAAAATCCGACATCAGCAGAGATGAATTTCTCGAGTGGACAAATGGCGTATGGAGTTTCATGGGTGAATTTAAGAAGCGTGTTAAACATCCGGGTCCATTCCCATTACAGCTTCCCAGAAGATGCATAAAATTATTCAGTTATGTCGGTGATACTATTCTTGACCCATTCCTAGGAAGTGGAACCACGTTGGTTGCTTGTCTGCAAACTGGCCGTCGGGGTATTGGCATTGATGTTGACCCAAAATACTGCGAGATAGCGAAGCAGAGATTGATTAAGGAGAGAACAGCGAGCCCAGCTAGACTCATATAGGCTCGTTTTTAAGGGGCATCGCCGATGGGTAACTTCATATGTTTCGCAGCGAGCGAATTCTTGGAAATAGCTCTTGCCAAAGGAGTGTACGGAAATGTGGGCAACAAGAGTCAGCAGTACCTCTGGTCGATATTAAGAGACCTTATTGCCATAAAGCCCGGTGACACCATCCTTTTCTACGAAACTAGTAAGAAACGGTTTCACGGTGTTTACGAAGCTATTTCCGTCCCCTTTTTCTGCGAGGATAATCTATTTCAAGATAGTAGAGATTCATTTCCATTTCGTTTTGCGTTTCGAAAACGCATTGACTTCCTTAAACCTGTTCCCGATTTTGAATTTATTCACCTAATAGATAGAAAGGTGGTGTGGTCGCTCGCCGCACTGCAGAAAGACCCGACCGGACCTTTCAGGTCAATAGTCAACATCAGCAACCAAGAGAAATAGGCTTTGATTCAACTACTACGTAAGTACAATACAGATTCTGTCCCTACCACCCAAAGCGGCCCTCCTTCTCCCAAGTCCATAAATCTATACGCTGAGGCGATAGATATTATTAGCGGAGGCAATCGTCCGAGTACTGATACGATAATCGATTTCACTAGACTACCAGCAGTTCCGAGCAAAGGATGCTATTTGTGCCAATACGAATTTGCCCTTCAAGGCTACATTTCGTATATTCTGTCAAGGCAAACCCCACAAGCAAGAGCCTTAATGGGACAGTACAGTGAATCGCTGACAGAAGTTCCGCTCTCGGCAGCTGAGCCACGTAGGATTGACGTCCTTTGTACTTACCAGGAGGCGCAGGAAAACAAACCGTACTTTTATTTACTCACCGAATTGAAAGCTAAGGACACTATCACGGCGGATGGCCTGAGCCAATTACTCGGATATATGCGTATATTCACCCAGAAGAAGGCCGTTGAATTTGGTGACATCGGTGGCGCGATAATAGCTCCTGAATTCAACCAGGATGCTATTTCGTACGCTCAACAGAGGTCTCAAATCGAGGTTGAAAAGCCTCTTAGGCTTATCAAATATCAGTTGGATTCTTCTGGAATAATAAGCTTCACCCCAATAATCTGACCGCTTAGCTTTAACCACCTACTCTGGTTCCGTTTCGAGGTTGGACGCATCGCTGGTGAAAAGGCTACCATATTTTGCCAACTAGGAGGGCAAGAGGGCAAGGCGGACTTACAAGTATCACAACAGAAAAGCAAGCAAAAAGGTAAAATACCCCAATCGCGAAGGGGGGATTCGCTCAAAATATTTTACCAGACGAAGCTTCAAACCCAATACAGCGAGTTGAGTATGTGCGAGACACAGGGGAAATCAAGATCTACGTAAACTTCCCCGGAGTAAGAAAATACATTGGGTCAGACTTAAGCGGGATGGAAACTGAACAAGGGGGGTGATAATAGCGGAACTTGTAGCAGAAGCATTCTGTAAAGAATTAGCAAGGAGGGAATTGGAAGAGAATAAACGGCCCATATTGCCCGGAAGCGAGATAGATACGTTCAACGCCGCTGTAAATGAGCTGCAGAAAAAATACTTAGGCACGATACACGAATTCGTCGCAGGTTGGAGATCCGACTAAAGGAGCAAAACATGCTCGATAGGGATGTTGTTGGAGAGTTTATCGATTGTAAATTTGAGGACTTGCAGCTGGAAATTCCGGAGGACATCGATAGGAAAGCCCTAGTTGAGGCTTTCTGTCAGTACACCGAGGACGATTACTACGAGTGGCTTAAGGACAACTTTAAGTCCTTCTTTAACCACGGAGACCCGGACTGGGAGTGGATAAGGCGGAAAATCGCGCTCCTGCAGACTAGCCAGAAATAGCCCCCCATTGCATACAGCCCGTCTTCGGCATATACTCTAGAGTGATGGGCTGCAGCTTTTAGGTGCCGCCAATACTAGCGGAAGGAGATTTGAATTTTAATATGTCAGACCGCGAGTTTGAGGAATGGTCCCCGGACGGGGAACTGGACGAGTTTGACCAGGAAAGCGTCGAAGACCTCGACCTGGACACACTGGCAGAGGAAGTTATGTGCGAAGCCCTCGACGAGGAGTACTTCGAGTGGCTCAAGGAGTACTTCGAGCCTTTCTTTCGAACCGGTGACCCGAACTGGGCTGAGATAGACGAACAGCTCCGCCGCCTCGGACTCGATAATTAGCCATGAAAAACACCGAGATAGCCAAAGTCTTCCAGGACATGGCTGATTTGCTGGAGCTTAAGGGGGAAAACCCGTTTAAGATCCGCGCCTATCAGCGTGCCGCCAGAGCTATCGAACATTTGCCCAAGGAGCTGGAGATAATGGTGGAGGAAGGGGAAGACCTGCAGGCTATCCCCGGAGTCGGCGAGGCTATCGCCAAGAAGATCACCGAGCTAGTCACCACCGGTAAGCTGCGCATCTACGAGGAACTGAAAGTCGAGTTCCCCCAAGGCATAACGGCACTTCTGGAAATACCGGGCATCGGTCCCAAGACGGCAAAGAAACTGTCCACCGAACTGGGCATCAAAACAGTGGACGAGCTGGAGCAAGCCATTAAGGATGGCAGGGTGGCGAAGCTGTTCCGCATGGGCGAAAAGACCGCCGAAAATATCCTGCAGCAGATACAGGCACTCAGGCGTAAGGACCAGCGCATCCCCATCGGCGAAGCCCTCCCAGTGGTGGAAGAGGTGCTGGGCACCCTGCGCACCATCCCCAGCGTGAGGAACCTCACCGCCGCCGGCAGCCTGCGCCGCTTCCGGGAGACCGTGGGGGATATCGACCTCATGGGCACCGCCGATAACCCCGAGGAGGTGATTAAGGTCTTCGTCTCCCTCCCCCAGGTGAGACAGGTGCTGGCTCAGGGTCCCACCAAAGCCAGCGTTATCCTCCCCGGTGGGCTACAGGCTGATTTGAGGATGGTGGAGCACGATTCCTTCGGCTCCCTCCTTCAGTACTTCACCGGGAGCAAGCAGCACAATATTGCCCTGCGCACCAGGGAGCAGAAGAAAGGGCTCAAGCTCAGTGAGTACGGGATAACCGACCTCGCTACAAATACGCTGGAGAAGTTCGCCACCGAGGAGGAGTTCTATCACCGCCTCGGTCTGCAGTACATCCCGCCTGAGCTCAGAGAGGACCAGGGCGAGATAGAACTCGCCGAGAAAGGCGCCCTGCCCAGACTCATCGAGCTTTCGGGCATCAGGGGCGATTTCCACACCCACACTAAATGGAGCGATGGGCACGATTCCATCGAGGATATGGTTAAAGCCGCTAAAGCGCTGGGCTACAAGTACATCGTCATCGCCGACCATTCCGTGGGCAGGGGCATAGCCAAGGGGTTGAACGAAGAGCGCCTGAGACAGCAGATAGAGGAGATAAGGCGCCTTAACCAGAGCCTTGGCGACTTCCGTATCCTCGCCGGCATCGAGGTGGATATCAGGGCAGACGGCACCATCGATTTGCCCGATGAGCTGCTCTCGGAACTGGATGTGGTAATCGCCGCCATCCACTCCGCCATGACGCAGAGTGAGGAGCAGATAACCAGGCGTATCCTCAATGCTATCGAGAACCCTCACGTGGACATCATCGCCCATCCCACCTGCCGCCTTATCGGCGAGCGTGAGCCCGCCGCCGTGGACGTGGAAGCGGTGTTCAGGGCGGCAGCGAGATACAATAAGGCGCTGGAGATAAACGCCATGCCAGACAGGCTCGACCTCAAGGACACGCACATCTACCGAGCACGGGAACTTGGTGTGAAGCTGGCTATCGGCACCGATGCCCACAGCACCGCGCAGCTAGGGTTCATGCGCTTCGGTGTGGGCATCGCCAGACGCGGCTGGTGCCGCGCAGAAGACGTGCTCAATACCAGACCCCTCGAGGAGGTCCTCGCCTTCTTCCGCCACTGATATCACCGCTTCTTTGTCCCCGTCAGGATAATGCTCGAAGCTGTACAATTTGAGGAGGTCACTCAGGTCAAGCTGAGTCGCTACCAGCTCAAGCCGCCCTTCTGTGCTTCCGTCTATTTAGTGGATGGCTTGCTGGTGGATACCGGTCCCTCTCACACCGCCAGTGAACTCGTAGGTTTTCTCAGCGATAAGCCACCGCGGCTCGTGGTCAATACGCACCACCATGAAGACCATGTCGGCGCCAACCACCTGCTTAAGAAGGAATTTGGTATGGAAATCATGGCTCATCCCCTGGCAATAGACAAAATAAAGTCTGAAGCCAGGCTCTATCCATATCAGGAAGATGTCTGGGGCTATCCCACCCCCAGCGAGGCAAAGCCAATAGGCGATAGCGTTGACACTGAACATTTCCGTTTTATGGTTATCCATACGCCGGGACATGACCGCGATCATATCTGTCTTTTCGAGCCTGAGCGCGGCTGGCTTTTCTCCGGCGACCTGTTTGTCACCACCCAGCCAAAGGTAGCCCGCCCTCAGGAGGACAGCTGGCAGATAATTGCTGACTTGAAAACGGTCCGGGAGCTGTGCCCCCGGATGATGTTTACCACACCACGAGAGGACATCATCACTGACCCCGTCGCCATGCTGGACAGAGCGATTGACTATCTGGAAAAACTGGGGGAAGAGGTGGTGCGGCTTCACCAGCAGGGCTGTCCGCCCGAAGAAATCAGACAGCGAATATTCGGAGAGGAGTCAGCTCTGGCGGCGCCAACACAGCTCCAGTTCTCGTCACTCAACCTGATAAAATCGTTTCTTAAGAAAGGCAGCTAATAAGGGCAATTCCACCCCAGACGTCCGGCAGCCGATATTGCAGTCCTTGTCAGCCAAATCGTAAAATCTGACTTGGTTGTTTGGACGGGGTTATTATGACAACAGCCGAGATGCCGAATAAGGAGGCTGATGCCAGAGCCATCGAGCACCTCAAACGCTCGCTGGCTGAGGGCAAACACTGGTACATCGCCTTGCTCGAAGCCATCAGACTGTGGAAAAGCTCTGAAGAAGATTATAAAGGGCGTCACTATCACTACCTCATCGCCGGTGAGGCGTTCGACTGGCTGCTGCTGGCAGAGCGCCTTCTCGATGAGGTAGGCGATGCCGTCCCCGAGCAGGAAAAGATTAACCTCCTCTTTTTCGACCGTCCGCCCCTGGAACTCAGCCATCAAGAATTCAAGGGTTTAATCGGTCCCGCCAAGTACCGCGCCTATCTGAATTATCTTTACGGCGTGCTCGTAGAGGAAGCGCTGGTAGCAGCGGTGGTGGAGGAGATACGCAAGGAACACTCCGCCCTGGGCATAACCAGGGATGAGGATGTGCTCGATAAAGCTTTTCGCCGAATCTACGGCGAGAACCGCGAAGCCATGCTGGAAATGTTCAGGAGGGAAAAGCATTACCGCAAGCGGAAGTCCTTCACTCTTGACGAGCTCAAGGAGTTCACCTACTGGCTGTTCAAGTACCGCGTACAACGCGCTGAAAAGCCAAAGGTCGCCAGCGATACCAAGAAGGCACTGCTGAAGATGCAGCGCGATATGAAGGCTAAAAGGCTCAAGCCTATCAGGGGCTGAACTGCTCCAGTTCCTGCTTCAGCCTCTCCAGCCTGTCCTGATAGCCCACCAGCTTCTGCCTCTCCTTTTCCACCACCGCAGCCGGTGCTTTGGAGAGAAACTGCTCGTCCTTCAGCCGCTGCTCAAGCTGGCTGATTTCATTCCGCACCAGAACCATCTCCTTCTCCAGCCTCTGCCTTTCCGCCACCACATCAACCATCCCTTCCCAGGGCAGGACCACCTCCGCTTCCTTGAGCACCATCACCAGCCCTTTCTCCCCACCCCTCTGCCTCTCCTCCCGCCTGAGAACCACCACTGGCCTTGCCCGGGCAAGCATTTCTATGGCTGCGCTCTGGGAGACGATGGCTGACTTGAGTTCATCTGTGTATATGCGGGCTTCTATCCATTTGCCCGCTGCCACTTTATGCTCTGCCCGTGCGTTGCGTATGGCACGGATGACCTCAATTACCGCACCCATCACCCGTTCCGCCTCGGGGTCAATAGCCCGCCTGTATGCCTTAGGATAGCGAGCCACCGTTATGGACGGGGCAGCCAGCAGCCCCTCTGGCAACCTCTTCTTCAGCCCCTGCCACAGTTCCTCAGTGAGGAAAGGCATAAAGGGATGCAGCAGGCGCAGCGTTGTCTCCAGCACTATAGCCAGATAGGGCAAAGGCGAGGAATTGGGATGGGTGAGGCGGATTTTGCTTATTTCGATGTACCAGTCGCAGAACTCGCCCCAGAAAAAGTCATGGATGCGGCGCTCGGCTTCACCGAACTGGTAGTCGGATAGCAGTTCGTCCACCTCCAGGATAAGGTTGTGCAGCCGGCTCACAATCCAGCGGTCCTCCACATGGCTGGCGCTGGCTGCCAGGGCTAGAGCACGGCATATGTCTACGCCCTTCAGCCTCGCCAGTTGCGCCAGCTCTGTAAGAATTCCATTGGTCTTCTCCCTGTCAGCATCAAGGCTGCTGAAGACAAACCGCGCCGCGTTCCACAGTTTGTTGGCAAAGTTCCTGCCGGCTTCCAGCCGGTCTTTACCCAGATTGACATCATTCCCCGGTGCCGTGCCCACGGTGATGGCAAAGCGCAGGGCATCGGTACCATACTGGTCGATGAGCTCGGTGGGATTGAGCACATTGCCCCGCATCTTGCTCATCTTCTCGCCCTTCTCGTCGCGGATGAGTCCGTGGAGGTATACCACCCTGAACGGAATGTCTCCTGTATCCTCCAGCCCCATCATTATCATCCGCGCCACCCAGAAGAAGAGTATGTCATACCCGGTCTCCATCACTGAGGTGGGATAGAAATAACGGAAGTCCTCGGTATCATCGGGCCAGCCAAGCGTGGAATGGGGCCAGAGGGCAGAGCTGAACCAGGTGTCAAGTACGTCAGGGTCCTGAAAAATATCAGCCGAGCCGCAGTGCTGGCAGGTCTGCGGCTCATCCACGGTCACTGTCAGCCCCTCACACTTCTGACAATACCATACCGGGATGCGGTGCCCCCACCAGAGCTGTCGGCTGATACACCAGTCGCGGATGTTTTCCATCCAGTTGAGATAGATTTTGGTGAAGCGCTGGGGGATGATAACTATCCGTCCATCGGTGACCGCCTTGACCGCCGCTTCCGCCAGCGGTGCCGCACGGACGAACCACTGTTTGCTCACCCTCGGCTCCACCATCGTCTGACAGCGGTCACAGTGCCCTACCGAATGGGAATAGGGCTCCATCTTCTCCAGTAGCCCGGCTCTCTCAAAGTCCTCCACCACCTGCTGCCGGCAGACAAAGCGGTCAAGCCCTGCGTAAGATCCCGTCTCCTCATTCATGGTGGCATCGGGGTTCATTATGTTTATTATGGGCAGCCCCTGTCTTTCAGAGATTTCAAAGTCCACCGGGTCATGCCCTGGGGTTATCTTCACCGCGCCGGTGCCGAAGGAGGGGTCAACCGCCGCATCAGTGATTATGGGTATCACCCTGCCAATGACGGGCAGGACCACCTTTTTCCCCACCACTGATTTGAAACGCTCATCTTCGGGGTTCACCGCCACCGCAGTATCACCAAGGTAGGTCTCGGGTCTGGTGGTGGCAACTGTGACGAAACCATCACCATCAGCAAAGGGATAGCGCAAGTAATAGAGACGGCCAGCCACCTCCTTATGTTGCACCTCAAGGTCTGAAAGTGCTGTGAGGCACCTGGGGCACCAGTTTATCAGCCTCTCTCCGCGGTAGATCAGCCCCTTGTTATACAGGCGGACAAAGGCGGTGCGCACCGCCCGGCTGGGACCTTCATCTAGGGTGAACCGCTCCCGCGTCCAGTCGCATGATGCCCCCAGCCTCTGGTGCTGATAAGTGATAGCATTGCGCGACTTTTTTACCCATTCCCAGACATATTCCAAAAACTTCTCCCTGCCCAGCCTATGCCGGTCGAGCCCTTCCTGGGCAAGCTTCTGCTCCACAACCACCTGTGTGGCAATGCCGGCGTGGTCGACGCCGGGCAGCCATAAGGTGGGCTCACCCTTCATCCGGTGCCACCTCACCATGATGTCCTCGAGCGTCGCCGTAAGGGCATGCCCCAGATGGAGCTCACCGGTAACATTGGGTGGTGGCATAATGATGACAAATGGCTCGCGCCTGCGGTCTATCTTAGGGGTAAAGTACCCCTGCTCCAGCCAGAAGCGGTACCACTTCTGCTCCACCTGCCCTGGCTCGTACGCTTTCGCTATCTCACTCATCTGTCAGCTCCAAATATGGACTATGCATTGAGCCATGCCAGTCCCCCAACTTGTTTGCTCGGACGCCATGCACTCCAGGATAAGCCCTGGCATAGAACATAATGCTCAGGGTAATCGGTACAAGCACCAGTTTATTGCATAGAGTTATTACTCAGGAGGCTAGCGACCCTGTCCAGAATTCTGCCAGCCACCTCCCGCTTCGGCAATGTAGGCAGTTCTACGGTGCTCCCCATCCTGTCTATGAGCACCACCCGGTTTGTCTCCGCGCCGATGGCAGAGACGTCGTTGGCAACAATCAAATCGAGCTGCTTCTTTCTCAACTTCTCCTTAGCATTGGCTACTAAGTCCTCGCTCTCGGCGGCGAAACCCACTCTGAGGAAGTTACCCCTCACTTCGCCAAGTATATCGGGCGTGCGTTCCAGTTCCAAGACCAACTTCTCCGACTTGTCGCGCTTTATCTTGCTCTCAGCCATTTTAGCAGGCCGATAGTCAGCCACCGCTGCCGCCATGATCAGGGCGTCTGCCCTCTCCACAGCCTTTTTTACCGCCTGGTACATCTCCTGGGCTGTAGTCACCTCCACCACCTCCGTGCCATATGGTCTGTGCAGGGCTGTGGGGGCAGTAATCAGCACCACCTCAGCGCCGCGGTCCCTGGCAGCCTCGGCGATGGCATATCCCATCCTCCCCGAGGAGCGGTTGGTAAGACAGCGCACCGGGTCAAGAGGCTCCTGTGTCCCACCAGCGGTCACCACAATACGCTTGCCGCACAGGTCGCTGCCTTTTCCCAGCACCTGAGAAATAGCTGCCATAATTTCGCCCGTGTCCACCAGCCTCCCCAGACCCATCTTCCCCGAAGCGAGCCTGCCATAACCGGGTCCCACCATGAGGAAGCCACGGGCTTTCAGCCTAGCTATATTCTCCTGCGTCACTGGATTTTCATACATATTAACGTCCATAGCTGGTGCGACTATCACCGGCGCTTTAGTCGCCAGCACAGTACAGGACAGCATATCATCGGCTATGCCGGCGGCTATTTTGGCGATGGTGTTTGCCGTAGCCGGTGCTATCACCACCACATCAGCCGCCTCAGCCAGCGCCACGTGCTCCACACTGTACTCGGAAGCCAGTTCAAACATCTTCGTCACCACAGGTCTGCCAGTAATGTTACGAAAGGTCAGTGGCGTGATGAACTGGGTTGCCGCCTCAGTCATGATCACCTCCACCTGTGCCCCCGCCTGAGTCAATTGACTTGCCAGCTCGGCAGCCTTGTAAGCCGCTATGCTGCCAGTAACCCCGAGCACCACCGTCTTGCCTTTCATCATGTCGTCACTCCCTGCCCCTGTTCATCTCGTAAATCAGGCGCAAGCCGATTAGTGTAAGGTCAGGATTTACCTCTTCAATAACCGGCGTCTCCCTGGCTAGAAGTTCCGCATAACCTCCGGTAGCCACCACCTTCGCTTTTACGCCCAGCTCTTTCTGGATTCGGGACACCACCCCTTCGATGAGACCAGCATATCCATATACAATCCCCGAGAGCATCGCCGTCACCGTATTCCTGCCGATAGCTTTCTTGGGCACATCGAGATCGAGCCTGGGCAGGGCGGCCGTCCTGGTGAACAGGGCTTCGGTGGCAATGGCAATCCCCGGCGCAATGGCACCACCCAGATAGTCCCCCTCCTCAGAAACAGCATCGAAGGTGATTGCCGTCCCCAGGTCGATCACTATCACCGGTCCGCCGTAAAGGTGGTGTGCCGCCACCGCATTCACCACACGGTCAGCACCCACCTCTCTGGGATTGTCCAGACATATCTTTACCCCTGTCTTCACCCCCGCCTCCACCACCAAGGGCTTAGTCCTGAAGTACCGTCGGCACATCTCCTCGAACACACCTACCAGCGGAGGCACCACGCTGCACAGCACAGCCTCATTAATGCTGGCCACCTCCAGCTTATGACGTTCTACCAGGTCGGCAAACAGACTACCATATTCGTCAGACGTGCGGTGCACATCAGTGCCTATCCGCCAGGTCGCCTTGAGTTTAGTGCCATCGAACACCCCGACGGTGATGTTGGTATTGCCCACATCAAGAGCCAGCAACACAGCTAACCTCCTGAACCGGTCGCCTTAAGGCGTTTTATCACCTTGGGTAAAGCAGGTAAAAGGTCGCTTGCCAGCATCCCCGCATCGCCCATCTCTCTCTTCACCACCTCGCCAGCCTCACCATGAAGGTGGACACCACAGGCAGCAGCGTCAAAAGGTGCCAGTCCCTGCGCCAGAAGCCCGGCAATCGCCCCGCTGAGCACGTCGCCGGTGCCAGCCGAGGCTAGACCGGGATTAGACACCTGGCTGACCTTCACTCTACCATCGGGCGCTGCCACCACAGTGTGGGCTCCTTTAAGTACCACCACATGCTGCCATTCCCCGGCTCTCTCCCTCGCTATCTCCATGCGCCGCTGCTGTATCTCAGCAATAGCAGCCCCGCACAAACGCGCCATTTCTCCAGGGTGTGGCGTTAGTATAGCACCACTACCCAGATTCTGCCACCACCCCGGCACCTGCGACAGGATATTCAAACCATCGGCATCGATCACCAGCGGGGGCATCCGCTTGACAGTGGCGTCCAGCAGTAGCGACCTTACGAATTTCACCACGGAAGGCTTCTGCCCTAGGCCACAGCCGATGAGCAACACATCATAATCGGGCAAAAGTTCCAGCACTGTTGCTACTGCCTTATCGCTGATAATGCCCGCCTCTCTTTCCGGG
The DNA here is from genome assembly GCA_034435835.1 of Dehalococcoidia bacterium. Taxonomy (GTDB): domain Bacteria; phylum Chloroflexota; class Dehalococcoidia; order GIF9; family UBA5629; genus CALJTV01. Next base: position 21,662 of record DAOTWF010000008.1, on the reverse strand, counting down.
AGCGGCAGGTAAGTCACCTCGGTCAGCTTCGCCGCTAGAACGGGCTGCAGGCTCCGCGGCGTGGAGAGCGTCACCAGACCGGCGCCCACCCTGGCTGCCCCCATACAGGCAAGGTATGCCGCGCCTATGTAGTTTACCGAGCCCGCCACCACTAGCACCCTGCCAAATGTCCCCTTATTGGCATCACGCGGCCGCGAGGGCAACACCAAGCGTACCCACTGCTCGGTTATCAACTCGGTTCTCACCCCTTCTGCCAGGTCAGGCGGTATCCCGATATCGGCGACAATGACTTTACCCGCCCGCTCTGCGCCCGGGAAGTTATAGAGCCCCACCTTCGGATAGCCGAGCGTCACCGTGAAGTCCACACTGGGACAGTTAGTATCCACAGCCCCGGTATCAGCGTCAAGTCCCGAAGGTACATCAACTGCTACAACGGTGATTCCCGGCTTGTTTTGTTTGAGCTTAGCTAGTCTGCCTAGGATCTCCCCGAATACACCTTCCAGTGCCCGGCTCTTCCCCGTCCCCAGTATGGCATCAACCACAACCTCAGAGGAACCGAGGAGGCTATCGTAGTGTCTAAAGCCTTCATCCTCCCACGCCTTAAAGACCGCCAGTCCCCGCTCTACAGCAAGCGCCAGGTTTTTATCCGCGGGTGGTCTCTGGGCGCAGAGATAAAGCACCACCTCTGCACCCCAGTCAGCGAAATAGCGCCCAGCCACCAGTCCGTCGCCACCGTTGTTGCCCGGTCCCACCAGCACCAGCACCCTCTTACCAACAACGCCGCCCACCAGCTTTTTTGTCTCCTCAGCCACTGCCCGACCTGCATTTTCCATCAATATGTCGGTGGTGATGCCGCGGTCGGCGGCAGCCCGGTCTATGCGGCGCATCTCTTCAGCGGTAACTACTTTCATAATGCAGTTCACTCTCCACAGCCTTCTCGTTCACCTGCCTGCCCATCAGCGCACTCGCTCACAAGCCTCTGCAACACGCGGTTCATAGCCTGCCAGTGAGTGCCCCGCCAGTAGATACGGTGGCAGGAGGGGCACTCCATAAATTGTTCCTGCGTCCTGAACACGTACGGGGGCACCCGTCCACGTACCTCTCCCTTCGTCTTTTCCACCAGCGGGTGGTTGCACTCCAGGCAGATGGAAAACGGCTTGAAGCGGCAGTCCAAACGGAGCGCCCGAATAACCTTCCGCAGTTGCTCGCTGGGGTCATCGGTATCCAGAAACACAGCCTTCACCCTGCCGCTGGTGACCACCCGGCGCTTCATGAGCTGGCTATCCTTGGTCAGGAGCACCCTGCCCTGAACCAGGGCTGTCCTGACCAAGTTACCATCGTCCTCCCCCTTAAACAAAACCGCATTATAGCCCATCATCCGCAGCCATTTAGCCAGCTTGCCCACATTGTGGTCAACGACAAATTTCGACTCTATAAACTGTATTGTCTGAGACATGGTTAACTTATCTTCAGCGGATTAAAATCAACCTCATAGTCATACACGTCCAGCCCCTCTCTGCGCTTCAGATAACCAACGATAAGGTAGGTGAACGGAGTGGCCACAACTTCGTAGACCACTTTAACCAGCCAGTGGCTGAGTACCATCGTCCCCAGCACTGCAGCAGGCAACACTCCGGCAAAGGCGATGGTGAGTACCACCACGGTGTCCACCCCCTGCCCCACCAAGGTGGAACCGATGGTCCTAGTCCACAACCAGCGACCACGCGTCCATACCTTCATTCTCGACAGCACTATGGAGTTGGTGAACTCACCAGCAAGGTAAGCCAGAAATGATGCCACCAAAAAGCGGGGAGTGCTGCCCAGAATACGCTCGTATGCCTGCTGTGCCTCAAAGACCGGCGCCCCGGGTAGGATCTTGGCAAGCCATATCGCCACCACGGCCACAAGGTTGCACAAAAAGCCCAGCCAGATAACCCTCCGCGCCTGCTGGTAACCGTAGACCTCGGTGAGCACATCACCGATTATATAGCTCAGTGGAAAAATGATTATCGCCGCCGGCAGCACCACACCGGCGATGCTTATTTGCTTCACAATTATAATGTTGGCTGTTATCAGACAGGTGACGAAAAAGGCGGCTACGACTACAAACCTGTGCGATACCGTCATACCAGAAGCCCGTATCTCATCTCAGTATCACAGCCAGCGCCTGCGGTGCAAGAACCATAGCATTCCCAGCACAGACATTAACATCACCAGGATAAGCAGCAAGAAGGAGGTTAAGTCTCCCGCGTCCACACCGCCTGGCAGAGCCACATTCATCCCGTAAATACTGGCGATCAACATAGGCGGTGTGAGTAACGCCATGACGATGGTCAGCACCCGCATCGTCTCCTGTAACCGGTGAGAGGTTAGCCAGTTAGCGGTGTCCATCAAGCCATCAGCTACCTCCTTGGCATCCTCAAGACCGTCCCAGATCTTCCGGATGTGGTCGGCAATGTCACCGAAGTAGATGTCCTGGTCTTCTTTGAAAAAGGGGTACTCCTCCTTCTCCAGTGCCTCCATGACCGGTATCTGGGGATGGATAACGCGCCGAAAGGAGATGAGGTCGCGCCGGATCAACGAAATCTCGTTCACCGTCTCTGGCACCGGGCGGGCAAAGACAAAGCTCTCCGCCTTCTCAATATTATCGGTCACCTTACGCAGGATGGGGAAGCAGTAGTTCACCAAATTGTCCAATATGTGGTAAAGCAGGAACCCTGAACTGCGCCCCATATACGTATTGCATATTGTTTCATCCAGCCGACATTCCTCAAAGAACTTAGCCAGCGGCTTTAAGTCTCCCTGCTTGTGCACCGTGACAATGTAGTTCTCTCCTATGAAGATATCTACCTCGCTGGGCGTGGTCACCCGGTTGCGCTTGTCGAAAACGGGAAAATGGAGCACGATGAACAGGTGGTCCTCATATTCGTCGATCTTGGGGCGCTGCACCCGGCTGAGCACATCGTCCAGGTTTAGGTGATGGAAGTTGAAGTTCTGACGCAGGTACTCAACTTCCTTCTCAGCGGGTCTCTCAATATAGACCCAGCTCAGCTTGCCATAGTTAACCGAGCTCACATTGAGCCCGTCTTTAGTTTCCACTCTTGGCGCAGTCACGATGCCACCTGTCCTGTCCTCGAACTTGTTGCCCTATTTTAGCACACAGCAATGAAGAGGCTGTAGGCTAGTAGGTGCGCCCATCAACAATAAGTTTACCTCCCTCAGGTATCACACCCGGAGACACGAATTCAACGCGGTCTACCTTCACCGTGATAACACTGCCGACTGCTTCCCTTATCCCCTCAGCCAACCCCCCATCGGGCACCGTTTCCCCCTTTAGTTCCACCTTCAGTACCAGTTCGTCACGATGACCGGTCCTAGTGACCACAGCCTGAAATCTAGCCACCTGGGGAAACCGCGCCATAGCTGCCTCTAGCTGCCTGGGATGGACAAATAGCCCCCTCACCCGCACCGCCTCACCGAGCCTGCCCAGGATGCGGGTTATCCTCAGAGAGGTCCTGCCACAGGGACAGGGTTCTGCTATCAGCGCCGCCAGGTCGCCCGTGCCGAACCTTATCAGCGGGTAGATCTCGTCTATCGGTGTCACCACCACCTCGCCTACATCGCCCGGCGATACAGGCTTCTCCGTCTCCGGGTTTAATATCTCCGCTATCACCCCCTCCGCAATGTGCATCCCCTCCTTACCGCTGCACTCATAAGCGAACAGACCCACGTCCGCTGTCCCGTAAACATCCCTGGTGGTGATGCCGTATTTCTCTTCCACCAGCTTCCTGATAGGCCCACCACCCATCTCACCACCGATGCATGCCAGCCTCAGCTTGAAGTCCCTGACCACATCATATCCCATCTCCTCAGCCTTGTTAATGATGTTCATAAAAAACCCGGTGCTACCGAAGAAACCGGTGACCTGAAGCTGGCGCATCACCTCGACATGCAGTTCCGTATTCCCCACCCCCATAGGTATCACCGTGGCACCGGCCCGCCTTAAGGCTTCGTCCACCATCAATCCCGCAGGCACCATGTGGTATGACCAAGCATTGATGACCACATCACCCCTACCAAACCCAACTGATTCGACCAGATGCCTGTGCCTCTCCCAGAAAGCCTCGCTTTTATGGTGGGGGTCGTATATGGGTCCCGGGGACACATACACCCTCTCTAGCTCGGTCAGCGGCATAGTTACCAGCCCCCCGAGAGGTGGCTTGCTCTTGAACAGGTCTATGAGTTCGTCCTTCCGCAGCACGGGCAGGTCTTGAAGGTCAGCTATTCCCCTCACCTTGTGTGGGTCTATGCCCGCCTTCTCAAACCTTTCGCGTATGGATGGCGCCCTCTCACAGGCATGGACAACTAGTTGTGCCAGCTTCTTATCAAGGTAACGCTCCCTATCCTTCTGAGACATCGTCGCCAGCCTGTCTACAGGCACCGCAAAACGCTTAGCCATAGCTACTGTCCCCCATTTAACCAACAGTCGTTACCGGAACTGATACTGCGATAAAGCCCCCGACAAAGGCTGCAAGTGGACTTCAGTATACCACCAGCCCACCATGTACTCAATAACCTTAAAGTAGCCAACAATACCTTCTTTTTGGCGGAAAAAATACTTGATATACGGTTAGCAAAAAGCTATAGTGTAGCATAGGACTACGGGACCAAATGCGGACACTCAGCATTGGCAAAATAAGGGGGTTGCAGCAGATTTCCACCGGTGACGGCATGTTCACCATGTGCGCCATGGATCACCGCGATTCGCTGCAGAGCATGGTCGAAAGGGCACAGGGCAAAAAGCCCGACCATAAGCAGATGGTTGAATACAAGCTGGACCTTTGCACAGCGCTTGCCCCCTATGCCAGCGCCGTGCTCCTCGACCCCATCTATGGCGCACCGCAGTGCATTGCCGGTGGGGTGCTACCGCGTAACACGGGTTTGCTTGTCAGCATCGAAGCTACCGGCTATGAGGACACCTCTGAAGGGCGAATAACTAGGCTGCTCGATGGCTGGAGTGTGGAGAAAATCAAGCGCATGGGCGCCTCTGCGGTGAAAATGCTAGTCTATTACCGCCCCGACCTTGCTAAGGTGGCTGCAAAGCAACGGGACACTATCAAGAGGGTTGCTAGGGAATGCCTTAAATATGACATCCCCTTTCTGGTGGAACCGAAAACATACGCCCTGGGTGATGAAAACCCTAGGTCAGCACAGTTCGCCGCCAAGAAGCCAGGCCTTGTTATCGATACCGTACAACAGCTAACCCCGCTGTCGGTAGACGTGCTCAAAGTGGAGTTCCCGGCTGATTTCGACTACGAGGCCAACGAAGAGAGGCTTCTGGGGCTCTGCCGCCAGCTTGATGAAGCGGCAACGGTGCCCTGGGTGATACTCAGCGCTGGTATAGACTATCCGGCTTTCCGCAAAGAAGTGGAGCTTGCCTGCCGTGCCGGTGCCTCCGGATTCCTCGGCGGTCGCGCCATTTGGCAGGAGGCAGTGGCAATGAGCGAGAGGAAAGAAAGGGTAAAGTTCCTGTCTACCACCGTGGTCGACAGACTCAAAGAACTGACGGAGATAACCACCAAATACGGTGTGCCGTGGTACCGCAAGCTAAATCTGGGCAGCTCCCTGCTCACCACAATCAGCGATGATTGGTACCGAAATTACTGAAATATGAGCTTTTACATTCCACCAAAGCCGTACCGCAGGACCAAAATCGTCTGCACCATAGGACCGAGCAGCAGCTCCGCTGACACCATCCGGGAAATGCTTAACGCTGGTATGGACGTTGCCAGGATCAATTTTTCCCACGGTAGCCACAAGGAACATGCCACCATGATAAGGACGCTGCGCAGGGTAGCCAGACAGGCTGGTTTTCCCCTCGCCATCATGCAGGACCTCCCGGGACCGAAGAACCGCACTGGCAAGCTGAAAAACGGTGCTATCGAGCTCAAAGAGGGTTCCAAGTTCACCCTGACCACCAAACAACTCTTGGGCAATGAACATATAGTGTCCGTGGGCTTGCCGGAACTACCCAGAAAGGTGAAACCACGGGACGCAGTCTACCTCGACGACGGTGACATAGAACTGGAGGTCATCGATACCACCGACACGGATGTCACCTGCATCGTGGTCAGCGGTGGCAGACTGGGGGAAGAAAAGGGCATAAACGTACCAGGCATTGACTGGGATGCGCCGGCGATCACCGAGGAGGACTGGGAACACCTCCGCTTCGGGATGAAATACGAGGTGGACTTTGTGGCGCTCTCGTTCATCGAAGAAGCGACCGATGTCAGGAAGGTAAAGGAATTCCTACGCCAGGGCAGTAATATCCCTGCGGTGATAGCCAAAATAGAAAGGCGGCAAGCCCTAGACAATCTGGACGAGATACTGGAGGCAGCTGATGGCACTATGGTTGCCAGGGGTGACCTGGGTATTGAAATCCCACTGCCCAGGGTACCCGTAGTTCAGAAGGAAATCATTAAAAAATGCAACCGCCTGGGCAAGCCGGTCATCGTCGCCACCCAGATGCTGGAGTCCATGGTCAGCTCCCCCCGCCCCACCAGAGCGGAGGTCACCGATGTTGCCAATGCCATCTTTGATGGTGCGGACGCCGTCATGCTCTCTGAGGAAACAGCGATAGGCGATTATCCTATTGAGTCCGTCTCCATGATGGCACAGATTGCATTGGAGGCTGAAGCCGCTCTGCCCCACGAAGAAATCCTGCTGAGCAAAGGAAGGGATGTACAACCGAAGACCGATGACGCTATCAGCTATGCTGCATGTCACACCGCCCACCAGCTTGGTGCCGCCGCCATCGTTGCCTTCACCTCTTCAGGCAGCACCGCCAGACGCGTTTCCAGGTACCGCCCAAGAGCACCCATACTGGCTATCACCCCGAACCGTGCCACACAGCGCCAGCTCTCACTGTCGTGGGGAGTGCGTGCCTTCCATTTCCCTGAGCCCTCGCGCCTCACAGTCCTATTCGCCCGCGGTGCCCGCCTGGCTAAGCGGACAGGTGTGGCTGGGAAAGGCGATATTGTGGTCATCACCGGCGGCGTGCCCATCGGTGTCCCTGGCAGCACCAACCTCCTGAAGGTAGAAAAGGTGAGGTGAACATGATTGCTACAGTAACCCTGAACCCCAGTCTGGACAGGACAGTCACCGTCGAAGACCTGATAATAGAAGAAGCCAATCGCTGGACCAGCTTTCGTGAAGACCCCGGCGGCAAAGGTATAAACGTCTCCCGCGTCGTCCACGAACTCGGCGGCGAGACTATAGCCTACGGGTTCATCGGCGGCGCCGCCGGCGAGACGCTCAAAAGGCTGCTCCGAAAACAGGGGGTGCCATTCGATTTCACCCCTATTAAGGGTGAGATAAGGAGCAACTTCATCATCACCAACCTGAAGACTAACCGCCAGACCAGAATCGACGCTCCCGGTCCCCACATCTCCAGAGAAGAACTAACTGAACTTGTTGATACATTGAGAAATATGAAGAAAAGGCCCGAGTTCCTGGTCTTTGCTGGCAGCGTGCCCCCGGGCATCCCCGACGACATCTACTACAGGCTGATAATCGGCACCAAGAATTATGGTATAAACACCGTACTCGACTCCGACAAGCAGTGGCTAAGAGAGGGCATAAAGGCAAAACCTGACATCATCAAACCGAATGTGCATGAGACTGAGGAACTGCTAGGCACGGAGCTGAAGGACGAGACAGCAATTGTAAAGGCTGCCAGAACGCTGGTTGACCAAGGCATAGGCATCGTAGCCATCTCCAGAGGAAAACATGGTATGATAGTTGCCACCATTGAAAAAGTGCTAAAAATAACTGCGCCCCGGGTACGTGTCAGCAGCACCGTGGGCGCCGGGGACTCTGCCCTCGCCGGGCTGATCCTTAGATTGAGCCAGAGCTATAGCCTTGAGGAAGCCTGCCGCTGGGCAGTCGCTGCCGGCACAGCAGCCACATTGACGCCCGGTACCGAGCTCTGCCGTCGGCAAGACGTGGAAAAGCTACTGCCAAAGGTCACAGTAGAAAGGCTGCTATAAGACCAGCCAGTTACCGGATGTATTTGATAACCTCCCTGTTCCTGAGCGGTGTAGCTGGTTTTTCGCCGTCCATGTACCCCAGCGCTACAGCGCAGATAAAGTTGTAACCCTCGGGTACACCCAGCTCTTTCTTTAGCTCGTCACCCTTACTCCCGGCGAATGCTAGTCCCGGCGAGGTCATAACACATGAACCTATGCCTAGCGACTCAGCCGCCAGTGCGATGTTCTCCGCAGTCAGACCACAATCTATCTGCCCAAAGCGGTGCTTCTCGTCGGCGAATATCATCACCACCGTGGGCGCATGATAGAAAGTATGGTATCTGGGATCGCTGACTCTCTGCTTCATGACCTCGGGACCAGAATTCATGACGTTCTCCCTGACGGACTCCACCATCCTGTCCAGCAGAGCCTTATTCTGCACCACAGCAAAATACCAGCGCTGAGCGTTCATGGCGCTGGGCGCATGGATGGCAGCCTCCATTATCACCTTTAATGCCGCCTCGTCAACCTGCTTTTCTTTATACTGTCTGATACTCCTCCGGCCCAAAATTACCTTGATCGTCTCGTTCATCCCTAAGCCTCCTTCCTTAATATTCTGCTTATGGGCCAGCCAACCATAGCCTTAGCTCGGCAAGGCTGGTAAGACATTCCTCATGCTGTCCATTCCGGTCGAGGTGGAAAGCGTGTATACCCACCTTTCTGGGAGACACGAAATCGAATTCCCTGTTGTCGCCGACATGGACAATCTGTTCAGGGCGTACGCCCATCTCCTTACAGACTTCATAATAGAATTCCGGTGTCTTCAGTTGCCGGTAGTCTGAAAGCGAAGAGAACACCCTGCCGAAATATGGCTCTATTTCTTCAAGGAGTAGGCACAGGAATTCCCTCATGGAACCTGACGACACAATCAGGGTGTACCGCTGGCTCAGTTCGGTGAGCACTTCCCCGACCTCAGGGTAATATGACACTCGATGTCGGTAGCTCGCCATAACCGGCTCATGTGACCCCAGACCGAACCTGCCAAACCAGTACCGCACATCGTACCACTCCAGTCTCTGCTCGCCCACTTTCCGGTACTCCTCCTCTATGATCCTCCTCGCTGTAGCAAAGTCCAAGCCGTATTTCTCAGCATATTTCTGAGGGATAGCCTCGTACCATACGGAATAGCTGAAGTCCGGGGTCACTAAGGTACCCTCGGCATCAAAAGAGACTATTTTTATTCCGTCGAGCCTGTCCATTTTGCCCGGAAAAATGTTATCATTTCCCCCTTGCCGATTCCAAACCGAAATTGGAAATTTGAATGGCTAAAGTTTAAAATTAGATGATGCGCCTAGATTACCTCGTAGACACGCATAGCCTTAACCTCTACTTCGAAGCGGGTCCGATAAGGCCCCCGAGCGAGGCATTTTCATTGCTCATCAGAGCAACCAGGAACTGCCCCTGGAACCGTTGCCAGTTCTGCCCTGTGTACAAGGGGCAGAGGTTTGAGTTGCGTCCCGCAGACGAGGTGGTGAAGGACATCGAGACCGCCAGAGCCATCGCCGATGGTATAAGGGGACTCGCCTGGAAAATGGGCTACGGGGGCAGGGTCAGGGAAATAGCCGCCAGCATCTATAACAGCTATGCCCATAATGCCAGCGTCCGCAACGTCGCCCTGTGGCTCTGGGCAGGGGGCACAACAGCCTTTCTCCAGGACGCCAACAGTCTGATAATGAGGACGCCTGACCTGGTGAAAGTGGTCTCGGCTCTTAAACAGGCTTTCCCGGGCCTCTCCCGGATCACCTCCTATGCCCGCTCTAAAACGGCTGCCAAGAGGTCCCCCGAGGAACTGAAGGAGCTAAGGGATGCCGGCTTATCACGGTTGCACATCGGTATGGAGAGCGGTTCGGACACCGTCCTCACCTATATGGACAAAGGGGCAACCGCAGAGGAACATATCATCGGTGGTAGAAAGGTGAAAGAGGCCGGTATCTCACTCTGTGAATACGTAATGCCTGGCCTAGGCGGCAGAAAATTGTCAGCCGAGCACGCCAGGGAGACCGCCAGGGTGCTCAACGAGATCAACCCCGACCACATCAGACTGCGCACCCTTCAGGTGCATCCTGACACGCCGCTCTGGAAAAAACTGGAATCGGGTGACTTCGAACTGCAGTCGGAGGACGAGATAATCGCTGAGATCGGCGATTTTATTTCTAGGCTTGAGTTCACCGGTGAACTCAAGAGCGACCATATCTTAAACCTGCTGCCAGAGCTGGAAGGCAAGTTCCCTGAAGCCAGAGACCACTGTCTCACCACCATCTCCAGATATCTCTCACTTCCCGAAAACGAGAGGCTGAACTTCAAGCTGGGGCGGAGGCTGGGACTGTACGAAAGGCTGGACGACCTCCAGGACCCGGCTAAGCACCAGCACATCGATGAAGCACTAAAACGGATGATGCAGTCCGGGGAGGACGTGGAAAAGGTCATCCAGAACTTCAAGAACAAATACCTGTGAGATATAGCCATGTCCAATAAGGGCTACCTTAACCTGAACCGCTTTAAATCAGGTAAGTCGGTAAAACAACAGGCAAAGCAGAGAAAAGATAAGGAACTGCCAAAAAGGAGGCTGGTGAATAAATGAGAAAGAGAGCAGCGATCATCGCCTGCGCAGCACTGGCTGCTGTATGTCTGGTAACAGGAAGCATATATTTCGCCCGCGGATATGGAGGAGGCGAAGTTAAAGTCAAGGGCGTCTTCATCGAAGGGCAGTCAGGTGGCGATGCTGAGACGCTCAACTGGATCCTGGCTGCCGACGCCAGCTCGTTCAGCTACGTGGGACATACTCTGGACTCGCTGGCAACGTATGACAACGACTTTAACATCCAGCTCCGCTGCCTGGCTAAAGACATTGAAGTATCACCTGATGGTCTGGTCTACACCATTACCATCAGGGACGACCTCAGATGGAGCGATGGCTCTCCGGTCACCGCCGAAGACTATGTATATACTCTCAAGAATCTGATGTTCTCCGACTGGTTGAACTACCCCTACAAGGGGGACTGGCAGGAAAAGGTCAACGGAGCAACGGTGTTCGTCACCCCCCAGGTGGTCAACGAGACCACTTTCACCATAACCCGCAAGACGGTCAACCCTGAGTTCGTCTACACCCTCTATGACCTGACCCCATACCCCAAATATATAGCCCAGAAATACGAAGGGAATGCCGAGGCATTCATGCAGGCGCCCGAGTTCAATAACCTGAGCTACACCGGCAACCTCGGTCCCTATCGCTTCAAGGAATGGAACCGCAACGACAGGTTCGTGGTGGAACGAAACCCCGATTACTACTTAGGCAAAGACGTCGGTGCCCCTTACTTCGAGCAGTACGTAGTCAAACTTTTCGGCACCTCCGCCACCAGACAGGCAGCCCTTGAAGCCGGCGATATAACCTATACCGGCATCGAGCCAGAGCAAGTTGTCAAGTTTAAGAGCCTGCCCCACATCAAGGTCTATACCGTCCCTACATCCGGATATACCATCCTCGCCTATAACCAGAGGGCAAATGGCTGGGAAGGGCTGAAACACAAAGAGGTGAGACGGGCGCTCTCCATGGCAGTAAATAAGTACGCCATCACCCAGAATATCCTCCTCGGTTTCGCCGAGCCAGCATTCAGCTTCATCCCCAAGGTGTCACCCTGGTACACAGAGGAAGGTATAGTGAAGTATGGTGTCGATTCGCTCTACGATAAACAGAAAGCCGCTGAAACTTTATACCGGCTTGGCTACGGCATTAGACAGGCGGACAACAGCATAAAGGTCACCAATAAAGATGGTACTCTGCTGCAGTTTGTCCTAGTGGTAAATGTGGGCAGCAAGCCTGCAGAGGACATGGCATTCTTTATACGGAAGGAACTCTTGGGTCTGGGGATAGAGACCGAGATAAAGCTGGTACCCTGGCCCACCCTGCTCCGAGGGTATGTCATGAACACCGTGCCCGGTTCCAAACAGGAGCCTGCCTACAACAACGGTCCACAGGCGGTAAGCCAGGAGCGGTGGGACCTCATCCTCATGGGATTTGGCACCGACCCGCTGGCGCCCTCCGGTAGCCACGTCTTCTTCGCTTCAGACGGCGGGCTTAACTTCATGGGCTTCTCCAGCCCAAAGGTCGACGAGCTGTTTGCCAGAGCCAAATCGAAGGAGGCACTGGACAAGACAATAAGGCAGAAAATCTATGCCGAGCTTTCCCTCCTGCTTTCTGAAGAACAACCGGTCAACTTTATCGCATTTCACAGAGCCAACCGTGGCTTCCAGAAGAATGTCATGGGCATCGAGCCCGGGGTGAATATGGGCTATAATTACCATCTGTGGTACTTCGAATAGCGGTGACACAGCCCGAGGGGCTGGCATAGTACAGCCTCCCGGGACGTCGGTTTGCCACAAGTATGAGAAAGGGCTGGCTCCGTGACTATATCCTTAAAAGGCTCCTCTATTCCATCATCATCGCCTGGGGCATACTGACCATCACCTTTATCCTAGTCAGGGTAGGACCTAGCTCTCCTGCGGACAAGTATCTCGCCAACATAGCTGCCAGAGGGCAGGACCCATCACAGGTCATAGCTGCCATTGAAGCCCGGTACGGGCTCAATAAACCGATCCTGCAGCAATACGGGGAATACATGTTCAACCTGCTCCGTGGGAACTGGGGCTGGTCGTTTAGCACCTCGATGCCGGTGATGGAGCTCATCAAACGCCACTGGATATACTCATTCCAGTTGATACTGCTGAGCAGCCTGTTCGCCGCCATCCTCGGCATCCTTATCGGCATTTACTCCGCGGTAAAGCAGTACACCAAGGCTGATTATGCCTTTACCTTCCTTTCCTTCATCGGCATCTCCATACCCAACTTCTGGCTCGGTATCATGCTCATCCTAGTCTTTTCGGTTAAGCTTGGGCTGTTCAAGACGTACTATGACACCACCCTGCCATTGTTCTCCCTCGCCAATTTGAAGGCGCTGGTACTGCCGGTGATAACCCTGGGCACAGGCATGCTCGCCGCCTATGTGAGGTATACCAGGTCAGCCATGCTCGACAACCTGAGAAAACCGTTCGTCACCACCGCCAGAGCCAAGGGGCTGCCCGAGCATATGGTCATCAGCAAGCATGTCTTTCGCAATGCGCTGCTGCCGCTGGTGACCATAATAATGTTCGACCTAGGCAGCATTGTGTTTGGCGGCGCTTACCTCACCGAAATCGTTTTCGGCATCCCTGGTCTGGGCCAGGTCTCCTTCAACGCCATTTTTGCCAATGACTACCCGGTGGTGGTCACCATTACCCTTATCGGCACGCTGGTGGTGCTGCTGGTAAACCTGATCACGGACATAGCCTACACCTATCTCGACCCGAGGATAAGATATGAGTGACAGAAGGGAAGTAACAGACAGTGATAGGGCGCTGCTCCACGGCGGCTTCAGGCTGGTCAGCTATTACTGGAGAAGAATGGCACGCAACCGTCTGGCTGTCTTCGGTCTTGCCTTCATCATCTTCCTCACCTTGGTCGCCATAGCTGGTCCCTTCTTCACCCCTGACCCTACAGAGGTGGACTTCGAAGCGAAGAACCTGCCACCGGTCGGATTCACCATCACGCAGTCCACTTACGACATCAAGACCGACCAGTTCATCACCACACGGGTCGCTGGCACTTGGAAACACCCATTGGGCACTGACAGGAAAGGGAGGGACATGCTGGCGATGATAGTCTCTGGGGCACGGGTGTCCCTGCAGGTCGGCTTGCTGGCTACTGGCATAGCCATAATCATCGGCACCATCATAGGTGTCATGTCCGCATACTTGGGCGGCTGGGTGGACAATGCCCTGATGAGGTTCACCGATGTCATGATGACCTTTCCCTTCTTTCTGCTGCTGGTGCTCATAGTCTTCATCTTCGGTCCCAGCCTCGCCTTTATCGTCCTCGCCATCGGACTCACCGGCTGGACGGGCACCGCCAGACTCATAAGGAGCGAGTCCCTCTCCTTAAGGACGCGGGAATTCGTGATGGCGGCGAAAGCCCTAGGCGCAAGCGATGGCAGAGTGGTGTTCCGTCACCTTATACCCAATGTGATCAGCCTTATCATCGTCATCGCCACCCTGTCCATTCCCGGCGTGATCCTGGCTGAAGCTGCCCTCAGCTTTATTGGCCTTGGCGATCCCACAGTGCCAAGCTGGGGGACAATCCTCGAGGAAGGGCAACACAGCCTCACCACCGCCTGGTGGGTGGCGGTGGAACCGGGGCTCATGCTCTTCCTAACTGTGCTTGCCTTCAATTTCCTCGGCGATGGACTCAGGGACGCCTTCGACCCAAAAAGTAGCGTCTAGCAGAAAAGTATGGACATGCAGTCTTGCAACAGGAACAACATCGTAATCAGGGTAAACGAGCTAAAAACCTATTTCTTCACCCGTCGAGGTGTGGTCAAGGCGGTAGATGGCGTAAGCTTTGAGCTGAGGCAGGGGGAATGCCTCTGCCTTGTGGGGGAGTCGGGATGCGGCAAGAGCGTTACCGCACTTTCCATCCTGAGATTGTTCGATAGTCCACCGGGCAGGATAGTGGGGGGCACGGTGGTCTATAACTCCACAGACCTATCTTCCTGCCCAGACCAGGAGCTGAGAAAGGTCCGGGGCAAGGAGATCGCCCTTATCCTTCAGGAAGCACAATCAGCACTAAACCCGGTACTCACCATAGGCGACCAGATAATAGAGCAGATGAAAATCCACCTTCCTTTAAGCACAGACGAGGCACGTCTTAAGGCTAGAAATCTGCTCCACGAAATGGGTATACCTTCGGCGGAAGATGTACTGAACTACTATCCCCACCAGCTCTCCGGAGGCATGAAGCAGAGGGTACTGGTCGCCATGAGCCTCTGCTGCGACCCGAGAATACTCATCGCCGATGAGCCCACCACCGCTGTGGATGTGACTATCAAAGCTCAGGTACTTGATATTTTCCGTGAGCTAAAGACTAAGAGACAGATGTCCATCATCTTTATAACCCACGACCTCGCCGTTGTAGCTGAAATAGGGGACAGGGCAGTCATTATGTACGGCGGCAGGGATGTTGAGACCGCACCGGTGTCCGAGATAATAAGTGCCCCCAAGCACCCCTATACCACCGGCTTGCTCGAGTGCCTGCCGGACGTATCCAGAGAGACAGGTAGACTGAACTCGATCCCGGGTATGCCCCCCGACCCCTTAAAGCTGCCACCGGGCTGTACCTTCCACCCCAGATGCCCAAGGACAATGGATATCTGCCGTACACAGGAGCCACCGCTGGCTGAAATCTCAAAAGAGCATAAGGTCAGGTGCCACTTATATGCCTGATAAAGACGAACCTTTGCTGGAAATCAAAGAGCTGAAAAAATACTACCCGCTTACCGCAGGGATATTCTCTCGCCACATCGGTGACATAAAAGCCGTAGATGGCGTGAGCTTCTCCGTGGACGAAGGGGAGAGCCTCGGGCTGGTTGGTGAATCTGGCTGCGGTAAGTCCACACTGGGCAGAACTATCCTCCGGTTAGAAGAGCCCACCGCCGGCAACGTCATCTATAAAGGGACCGACATCACCACGCTGGACAGAAAAGCATTGAGACAGCTAAGAAAGGAGATACAGATAATATTCCAAGACCCTGAAGCCTCTCTCGACCCCAGGATGACCGTTGGCCAATCTATCTGCGAGCCATTAATAATCCACAATATCGGGGATGACAAGGAGATGGAAGAGATGGTGGCACGGCTGCTGGTGCAGGTGGGACTGGAACCGAACCAGGCAAACCTCTACCCTCATGAACTCAGCGGTGGACAGAAACAACGCGTCGGCATTGCCCGTGCCCTAGCTTTAAACCCGAAGCTCATCATCGCCGACGAGCCAGTAAGCGCCCTTGACGTTTCCATCCAGGCGCAGATACTGAACCTGATGCTCGACATCCAGAACCAGCTTGGGCTGAGCTACCTTTTTATTGCCCATGACCTCTCCGTGATTAAATATGTGGCACACCGCATAGCCGTTATGTATCTGGGCAAGATCGTAGAACTGGCGGAAAAGAGGGAACTTTTCAGCAGTCCTCTGCACCCCTACACTGAAGCACTGCTGTCGTCCGTGCCCAGCCTCAAGACCGGGGCAAGGAAAAAGCTCATACTTTCTGGCGAGGTTCCGTCACCACTCAACCCACCACCCGGCTGCCGCTTCCACCCCAGATGTCACCGCACCATGCCCATCTGTCCGCAGGAAGAACCGGAACTGATAGAGGTGTCCGCGGGGCACTCCGTAGCCTGCCATCTACACAGACGCTAGATAAAAGACAGAGGTACTTTCCGGTTCAGGAAACGATAACCCCAGTCTGTGCTGGCACCTGCACCGCAAGCTCTTTCACCATATAGGCTCCGTCCAGTTCGTAGCCGAACTCAGAGCGGAAGTATTCCCTGGCACCGATACCGCTGATAACCGCTATCCTCGAGGCTCCGAATTCGAGCTTGGCAATGTTCTCCGCCTCCTGCAGCAGGCGCTTGCCCAGCCCTTTGTGCTGGACAGCTATGTCCGCCCGGCTGCCCAGTGGCACTTCAGTACCAAACACATGCAGCTCGCGCACCATGGCTGTGCCATTCCAGTCCATGAGCCTGCGGCTGACCCTCATCCTCAACAAGGCAAACAGGGTGCCCTCGCTGTCCTCAAATGAAAGAAAAACCTCCCTCCCGTCTGATGCAAGGTAGTCCTGTCTCCTCAGTTCAGGCCCACCAGCCTTCCAGCCGTCCCGTGTCCGATGTCCATACTCACGGCAGCGGATGCAGTGACAGCTAGTCCCGGCTTCCGCCATCCTCCTCTTCAGAGAGCTCCTTAACGCCAGGTCCTTACAGCCAGCAGCAATATACCTCTCCGGGATATCGCGCATCACACGGGCGATCCTGACATAGGCTGGGACCAGGGATTTTATCCCCATCATCAACTTTATCAGCTCGTCCATACTGTACGGTCGGTAACTGCCATTCTGATACCACATCTCTAGCTCAGTGCCAGCTATCACCAAGGTGGGGTAAAGCTTCAGCCCATCGGGCTTGAAGTCCGCATCATCAAAAAGCCGTTCTGTCAATTTCAGGTCGTACTCTGGGGTAGAGCCGGGAAGACCAGGCATCCAGTGGTAATAGACCTTGAAGCCGTAGTCTTTAAGCAGCCTTGTTGCCTTAATGACATCAGCCACAGTATGCCCTCGCTTTACCTGCCGGAATATATCGTCATCAAGGGTCTGCACTCCCAGTTCCACCCTTGTCGTGCCGAACTCCAGCATCCGTTTCACATGCTCTTCGCTACACCAGTCCGGCCTGGTCTCAATACAAATGCCGACGCACCGGTGCTCTGCCGTTTCGTTCGTCCTTTTGGCAACTTCCAAGCTTGGTGAATCGCAGCCGTTGAGGGCATCGTAGCAGCTCTTGATGAACCAGTACTGATAGTCTTCAGGGCAGGCGAGGAAGGTGCCGCCCATGACTATCAGCTCCACCTTGTCCACGGGGTGCCCCATGGCTGAAAGTGTCTTCAGCCTCAACTCGACCTGCTTCTTGGGATCATATCCGCAAGCCTTCGCTCTCAGCACCGCCGGCGACTCAGGCGTATAACTCTTGGGCGTGTCGGGAAAGTCAGGACAATAGACACACGTACCAGGACAGCCAGTTGGCTTTGCCATTACTGCCACCGGCGTCACCCCGGATATGGTCCTTGAAATTTTCCTCATGCTGTGATTTCCTTAAAGAAGTTTATCAGATTGGGGCTATGGCAACAAACGCAGCCATTTTTGATGAAATAGCTGAAAGCTGGTACCGCGTCCACCACTGGTCACGCTTCAACCAGGAACTGAAAGAGCTATCTCTACGATGGAAGCAGGGAAGGCTTCTAAATATCGGCTGCGCCCACGGTCCCGATTTCCTGCCCTTTAAAGAGGGCTTCGAACTGTGGGGGCTGGACATCTCCAGACAGATGATACGACTGGCACTGAAATACGCCGCAAAGTTCCACCTCCAGGTCAATCTGACAGTGGCGGATGCCGTCAGCCTCCCCTACCGCGACAACTCCTTCGACTGGGCGATCGCCATCGCAGTCTACCATAACATCACAGGAGAAAAAGAAAGACTGCAAGCACTTGTGGAACTCAAGCGTGTCCTCAAACCCCAGGGCGAAGCCTTTATAACAGTGTGGAACCGCTGGCAGCCACAGTTCTGGCTCAAGGGCAAAGAGGTCAGCATGCCGTGGAGGCTAAAGGGGAAGGTGCTCTACCGCTATTACTACCTCTTCTCGTACGCCGAACTTGACAAGTTACTGAAGCAGTCCGGGTTTACCGTCCTGCGGCTCTCGCCTGAAAAATCGTACTGCTCCCCTCTGTCCCTGTTCTCTCGGAACATCTGCGCGCTGGTCAAAAAATAGACACCACCGCTACCTAAGCGTCACGATCGCAAGAAAGCACCCAACAGCGGTGTCAAACCAGTTAATAGGAGTGTGTGGACATGGCAATATGCTATGACGTTGTTCTCCGGCTGCCGGACTACAACCGTTCAGTAAAAGTGGAATGGGCGATCGGCAAAAAAGCCTCCACAAGCTGTGGATCGAACTGGCTGCCGGAGCACTGCTTTAACTCGGCTATTGCTTGCTGGTAGGAAAGAGCACCGCGGTAAGGGCGCGAGGAGGTCATAGCATCGAACGCATCCGCTATAGCAAGTATACGGGCTTCGATAGGGATATTTTCCCCTTTTAAGCCAGTGGGGTAGCCGGTCCCATCCCATCGCTCGTGGTGATGCAGGATAGCCGGCACACACGAGACCAAGTCCAGCACGTGGCTCACGATGGTCGTTGACAGCTTGGGGTGAGCACGAACCATCTCCCATGCCTGCGCATCGAGGGCTCCCGGCTTGTTCAGCACTTCGTCAGGAATACCTATTTTGCCGATGTCATGGAGCAAAGCGGCTGTGCTGATCACCGCCACCTTCTCCGGTGACAGGTTTAGCTTCTCAGCCAGAGCCACAGCGTAGTTAGTCACCTTTCTAGAATGCCCGTAGGTATACCGGTCCTTGGCTTCAATTGTTGCCGCCAGCGCATATATGACATTCAGGGCTTCCTTGTCGGAGGCTGACTCAAGGATGGAACCGACCGCAGCGCTCAAAATCCGGGACACGACGCAGGTCCGGTCACCACCCGTCTTCTTTGCGTAGTAAAGGGCTTTATCAGCAGCACTGAGCAACCCGTCAGGCATGACCCCGTCATTGGGCCAGGTTGCCAGTCCTATGCTGGCTGTTATTCTGGGGTCGACCTTGCTCATCTCCTGGGCAATCTTGCCACGGATGCGCTCAGCAACCACGAAAGCGGCACCGGAATCTGTCTGAGGGAGCAGCACGGCAAATGTGTCACCATCATAGCGGAATGCCAGATCGGTGCTCCGCACCGACCTCTGGATTATTTGCCCCACCTCAGCAAGAAGCCTATCACCAGCCGCATGTCCATGGACATCGTTGTACGCCTTGAAAAGGTCGAGGTCCAGCAAGATCAGGGAAAATGTGCCACCATATCTCTGCCGCAAATCTATCTCCTGTTTCAACCGCTCATCAAAATGCCTCCTGTTGAACAGCTCTGTGACCTCGTCCACCCGTGCCCTTTGCTCAGCCCTGGCATAGAGACGGCTGTTCTCCACTGGCACTGCTATCTGCGCAGCCAGACGCTCCAGCAATAGAACCTGTTCCCGGGTATATGCATTGGGCTTGCGGCTGGCGATTATCATGCCCCCGATGGGCTCACCTTTGGAAATTAGGGGCAGATAGACTATAGAACTTACGCCCTGCTCGACATGCATGTCTCCTGTCCAGAACTTTCGGCTCCCGGCCAAGTCTGGCTCAAAAAGGGCTTTACGGTGCTTTAGTGCCCATTCCGTCCCCGTGCCCTTCAGGGGGATTCTGTCTCCCTGCCGCCACGGTGAACCAACCGTCGTAGCAAACAGAGCCTCGAACACAAGCTCCTCCTTATCAAGCAGGACAATGGCTGCCCAGTCCACATCGACAACCTTTTTCAGCTCAGCCACAAAGGCAGAGTAGACCTCCTGGATATTAAGGCTCGAGGTTATTACCCTGACCAGCTCATTTATCAGTGCCAGTTCCTGCTCCCGCTTCCTCAGTTGTTCGTGGAAATATTCTTTCTCTAGATTCGCTGCTAACTGCCGCGTTATCGACTCCAGAAATCCAATATCCTCAGCGGAGTACCTACCACGCTTCTTCCTGCCCAGCGTCAAGATAGCGGTCAAATTGCCGTCATGGATAAGAGGAAAGAGTAGTTCGAGGTCTAGAGCCTCAAGCTGTGATTTCACTCCGGCGCCCAGATACATGAACTCCGGCAAAGCCTCAATCTCATCACGCAGGAGGTAACGGCATTCGCGCTTCAACCATCTGACAATCGGGTTGTACTTACTTATGCTCAGTGAAGAAACGTCTGTACTCCTGGGTTCAACAAAACTCGCAACATAACTGCCGTCATTCGGCGTCGGCAGCAGCAGCGCTACCGACCTAGCACCGAGGCTGCCGACAACTAGGGGCAGCAGCTTCTGTGCCAATTCGGCTAAATTCGAGGTACGAGACAGCTCATTGCTTACAAAGTGCAATAATCTCAGGCGATAGGTACGCCCTTTTCTGCCGACAAACAGTTGCTCCATGCCCGTAAAGACTAAGTTATGCATCCCGTAAGCAACGCCAGCAATTACTGCAGCTGAGATAACAGAACCTCCAAACACCAGCCAGTCGAACGGCTTCCCGGCAAGCCAGTAAAACAGGGCAAGCAGACAAGCATAGAATGTAACACCGGCAACTATCAGGGTCACCCAGGCCAGCGCTCGACGTAACACAATCTGTAGGTCCAGTAAACGGTGTCTCAGGACTGCATAACTCCAAGTGGCAATAGTCAGCAAAGCGCCCACATTAGCCACAGGATAACGCTTGCCAATGTCACTGAAAGCGTATAGCGTGCTAAAACATGCCAGCAGCACGATGCCAAACAGCAAGTACATAATCTGATTGCGCCCCAACGGGTCAGTGATTGCCTGGAGCCTGCGGTACAAGAGATAGAAATCCCTGCCAAACAATAACACTAGAACCGCTGGCAGGACAAAAATCCAACTTTGGTAGACAGGGATCAAGACACCATTCTCGACCCTTAGCTCATCCACAACATAGCCAGTCAGCACCATACCCATTAGAGCCAGCATCAAAATGTAGGCATAAGGAATACGCATGGCTTTGTTCTCGTAAAAAGAGGTAAGGAAATAGTGGGTCTGCACCGCCGACCAGATAAACAAGCATCCCGTGATCTGGAGCAAAAATAGTTTGTTGTTAGCGAAAAAGCTACTCCGGAAGAGAAAGTCACTAACTGCCCACAGAGTGATGGCAAGCACAGACAAGGCAAAAAGCTTTTGCTGCCTGCTCCATGGACGGTTAAGTAAAAGCACCATACCCAGCGAAACGAAAGCTACAGCAATTACAAGGGCAACCAGCATTTCTGTACTCATTGCCAAAACTCCATTACTCTATAATATTATTAAAAAAGTGAGACCGACCCTTCACGGGTCGGTC
>DAOTWF010000007.1:0-42969 GCA_034435835.1 Dehalococcoidia bacterium | reverse complement strand
CGGTTCAGCCAGGCCCGTATTGTCCTGGCAGTGAATTCAACTCCGTTGTCAGAGCGAATATGCTCCGGTATTCCCCTGAAAACAAATAGCTGAAATAATCTGTCAATGACATCCTGGGAAGTGATGCGGCGATCTACCAGTATAGCCAGGCACTCTCTGGTGTATTCATCGATTATAGTCAGTATCCGAAACGCCCTGCCGTCAGACGTTCTATCAGCCATAAAATCATAGCTCCAGACATGGTCTTTATGTTCGGGTCTGAGCCTAATACATGAGCCATAATTTAGCCACAATCGTCCCCGCTTCGGTTGTCTCTTTGGTACCTTAAGTCCCTCCTGTCTCCAGATCCGTTCCACACGTTTATGATTTACCCTCCAGTTTTCTTGTCTTAGCAACGCTGTTATCCTCCGATAACCATACCGCCCATAGTGAGTGGCCAGTTCAATAATACGAGCCCTCAACTGCTCCTCGTCAGAGGGGATATATGGTACATGCCGTTGTGTTGCCCTTGCCTGGCTCAGTACCTTACATGCCCGTCTTTCCGAGACGGATAGTATCTGACAGACCTGTTCCACTATCCTCCGTCTCTTTGACGGGCTCAGGAGTTTCCCCGGGCAGCCTCCTTCAAGATGGCATTGTCCAGAGAAAGATCAGCTACCAGCCTCTTTAGTCTGGTGTTTTCTCTCTCCAGTTCCCTCAGCCGCTTGGCTTGCTCCACACCCATTCCGCCATACTCTCTGCGCCAGCGGTAATAGGTCTGTTCGGTGATTCCGATCTTTCTGCTGGCTTGACCGATGGTGTTGCCCTGGCTGATGAGGACTTCAGCCTCACGGAGCTTATTGATGATTTGCTCTGGCTTGTACTGTCTCCTGGCCAATGAAATACCCCCCTTTCTTTATTATCCAGTCTAACATTATTGCTGGACTGGTTTTCGGGGGGCAGGTCAGTCGGGGTTGTCAAAGTCCAGGGCATGGAAGTGCTCATCACAGCGGACGGCCCAGTTGACGCCCTGGGAAAGATATTTCAGGAAGTCCTCGTCGGTAAGCTGGTAAGTCTTCCACTTCACCAAGGGCGTCTTGGACCGGGGCTTGAGCGGGATAAGGTTAAGTCCTTTTTCCCGGTATGACCTGAGCAACTGGAGGGTTTGCGTGCGATTCATCGGGGCACCTCCAGGCTCAGTCTAAAGGTGCAATTGCCTAAAGCAGACTGGCTACTGTTAGCCCGGCATTAAAGCAATAAGCAGTTGTGGAGCTACTCTACCCGCTCTACGGAGAACTTCACCGTGTTCCTGCTGTCCGGGCATTGCAGCTCGCTCAGCTTGTTGATCCAGTCTGACTCCGGGGTCTCGCGGCAATAGGCGGTGAGGTATGGTGCCAACGAGGGGAGGGCGAAAATGCAGATGCCCTGTCCTTGCTCGCTTTTGATAGTAACGCCATCGGTGATGAAGGAGTCGCCGACCTTGTGTCCAGCGCTGCAATAGCCGGCAACAGATTTTACAGTTAATCTTGCTTTTCTTGCCATCGTTACCTCCTTAAGCTAAAAGTCGGAGCTATCAGGCGTGTCGTTCGTCGGCTTATCGGAGAGGTCAAGCTCTGCTAAAATGGTAGGAGTTGTCCGCCCTTCTTGTCAAACCCGACGACCGAACCTCTCTCAAACAGCAGGGCAGGACTGAAGGAAGACTTAGAGTGTATCTGAAAATGCCCTCTGTCTCGGCGGTTATAAGTATCTTCCGTGCCTTCCGTCACCGTGACTATGCTCTCCTTTGGGCAAGCCTACTTGCCGGAGGTTCGGGCTACTGGATTATGATAACTGCCCAGGGGTGGTTGGTCCTGGAGCTAACCGATTCTGCGTTCTGGGTGGGCATGGTTGTTTTCTGCGCCAGCATTCCGCCACTGTTTCTGGCACCGCTAGGAGGCGTGTTTGCCGATAGGTTTGACCAGCGCCGGCTGCTGCTTTTCTGTCGCTTGGGTGCACTTTCGCTCATTGTGGCACTGGCAACGTTTACGATCACCGGCATGGTCACGGTATGGCATATCGTCGCTATATCCGTTCTTGCAGGTGTGGTATGGTCGGTTGGCGACCCGACCATCATGGCGATTGTGCCCAGAGTGGTGCCACTGGAAGACCTGATGAATGCGGTGGCTTTGGGTTCTACCGCATGGCAGGTGAGCCGTTTTATTGGACCTGCCGTGGCTGGCGCCCTTATCGGTGTTATAAATACCGGCGGTTGTTTTTACGTGGCAGGGCTGTGTTATGGTGTGGGATGGCTGCTGGTATTGATGATGCAGCCATTGCCGCCGTACTCCGCCGCGCGTCAATCTAGCGTGGTCGACAACCTGGGCGAAGGGGCAAGCTATATTCTGAATAACAAATTGGTCATGGTGGTCATGTTCCTGGTGATGGTCGCCTGTCTTTTCGCCCTGCCTTACGCATGGATGATGCCCGTGTTTGCCCGGGAAGTACTTGGTCTGGGTGCGGAAGGCTATAGCCAGTTGATGATGGCGACCGGGGCTGGCGCTATAGCCGGCGCACTGACTGTAGCCGCTATGGGCAAGTTCCAGCATAAGGGATGGCTGCTCATCATCGGCGGACTTATTTTCGGCGTCACACTGATCCTATTTGCGCTTTCGGAGTCCTTTTTGCTGTCTTTGATTCTGGCGGTTATGGTAGCCGCTGCAGCCGCCATTTTCTTTGCCGTGGCGAACACGCTCATCCAGTCTATTATCCCTGATGGCTTTCGCGGGCGGGTGATGGGGCTGTATGTCATCATCTGGTATTTCCCGGGCAGCCTGATCATCGGGGCTGCCGCTGACCGGGCAGGGGTGCAGCCCGCAATCGCAGCAGGCGGTCTTATTTTTCTGTTTTCTGTCCTCGCAGCAGCACTGCTTTCCCCACCGCTGCGCAAGCTGTGAGGATGGACAGGCTAACATAGCGTGCCCTTTTGCTAGAAGGTAATATTTGTGCTATAATTTTTGCAAATGGATTGCATTAGCATTACTACTCTACGAAACGTCGGGTCTTTAAGATGTCGAGGGGTGCTGAGCGAGAACTGAGCATACGGAGGGTACTGGGTGGCACCAGCCGGAGGATGACGGCGCAGAGGATGCTGCTGCTGGAGCTTTTGCGGCAGAGTCCGGAGCATGTGGGGGCGGAGGAGTTGTATCGCAGGGCGCAGGATCAGAACTCCGGGATGAGTCTGTCTACGGTGTACCGAAACCTCCAGCTTTTTAAGGAGTTGGGCTTGGTGCAGGAGCATCATTTTATTGAGGAGCACCACCATTATGAGGTGAAGTCGGAGGCGGAGCACCAGCATCTTTTGTGTGCGAGCTGTGGTAAGGTTGTGGAGTTCGTCTGTTCGGCAAGCCAGAAACTGAAGGAAGATACGGCGAAAAAGTACGACTTCGATATCTTTGATGTCGAGGTCCGTATAGTGGGGTTGTGTCCTGACTGCAGGCGGAAGGGAAGGGGTAGGAGCGGGAAATCCGATGTCTGAAAAGCTGATATTGCCCCTGTCCAGGATGGAGGCTGGACAGAGTGGCACGGTGGTCGAGATAACCGGCGGACATGGCTTGGTGCGGCGGCTTGAAGCCCTGGGCATAAGGACTGGTAAGAAGGTCACCAAGATAAGCTCAATGCTGTTTCGCGGACCTGTTATGGTCAAGGTGGACAGCTCACAGGTGGCTATCGGTTTTGGCATGGCGAGCAGGGTGATAGTAGAAGTAGATGCAGCCAGCTAAGTCTTCAGGCAAGCTGAGGCGCATCTTCCTTGTGGGCAACCCGAACGTGGGGAAGAGCGCCCTTTTTTCCCGGCTTACCGGCACGTATATCACCACTTCCAACTATCCAGGAACAACGGTCGAGTTCACCTGTGGCTTTCTCAGAGTTGGTGGTGAGCAGGTGGAGGTTATCGACGTACCCGGCATTTACACGCTGGAGCCCACTTCCAAGGCGGAGGAGGTGGCTGTGCAGATGCTGGAACAGGGCGATGTGGTGCTAAATGTGGTCGATGCCACCAACTTGGAGAGGAACCTAGGACTTACCATGGAATTGATGGAAAGGCGCAAGCCGCTGGTGGTGGCGCTTAACATGTGGGACGATGCTCGTCACCGGGGCATGAGCATAGATGTCAGCAGGCTTGAGGAGTTGCTCGGCATCCCTGTGGTGCCTACGGTGGCGGTGACTGGCGAGGGGGTGAAGGAGCTGGTGAGCAGGCTGGGCGAAGCCAGAGCCCCCGAGGTGGCGTTTTCCAGTAGCGACGAGCGGTGGGCGAAGGTGGGCGAGATAGTGGGGCAGGTGCAGTCACTGAGCCACCGACACCATACGCTGGGTGAGGCTGTGGGCGATATCGGTAGCCATCCAGTTTGGGGGTTTATCCTGGCAGCGGTGGTGCTGGCAGCAGCCTTCGGAGGCATCAGGCTGGTAGGTGAGGGGATAATCAGGTATGTTACCGATCCCTTCTTTGAGATGGCATGGGCACCGCTGCTGATGCAGCTGAGCCATCTTCTTGGCAGTGGTGGCATGTGGCATGACATCATCGTGGGCAGGTTGATAGGTGGCGAAATCGACTTCATGCAGTCCATGGGGCTGCTGAGCACCGGGCTCTACATTGAGTTCGGCGTGGTTATACCTTACATACTTGCCTTCTATTTCGTGCTCGGGCTGCTTGAGGACGTCGGCTACCTGCCTCGCCTGGCAGTTTTAATGGACACATTGCTACACAGGCTGGGGCTGCACGGCTATGCCATCATTCCCACAATCCTTGGCCTGGGCTGCAATGTGCCGGCGATCATGGCTACCAGAATTCTGGAGAGCCGCAGGGAAAGGTTTATTGCCGCCACTTTGATTTCCATCGGTGTCCCCTGTGCTGCCCTGCAGGCTATGGTAATGGGGCTGGTGGGCAGAGAGGGATTGCAGTATGTGGTGCTGGTCTACGCCAGTCTGTTTTTGTCCTGGGTTATCATCGGGCTCATTCTTAACCGTGCTGTTAGAGGGTTCAGCCCCGAGCTTTTAGTGGAGATCCCTCCCTATCGTTTTCCGCCCTGGCGGGTCATCGGGCAGAAGCTGTGGTTCAGGGTGTTTGTCTTTATCAAGGAGGCTTTGCCGGTAGTGCTGGGGGGGGTGCTGGTGGTCAACCTTCTCTACACCTTTGGA
Source organism: Dehalococcoidia bacterium (assembly GCA_034435835.1). Classification (GTDB taxonomy): domain Bacteria; phylum Chloroflexota; class Dehalococcoidia; order GIF9; family UBA5629; genus CALJTV01. The sequence goes on along the minus strand of DAOTWF010000007.1, from coordinate 37,818 downwards.
GTGTTCGACTACATAGCCAGCTTTGCTGCGCCTGTCGTCAGCGGGGTTCTGGGACTGCCCAGAGAGTCGGTGGTTGCTCTGGCGGTGGGTTTTTTGCGTAAGGATGTAGCTGTGGGCATGCTGGTGCCGCTGGCGCTGACAGCCAAACAACTAGTGGTTGCCAACACTGTTCTAGCCATGTTCTTCCCCTGCATGGCTACTTTCGTCATTTTACTGCGCGAGCTGGGTGTCAGGGACATGCTTAAAGCTACTGGTGTGATGCTGGTGGCTGCTCTGGTGGTGGGTGGGCTACAGAATTTACTTTTGCCTAGTTGAACTTTACTGGCAGAGTTCTTGACTAAGGGGGTATAATTACAGCACAGACAGAGGGAGGCGGGCCATTATGATAGCGGAATGGTTTAGAGGTCAGAAGGTTGCTACCAGGGAAAGGCAAAAGCTGCCGGAAGGGGAGGTCTACTATTTTCCCATCAAAGGCGGTGTGGTCAAGCGCCGGATTTCGCGCCCCACAGTCAAGTTATCGCTGAAGATAGCCGAGGCTTTTTTCAGGGCACTGTTCAAAGTCCTCATCCGCTATGAAGTCAGGGGCAAAGAGAATCTGCCGCCCGACGGCGCCATAATTGCGGTGTGCAACCACCTGCATCTCCTCGACCCGGTGCTGCATATACTGAGCATCTTGCCACGCGACAGCATATTTATGGCTAAGGAGGAGCTTTTCCGGTATTTTCCGGTGCCATTGTTCCGGATTTTGATGGACATAGCCGAGGCTTTTCCGGTTCGTCGGAAAGGAACGCTTGAAGAGAGGCAGCAGGCGATAGAATATTCCATAAAGGTGCTACAGGCGGGGATGGTTTTTGGTATCTATCCCGAGGGGACACGGAGCAGGACGTGCCAGCTCAAGGAGGCTTACCATGGCTGTGCCCTGATCGCCCTGCGCACCGGCGCGCCGTTGATACCGGTAGGCATCTGGGGCACGGAAAAACTAAAGGGGCTCGGCTGGTTGAAGAGGCCAAAAGTGGTGGTGAACTTCGGTAAGCCCTTCACCCTGCCGCCTGTCGAGGGTGAGGTCTCCGAAGGAAAGTTGCAGGAGCTTACCGAGTACATAATGCGCAAGCTGGCAGGTGCGCTGCCGCCTGAGTACCGAGGCAGGTACCAGCCCTGCTGACAATTATCTCCATCTGAAAGATGGCGAAGGTCACCATTGAAAAAGCCCGCGAGCTTGGTTTTTGTTTTGGCGTCAGGCGGGCGGTAAAGATCATCGAGGACGCAGCCAGAAAGCACGGGCATATACTCAGCATAGGTCCGATTGTTCATAACCGGGCGGTGGTGGACAGGCTTGCCAGCTTGGGCATTGAGGTGGTGGACGGCATTGATGTACCTGATGGTGCGGTTGTTGCCATTCCTTCCCATGGTGTGCCACCGGGGGTGCTTATGGAGCTGCAGTTGCGCGGCTTGGAGGTGATCGATGCCACGTGTCCTACTGTGCGCCGTGCACAGAAGGCTGCTAGAAGGCTAGCTGGCTCAGGTTTCGGTGTGGTTATTTTTGGTGATGCCGGTCATCCGGAGGTGAAGGGGTTGTTGGGTTGGGCGGGGGACAGGGCAGTGGCTACTATGGATGCGAGGATGGCGGCTGAAGCTGGTCTAGGCAGCCGGCTGGGTATCGCCGCCCAGACCACGCAGAGTCTGGTGAAGTTTAGCGAGTTTGTTGCCCTCCTGCTGAGCGTTGCCGGTCCTCGAGTCAGAGAAGCACGAATCATAAATACGCTGTGTCATAAGACACGGCAGCGTCAGGATGCTGCCTTAGAGCTGGCTAATAGGAGCGATTTGATGATAGTGGTCGGCGGCAGAAATAGTGCCAATACCAGGCGCCTTGCTGAGGTGTGTTCTCCGGTGGTGGAGACACATCTAATCGAGACAGCCGGCGAACTGGAGGGCAACTGGCTTGAAGGCAAGAGGCACATCGGCATTACCGCCGGTGCTTCCACACCGGAGAGCACGGTGGATGAGGTAGTGACGAGGTTGCAGGAGATGACAGGTAACGGCTAGTTTTTCTAGCCGAGCTCATCAGCCAGCTTTTTTCCGCCGATGAGGTGCAGGTGGAGGTGTGGTACTACCTGCCCCCCATCGCGACCGCAGCTGATAGCTAGCCGATATCCACTGTCTGAGATGTTCTCCTTACGGGCAAGTTCAGCGGCAAGGAGTATCAGGCGGCCGATAAGTCCTGCGTTCTCGGATTTGAGGTCGTTCAACGAGGCGATGTGGGCTTTCGGTATCACCAGGATGTGCACCGGTGCTTGGGGGTGGATATCACGGAATGCCATGAGCTCATCGTCCTGAAACACCACGCTCGCGGGTATCTCCCCGCCCACTATGCGACAGAAAACGCATTCCATGGGTCTGTGTCTGTAGCCTTTCAGGACACCTTGATGGAGAGACAGGTAACCGTTCTCTTGATGCCAGGGATGGGGTGTATTTTTTCGGTGACCAGGTTGCCAACGGCATTAAAGTCCTGATGCTCAACCACTGCGATGACATCGTAAGGACCGGTTACCAAATCTACCGACTTTATTTCTTTAATCTTGATGTTATTCAATGCGGCTACGACGTCTTTGGTGCGGCCGACCTCGGTCTCGATGAGGACGAATGCTTTGGCTGGCATCTTTCACCCCCTTTGTTTAAATTCTAGCCCACCACCTTGCGTTTGTGCAACTGCTTGATATGGCGGTCTGTATAGCCGAGCTCTTTAAGTATTTCATCGGTGTGCTCGCCGGGACGGGGCGCCAGCCTCCTTATGCTGCCCGGTGTCTCCGAGAGCTTGATGGCGATGCCTGGCTGTCTGATTTTACCCAGTGAGGGGTGGTCGACTTCCACCACCATCTCGCGGTGGACTATCTGCGGGTCATGGACCACTTCTTCCAGAGTGTAGACCTTTGCCACAGGCACGTTCTTGCCGGAGAGGAACTCGAACCATTCGTCCCGTGTCCGAGTGCTGAATGTCTCCTGCAGGTATGAAAAGATTTCCTGCCATTTCTCATCTTGTGGAGGCTGGTAGAAATGTTCCACTGCGATATGGCAGGGGATGTACTCCTCCTTACCCAGGGCACGGCATAAGTTTTCCCACAGCCAGGGCTCAACACAACCAATGCTGATGTACTTATCGTCTTTTGTCTGGTAGACGGCATAATAGGGGTAGGCGCCGTGGAGCCATGACCTACCTGGGCTGGGGCTGATGCCGGAGGCGAAGTGGAGGCTGAAGAACCAGGATAGCAGGTTGATGACGCCGTCGGTATAGGATATGTCCACATATTGCCCCCTGCCTGTCTTCTCCCTTGCTAACAGGGCAGCGAGAATGCCGATGACGCCGTGCAGGGAGGCGCCGGCGAAGTCAGCCAGCAGGTTCAGCGGGATGCTTGGCTTTTCGGGACTGCTGATAATACCCAGGGCGCCAGCTATGGATATGTAGTTTATATCGTGCCCGGAAAAGGTGCGGTAGGGACCGTCCTGCCCGTATCCGCTCAGCGAGCAGTAGACTATCCGGCTGTTAATAGCGCGTATTGTCTCATAGTCTGCCTTGAGGCGCTTTACCACGCCCGGTCTAAAGCCTTCCACGATGACATCTGCTGTCCTAGCAAGCTCGTGGAAAACCTTCTGTCCCTCTTCGCGTTTCAGGTCTAGCTGTATGCTGCGCTTATTGCGGTTCAGGACATCGAAAACAGCCATTTTATAGCTATCATCTTTAGCCAGCAGGGCTTCGACGCCAGCGCCGCGCTCGCTTGCTTCCGTTGGCGCGGTGATTTTGATGACATCAGCTCCAAGGTCAGCCAGCATCATGGTGCCCAGCGCACCCGGTGGCAGGTGGGTGAGGTCGAGGACTCTTATGTTCTGCAGCGCTAGCATATTTGTGTGACCTCTGCTACAAAGAATCCCCGACCATAATACTTTTGCCAGCCAGCTTGAGTCAAGTAGACGCTGTTCTCCTTTTTGCTTTGTCTTTCCTGTACTTGGAGCTCAGAGTGTGAGGGCTCACTGACTACTGGACGGGTGGAACCTATTGATAGGTAAAAACTGGCAGAGCCAGAATTTATTTACTCGGGCTTATATTTGGCGATAACAACCACTGTGTGAATGCCCCTTTAAGTCCTCCGCATTCCCCGTGAGTGTTATCCCCGGATAAAAGGCCGGATGCAAGGAGGTGTGAGAACCGCTGTCTGTATGTTGCCCCCTCATCTTAGCGCTGTTGCTTATAGCCCCATTGCCCGTATCGGGGGAAGGCAGCCATGCCGCCACTATAGAGCAGCTACTTCAGTTCACCTCGGCAGGACATGTGCTCAGCTCCGATAGCCACGGCATCATCATCGCCGGCAGAGACCACATGCTCAAGGTGAAGCTTACAGGCACAAAGAAGATAAGGCCGGAGGTGGATACCACTGCGGAAAAGGTGGCGTTTCCGCCCAGCTAACCAGGGTTAAATACCGCAACCTTTGGGACGGGGTGAGACAGTGGTCTATGAATCTATCCCCAAATATCATCTTCATACCTGTGGACAAAATATGCCTCAAGTGCAACCGCCCCATCTCCATCGATGAGGGCGGCGACCCGGTCATCTCCTCTGAGACCGGTACCTTGGTGGAGAGTGCACCCATAGCCTGGCAGGAGGTGGAGGGGGACGGTGCCGGTGGCTTTTACGCTTAAAGGTAAAAGTGAGGTGGGCTTCTCACTGGGCGACCATATCCCGGGCATCTTGGTGATTATCGGCCTCACGTTGGTCTGGAACACCTTCCTCGGCAGCAACTGGTATGACGAAGGTCTTGCCATTGCCACCGACGGCACCTGTGTCCACGGCGCTGGCTATAGCGATGCCACCTGGCAGGGAACAAGCCCTCCGGTGCATAACCATTCCGGAAGTGGCAACTGGGATGCCTTCGTTGCCGGGATCAGCGAAAGGCAGCGGCTCGATGTGCCTTGGGTGACGGGTAAATACTCAACCAGTTGCTCCATAAAGCTCTACGACTGGCAGTGCAACAAGTACGAGCCGATCACCGGTGGCACGCTCTATATCACCTACCAGATGAGACACAAGGTCAGGTACTGTGTGCCGGACGTTATTCCCGCAGGCCGGCCTCAGCTTATCCCGGTTAAGGGCTATGTCGGCTCCTTCTACCGCGTGGACGGTGCGGTGAAGGACACACCGGGGTCTCTCTGCTCTTCGAAGCGGATGATCGCTGCTGCTATCCCGCTGATCCCTTTGTCACCTATGTGCTGAACGCCAAAATAGAGTGGGACAAGAAGCTGGACACCGTCAAGTCCATTAAGGGCACTATCTACGGCTGGGGGGCGGGAAAATAATCTTAAAGACAACTCGCCCACGATGGGGCAGTTCGAGGGGAAGTTCACTGCCACGCCATGCCGAGACGCCGTGGGACAAAAAAGGACAGGCTTTCTAAAGCCTGCCCTGTTTTTTGACACATTCTTTTTTGTGCCAGAGGAGGGCGCGCCACGGAGATGGGGAAAGGCATGCTACGAGTCGCACAGGAAGCAAGCGGTCACCAAGGCTTGACAGAAATCAATTTGGTGATATAATAGGAAAACGGTTTCCTACTGCCTTGAGCGGCAATGAAGTTGAGTTATGATGGTCGGATTTGAGACGCAGACGGTGGAGAGAAAAGAGCTTTTAATACTGAAGGTACTGGATGATGCCCGGGAGCCGCTGGGGGCGAGGGTGATAAGTCGGAGACTGCTGGACTATGGCATTTCTCTGGGAGAGAGGGCGGTGAGGTACCATCTTAAGCTAATGGACGAACGGGGACTCACGCGGCTGGTCAGCCGGGATGGGCGGGTGATAACCGAGAAGGGGCGGGAGGAGCTGAACACCGCGCTGGTCAGGGACAAGGTGGGCTATGCGATTACCAAAATCGAGCTACTCGCCTTCCGCACGAATTTCGACCCTGACAGCAGGAGCGGTGCGGTGCCGGTGAACGTCTCGTTTTTCTCTAAAAGTAGGTTTGGGAAGGCGCTTCAGGCAATGAAACCGGCCTTTGCCTCAGGTCTCTGTGTCAGCGACAAGGTGGCAGTAGCCGGGGAAGGTGAGCGCCTTGGTGGACTGGTGGTGCCGCCGGGGAAAGTAGGGTTGGCGACCGTATGCAGTATAGTGATAAACGGCACGCTACTTAAAGCCGGTGTGCCCATAGATTCGCGGTTTGGTGGCATTGTGGAAATGCGTAACAATTTGCCGGTGCGTTTCGTGGAGCTGATACATTATGCCGGCTCCTCCATGGACCCGTCCGAAGTATTCATTAGGGCGAGGATGACTTCTGTGAGGAATGTTGCCAGGACTGGCAACGGGAAGATACTGGCTAATTTCCGCGAAGTGCCGGCTGTGTGCCGTCCCCTCGTCGAGGAAGTGATAGACAAGCTCAAGGTGGCGGGGCTGGGCGGGCTGCTAGTTATGGGCAGGGTGAGCGAGCCGGTGTGCGAGATACCCGTCGAGGTGAATAAGACCGGTATGGTGTTACTGGGCGGGCTGAACCCTGTTGCCGCTGCTGAAGAAGCCGGGGTGGCAGCAGAGAACCATGCTATGAGCACCGTTATGGAGTACCGACAACTGGTTAGTTTCTGGGACTTGTGAGGAAAGGAGATGTACTGAAATGGAATATGTGAGAGTGATACCTTGTCTGGATATGAAAGACGGTAAGGTGGTTAAGGGGGTAAAGTTTGTGAATTTAAGGGATGCGCGCGACCCTGTGGAGGCAGCGGAGGCTTATTGCCGGGAAGGAGCTGATGAGCTGGTATTCCTTGACATTATGGCGAGCGCTGAGGGGAGGGGCACCAGGCTGGAGTGGGTGAGGAGGGTGGTGGAGAAGGTGACCGTGCCTTTTGCCGTAGGAGGTGGTATCAGGGACATAGGAGATATGAAGGGGCTGTTCGATATCGGTGTGAGCAAGGTGTCTATAAATACGGCGGCGGTGAGGAACCCCGATTTGGTAAAGGAGGCGGCGAAGCAGTTTGGCAAGGCGAGGCTGGTGGTGGCGATCGACGGCATCAAAAACCCGCCTGGCAGTGGAAGGCCGAGACTTGAGGTGGTGGTGAAGAGCGGTATGGAAGCGACGGGTCTGGACATTGTGGAGTGGGCAAGGCAGGTGGAGAAGCTTGGTGCCGGGGAGATACTGCTTACCAGTAAGGACGCCGATGGTACCAGGGAGGGCTATGACCTTGAGATGACCAGCGCAGTTGCTGAGGCGGTTGGTATACCTGTGGTGGCCTCTGGTGGCGCCGGTAAGCTGGAGCATCTATATGAGGCGGTGGTGGTGGGTAAGGCGGCCGCTGTGCTGGCAGCATCCGTGTTCCACTTCGGTGAGATTTCCATACGGGAGGCGAAGAAGTACCTGAGAGAGAGGGGGGTACCGGTACGGATATGAAGTCCGTTAGCGGTAAAGGCGCGGACTTTAGAAAGAAATATTTTTGTGAAAGGAGAGTGAAGAGATGAACTTGCAGAGACCGAATGCCAATGACGCAACGAGGACAGCCAACCGTTCGCGGAGTGTGGTGCCGATGAGCGGGCTGTGCACCAGGTGCCTTGATGGCTGTACCGGGAATTGCGAGGTCTTTAAAGCCAGTTTCCGTGGCAGGGAGCTGATCTATCCCGGTCCCTTCGGTGAGATTACGGCTGGCGGTGACAAAGACTACCCGGTCGATTATTCTCACCTCAACATTCAGGGCTATGCTATGGGCGCCAGAGGGCTGCCACCGGGGGTAGAGGCTAACCCCGATACAGCTATTTTCCCCAAAGTAAGCACGGAGACCGAGTACGGCTGGGACATCAAGGTGAAGATGAAGGTGCCCATTTTCACCGGTGCTCTGGGCTCAACAGAAATCGCGCGGAAGAACTGGGAGCATTTTGCCGTTGGCGCTGCCATCAGCGGGATAACCATAGTCTGCGGCGAGAACGTCTGCGGCATCGACCCGCGACTTGAGCTGGATTCAAAGGGTAAGGTGAAATCGGCGCCGGATATGGACAGACGTATTGAGACCTACCGGCGCTATCATCAGGGCTATGGTGAGATCCTGGTGCAGCTGAATGTGGAGGACACACGGCTCGGGGTTGCTGAGTATATACTGAACAAGCATGGTATCACCACGATCGAGCTCAAGTGGGGGCAAGGTGCCAAGAGCATCGGTGGTGAAATAAAGGTAGGTACCCTTGAGAGGGCTCTGGAGTTGCAGCGGCGAGGTTACATCATCACCCCAGACCCATCAGACCCGGTGAACCAGTCTGCATTCAAAGCCGGTGCCCTCAAAGAGTTTGAGCGGCACAGCAGGCTGGGCTTTATCAGCGAGGAGAGCTTCTTCGCCGAGGTGGAGCGACTGAGGAAACTGGGCTTCAAGCGCATTACCCTGAAGACCGGGGCTTACAGCCTGCGGGAGCTGGCGATGGCGATCAAGTGGGGTTCAAGGGCGAAGATAGACTTGCTCACCATAGACGGCTCTCCCGGTGGCACCGGCATGAGCCCGTGGCGGATGATGGAAGAGTGGGGTATGCCCACCCTCTATCTGCATTCTGCGGCTTACGAGTTTGCCAAGATGCTGGCAGACCGTGGCGAAAGGCCACCGGATATGGCTTTCGCCGGAGGTTTCAGCAGCGAGGACGGGGTGTTTAAGGCGCTGGCTCTGGGCTCCCCGTTCACCAAGGCGGTGTGCATGGGGAGGGCGTTGATGATCCCAGGGATGGTGGGCAAGAACATTCAACAGTGGCTGCGAGAAGGAAAGTTACCCAACACGGTAGGGCAGTTCGGCTCGACCCCTGAGGAGATATTTGTCTGCTGGGAGGTAGTGAAGAAGATAGTGGGCGCGGATGAGATGAAGAACATTCCATGGGGTGCCATCGGCATATTCAGCTATGTCGACAAGATAAAGGTCGGCTTGCAGCAGCTCATGGCTGGTGCCAGGTGTTTTAGCGTGCCGGCGATTACCCGCCGTGAACTCATGTCGCTGACCGAGGAATGCGCCAAGGTCACTGGCATCCCGTACCTTATGAATGCCTATCGCGAAGAAGCGATGGCGATTTTGAAGTCATAGGGAGTTTTTGTAGTGGAAAGAGGGGGGCTCTCTAGAGAGCCCCCCTCTGCATTCTATATGGAGCCCGGTGTGGTGGTGTGATAAATACCGGAGTTGAGTTAAGCGGCTTTGAATAGCAGGTTCAGGGCCATCTGCTGGTGGTAAGCTTCTATCTGCTTTTGTTTCTCCTCGCGGTTCCAACCGAGGAGACCCGCCATCTCTTCGGCTATTTTTTCCACGGCATCCAACCCCTGACACGGCGCAAGGCCCACATCGCTGCGGCGCAGGAGGAAGTCGCTAAGGGTTAGGGCAGCCTCCTCCTTCACGCTGTACTCCACCTGTGCTAGGATGTCGGGACAATGGGGACAGAGACGCTGGCGTGCCCCTTCGTTACCGGTGGCAATGGAGACGATATTGAAAAACCGGGAGCCGTAAAGAGCGGCGAGGTGAGCCACCGTTTCGATGGTTAGACCGCTTTCCCGGGCAACCTGTTCTATGCTTCCCTCTGCTACCTTTGGTGCCCCGGGCAATGGCGTTTCTGCTGTGCGGGAGATAGCTTTTACCCTTAGTTTGCGGCATAGTAAGTCCACGACCTCTTCAGCGATAGCCCGGTAGCCAGTGATCTTGCCGCCGAGCACAGAGACAAAGCCATTGATGCCATGTCTCTGCTCGTGGTCGACAATTTTGTGCGCCCGGGTGACATCGGAAGCCTTTTTGGACTGGTCTCCAGCGAGTGCCCTGATTCCGGCGGTGGTGTACCAGATGTGATCCTTTTTAACGGAGGGGAATGTCCGCTGTGTTTCAGAGACAAGGTAGGCTACGTCGGCTGCTTCGGCGTGCACGGTGTCACAGTCTCCGGAGTAGTCCGTATCAGTTGTTCCGATAAGGGAGTAGCCCTGCCAGGGGATGACGAAGAAAAGGCGGCCATCGCTGTGGGCGAAGCAGACCACTGCATGCCGGGAAAGCTGGGGGACGAGCAGGTGTATCCCCTTGGTGCGTCGTATCATTGGCTTGAAGCCTTTATTCAACATTTGAGTGATGGTGTCGACCCAAGGACCAGCGGCGTTCACCACCAGTCTTCCTTTTACCTGATATTTGTCACCGGTGAGGGTATCCTGTACTTCTACTCCGTTTACTGTATCGCCCTTTTTCAGGATACCGGTGACCCTGGCATGGTTGAGAACACGGGCGCCGTTTTCCGCTGCTGAAAGGGCGGTCTCGAAGCAGAGCCGCTCGGTGAATGGCGCCAGACAATCGTAATAGAGATAAGAGCCATTCAGCCCCTTGATATCTAAGCCTGGCTCAAGTTCTAGCGTCTCCCGCTTTGACAAGCGGCGGTGCCAGGGCAAACTCTTATCAAAGGAAAGAAGGTCATAGGAGAGCATGCCGATGGGCAGCGTTATCCTGTCAACATGGCGGGCTATGGGTATGATAAATGGCAGCGGGTGGACGAGGTGAGGGGCTATTCTGAGCAGAACCTCCCTTTCTCTCATGTCCTGCCGGACCAGTTTGAACTCCAGCTGCCTCAAGTAGCGTAAGCCACCATGGATCAAGCGTGAGGAACGGGAGGTGGTGCCATAAGAGAAGTCCTCTTTTTCCAGGAGCAGCGTATTGATGCCGCGCATGGCAGCATCGCGGGCGATGCCACAGCCGATGATGCCTCCTCCTATCACAATGAGGTCGAATTCCTCGGAGTCCAAGCTAGAAAAGTCTCTTCTCATTTGTGTTTTGCCTTTTCTTTCAGTTTTCTGCCCAGCCCATGGCACGGGCTACAGCCCGTTTCCAGCCGGCATAGAGGCTCTCTCTCTGGTCGGGGGACATCTTTGGTTCGTATGTCCTGGCTGCCTGCCACAATTTGCCCAGTTCATCAGTGCTTTTCCAGAAACCCACTGCCAGCCCAGCTAGGTAGGCAGCACCTAGGGCTGTGGTCTCAGCGACCGTAGCCTGCTGGATAGGTATGCCGAGGATGTCTGCCTGGAACTGCATGAGCAGACTGTTAGCGGTGCCACCACCATCGACACGGAGTACCGGTATGCTGAGCCCGGTCTCGGCAGTCATGGTGTCGATGACGTCCCTGACCTGATAGGCGATTGCTTCCAGAGTGGCTCTGGCGATATGTCCTGCGGTAGTGCCGCGGGTGAGTCCCACGATGGTGCCGCGGGCATACATGTCCCAGTAGGGGGCACCAAGGCCGACGAAGGCAGGGACGAAATATACGCCGCCATTGTTGGTAACAGAGCGTGCCAGCATCTCGCTTTCGGCCGCACTGGAGATAATCTTCAGTCCATCTCTGAGCCACTGCACAGCCGCTCCGGTTATAAAGATGCTGCCCTCCATGGCATAAGTCACCTCTCCGCCCAGCCCCCAAGCTATGGTGGTGAGCAGCCCCTTTTGCGATAGCACCGGCTTCCTGCCTGTGTTGAGCAAGATGAAGGAGCCTGTACCGTAAGTGTTCTTAGCCATGCCGGTCTGGTAGCACGCCTGCCCGAATAAGGCAGCCTGCTGGTCACCGGCTATACCCCCTATAGGTATGCTGGCATCTCCGAGAAGCCCGGGTACGGTGTGGTCATAGATGTAGCTGCATGGCATCACGTCTGGGAGCATTGCCTCTGGGATATTCAAACTGGCAAGCAGGTCGCTGTCCCACTTCAGGGTGTTTATGTTGAACAGCATGGTGCGTGACGCATTGCTGTAGTCGGTAGCGTGCACTCTGCCGCCGGTGAGGTTCCACACGAGCCAGCTATCCACTGTGCCGAAGAGTAAGTCCCCGTTTTCAGCCTTGCGCTGTCCATTGGGTGTGTTATCAAGTATCCAGCGCAACTTGGTAGCCGAAAAATAGGCATCGACCACCAGTCCTGTTTTCTGCCGGACCTGCTGGCTCAGCCCCTTTTGCTTCAATAGCTCGCATATCGGTGCGGTGCGACGGCATTGCCAGACAACGGCGTTTCTGACCGGCTTTCCGCTGTGGCGTTCCCAGACAACCGTGGTCTCGCGCTGGTTGGTGATACCTATGCCTCTGATCTGCGAAGCCTTCGCCTTCGCTTTGCTGAGGGCTTCCTTAGCCACTGCCAGAGAGGTGCGAAAGATCTCTTCGGGGTCGTGTTCCACCCAGCCTGGTTGCGGGTATATCTGGCGGATCTCGCTGTCTGCCATGGATACTACCTTGCCCTCGCTGTTAAAAAGAAGGGCACCACTGCCTGTGGTACCCTGGTCAATGACCAAGATATAACTTTTTTCGGACATTGCTTTCCTCCCTCTGGTATGCCTGCACCTAGATGTGGCTGGCAAGCCACCGTTCTACGTCGCCCATTACCTGCAGGCGCTCCGGCTCGTTGAAGACCTCGTGGTAAAGCCCTTCGTATATTTTCAGCGTTTTATCTGCAGAACCGGCGCATTCATAGAGCAGTTTGCTGCCCTGTGAGGGTGCCAGGCGGTCGGCGCTGCCATGCAGAATCAGTAAAGGCAGCTTTAATTCCGACATTTTTCGGGGAAGCTCTCTCCACATCCGCGCCAGCTCGGTTGCGGTGCGGGCTGGGATTTTGCCCCTGTAGACAAGCGGGTCTTTTTCGTATGCTTCCACAACACTCTTATCGCGGCTGATAGCCGAAGCATCGAGCGCAGCGAGGCCTGTCTTGGGGGAAAATGCCGATATTATACCGGCGATGATGAGGAGTGACAGAGGTGTGGCTCCCGCAGGCGCCAGACTGGCACCGGACAGTATCAACCCGGTCAGATCCTGCTGGTACTTTATGGCGTAAGCCACGGCTATCGTCCCGCCCATGCTGTGTCCAATGAGACACATCCGCTCGCCGGGACATTCCTTGCGCACAAGCTCGTGGAAGATCCTCAGGTCAGCTATATAGTCGTCAAAGCGGTTAACGTAGATGCGGGCACCCTCTGACTTCCCGTGCCCTCTGTGGTCGAGAGCATAGACTGCGTACCCTCTGGATGTGAAGTAGTCAGCCAAGCCGGCGTAGCGGCCGCTGTGCTCCGCCAGCCCGTGAGCGATGAGCAGTACCGCTCTGGGCTTCTCTTCCGGTAGCCAGCACTGATAGTAGAGGTTTAGCCTTTTCCCACCGACAAATTCCCCCGCTTTGGTTTTCATTTCTTCACCCCCTGGAGCACTGTGTATTTTTACAAGAAATGCAGGTTTCTGTTTGCACAGCTACCTTTTTTGGACTATTATACTACAAAGGACAGAGGCTGGGGTCAGGATGGACGGCGAAACCCTGCTGGAAAAAGCGAAAGAGTATTTACCCGCGGACAAGCTAGCTCTGGTGAAGGCAGCGTATGAGTTCGCCAGTCGTGCCCATGAGGGGCAGGTGCGTAAAACTGGCGAGCCGTTTTTAGAACATCCGGTGCAGACAGCTATGATACTGGCTGGGCTGCAGCTCGACGCCACCACGCTGGCTGCAGCCCTGCTCCATGATGTGCTGGAGGACTGCGGTGTGCCGCTGTCCGAAGTGGAGGCAAAATTTGGTCCTGAGGTGAGCAGGCTGGTTGATGGTACCACCAAGCTGGGCAAGCTGTCCTGGAGGGGCGATGGTGAAAGCAGACAGGAATCGCAGGCCCAGAACTTGAGGAAGATGCTGCTGGCAATGGCACAGGACCTCAGGGTGGTGTTCATAAAGCTGGCGGACAGGCTGCACAATATGCGTACTCTCGGTGTCCTCGCGCCGGAAAAGCGAAAACAGGTCGCACAGGAAACGCTGGAAGTATATGCGCCGCTGGCTCACCGGCTCGGTATCTGGCAGCTAAAATGGCAGCTTGAGGACTTGGCTTTTCGTTACCTTGAACCTAGGGAGTACCACCGGATTGCTCGTATGGTGGCAACAAAGCGTGCCCAGCGGGAGAGCTTTATAAACGAGGTGGTGCAAATATTGAGACAGGAACTGGAGAGGGCTGAGATCAAGGCGGACGTTTTTGGTCGTCCCAAGCACATATACAGCATCTATGACAAAATGAAGCGCTATGCAGTGCAGGGCCGCGATTTCAACGATATACATGATCTTTTTGCGGTCCGTATCCTGGTGCACACAGAAGAAGAGTCCGACTGTTATAAGGCGCTCGGGGTTGTCCACAACCTGTGGCACCCGATCCCTGAGGAGTTCAACGATTTCATCGCCAACCCCAAGGACAATGGCTACAAGTCGTTGCACACCACTGTGATGTGCAAGGGGACGACGCCACTGGAGATCCAGATACGCACTTATAAGATGCACGAAACCGCTGAATTCGGGTTGGCTGCCCACTGGCGCTACAAGGAGGGCGGCAAAAAGGAGAAAGGTTTTGAGGACAAGATAGCCTGGCTGCGCCAGCTCATTGAGTGGCAGAGTGAGCTTAGCAGCGAAGAATTTATGGAGTCGTTGCGGACGGAACTGCTGCTGGACCAAGTCTTCGTTTTTACGCCCAAGGGCGAGATAATATCCTTACCTAAAGGTGCCACACCGCTCGATTTTGCTTACCGCATACATACTGAGCTAGGACATCGCTGCATAGGTGCCAAGGTAAATGGCAAGCTGGTCCCCCTGAATTACGAGCTGAAGAGCGGAGAGATAGTGGGGATAATGACTACCAAGGCTGACAGGGGCCCCAGCATGGACTGGCTTAACCCTGACCTCGGCTTTGTAAAGACTCCTCATGCTAGGGAAAAGATAAGGCAGTGGTTCAAGAAGCAGGAGAGGGCGCAGAATATTGAGCGCGGGCGGGAAATACTGGAAAGGGAACTCAAGCGGCTGGGAGTGACTATCAGCAGCTTAGAGGAGATTGCCCGACAGTTCAATTACTCGAACCCAGACGATTTTCTGGCTGCCATAGGCTATGGTGGTATCACACCTCATCAGCTGGCACTCAAGCTGGTGGCCGAACCGGTAGAGACATCTCCAGTGGTCAAACCTTCCAGCGTTAAGGCGGTCAGCCATAGCGGTATACAGGTGCTGGGGGTTGGTGACCTGCTCAGCCATTTAGCGAATTGCTGTCATCCAGTACCCGGTGACACCATCATCGGCTACATCACCCGAAATCGTGGCGTATCTGTACACCGTCAGGACTGCATAAATATTCAAAGGGTTGAGGATAAAAGACGCTTAATAGAAGTAAGCTGGGGCAAGGTCCAGAAAGTCTATCCTGTGGATATCCAGATCGATGCCTGGGACCGGGTCGGGCTGTTGAGGGACATAACCACAATTGTGGCTGATGCTAAAGTAAATATAGCCGGCATCAGCACTGAGTACCATGACGACATTATCTCGGTCTTTGCTACACTGGAGATAGCCAATATGGCTGAGCTTACGCATTTGCTTTCCCGGATACAGGGAGTGCGTGGTGTGATAAGCGCCGTCAGGACTAATAGCGCCAAAGTAAGCCTTGGTGGCTAGATTGGAATTGAAGCAAGGAGGGACAGGGAATGTTGAACGTATTGCATGTGAGCGGACTCTTGATGGGTATACTGACACTTATCTTCGGCATCATAGTGATGATTTTTCCCAAAATACTTAACTACCTTGTGGGCATATATCTGATAGTGATCGGGGTGTGGGCTATCGTTCAGGCTTTATAAGGAAACGTCGATCGGTTGAGGGGTGAGGGTGTGGGAGTGCTCTACTTTGGCACTTCTGGTTTCAGTTATACCGACTGGGTAGGTCCTTTCTATCCGAACGGTCTGAGAAGGCAGGACTGGCTGCTGTACTATGCCCGTGAGTTTAATGCCCTGGAGTTGAACTCAACTTTCTATGCGCTGCCCCGTATCTCAGTTATTGAGTCTTTGGTACATAAGACTGGAGAAGGTTTTCTGTTTTCGGTCAAAGCACCTCAGAAATTGACACATGAGCGGCAGCCCGAGAGGGGGGATTTCGCTGTTTTCGTTGATGTGTTGCGTCCTCTTATGGAGTCGGAGAAGCTTGGTTGTGTACTGGCTCAGTTCCCTTACAGCTTTGCCTGCAACCGGGTTAACCGTGACTACCTAGCAGTGTTCCGAGAACGTCTAGGGAACTTACCTTTGGTTGTCGAGTTCCGAAATGCCGGCTGGTTGCGAGGAGAGGTTTTTGAATGGCTGCGCCTCCATAACCTCGGTTTCTGCTGTGTTGACGAGCCGAGGTTGCCGGGGCTGATACCACCGCTAGTGGCAGTGACCAGCGAAATAGGCTATGTACGGTTTCACGGGCGCAATGCCGCCAAATGGTGGCAGCATGAACATGCCTATGAGAGATACGACTATACTTATTCTGTGGGAGAGTTGCGGGAATGGGTGCCGAAGATAAACGAGATAGACAGCTGTGCCAGGATAACTTTTGTTTTTGCCAACAACCACTGGCGGGGTCAGGCGGTCAATACAATCCGCCAGCTCCGGCTCATGTTCGATTAAGGTTTTGTACCGGACAAGCTTGCGTAATCAACTAAGGTTAGCTAGAATAAAGCTTACCAAATCTGTTTGCACCAGGGTGTAAAATGGTCGACCACATTCAACTTTATGAGCGCCTTAAACAGGAACAGGAGCGGCTCAGGAATGAGCTTCGGCAGTTAAAGACTGAAGAGAAGTCTGCTGATGAGCAGCGGGAGGGGAGTCCCTTCGGCAAGAGGGAAGAGAGTGCCACTGAGGTGTTTGAGCGGGAGAAGAGGCTGACCCTGGAGAAGCGCCTGGCTAGCGCGCTTGCTGAAGTTGAGCATGCGTTGAAAAAGTATGAGGCTGGTACCTACGGCCTTTGTGATATGTGTGGCAGGCCGATAGAAGCGGCAAGGCTAGAAGCTTTGCCGCAGGCAAATCTGTGTCTTGAATGCAAAGCACGTCAGTCGAAGAACATCAGAGGTAAACCTGTTAGGTAGCTGGGGACCGAGGGTGCTCTTTGCTGCCCTTGTGGTCTTTGTGGTGGTATTGGATCAGGTTACCAAGCACTGGGTGAGAGCCAATATACTTCCTTTGGAGGTTATCCCACTTTTTGGTTTTGTAAGTCTGTGTCATGTGTGCAATCCCGGTTCAGCCTTTGGGATACTGGCACGGCAGTCTGTTTTGATAACGCTGGCTGCGATTGCTGGGCTGGCAGCGATTTTGTTACTTTTCCGCTATTTTCGTCGGTCTGACAAGCTGGGCAGCGTGGCTCTGGCGCTGGTTTTCGGCGGTGCTGTGGGCAACCTGATAGACAGGTTCCGCTTTGGCTGTGTCACCGACTTTATTGATGTGAGGTTATGGGGAGACTTTCACTGGCCAGCTTTCAATGTGGCAGATTCAGCCATAACCGTGGGGATAATAGCCTTACTGGCTTTTATGTTCAGGGAGCTGAGAAAGGTTGATGACAGCCCTTGAAGGACACCGGCTCAGATTGACGGTCACAGAGAAGGCGGGACGTCTGGACAGATATCTGACAGTCGTGCTTCCTGAGCTTTCCCGTTCCCGCCTGCAAAAATTGATCAGGCAAGGGAATGTGGTGGTCAACCAGAGGAAAGCCAGAGCAGCGCAAAAGCTTGAACCCGGGGACGAAGTCTATATCCAGCTACCGCCACCTGAAGTGCCGTCGCTCACCCCCGAGGAGATTCCGGTGGCGGTGCTCTATGAGGATAGCAACTTGGTGGTGATAGATAAACCAGCGGGGCTGGTGGTCTATCCCTCACCGGGGCACACCTCCCATACGCTGGTCAATGCTGTACTGGCGAGATGTCCGGACATCAAAGGTTTTGATGGTATTAGGCCCGGGATAGTCCATCGCTTGGACAGGGATACCTCGGGGGTAATGGTCATTGCCAAAAACCCGAAGGTCCAGCAGTTCCTGATAGACCAGTTCAAGGCCCGGTCTGTCCTGAAAGTGTACCTGGTGCTGGTGAAGGGCAGGTTATCACCGTCGCAGGGCGCGATAGAGGCACCCCTGGGTAGAGACCCTGCCAACCGGAAGCGTATGGCTGTGGTCAGGGATGGGAGGTCAGCCACTACGAGTTACAAAGTCAGGGAATATCTGGGTGACTATACTTTCCTTGAGGTTGTTCTGCAGACCGGCAGGACTCATCAGATACGCGTTCACCTGACAGCTATAGGTTTTCCGGTGCTGGGCGATGCCGTTTATGGCGTCAGGTCCCCTCTACTCAAGCGGCAGTTCGTTCATGCCCACCGTCTTGGTTTCTGTCTGCCTGGAGATGGCGGCTATAGAGAGTTTGTCAGCGAGCTGCCGGCCGATTTACAGCGTGTCATCGATGAATTGAGAGGACAAACTTCCTCGCAAAATCGCCGTGACTGGTTGCCAATAGTCAGGTAATGTGTTAAATTGTATTTTGAAAGAGGCTTTGGCAGGTTATGAAGGACGCAAACAGGTCTTTTGAACAAATTAAGAAGGGTCAGATGCAGCGTGAAAGCGAGCTCTATTCGCAGCTCCTGGGCAAGAGTGAATTCGGCGATCTCGAGTCCTTCGAGGCTGATCTCAGCGTGCGTAGGAACGAGATACTGTTTAAGATTCAGGCTGACATGGAGGACACTAGGAACGCCCTGAAACAGGCGGAGCAACTGACCGAGAGGCTGCGGAAACGCCTGAGCGAGCTGGAAGGGATGTACCGCATTCTGACCAAGAAATAGTTTGTGTCTACGCTACCTCCATCTTTTCTTGGAAGTGCTCCTGCTATTAGGTTTGCTATCATATTGTGTAGCGGCTGGTATGTTTGTAAAAGACTGATGGGCATTTTTCTAATTACGGTTCCCTGGGGTGTAATTTGAAGCATGACCTGAGGGAGGTGTCTCTCGAGTATGCTGGGCTCTGGTTGAGGTTGGGGGCTGGATTTTTAGATTTTTTGCTGCTGGGAATTGCTGTCGGCGCATTGTACTATTTTTTCAAGGCACCCGTGGTCTGGCTGCCGTGTGGACTTGCGGTATCTTTTGCTTATTATGTCTCCTTCTGGTGGTGGTGTGGGCAGACACCTGGCAAGATGGCGATGGGTATAAAAGTAGTTGAAGAAGGCGGTTCGCCTGTAAGCTTGCAAACGGCTGTGCGGCGAGGCTGGGGCTATCTGGTGACCGGACTTACTTTGCTGACCGGTTTCATTCTGGTGGCGTTCGATGCCAAGAAGCAGGCATTACATGACAAAATAGCAGATACATATGTGGTCAAGCTTTCGATAAGGCAGCCCTCATTCAGCAGAACATATTTTCGGAGTCAGGCTGGATATGTCTGAAGTAAAAGTAAGGGTCCGCTTTGCCCCGAGTCCTACGGGCTATCCCCACGTGGGTAACATCAGGACAGCGCTGTTCAACTGGCTTTTTGCCCGGCATAACAGCGGTGTCTTTATTTTGCGCATTGAGGATACAGACCGGGAGCGGATGGAGGAGGGTGCGGTTGAAGCCATCCTTGATAGCTTGCGCTGGCTGGGACTGGACTGGGACGAAGGACCTTATTTTCAGTCACAGAGACTGGCGCTCTACCAAGAGGTAGCTCGGCAACTGATTAGGCTAGACGCTGCTTATTTTTGCTACTGCTCGCCCGAGCGGCTGCAGTCGGTAAGGGAAGAGCAGATGAAGAAAAAACAGCCCCCGGGATATGACCGCCACTGCCGCAACCTAACACGGTCGCAAAGGGCTGAATTTGAGTCACGGGGCATCGTACCAGTGGTCCGCCTTAAGACGCCTCTCGAGGGGCAGACCGCATTTCATGACCTGCTCCGTGGTGACATAGTTTTTCAAAATAGCACTCTGGACGATTTCGTGCTGCTCAAGTCAGACGGTTATCCCACTTATCACCTCGCCAATATAGTGGACGACCATTTTATGGAAATCTCCCATGTACTCAGGGCTGACGAATGGCTATCGAGCACGCCAAGGCATGTACTGCTTTACCATGCTCTGGGGTGGGAACCGCCTAAGTTTGCCCATTTGCCCATGATTTTGGGTACCGACAGGTCGAAACTGAGCAAGCGTCATGGTGCCACTGCCGTTACCGATTATATGGAGGCTGGCTATCTGCCGGAGGCAATGTTCAATTTCTTGGCTTTGCTTGGCTGGTCACTGGACGACAAGACCGAGCTGATGGACAGGGACACGATCGTCAAGTACTTTTCTCTGGAACGGATAAGCAGGAACCCGGCGGTGTTCAATAGGGAAAAACTGGACTGGATGAATGGTGTCTATATTCGGAGTTTGAGCCTTGAGGAATTTACCCGACGGGCGTTGCCATTTCTGGAGAAGGGGTTACCTTCGGTGGTGGCAAGACCGCTGGACAAGGGCTACGTGTCATGTGTCCTGCCTTTAATACAGGACAGGGCAAGGACACTGGGAGAAGTGTCGCAGCTCACCGAGTTCTTTTTTGTTGAAGAACTGGAGTACGATACAAAGCTACTACTGGAAAAGCTCACACCGGCTCAAGCTGCCGATTCTCTGAGAGCTACACTGGCGCGCTTGGAGGAGTTAGCTATCTGGGATGCGCAGTCGCTGGAAAACCTGCTTCGTCCCCTAGCTGAAGAGCTGGGACTGAAGACTGGTGTATATTTCGCTTTGCTAAGGGTATCAGTGACCGGGAGGACGGCAGCACCGCCGCTTTTTCAGACGATGGAAGTGTTGGGTAAGAAAAACTGTTTGAAACGTCTTCAGGACGCTTTAAACAGAGTATCTGCCGCTAGGTGAGAGAGTGTCAGAAATGCCTGTCTCAGCACTTTCCAGTATTTGTGGCGGTTACCGTGTGCCTCTGTCCTGGCGCGTTGCGCGGGCACTTGGGGAGAGTAATAATAACCGGTCGCTCGCTGGGTCGATTACAATTTTACCGGGCTTGCGCTGAGCGGTCTCCGCTGGTTTGGCGAAGCAGTACTGTGGGTTTTTCCGGGCATCATAGCCGCAGACAGTTTTCTGTCCCTGACACAGGCTGGTATAGCCCAGTCTTTTTGCTTCAGCCTCCGCCAGACAGGCGCACCCTGAAGGACAGGACTGTAGCGCCGGCCTGACGGAGGCAAAGCTTTGCCATACCGAGCTTCTCATGTTAGCTACAGGGCTGTTCCTAATATAGAGCTCGTAGGCCATCTTGTACCCCTCTTCTTTCGGTATGCGGACGCATCCGCCCGGGCTACCAATTCTTCGGTAGCAACCCTCCAGCAGCACTTCTCGATGTTTCCCTCATAGCCACATGGCTTATCCTGACATAGCACCACCTTTTCTCCGTACCTTTTGATTGCCTGCTCTTTTGTCAGGCAGACGCAGCCTGTGTGGCAGGCCTTCTCGTCAGCAGTCAACGCTGCTGGCAATGCCTGCATTACGGGTGGTACAATCGTCGTTTCCGCCGATATATTCATTGGCAGAGCAATAAAGCCACCATAACACCGCTGTCAATACTTCTGGCAGTAGGGGCAGAAGTAAGTACCGCGGTTCCTTAGGGGAAGGCGCTGGATAGGGGTACCACACTTGGGACAGGGTTTGCCGCCGCAATGTGCCACTTTGAAGTTGAAGTGGGCTATTCCTTTTTCACCGCCGGGGCGTAGGTAGGTCTCTACGCTTGCCCCTTTGTTTTCAATGGCGGAACGCAAGGTACTTCTGATGGCGGAGAAGAGCCTCCGAATTTCCTGCGGTGAAAGGTCACCTGCAGGGCGCAGAGGGTGGATTCTGGCTTTGAAAAGCGCCTCATCGGCATACATGTTGCCGATGCCGGCGACTACTTTCTGATCCAGCAGGACTGCTTTTATGGATGCCGTACGCCCCTGCAACCTGCGGGCGAGTTCTCTGGCAGTGAAGCCGGTTTCCAGTGGCTCGGGACCAAGGCTCTTATCTATTGGCTTTTCGCTATCCAGAATTGTTACCACGCCCAGGCGCCTGCGGTCAACAAAGACTAATTTTGAGCCATTGTCCATGGAGAAAACAAGTCTAACATGGTTTTGGGGTTGGGTGGGGTTGAGCAGCAGGGCGCCTGACACCCTCAAGTGTATTATCAAACACTTGCCATTAGATAGGTGGAAGAATAGGTACTTGCCGCGGCGCTTCAAACCTTTAATCCCTTGCCCTACGAGCTCAGTCTGGAACTGCTCAACAGTGAGAGGAGAGACTATCTTTGGGTCATGCGTGGAGACCGCAGCGAATTTTCCTCCTACTAGGTATGGTTCAAGTTCTCTTCTTATGGTCTCGACTTCAGGTAGCTCTGGCACTTTATCTCATTTCTGCCCAATTTTTGCCCACTTTGATGTCTATTTTCAAGGGCACGATGAGCTTCAGGGCATTGGGCATGAGCTCGGCGATGAGCTGTCTCATGGTATCGAGTTCATCAGGTGGGACCTCGAAAACAAGTTCATCGTGTACTTGGAGAAGCATTTTGCTTTTGAGGCATCTTTTCACCATCTCGCGGTAGAGGTTGACCATAGCGATTTTGATGATATCAGCCGATGTCCCCTGCACGGGCATGTTGATTGCCATGCGCTCAGCAGCTTCTCTGACCTGGCGGTTTGGGGAGTTTATCTCCGGAATGTACCTTCTTCTCCCCATCACCGTCTGTACATAACCGAGTTCTCTTGCCTGTCTCGTGGTGTCCTCAATGTATTTCTTGATCCCAGGATATTTTTCGAAGTAGGAGGCGATAAACCGGGCGGCCTCCTCGCGGGTGAAGCTGGTTGCCTGTTCCAAGCCGTAATCGCTCATGCCGTAGATGACGCCGAAATTGACTGTTTTGGCAACGCGGCGCATCTCTGGAGTCACTTTCTCTGGCGGAACATTGAACACCCGCGATGCTGTGGCGGTATGGACGTCTTCGTCTCTTAAAAAGGTGGCTATGAGTTCTGGGTCCTGGGAAACATGTGCTAGAACCCTGAGGTCTATCTGAGAATAGTCGGCTGATACCAGCAGCCATCCGGGCTGGGCAATTATTGCCTGCCTTATTTTGTTGCCCAGTTCACCGCGCACCGGTATATTCTGCAGGTTGGGCTCGCTGGAGGACAGACGCCCGGTGACAGTACCCGTCTGGTTGAAGCTAGTGTGGAGCCTGCCGGTTCTGCGGTTGATGAGTTCTAGGAAGGCGTCTGTATAGGTTGACTTCAGTTTGGCGAGCTGGCGGTATTGTAGCACCAGCTCGATTATGGGGTGAGTTCCTTTGAGTTCCTCCAGCGCTGATGCCTCGGTGGAGTAGCCGCTTTTTGTTTTCCGTGGCTTTGGGAGCTTCAGCTCTTCGTAGAGCACCTGGGAGAGCTGCTGGGAGGAGTTTAAGTTGAATTTATGCCCCAGGCAGTTGTAAATCTCAGCCTCTATCCTCATCATTTCTCTACCCAGGCTGTGTGACATCTCGCGAAGCATGTCCAGGTCTAAAGCCACCCCGTTCCTTTCCATGGCTACAAGGACTGGGACCAGCGGCATTTCCACTTCTGAGAAAAGCTGCCACAAGCCATGGTTGCGGAGTTCAGGTTCAAGCTGTTCTTTAAGCCTCAGGGTTATATCGGCATCGGCACAGGCATACTGGGCAACCTGCTCTATGGGTACCATTGCCATGGAGACCTGCTTTGTCCCTTTGCCGATGAGGTCATCGATGGGTGTCATCTCTACACCAAGCCTGTTGAATGCCAGCGCTTTGAGGCTTAGCGCCTTCTCCCCAAGTAGATGGGCGGCTAGCATGGTGTCAAAGGCAAGGTTGTGGAGCGCGATGCCATGCTCGGCAAGAGCTATCATGTCGAATTTGCCATTATGGGCTATTTTGGCTTTCGTTGGATCTTCGATGACGGTCTTGAGGTGGTCGATGACCATGGATAGCGATAGCTGGCTGACCTGGCTCAAGCCACGATGCCCAACCGGTATGTAATAGGCTTCAGCCGGTCGCAGCGATATGGAGATACCGACCAGGTCGGCGGTCATTACCTCTTTGCTAGAGGTCTCCAAATCGATGGCGAACTCTTCAACCGCGGTGAGCTGTGCCAGAAGTCTTTCAAGGGCATCTTGTGTTGCAACTATATGGTAATCCCCTTTTACCGGTACTTTGGCCTGGACAGGGGCCCGCTCCATAACTCCGATTTCCTGCGGCAGTCTGGAAAGTAACTGCGCGAAGCCGAGCTCGCGGAAGAGTTCCACCACTTTCTGTCGGTCATATATGGTGACGCGGCAACTATCCAGGTCAAGAGTCACAGGCACCGAGGTGACTATGCGGGCAAGTTCCTGATTTCGGAAGACTTGTTCTCTGTACTGCTGGAGCAGTGCCCTCACCTTATCGGGGCTTACCTCATCGATATGGGCATAGATTTCGTCAAGGCTGCCGAACTGCTGGAGCAGTCTAGCAGCGGTCTTTTCACCGATGCCCGGGATGCTAGGTATATTGTCTGAAGGGTCACCAGTAAGCGCCTTGAAATCGGCAAGCTGCCTGGGGGGAATTCCGTACTTTTCTTCGACCAGTGATTCATCGTAGAGCACCGTGTCACTGAAGGTCCTTCTGGGGGCGAGCACTTTCGTCTTCGGGGAGACTACTTGGAGGACGTCGTTGTCACCGGTTACTATAATGGTTTCTATGCCGCGTTCGTTTGCCTGACGGCTCAAAGTGCCGAGGATGTCATCAGCTTCGAAGCCATCGATTTCAAAGATGGGGATGTGAAAGGCTTCTGCCAGTTGGTGTACCCGTTCTATTTGGGTGACAAGCTCGTCGGGTGTTCTGGGGCGTTGGGCTTTGTACTCTTCGAATTTTTCATGACGGAAGGTAGGTGTCGGTCGGTCGAAAGCGATTGCCCAATGGGTCGGCTTGATTTCGCCGAGCACTTTAAGCAGGGTGCTGGCAAAGCCCTGGACCGCATTTACCATTTCTCCCGTCCTGGTTACAGTTAACGGAGGAAGCGCATGGAAGGCACGGTGCACCAGCGCATTGCCATCGAACAGCAGTAGTAAAGGTTTGGTCTTCTCCATGGTCTCGCCCCCGATGCCAGTGGCTACCGCACGCCCGCATTATATACCATGAGCGACAGCGTGTGGTATACTAGATTTCGCTGGAAGCGGTGCGCGATGAAGGTAGCAAAGGATGTCCTTTCTGTTGCAGACCTGACCTCCAGTGAAGTGGAGAAGCTGATCGGTAATGCTTTGAAACTAAAGCGCCGGGAGAAACCGCCTGTGCTTAAGGACAAAATTTTCGCCCTCATTTTTGAAAAGCCCTCATTGCGTACTAGGGCCAGCTTTGAAGTGGCGATACGGCAATTGGGCGGGCAGTGCTTTTATCTTTCTCCTGAGGAGGTAAACTTAGGCAAGCGTGAGCCAGTATCTGACGTTGCCCGTGTGCTCAGCCGGTATGTCCATGGCATAATAGCCCGCACTTTCTCCCACCAGACCCTAGAGGTTCTGGCAGAGTATGCCAGTGTTCCGGTCATCAATGCACTTTCCGACCATGAGCATCCGTGCCAGGCACTTGGTGACCTGTTGACCATTCAGGAAAAGAAGGGCAAGCTCAGTGGATTGACTCTCGCTTTTATAGGTGATGGCAATAATGTGGCGCATAGCCTACTGCTGGCTTGTGCTATGACGGGGGTGAATTTCCGGATTGCGTCACCTACGGGCTACGAGGTTAAAGAAGAGGTCCTCAGCAAAGCGAAGGAGTTTGCTACTGTTAACGGCGCGGAGATTTTGCTTACTAGGGAGCCAGCGGAAGCTGCGCGGGAAGCCGATGTAGTATACACGGATGTCTGGACAAGCATGGGTCAAGAGGCTGAGGCTGATAAGCGCAGAAAGGATTTTGCCCGTTATCAAGTGAACGACAAATTGCTTACGATGGCAAAGCCGGATGCAATTTTGATGCACCCCATGCCAGCCCATCATGGGGAAGAAGTAGCGATCGGTCTGTTGGAAAGCCCGAGCTCGGTGGTCTTCGACCAAGCTGAGAACAGGTTGCATATTCAAAAGGCGTTGCTTATCCACCTGTTCCGCAGGGGTTAGGCAGGGAGCTGGTGAATGATATGTTTTAAGCAGCAACTAGCAGGACGTTTCTTGCAGGAGTTTCCCGGTAGATGAAGCCAGTCGTTGCCATTGTGGGTAGGGCGAATGTGGGGAAGTCCACGCTGTTCAACCGCCTGGCAGGCCGCAGGATAGCTATTGTTGAGGACCTGCCTGGGACGACGCGCGACCGCATTTTTGCTGATGTGGACTGGTCGGGGCGGAAGGTGACCCTGGTTGATACTGGCGGGCTCGATCCTAACCCCAGATCCTCGCTAACTCAGAAAGTCAAGGGCCAGGTACAGGCAGCTATAGCTGGTGCCGATGTGATAATTTTTTTGACCAACATCCGTGAGGGAGTGCTGCCGGTGGACTATGAAATAGCCGATTTACTACGCGGTTGTGGCAAGCCGGTGGTGATAGTGGCTAATAAAGCGGACCATGCTGGGCTGGACAGCCAGGCAGCCGAACTCTATAGTTTGGGACTTGGCGAGCCAGTGATCGTCAGTGGTCAGCACGGCAGAGGCGTGAGCCGTCTGGTGGAAGTTGTGCTGAGGCATCTGCCGGCAGAACCCGAAGCAGCGCCCTCTGAATTGGACTTGCCAAAGCTGGCTATTGTGGGCCGCCCCAATGTGGGAAAGTCTATGTTGCTCAACGCTATTGTTGGGGAGGAGCGGGCTATAGTGGACGAGACGCCGGGGACAACACGGGATGCGCTGGACACGGTGTTCCATTGTCAGGGGCAGAAAGTATTGCTAATAGATACGGCAGGTATCAGAAGGCGAGGGCGCGTTGAAGAGGGCATCGAGTATTATAGCTTGCTCAGGACACTGAACGCCATTAACAGGTGCGATGTTGCTCTGCTGGTTATCGATGCTACAGAATTTCTTACTGCCCAGGACCTCCATATTGCAGGCTATGTGAAGGAGGCTTGCAAGGGCATGGTGCTGGTGACGAACAAGTGGGACTTGGTGTTAGGTAGTATAGAGGAGTATGCTGACCGTGTTAACGAGCGTCTTAAGTTTATGTCCCACGTGCCGGTATTGTATGTCTCGGCAAAGACAGGGCATAATGTGGAGAAGGTAATACCTGAGGCACTTGAGGTATGGCGGGAAAGACAGAAGAGGCTACCTGATAAAGTGGTGGACAAACTGATTAAAGATGCTGTGCTGGCGCAGTCCCCTCCCCGGAAGGGGCTAAGACGGCTGCGCATTCTACGTGCCTATCAGACCGATGTGAATCCGCCGAGTTTCACTATTGTTGTCAACGATCCGGAGTTGATGCATTTCTCTTATCAGCGCTATCTGGAGAACAGACTGCGGCAGACTTTTGGATTCCGTGGCACCGCATTGCGGTTCTCGTTCAAGCAGGCAACGGACAAGAGACCGGAAAGGACGAGGGTGTGAATATGATAGTCGCTAAATTTATCATCAGTGCCTTAGCCAGTTACCTGATCGGGGCTATCCCATTTGCGCTGATTGTGAGCAAGACGATGGCTGGGATCGATATTTCCAAATACGGGAGCGGCAACATCGGCGGTACGAATGTCCTGCGGGTGCTGGGCAAGAGGGCAGGAGCGATTGCCATGGCGCTGGATGTTATTAAAGGAGCAGCGGCAGTGCTTGTGGCGCGGGCTATTGTTGGTGATGGTGTGCTGGTGGTTGCTGGTTTCCCCTTGAACTGGCAGTATGCACAGGTCATTGCTGCCCTAATGGTGATGGTGGGGCATAACTGGTCGGTGTATGTCAAGTTCCGTGGCGGTAAAGGGGTGGCAGCCTATTACGGAAGCTGGATGGCTATCTGGCCGCTGGCAGCGATTTTCGGCGGCTTGATACTGATACTCACGGTATTGCGCAGCAAGTATATGTCTCTGGGTTCCATTCTGAGCTGCCTGGGAATTCTGTGTCTATTCATGGTATTGACGGTGGTGTATAATATTCCCCCGGTGTATCTGGTCTACAGCCTTGTGGCTGCCGGGCTGATCGTATACCAACACCGGAAGAACATCGCCCGGCTGCAGGCAGGCACGGAGCTCAGAGTTGACCAGCGGATCGATATAGATTCTCAATGATGGGAGGGATTCGTTTTAGGTGAAAAAGGTAGCTATCATCGGCGCGACCACATGGGGGAATACGCTGGGGCAGATGCTTGCCCGGAAAGGTATAGAGGTTGTACTGTGGGCAAGGACTGAAGCAGAAGCTGGGGCGCTGAAGAGCAGGGAGGCGGGTATGCAATCTACTGCTCAGCCTTCTATTTCCTCCAGCCTGGAAAAAGTGCTGGATTCAGCGGAGGCTATTATATATGCTGTGCCATCCCAGCGTTTGAGGCAGAACGTGCGTTTGACCTCTACTTTTCTCGGCAGTTCTGTGACCCTGGTCAGCGCAGCCAAAGGGCTTGAGGCTGAGTCCGGTAAGAGGATGTCAGAGGTGATGACTGAAGAAA
Source organism: Dehalococcoidia bacterium (assembly GCA_034435835.1). Classification (GTDB taxonomy): domain Bacteria; phylum Chloroflexota; class Dehalococcoidia; order GIF9; family UBA5629; genus CALJTV01. The sequence continues at coordinate 9,506 of DAOTWF010000007.1, read as the reverse complement.
TTCCTAAGTCTTTGTCGGAGCGGATATGTGCGCTCTCGGGGCCCAACCTTTCCAAGGAGATAAACTCTGGTCTACCGGCCGTCTCGGTGGTGGCATGCCGCAATCTGGAGGTGGCGAAGCAGGTGCAGGAGTTGCTGAACTCCCCTGGTTTTTCTGTCTATGTCAGCGATGATATCGTCGGTGTGGAGCTTTGTGGCGCGTTGAAAAATGTTATCGCGATCGGCGCCGGCGTGCTTGATGGCTTGGGGTTGGGGAACAACGCCAAGGCGGCGTTCATCACACTGGGATGGAACGAAGTCGTCAGGTTAGGGCTGGCTCTGGGGGCGAGATCAAGTACTTTTTACGGGCTGGCTGGTCTTGGTGACCTCATTGCTACTGGTAGCAGTCCACTGAGCCGCAATTACCATGTTGGCTACGAGCTGGCGAAGGGTAAGTCGCTTGGTGAGGTAAGGACTTCGATGACACAGGTTGCTGAAGGCATTGATACCACCATAGCTGCCTACCGCCTAGTGGGAAAATTGAGGCTTACGGCACCGATTATCGACCTTGTTTATGGTGTGCTGTTTGAGTCACTGCCGCCTGCCGAGATAGCTAAGCGGTTTACCGATGGGCTGAAACCAGACACGGTGCTTTAGCCCTATCCCGGGTACGCAGTGCCGTCAGCCTCGGTCCTGGGCGTGGAACCGGGGGCTTTCTCCCTGGGTACCTCAGGTGTCGGCAGGAGTTTTGCCAGCTCTTCGAAAAGCTGCCTTTGTCTAGCCGTTATCGATTGCGGTGTGACCACCTTGACTATAACCACTTGGTCTCCCCTTCCCTTTTTGTTGAGGTGTGGCACGCCCTTCCCTTTGATGCGGAAGACGGTACCGTTCTGAGTGCCGGCCGGTATCTTCAGTATCACATCGCCATCGATGGTAGGAATGGTGATGCTATCTCCCAGTGCAGCCTGAGCGAAGTTTATCGGCAGCTCGTAGACGATGTCATAGCCCTTACGGGTGAAGAGGTGGTGGGGCTTTATGGATAGAGCAATAAGTACGTCACCCGGGGGTCCGCCGTACTCACCTGCATCACCTTGGTTGGGGAGAAGGAGCTGGTAGGTCTCATATACTCCAGGTGGTATGGTTACGGTGAGCATCCTTTTGACTTTCACTTTGCCGGTGCCCTTGCACTGGGGGCAGGGGTTGATGATAACTGAGCCCTCACCATGGCAGCGGGGGCAGGTGGTGGCATAGGTGAAACGGCCGAAAACACCTTGCTGGACGCGGCGCACTTCACCTCTACCATCGCAGTTCGGGCATTTCTCCGGGTTTGTCCCTGGCTTACTGCCGAGCCCGTGGCACATGGTGCAGGATTCGATCCTCCAGAGTTCTATCTGTTTGTCTGCTCCGAAGACGGCTTCCTCGAAGGAGATGGTCAGATCGGCTTTGAGGTTGTTGCCTTTCCGTGGCGCGCGCTGCTGGGTTGCGGTAGCAGCGCCGAAGAAGGCATCGAAGATGTCTCCAAGGCCGCCAAAGTTAAACTCATCGAAGCCAGACCAGTCTAAAGTAGCGGCTCGTCCATATCGGTCGTAGTTCGCCCTTTTCCTGGCATCCGAGAGCACCTCGTAGGCTTCGTTTATCTCTTTGAACTTTTCCGCGGCGTTTGGTTCCTTATTATGGTCAGGGTGATACTTGAAGGCTAGCTTGCGGAATGCCTTCTTTATTTCCTCATCACTGGCATTCCTCGGCACCCCCAGTATTTCATAGTAGTCTCTGTACCCAGACATTTATGCCTTAATCTTTAAGTATAAACAATTTGCTCGCCATGGAGCAAATTTCGAACGTAGGTGCAGTCGGGAATGTCTTTGTCTTTCAGACGGGGTTAGGATATATTATTGCTTGCAGATGAAGGACAGAGTCAGGCAAGTGCTGTCGCTGCGTCGCAAAAAACGTCTCAGTGGAGGTGGGCTAACTGAAGCTGCCGTGCTGGTGCCTGTTTTCGAAAGGATGGGTGGGTACCATCTACTATTCACCAGGCGCAGTCAGCTTGTTGCCTACCACAAAGGTCAAGTCTCCTTTCCTGGAGGGGCACGGAGCGAGGCTGATGTCAGTCTTATGGACACAGCGTTAAGAGAGAGCTGGGAGGAGATTGGGCTAAGATCTCGGGATGTAGAGGTTGTGGGTGAGCTGGACGATACGCTGACGGCGACCTCCAACTTCAGCATCTCGCCGTTTGTGGGTTTTATTCCGTATCCTTATGAGTTTACCATCAATAGGGCGGAGATAGATGAAGTATTTGGAGTGCCTATATCTTTTCTGTTGTCCGGGGTGGGACGGAAAGAAGAGAGTTATGTGTTCGGCGATGAGGTTGTTGTGGGTTATGTCTACGAGTATGAAGGCCGGATCATCTGGGGTGCCACTGCTCGCATTGTGCAGCAATTCCTTCAGGTCTGGCAGCAGGCGAGTGGGACCCGGTAGCGGTCATGGTTAATTTTTAGCCTCTTTCTCAGCCTTGACTTTGACCTTGATCTGCTTGGGTTTGACCTCCTCAGCTTTAGGCAAAGTCAAGGTGAGTATGCCGTTTTCAAAGACTGCCTCAGCTTTATCGCTCTTGACCTTGGCCGGTATGGTCAGAGTGCGGCTGAAGGCACCGAAACGGCATTCTCTGTACAGATAGTCCTCGTCCTTTACCTGCTTGTCCTCCTTATGTTCACCCTTTATGGTAAGGGTGTCACCGGTTATGGAAATGTCGATCTCTTCTGGCTTTAGGCCGGGGACAGCCGCCTTTACCACGACCTCGTTATCGGTCTGGTACATGTCAATAGGAAGCTGCCACTCCCCGAGCACAGGCCAGAAGCGGGAGAGCCGGACAAAGCTGTCCTCAAACAGCCTATCTATGGCATCCCGTAGGCTGACGATGTCACGGAATGGTTCCCATCTTACCAGAGCTGTCATAATCTCACCTCCTTTCTTTTTTGATTGACCGGGTCCCACCCACCGATTACAATTATAAAATGTTAACAATATTTTGTCAAGATAGTTTATAATAATGTTATAATAAAATTAGTAGATTATTGACAGCGGTCCGTGAAAACCTTTATAATGTGGTTGTGAGGCTGGTGTTATGGCGAAGGACTATTATGCCGTACTGGGTGTAAGTCGGAGTGCTGCGGACAAAGAGATAAAGCAGGCTTATCGGCGGTTGGCACGAAAGTATCATCCCGATGTTAATCCCGGCGATAAGGTGGCTGAGGCCAAGTTCAAGGAGATAAACGAGGCTTACGAGGTGCTTTCTGACCCGGTCAAGCGCGAAAAATATGACCGTTTCGGAGAGCAGTGGCAGTATGCTGCCGACTTTGGCACTGCAGAGAAGACGGGAGCTTCAGGTCCTGATGGCGCAACTGACACCACTATTGAATTCGAGGATCTGGGCAGCGTTCTGGATGACATTTTGCAGGGCGTCTCTTATGGTCGCCGTGCGGGAAGGGCAGGGAGAGTGGAGTACCCTGTTGAGGTGACGCTGGAGGAGGCATACCGTGGCACGAAGCGGTTAATAGAGGTCTGGGATGACGTTCCTTGTTCGCTGTGTGATGGTAGGGGAAGGGCGATGCGTGGACCGGTTGTTCAGCTCTGTTCTGGGTGTGGAGGGTCCGGCCGGGGGCGACAGGCGCGAAAACTGGAGGTAAAGATCCCTCGGGGAGTGAAGGATGGCTCTAGGATTCGGGTTGCTGGCCAAGGGCGCCTGGGTCCTGATGGTATAAGAGGTGACCTTTATCTTGTGGTCAGAGTATTGCCGCACCAGGTCTTTGAGAGGAAAGGCGATGATATTTATCTTGAAGTACCGGTGCCGTTGCTTACTGCTGTGCTTGGTGGGGAGGTGGAGGTACCGACGCTAAAAGGAAAGGTGGTGCTTAAGGTACCCCCGGAAACACAGAATGTGATGGTGTTCCGGCTGGCAGGGCAAGGGATGCCACATCTTGGTGGCTCTGCTTACGGCGACCTTTTTGCCAAGGTAAAGGTGGTATTGCCCACCGGGCTTTCGCCGCAGGAGAAGCGACTTTTCGAACAACTAAAAGCGCTCCGTTCCGGGACTAACCGAGATATTGCCAATTGAATAGCGGGGGTGATAAGATAGGATGACTTTACAGGACTCGGAACCAAAATATGTAATAAGTGTTGCTGCCAGGATAGTGGGCGTGGAGACTCATACCTTGAGATACTATGAAAGGCTGGGTCTTATTCATCCTTATCGTTCGAAAGGAAATATACGCTATTATTCGGAGAGGGATATCGCCCGTGTTCGCTATATCAAGACCCTGATGGACGACCTGGGGATTAACCTAGCTGGTGTGGAGGTGGTGATGCGTATGGCAGAGAGGGTGGTTGAGATGCAGCAGAGGCTACAGGAGCTGGAAACGGAGCTGGAACGTCTGAGGCAGCTTGCAAAAAGTGCGGAAGAGAATGATGTCTGAAAATATCAGGCTCAAACCGGCTGGCTGGCAAGTCACAGCTACCACCGTAAAGTGTGACCGGGTTGATGATTTTGTCACCATAATGGTGAATAAAGACTGGTCGGTGCACTGTTCCTGGTACAACCGGTACAAGAAGGCAGTGTCAGGCACAGGAAAGCGCAGGCTGGATGCTGGACTGAAAAAGAAGATTGACTGCTGTATCGGTCCGCAATGTGACCTGGTTACCGGGTACCGCGACAGGCTGATACGCGAGGAATTCGGTGGCTAGTTTCATTTCTGGTGTTGATCCGAAATCAATCGGAAGGACGATGCGGTGAGGCCGGAAAGATTTACCGAGCGAGCACAGGAAGCACTGGCGGGCTCGCTGGCTTTAGTGCGTCGTTACCGTCACAGCCAGCTTGATGTGGAACATGTGCTTTTAGCCCTGCTGGAACAAGAGAACGGGCTGGCGGTGCAGATACTGGAGAGGATCGGTGTAAATACGGGCGCGCTGAGGAAACGCCTGGAGATGGTGCTTGATTCGGCACCGAAGGTGGCACACGAGGTGCTGCAGGTGTTTGAGACCCCCCGTTTTCGTCATCTGTTGCAGAACGCTGCCCGCGAGGCAAACCGGTTAAAGGACGATTTTATCGGTGTGGAGCACCTACTGGTGGTTATTGCTGGTGAAGAAAGGGGTGAAGCTGCGGCGATTTTGAGAGAGTTCGGCGTGGATCGGGAGAAGATATATCAGGCTTTGCAGGGTATACGAGGGAGACACAGGGCTGACAGTCCTACCGCCGAGACGAAGTACCGTTCTCTGGAGAAGTACGGGCGAGACCTCACCGAGCTGGCGCGTCAGGGCAGACTTGACCCGGTGATCGGGCGTGATGAGGAAATAAAACGGGTGATGCAAATTCTCACCCGGCGGACGAAGAACAACCCGGTGATAATCGGTGAGGCAGGTGTGGGTAAAACAGCCATTGCTGAAGGGCTGGCACAGAAGATCGTTTCAGGTGATGTACCTGACTCTTTAAAGAACAGGCGGATAATTGCTCTGGATATGGGGGCGCTGGTGGCTGGTAGCAAGTTCAGAGGCGAGTTCGAGGAGCGGCTCAAAGCAGTTATGGACGAGGTACGCCAGTCCAGCGGCGAGGTAATCCTGTTCATAGATGAGATACATACTGTGGTTGGTGCCGGGGCGGCTGAGGGTGCCATCGATGCCAGCAACATGTTAAAGCCAGCGCTTTCCCGCGGTGAACTTCAATGCGTAGGTGCAACCACTCTGGATGAATATCGGGAGCATATTGAAAAGGATAAAGCTCTGGAACGGCGCCTTCAGCCGGTTTTCATCGATGAGCCCGGCGTGGAAGCGACCATCGAGATGCTCCGCGGGCTGCGTCCCAGATATGAAGCCCATCATAAGATAAAGATCGATGATTCAGCCCTGGTGGCTGCTGCCAGGTTAAGTCACCGTTATATTTCGGGGCGTTTCCTGCCTGACAAGGCGATCGATCTCATCGACGAGGCAGCCAGCAAGTTGCGTATAGATATGGAGAGCAAACCGCCGAATATAAGAGCCCTGGACAACGAAATAAGGCATCTGCAGGAGGAGGAAGAGGCAGCCTCCCAGCGTGCTGACTACAAGGCGGCTGCGGAGCTGAAATCGCGGAGGCTCAAACTGGAGCAGGAGCGCGACCTGGCTGAGGAGAAGTGGCGCAAAGAAAAGAAGATAGAGAGTGTGGTGAACGAGGAAATAATAGCCGAACTTGTCTCCAAGTGGACTGGCATCCCCATTGCCAGAATGCTGGAGGGTGAGGCGGAGAAGCTACTGCATATGGAAGAGCGGCTGCATGAAAGGATTGTAAACCAGGATGAGGCAGTGCGTGCCGTTTGCGAAGCTATCAGGCGGGCGCGGGCGGGGCTGAAAGACCCCAGAAGGCCTATAGGCAGTTTCATCTTCCTCGGTCCCACCGGCGTGGGCAAGACTGAACTGGCTAAGGCGCTGGCGGAGTTCCTGTTCGATGATGAGGACGCCATGATAAGACTGGACATGTCTGAGTTCATGGAGAAACACACGGTATCAAGGTTGATAGGCGCCCCGCCGGGGTATGTAGGCTATGAGGAGGCAGGACAGCTAACAGAAGCAGTGCGCAGGCGCCCGTTTCGTGTGATCCTCTTTGATGAGATTGAGAAGGCGCACCCGGATGTGTTCAACATTATGCTTCAGATACTTGAAGACGGCAGATTGACCGATGGGCATGGCAGGACGGTTGACTTCAAAAACACTGTGGTGATAATGACCAGCAACCTGGGGACGCAGGAATTCCAGAAGCAGGCCATTGGCTTTTCGCGCCAGGAAAAGAGCGAACAACAGCGGCTGCGCAATGCCATAGAGAGTGAGTTGAAGCGGACCTTTCGTCCCGAGTTTCTCAACAGGATAGACGATGTTATAATTTTCCAGCCTCTGACCGAAGAGCACTTGAAAAAGATTGTTGACTTATTGATTCTGGAGGTGGAAAAACGACTGGCTGATCGAAATATTAAATTAGAGTTGGACAATGGCGCGAAGTCGTGGCTGCTTAGAGAGGGCTATGAGCCTGCTTTCGGGGCTCGCCCGCTGCGTCGAGCCATCCAGCGCTATGTGGAGAATCCTCTGTCCGGTCGAATACTAAAAGGCGAAATAAAAGACGGAGACACTGTTACTATAAGCGTCGATGGTGATGAGTTGACGTTTCTCAGCAAGAAAAGAATTAGGGCTGCTTCATAAAAAGGAGATTCCTTGAGCAGGGACGTTATATCGACAGGCGAAGAAATCAAACATCGTTTGTCTCCAAAAAGTATCGTATTAGGTGTCCTATCCTTAGTAGTTACTATTGCCTTGTGCCTAGCCGCCATTTACTATAAGGATCATTTGATCGGTACAAAATATGTTGCCCATTATGGCCTCGTGGGTATGCTCATCGTGGCTTTTCTTAGCGGAAGCTTGTTGAACATGATTGCCATACCGGTCCCTTACTGGCTTCTGGTATTTACTTTACCGTCAGTCCTGGCGCCCCATATGCAACTGGCAGCACCAATAGCGGTGGGGTTTACTTCGGGTATCGGTGCCGGCTTAGGTCAATCTCTCACCTTCGTGATCGGCTATGGGAGCAGGAACTTGTCTCAGCAACTAGCTTTTATCTTTAGCTGGAACTTGTATGACAGAGCTGTTGAGTGGGCGCGGCGGCGTGGCTCGTTGGCTGTGTTTTTGATGTCAGCTATAATAAATCCTTTGCATTTACCTATGACTCTTGCAATGGCGTCACTCCGTTTCCCTCTATGGAAATTCTTCCTGTATTCGTTGCTGGGTAACATAGTAAAGAGCTCATTTATGGCGTTTTGCGGATATCTTGGATTGACCTCACTTTTCAGGGTTTTGGGAATTTAGAAGGGGGTATAACCAGGAGGAATTGCATATCGCCTTATTCTGCATCGGTGGGATATCTCTCAGTGTGGCGGGCTGGCAATTGGCGGTCTGGCTCGGCGAGATTTCGCAAAAAGGCAGGAGATTTGAGGATGCTGTTGCCTGCGCCCGAAAGCTGGGCAAGCCATTGCTGGTAGCTGGTGGGCCTTGGGGTAACGGGAAAATCCGTCGCTGGTTGAATATGCCGGCGCATGGCAATGGTGATGTCTGCCTTGATATTGAGCGGCGGGCTCTGGGGAATCATCCTTGCGGCGTGATTGCCGATGTCACTCAGATTCCGTTCCGCGACAAAGTTTTTGGAGCCGCCTTCGCCAGTCACTTGCTGGAGCATCTGCCGACGGTTGAGCATGCCAGGAAGGCATTGGACGAGCTTAACAGAGTAGCAGAGGCCGTTTTTATCGTTTATCCGTCGAGGCAATCTATTGTAGCCTGGCTCCACCCTGAGCATCGTTTGTGGCTTTGGCGAAAGGGCGATGCGCTCTATCTGGCTCCGAGGAGCAAGTCGGCAAGTGAAAAAAAGGCAGAGTACCTTCTATCGGGTGTGTCTGATAATAGCAGTCTTGAATAAAATTGCTTCTTAAAGGTCAATACGATGTCGGCAAAGGTATGACCGCCCCACAAGAGCTTTTCGCTTTTCCATGACCGTCCGTTCAATAGGTGGAATGTAGGGCGTCTTTTATTGACATGGCTATGCTCGGGAAAAAGCTGGCTTACCGAGACAGTTTTTACTTCGTTGCCTGTGCTCTGTGCCGTGGCTATTACGGTTAGCATTTTCCTTCACAGCGATAGAATAACCGAGTTTCGTGACTACGGTTATCTGGGTGCCTTCTTAGCTAGTGTAGTGTCTAATGCCACTATTTTTTGTCTGTGCCTGATGGCTTGATAACTGTTGGGCTCGGTGCTATTCTATCTCCGTTTCTGATTGCCCTTACTGCAGGAGCAAGGGCTGCTACAGGAGAGATGAGCGGTTACATACTAGGTCATGCGGAGGGAGAATTGTTATCAAAGACAAGGACGCATGTAATAAATCGGTCCGCTGGCTTAAGACATAGGGGGTTCTCGCTATATTTACCTTTGCAGTGACGCCTTTGCCTTTTGACCTAGCAGTGATCGCGGCTGGAGCCCTTCGTTTTCCTGCGTGGAAGTTCTTACTTGCTTGCCGGCTTGGTGAAGCGCTATTATCTGTAGCTGTGGCGCTGGCTGGAGTCTGGGGGTGGAAAATAGCGGTGCCATATTTTAGTTAGTGGTGCTCTTTTATGTATGAAAGCGAACGAGGAAGGTGGTAATTTGAAAAAGGGGGAGCAGAGAAGCTGGTGGGTAGCGTTTCTTCTATCTCTGTTTCTTGGTTTTTTAGGCGCTGACCGGTTTTATATTGGCAGGACACGTTCAGCGCTTGTTAAGATGCTCACTCTGGGCATGTTTGGTATCTGGTGGTTGAGCGACCTTATCCTGATTGCCAGTGACTACCGAAAGGACGCTTGGGGGCGTCCTTTGAAGCGTTAGTATGTTTGAGTCTGGCTGCTGTTTTTGCTAGACTTTATATGGTCGGTGGGGCTGTAGCTCAATTGGGAGAGCGTTTGACTGGCAGTCAAAAGGTAGTGGGTTCGAATCCCATCA
>DAOTWF010000006.1:0-3814 GCA_034435835.1 Dehalococcoidia bacterium | reverse complement strand
AGCCTCTGGATTATCCAAATGGCAATTCGACGGGCTGATAATACATTACAACCAAGTGCGCCGCAGTACATACGATAAAAAAGAACTTCTGAAGTTATTTTCACCAGAACAATTGGCACCGGCGCTAAAGCAAGTAGAATACAAGCAGCTTAGAATCGAAGATACAAGAGAAATATAAAGAGAAATATAAGATGAATGAACAGACACAATTACCAGTATCAAATATTTTCCAAATAGAGACTGCCAGTTTTCAGCGCCGACGTCAAGAAGCCATCAGGCGCTTAGTAAGTGGACGTACTCCAGTACAGTACATTAAGCAGCGGCCAGGACGAGGCAATCTGGTACTTAATTATGTGGACATTGGATACATGGTTGAGCAAGCGAATCTGCTTTCATTTTTCAATTGGAGTCATGAAGTGCTGAAGGAAGAGGTTCGTTTAGGCAGTGACGGACTACCAGTAGAAGTAGGAGCTTTAGTACGAGTACGCATTGGCAATGTAATACATGAAGCTTGGGGACAAAAGGATGTAATGAGATACACCAGTGACGACCCTAGAGGCACTTATAAAAGGGGCGACATAATCAGCTTGTTCGACGATAAAAAAGCGGCAATATCTGATGGAATTAAAAAATGCTTAAGCTATTTTGGAATTGCAGCCGATGTATACGCTGGCAAGGAATTGGAATATTTCGAATCAGAGGGCATCAGTGAAGACAAGCCAGAAGTAGAAACCGCAACAGGAACTGCACAGATTAACACGCCAGACGCCGCAAAGGCATTTATGCGATTCCTACAGGATAAGCACATTCTACCCAGCAAGGCAATGGAGATATTAGGTATCAAGGCATGGACAGAGATAACAGATTGGAAAGAAGCTTATTTAAAAATCAGCACAGCATTGAAAGGGGGTGATGCTTATAGATGAGTAAACAGTAGGGGTAGGGGTGACCACGACCCTAACGGAACAATGCCAAATGTGGTCTATAAGGCAAAATAAAGTTGGAGGTAACAATGGAGGACAGAATCAAGAAATTACAAAGCGAAATCAAAATACTGGAGGATATGGGCGAAGACGAGATTGCTGCCAAAAAACGTGCCGAATTAAAGAACCTACTTGGAGCAAAGAGCACAACAGCAACGACAACACCAACAACGGGGGCATTTGTCCTGCCAATCTCCGAAGAAGAATACATAAAAGCCGGTAGCAAATTTGCCGCGGCAGGACTGCACTTATCCGAGTTCGGTATGCCTGATTGGGACACGCCGAATGTAAGCATTAAGTTTCCCTTTACCATCATAGAAGAGGGGCCTGATAAGGGCAAAGAAGGCAAAATCTCTGCTGGTGTTAGTAGAGAGGCAGTCTGGAAATTAAAAGAAATTCTAACAGCCCTTGGCGTCGAGCTTAAGATGGTGAAGGGGCCAGATGGCATTTCCCGACCATCCTTCAACCCAATGGATGTAGTAGGCAAGGTAGCAATGACGCTATGGGTAAAACAAAAGGATACCCGTAGTATCGAGGAAGGCGGCAAGGGTACAACCTATACCAAGCCCGTATCTGTGCATCCTATCGGCACAAGCATAGAGGAGCTTGAAGTCTAGCTTGAAAGCTTGAGGCCGAAACCGTGGGGTTCGCCCCCTTCCCCACGGTCTACTGGTGAGACCAGTACTGATGAGGCTAGAAGCTAATGGAAATAGACAAATGGAAATAGACATCAGACATATTAGAATAGTGGATATCAACGAGCCACCGATCATCAGAGATCAACTATTAGCAATGGGCTGGGTGCAGCAGAGACTGGTCTCGGCAGACTATAGTTTCTACACTTGCAACTTCAAGAAAGTAGGGGTTGAGCGTAAGACCATTCAGGACTTGATTAATGGGTTGGGGGAACGGCTTATCAGGCAACTCTACAATATGATTGAGCATTATGAATTTCCTATTTTGCTGTTAGAAGGAAATTGGCGAACACTAATGCCTGCAGGTCAACTAGTAACGGACAGGGGTGTTGAAAGATGGGGACGAAAATTGGTGTGGAACTTCCTGCGGACGTGGCAGCATAGAGGAATATCATTGGAGATAACAGCTAACGAGGCGCATACAGTAGTACGATTGAATGAATTGTATGCTTATTATCAGAAGCCCATCCACACCGGCGGGGTAAATAGAAAAATAGTTGGCGATAAGCGGTTACTGTGCTTTCCTGAGGGGATAGGGATAAAATTAGCGGAAAAAGTACTGGCCAAGATGGGTAGTTTACGCAATGTTGCTAATGCTTCTATTGAGGAGCTACTACAGTGCGAAGGGATCGGAAAGCAGAGAGCAGAAGCCATTGTGGCATTCTACAATAAAAAAATAGGGGGACAGAATGAAAGAAATTAAAGACGCTATACTGTCGGTACGGACACAGGCACAGACCGCTAATAATCTAGCCAAAGAAAAGTTTGACGCTCTATTTGATCAGGGTAGCAGAAATAGCCTAGCCTACGCCCTGATTGCCGAAACTGGCGATTTATGCTGTGAAATAGTTGAAAAATGCGACAGAATCTTGATTTGCATGGAAATGGCAGAGGAAGTAATAATGGAGGAGACAGCACAAAACAAAAATAGGTAAGGACATCAAATGGCAACAGAGAAAGCACAAAATAGAGCAGCAAGGATAAAAAAAGCAATTGAACTTATCACTGCCAATCCACATTGGGGTAAGGATAAAATCAACGCCGAGCTTAAGAAGGAATTCGGTGTAGGGTTAAGAAGGCAGGATATTGCCAAGCTGAAGGAAATATCGCTCACAGCCAAACCCACATCGGGCAGACGGCGATTAGAAAGGCTAATGGAGCTTGATATTCCACCGCGTGTGCCTAGAGAAAAGCTAATAGCAGCAGGGATCGAGGAACACTACCACCGCATGAGGGCGCATGGATTTCTAGATTTTGAAATTAGACACATAATGAGTGCAGGCAATTTGCCTGTGCTTTTCACTTCTAAGCCATTCAGAGAAATGCTCCAAAATAGGTTAGCATGGATAATAAGAATGCGAAAAAAGTACGGATGGACAAGAGAACAAATTATTCAGGCGATTAAGGAGTACTACAGCAAGCCAAGACATAGTCCGTTCGACTTTCTGCGCAGAGAGTACAAGCCACCGTTGAAAATAGACACCAAAACGTACCGTGAATTGGCAAGGGTAAGGGCAGAGGCAGTCACGGCGGAATTGTACAGCAGAACAAAACCAAGGATATGAACATGATAGGTTATCACGCGCAGAATATTGCACAAAGTAATATATTAGCGGACAGTACAGGGAAAATTTATAAGAACGATTGGGTAGAGGTCTTGTTACAAGAACCGTATGGGGTATTTTACGACATTGATATGGCTGTGGCGGTACTATTGCACTATTTGCAAGCAACACCAAGCCAGTGTAGAAAGCTGTTAGATAGCCATAAACTACATATTGCACCGTATACCTTCACCTACTACCCCGGCAAACTGCTTGCTATTGATAAAGGCTATGGCAGATGGCACTTCTATTGCAACCTCTATAACGCCAAGCAATACACGGACATACACCATGAGGACAATCCTGACATAGATAAACTTGTCGCCAAAGCGGTACAAGCTGCCAATATTGCCAAGCAAGTGCTGGATAGCTACAAGGAATTAGGAATTTGCAGCAACAGTTTGACTAGTCCAATTGCAGCGCTGGAGAAATCGGGACTGATGCCCAAAGTGCCCACGGTAGACGATATACCTGAGGAAGCCCATATGCTAGCCTATCAATGCGTGAAAGGGAATTGGCTTGAATGTTACAA
>DAOTWF010000005.1:0-2225 GCA_034435835.1 Dehalococcoidia bacterium | reverse complement strand
CCGAGAGGGGAGTCGAACCCACTAACCTACCGATTACAAGTCGGTTGCGCTACCATTGCGCCACTCGGGCAATCTGCTATCAGTCAAGGTTCAGCCTCACCCTGAACCCCGACCAATTACAGGCTTTTAGTATAAAAAAGGACAGTCCTGGAGTCAAGCTACTTCACACATTACTCTTGGGGCGGGTGCTTCCCCTGTGGCTTGTTTAAGAATGACTCCAGCTCAGTGCTTTGCAGCAGCTACCAGATAATTACCTACTGTCTTTAAGGACCGAAGCAAGTCTCTGACCGGCAGCAAACGCCTCATCTAGCGCAGCCGGATATCGCAATATAGCCCCCGCCTCATCTATCCCGGAAAAGACTACCTCGCCAAGATAGCCTACATCCAGAGTCACGAACCAGCTCTTTATTGTAGCCAGCGCCGGCTGAAACAGATTAGACAGCTTCGTCCCGCCAACTGATACAAACAGCCCCTTGCGCTTTCTACCTGGTGGTATGGCAACAGGCATCTTAAGTACATGCTTTATGACCCATATTGCCTGACAGCGGTCGATCATGGCTTTGGCTTGAGCCGTTACACTCATAAAAAAAATGGGCGAAGCTAGGACAATCCCATCAGCTTCTCTCAAATCAACATGGAGCCATTGCATATCATCTTCAACAACACACCTACCCGTTTTCAAACAGCCATCGCAATGGCGACAGGGACTTATATTCAGTGTGCTGAGTACCACTACCTTTGTTTCGGCACCATCCCCAGCAGCTCCAAGCATAACCTGTTGAAGCAAAATGTCAGTATTGCCATTACGCCGAGGACTTCCAGCTATACCAAGAACTTTCATCTTTACAATTAGTTCCCTGACCTGATTTATTTTTCAACGCCATCCTATTCACAAAGAGCAGCCCCACAATCTGTACAAAGCCCTGATATCCCGCTACCAGCTTAGACATACCGTCCAGCACACTGGTATGGCATGCCCTTTAGTATACTTCAGCCGGGGTTGATTATAAACCTCTCAGGAACATCATGCCAAAGCTGCAGCAATATCTCTCTTAAACCCGCCTTTGCAGAAAGCAACACTAATGAGATAAAATTAAAGACGTTTTAAATCTGAACGATACCCTAATGAACGGGAGAGGAAAAATGACAAAAAACAAAATACTGCAGCAAGCTAAACAGGAGAAAAGGACACAACTAACCGAGATAGAGTCCAAAGACCTCCTCAAAGAAGCTGGAATACCAGTTGTAGAGGCTAAGCTGGCGCGCACAAAAGCACAAGCTATTTCCCTTAGCAAGCAAATTGGGTTCCCTGTGGTACTGAAGATAGTCTCGCCCGATGTCATCCACAAAAGCGATTCCGGTGGTGTTAAACTAGGACTTAGCAACGCCACACAGGTTGGCAAAGCCTATAGCGAGATACTTTCTTCGGTGAAACAGCACTACCCCAATGCCCGGATCTCTGGCGTTTCAGTTCAGAAAATGGTCCGCCCCGGGATAGAGGTGATAATAGGCATGACAAAAGACGCACAGTTCGGTCCTGTGCTAATGTTTGGGCTCGGTGGAATTCTGGTCGAGGTACTCAAAGATGTGTCCTTTAGGATAGTGCCGCTCACAAAAAGGGATGCCAGAGAAATGATCAGAGAGATAAAAGGTTATCCCCTCCTTCAGGGCTACAGAGGACAGGAGCCAGCAGATATAGCTGTCCTCGAAGAGCTGTTACTCAAAGTGTCCAACTTTGTTGAGCAAACGCCCCAGATAAAAGAGCTCGATCTCAACCCGATCTTTGCCTACAAAAATGGCGCTGTAGCGGTAGACGCTCGGGTAATCCTGGAACCTTCCTAGGCCATACCAGTTACAAGAGGCCTATGATTACACAGAAAGGGATAAACTTGCGATTGAAAAGCAATCGGCTCGATCGAAAGAACTCTACGAATGGGGTGATATATCAAAGGAAGAGTCAAGCCAAACGAACCCCAAGTTCATGCAGCCGATGCCTGGAAGGAAGCAAGCCAAGAGCAACGCAACAAGCTTGCCAAAGCCTTATTTGAGCAAGTATGGACAGAGAATAATAAAGTCGTGACTATAAACCCCGAACAGAGCTTGAGCCTTTCTTCAAGCTGAACTTTGAGTGCCACGATAGGGATATCGCTGGCGACCCCGATGGGATTCGAACCCACGATCTCCACCGTGACAGGGTGGCATGTTAGTCCGCTACACTACGGGGC
>DAOTWF010000004.1:0-3746 GCA_034435835.1 Dehalococcoidia bacterium | reverse complement strand
CGACGGGCGCCTTTAACAGCCCGGCGACAGCGATGCCCGACATTCGGGAAAGCGCACCGGCCGAGACGCCGGGGGCAACCGCCGATAACCCGGTGAGCCGCGACCCGGCAACGGG
This sequence comes from Dehalococcoidia bacterium, assembly GCA_034435835.1. Lineage (GTDB taxonomy): Bacteria > Chloroflexota > Dehalococcoidia > GIF9 > UBA5629 > CALJTV01. The sequence goes on along the minus strand of DAOTWF010000004.1, from coordinate 3,631 downwards.
GCAAAGCGGGGAGGTGGACCTCAGCTGGGAGCAACTGTGCCTGTCCAGCCAGTACCAGGTGCAGATAGCCAGAGACCCCGACTTCAGCATAATAGTCGTTGATACCGGCGCCTTCACGCCGGCAGACCCAACGGCACCAGCGGCATACTATCCGGCGGGCGGGCGGACGGCATCGCCATCAGCGCTGGCGCTGTGGAGCAGGCTGGAGGCAGGGCAGACCTACTACTGGCGGGCAAGGGTGGTGCAGACGGCCACCGGCCAGAAAATGCGCAGCCCGTGGTCTGAGGTCAAGAGCTTCACGGTGAAGGCCGGCGTTTGCACAGACAGCCCATCTTACGGAATTCAGGCGATATACCCCGCCAACCTCAGCACCGGCTGGCCGGTGACGGCGTTGGCCTTCTCCTGGTCGCCCCTCCCGGACATCACGAAGTACAGGTTCGTGCTGGCCGAGGATGCGGCGCTGACCCGGACAATTGCCGAGGCAGCGGTAACCACCACCGCCTACCAGTACCAGGGCACGCTGGACTACAGCACCAGCTACTTCTGGCGGGTTATGGCGCTGGAGCCGGTGCCCGGCGAGTGGTCGGCCACCTTCACCTTCCGGACGCAGGCAGCACCGCCGCCGGCAGAGGCACCTGCGCCGGCAGAAACACCGCTGTGGGTGTGGGTGGTGACCGCCCTGGGTGCCCTCTTTATAATCGCGACCATCGTCCTCATCTTCATAATGCGCCGCCGATAGGCGCCGGCGCCATTCTGCCCGGGCGATGCAGTGCAGCCCGATAAAACTTGACAAGCCCGAATTTGTTTACTTATAATAGGAAAAAACCATTCCCCCACGGTTGAGCCGTTACTGGCATTAGAATTCTCCGCAGTGGACTGCGACGTGCATTCACATATACAGACCTGAACGGGTATTATGGAGACGCATATCTACACGCCTGAAGGGCATCACCGGCTGACAGCACCTTCGGCCGTAAAACAAAGAAAGCCCTCATTCAACAAGCTGCGGACAGGCTTATGAGCAAGTATATTTTCGTCACCGGCGGCGTGGTCAGCTCGGTAGGCAAAGGCATCAGCGTCGCCTCCATGGGCAGGATATTGAAAAGCCGCGGTATCTCGGTATCAGTCCAGAAGCTGGACCCCTACCTGAACGTCGACCCGGGCACGATGTCCCCGTATCAGCACGGTGAGGTGTTCGTCACCCAGGACGGAGCAGAGACCGACCTTGATTTGGGACACTACGAGCGGTTCATAGACGTTGATTTGACGGCCGCCTCGAATGTGACATCGGGGCAGATATATTCGGCGGTCATCGCCGGCGAGCGGCGGGGTGACTATCTGGGCGGCACTATACAGGTGATACCGCACGTCACCAACGAGATAAAGCGGAGGATAAGGGAGGTAGCCCGGCTGTCTCAAGCCGAGGTGGTCATCGTGGAGGTCGGCGGCACGGTGGGCGACATCGAAGGTCAGCCCTTTCTGGAGGCGATACGGCAGATGAGGAACGAGGAGGGCAGGGACAACGTTCTCTACGTCCATGTCACCTTCCTGCCCCACATCGCCACGACCAATGAGCTCAAGACGAAGCCGACACAGCACAGCGTCAACGAGCTGAGACGCATCGGCATACAGCCGGACGTAATATTGTGCCGCTCCGATTACGACATACCGGAAAGCCTGAGGGATAAGATATCGCTGTTCTGCGATGTGGACAGGGAGGCGGTGATACCTCTGGTCACAGCCGAGACCATCTACGAGGTGCCGCTGATGCTGGAGGAGGCCAACCTGGGCAACATAATCATCGATAGGCTCGGGCTTGAAGCCAGAAGCCAGGACCTGACGGAATGGCGCCAGATGGTAGCCAAGCTGAAGGCACCTAAGGAGCCGGTAACCGTAGCCCTGGTGGGCAAATATGTGGAGCTCAGGGATGCCTACTATTCAGTCAGGGAGGCACTGTGCCATGCCGGGCTGTACCATAACCGTCAGATAGACATATTATGGGTGCGGTCGGAAGACCTGCAGACCGACGGCAATATAAACCTGCTCAGGGCAGCCCAGGGCATCATCGTCCCCGGCGGCTTCGGCTACCGCGGCATCGAAGGTATGATAGCGGCCGCCAGCTATGCCCGTCAGAACAACATACCCTATCTGGGGCTGTGTCTGGGCATGCAGGTCATGGTCATTGAATTCGGGCGGTATGCGCTGGAGAGCAGACAGGTCAACTCCACCGAATTCGACCCGGACACGCCGTATCCGGTGATAGACCTGCTGCCGGAGCAGCACGGGGTGACGGATATGGGCGGAACGATGAGGCTGGGCACCTATCCCTGCCACCTGGTGCCTGAAACACTGGCGGCTAGGGCCTACGGGCAACCGGTGGTTTATGAACGGCACCGCCACCGGTTTGAATTCAACAACCGCTTCCGCGAGCCGCTGGAGGCAAAGGGGCTCATACCCAGCGGGCTATCACCGGACAACAAGCTGGTGGAGATAGTGGAGCTGAAGGAGCACCCCTGGATGGTGGCCTGCCAGTTTCATCCCGAATTCAAATCACGCCCCAACCACCCGCACCCGCTTTTCGTCGGCTTCGTCGGTGCGGCGAAGCAGACGCTTGTTGAGGGCACACAGGTGACATTGCCACTGGCATGAGGTGAATTCCGGACTTTATACCAGGGAGGAATTAAATGCGGCTATTTCTGGATACAGCCAACATTGAGCACATACGCCACGGCGTCAGCCTCGGGGTCATCACCGGCGTGACCACGAACCCGAGCCTGATATCCAAGGAGGGCAAGGTGGACTATAAGCGGCTGGTGCAGGACATCTGTGCCATAGTACCGGGGCCGGTGTCAACGGAGGTGCTGAGTCAGGATGTTTCCGGTATGGTGGCTGAAGCCAGAGAGGTTGCCTCCTGGGCGACGAATGTGGTAGTGAAGATACCGGCCAGCCTTGCCGGAGTGGAGGCCACTTACAAACTGGCTAGGGAGAAGATAAAGGTCAACTTCACCCTGTGCTTTACGGTGAACCAGGCGCTGCTGGCGGCGGCCGCCGGCGCCACCTATGTCAGCCCATTCGTCGGCAGGCTGGATGACATAGGTGAGGACGGGATGCGGCTGGTGAGGGACATAGTCGAGGTATATGGAAAGTACGCTGATTCGATTAAGACGGAGGTGCTTGCTGCCAGCATCAGACATCCGCAGCACTGTGTTGAAGCCGCGCGGGCCGGTGCCCACATTGCCACTGTGCCCTATCAGGTGCTGATGCAGATGGTGCAGCACCCGCTGAGCGATATCGGGATAAGGCGGTTTGTGGAGGACTGGCAGAAGGTGATGGGTGATGCGCGGTTGAAGAGGTAGTTTGGGGCTGGAGTGCATGGCTCTGGAGGGGCGGCACCCTGCCCTGGCGGGAGAGAGTGGGGCCATCTTTAGTGGGGCGTGTGGGTGGGGCATCGCACTCGAGAGGCGGCACTCTGCCCCGGTGGCAGAGAGGCTTTTAGCGAGGCTGACTGAAGTCCTACCTCCTGGTGGGAGAGAGTTGCTCGCCTGTCCTCTCTCCCCCGGTGGGAGAGAGTTAGAGTGAGGGGGAATAGAGCTCTCACCCTCACCTTCATCCTCTCCCATCAAGGGAGAGG
>DAOTWF010000003.1:0-14621 GCA_034435835.1 Dehalococcoidia bacterium | reverse complement strand
TCATCAGCAGGGCAACACAACGCCATGTACCATATATCCCCTCTGACGGGAGCAGTTGAGGGCTCGTATTGTGAACTGGCCGCTCGTTAGGGGCGGTATGGTTATCGGAGGATAACAGCGTTGCTGAGACAAAAAGACTGGAGGGTAAATCATAAACGTGTGAAACGGATCTGGAGACAGGAGGGACTTAAGATACCAAAGGGACAACCGAGGCGGGCACGATTGTGGCTAAACGATGGCTCATGTATCAGGCTCAGACCCGCACATAAAGACCATGTCCGGAGCTATGGATTTTATGAACGGTTGTCCTACTCTCTATTTCTCGGAACCGGTGCCAGCTTTCCTTATCCCCAGTATCTCCCTGGCTTCATCGGGGGTCGCCGGTTCCCTGCCCAGACATTGAGCGATCTTCACCGCCCATTCCACCTGCTCCCAGCTACCCCTCGCCAGTTCCCCATTGGGCAGGCGGATGTTGTCCTCCAAGCCTACACGCATGTGCCCCCCCAGCAGGCACGACTGGGTGATCGCCGGGAACTGGTCTACCCCTATCCCACAGGTGGTGAAGTTGGAGTCCGGCGGCAGCATCTCCACCAGGGTGGCAAAGATAACTGGTCTAAACTTCTGACCGCCAGCAACGCTCCAGACGAAGTCAAGGTTGTATGGGGTGCTGAAGAACCCCTGCTTTGAGATGAGCAGCCAGTTGTCAAATCCGCCGATGTCGTATATTTCTATCTCCGGCTTCACACCCAGCTCCTCCATCTTCCTGCCAAAGTCCTGCAGCATGGTGAAGGTGTTGGTGAACACACTGTCAAAGACGATCTGTCCTGTCTTTCTATCCAGATAGCTGAAGTTCATGGTAGCAGTGTTCAGCGAGGCCGACTCAGGCTTGAGGGCAATGATGGGCGCCAACCTAGCCTCCGGGGTGTCACCCACCGAAGATGTTATCTGGACGATCAGCTCTGGGGTCTTCTGCTTGATGGCGTCGTAGATTGTCTTTACAGTCTCTACATCGCAGGTGGGCAGCCCGGTTTTTGCCTCACGCCCGTGCACATGGACCATGGCGGCACCGGACTTGTATGCCTTATGCGCCTCCTCGGCAAATTCCTCAGGCGTATAGGGGACCGCCGGGTTCTGGTTCTTGAAAACGCCCGAGCCAGCTAGGGCTGCAGTGATGATCACCTTGTCTGCCATGACACCTCCTTATATTCGCAAAAATCGTACCGTAAGTCCTTGACAAACTGACATCGAACGGTTATGATGTATACAAAATAGCATACCAAATTGTATGCAACAATCGGGGCGGCTGTCAAGTAGTCACGATGGTTACGGGGCAAAGGAAAAACAGAGGGTCCGAGCACAACCTTGTGGAAATGGCGAAGAGCGTCATCGAGCGCAACATTCTGGACGGAGTTTTCCGCCCCGACCAGAGGCTGGTTGAGGCAGAACTAGCCAAACAGCTTGGGGTCAGCAGGACACCAGTCCGCGAGGCACTGAGGCAGCTTGAAACAAGTGGGTATGTCATCAAGCGCGACCATGCTGGCTATTTTGTGGTCTATCACGCCCCCGAGGATATTAAAAATATCTTGGAGCTGAGGGAGGTGCTGGAGGTCGCAGCCATCAGGATGGTTTGTGACCGGGCGACCCAGGAAAGTATTGACCGCGCCGCACAGTACCTTGCCAACTGGGACAAGGACTTCGCAAATTTGAAAGCCAGCGGACTTGCTCAGGACAAGCTGTATGACGAAGGCTGGAACAGGCTCTTCCGCTGGAACAACCTCTTCCATCAGGAATTCTATAACGCATCAGGGAATAAGCTGCTGATAGCCAATATAGAGAGCCTGCGGCAGCTCGACCGGCTGAAGCGTATCAGCCGCTTCTTCAGGTACGAAGACCTGCTGGAGTTCCGGCGCCAGCACTACAGGATACTGGAGGCGGTAAAACAGAGAAATAAAACTAAAGCGGAAAAAGCAGTCCGCTTGCACCTTGAGACTTTGTACAGGTTCTACCGGGTCTTTCTATAAGAATCAGGGTTGCCTGTATTTAGAGCATAAAAAGCATTGAACATATCTGTAGGCTATCGGTCGGCAAAGCAATATGAGGGCTGGCTGCGATTAAATATGCTCAGGCTAGGACGATAAAATGAGGGCTTATATCATCAGGCGCTTGTTACTGTTCATCCCTACTTTGCTTATCGTCACTCTCATCGTCTTCAGCGCCGTAAGGTTCATCCCCGGAAACGTTATCGAGATGATGGCAGCCCAGTCGGGCGAGGCTGAAAACCTGGAGGCGACCATCCAGACTATCAAGCATAACCTCGGGCTCGATGTGCCCATCTATATCCAGTACTTCCGATGGCTGGGCGGCGTGCTCAAAGGCGACTTGGGTAAATCTCTGTGGAATCAGCACAGCATCAGCGACGAATTCCTGGTAAGATTGCCCGTATCCATCGAACTGGGAATCCTGGCGATAGTCATAGGTCTGCTGATAGCACTTCCGGTGGGCATTTTCTCCGCCATACGCCAGGACAGCATCGGCGACTACATAGGCCGCAGCGTGGCTATTTTCTGTATCAGCGTGCCATCATTCTGGCTGGCAACCCTGGTCGTCGTCTACCCCTCCATCCTGTTCGGCTGGACACCACACCTCCCGGTCATTCCATTCACCCGCGACCCCATAGGTAACCTGCAGCAGTTCATTATCCCAGCGGTGCTGATGGGCATGGTCATGTCAGGGACAACCATGAGGATGACACGCACCATGATGCTGGAGGTACTGAAGCAGGACTATATCCGCACAGCCTGGGCGAAGGGGCTGAAAGAACAGGTAGTCATCTACAGACACGCCCTGAAAAACGCCCTCATCCCTGTGGTCACCATAATCGGGTTGCAATTGCCCATCCTCGTAAGCGGAGCCGTAATCATCGAGGCGATTTTCGGCTTACCCGGAATAGGCAGGTACTTTGTGGACGCACTGTTCCAGAGAGACTACCCCATTATCTCGGCGGTGAACCTGGTGGTCGCTGCATTTATCATGCTCTGTAATCTGGCGGTCGATGTCGCTTACGCTTATCTGGATCCGAGGGTGCATTACACATAATGGCACAGGCTGAAGCTACAGCAGAAAGGGAAGCAGGGACGCGCTCATTCTGGGCAGACCTGCTCATACGGCTGGTCAAGGAGAAGCCGCTGGGCACCGTAGGCGGGGTCATCGTGCTGGCACTGCTGCTTGTCGGCGTGCTCGCCCCACTGCTGGCACCCTACCAGTATAACGACACCTCCGTCTGTCCCCGGCTTTCGGGACCATCCGCAGAACACCCCCTCGGCTGCGACCAGCTCGGAAGGGACCTTTTCAGCCGCATCATCTACGGCGCTCGAGTGTCGGTGATCGTCGGGCTCAGCGTCTCAGCCATAGCCACGGTGCTGTCCACTCTCATCGGAGTTATCTGTGGCTTCATCGGGGGTAAGCTCGACCTCGTAGTACAGCGGTTTGTGGATGCCTGGCTGTGCATACCGCCGCTCTTCCTCATTCTTACCCTCATAGCAGTCACCGGTCCCGGGATGGTCCAGGTCATCATCGTCCTAGGGCTTTTGTTCGGCATCGGTCAATCCCGCATAGTCCGCGGTGCCACCATCGGCATCCGCTCCAATACCTACTTCGAGGCGGCAAAAGCCATCGGCTGCAAGACGGGCAGGATACTGTGGAAGCACGTCCTGCCCAACGTAACGGCACCCATTATAGTTCTCTTTACCATCACTATGGGTTCTGCCATCCTCACTGAAGCCACCATCAGCTTCTTGGGCTTCGGCATCCCGCCGCCAACACCGAGCTGGGGAGGTATGCTCAGTGAAGCCGGTCGCCGCTACATGCTGCTAGCACCCCACCTCGCCGTTTGGCCAGGGCTTTTCCTGGCAATCGTGGTGTACGGCATCAACATGCTCGGTGATGCCGTCCGCGACCTCCTCGATCCCAGACTCAGGGGCGGCTTGGGGAGGTACGATGCCTCAAAGAGAAAGCTGCCCAAATGGGCGAAAATGGACACGATGCCATAGAGCACCTGTTGGTACACAGGCGGTCTTAAGCACATAGCGAAAGGAGGTGGGCAATATATAAGAGCAAAAGAAGGTTATACGAATAAGGTGGATAGATAAACACAGGAGCGATTGTGAAAAACAAAGCAACAGGAGGTACAACATCGAATGAAAAGACTCTTTATTATCAGCCTGGTAATCATAGGGCTCCTCGCAGGGCTAGTAGCTAGTAGTTGTGCCAAAGGACCGAAGGAAGCAATAGTGGTAGAAAAAGCACAGCCCCAGTACGGTGGCACACTTAACGTGGTGTCAACCGTGGACACCTACGGGTTCGATGATGCCATTGTGCCCCATGCCAATTGCTATCTCCTGAAGTTCACCAACGACGAGATAGTGCAGGGTGACTGGAGCAAAGGCAATGCCGGAGGCTACGGCACCAAGGAGTGCGAATGGTTCCTCCCCGGCGTCAACCGTCTGCAGCACAAGGCTGGCTCCATAGCTGAAAGCTTTGAACTTCAGGGCAAGGACACCGTAATTTTGCGCCTGCGTAAAGGGGTGAAATTCCATAACAAGCCGCCGGCAAATGGCCGCGAGGTCACCGTCGATGACGTCGTCTTCTCTCTCAAGCGCCACCTCACCTTGCCCACTTCATATTTCAGGATGACCTATCCCAAAGCTGCTGAGACTACCCAGATAACGACACCAGACCCCTATACCGTGGTGATCAAGACTAACCCCGAATACATGATCATCGGCGATCTCTTCACCATACTGAACGACTACGCCTGCATTTTCCCCAAGGAAGCTGTGGAGCAGTTCGGCAATATGAACGACTGGAAGAACAGCGTCGGCACGGGACCCTTCATGCTTACCGAATATATGAGGGGGAGCCATGCCATCCTCAGCCGCAACCCCACTTTCTGGGAGAAGAACCCCATCGGTCCGGGAAAGGGTGACCAACTACCCTACATTGACCAAGTCAAGTGGCTGGTCGTCCCCGATGAATCAACACAGCACGCCCTCTTCCGTGCCGGCGATATCGACATATTGAGCTGCGACTGGGAGGTGGCACAGGAGTTTTTGAAGGACACGCGACTTAAGTATATCCGCTACCTTGATGATTATGCCCAGGCGGTCATCTTCATGCGCACCGATAAGAAGAACTCGCCCTACGCTGACGTCAGGGTCAGAAGGGCGCTCTCCATGGCTATCGACAACAAGAAGATACTGAATGAGTACTATGGCGGCGAGGGCACCCTGCTGAAATGGCCCATCGTCTACGCAAAAGAATATAGCGGTGCCTATGTGCCCCTAGAACAGCTCCCCCGCTCGGTGCAAGAGCTGTTCGAATATCATCCGGACAAGGCAAAGCAGCTCCTGGCTGAGGCTGGCTATCCCAACGGCTTCAAAGCAAAGATCATCTGCTACAACCACCGCGCCTACCTCGATCCCCTGCAGATGGTGAAGGATATGTGGTCAAAGATAGGCGTAGAACTGGAGATAGAGCCCAAGGACTATGCCACATTCCAGGGCATAGCGATTAGGCGCGCCTACGACGACATGCTCTACGGCTGGTACGGGGGCATCGGCGCCTTCTGGAAAGGCATAAGCTGGACCACGCAGAGCTACGCCAACGGCAGCTATATCAACGACCCCAGATGTGCACAGACACGCCAGGACATGCTGGCAGCCTTCCCCGACGAGAACAAGATCGACCAGATACACCGCGAGTTTATGCCCTACCTGCTCGACCAGGCTTATGTCATCCAGCTACCAGCTGGCTACAGCTACCGCTTCTGGTGGCCCTGGGTCCGGAACTACAACGGCGAATCGTCCATCGGACACTATAACGTGGGCAACTTCGCCAAGTACATCTGGATCGACCAGGAGATGAAGAAAGCAGTGATAGGCAAGTAAAGGACACCTCCTTCCCCACCACCAACCGCAAGAGGCGGGGCACACGGTGTGCCCCGCCTCTGCAAATTCTGCTAAGAGGCTGCCACCGGCCAGATGTGGCATAATACTCGCGGGGTAAAATACTGTGTGGCGGACACGGGCTCAGCGCATGAGCGGACAAAATGAGGCGGACTATGCAAAGAGGGATTATCCCGCTCGATGGCGTCCATGGCATCATCAATCAGCTTGCCGATGGTCGGTTGCTTCGCGCTAGATTGAAGATAAGCCCATCTCGCCTCCTTAGGCGCCCAGAGGGTGTTTTCTGATTTATATTTATCGCGATCCTGAAGAACTTGGTAGAGTTCAGACGGCTCCTTAGTGTAGTAAATGCTTTTAGGGTCCGAACTCCACAACTCAAGTTGCTCATAGCGCTCTTGAAAAGCATCAGAGATATACTTGAGGAACACTAGAAGACGTGCTTGTATTCGGCGGCATCCATTGCCCGCGGAGTTTGTCTGCTATCTGCCACATCTTCTCCTCGAAGCCCGGATTGGCACCGTTAGATTTTCTGGCTGACTTAGAGGCCTCGCGTAGGTTCCTGCTTCTTGCCATACCACCTCCATTCAGAAGATATTACTCTATTCGTTTTCTCTTCCCACGCCCTGGTTTGGCATAATCGTAGGCAGATCGCTCGAGCGCACTTCGATGAATCAACCACGTCCTGTGGACTTTTTCCGCTGGAATGCGTCCTTCACGACATAAACGCTTGACAGTCTCTCAGTGAACGCCGAGGATAGCTGCAGCTTCAGCGACGTTCAAATAATCATCAAGTAGAGGTATTCAATACTCCCTAATACGAAAGTGCTTCGTTGAAGCAATAGTAGCACCGCGAATAGAAATCAATAATTTTGGGTAATCATTCGTGGGAATATAAAGTATTAGGTTAACAATTCTGACAATTGCTCAACGAAATGCGCCCGATGCTCACCAGCAGTAGAGAAAGTACAGGGTGAATGAAGCGGCTACAATTGACAGCGTGAGGACGGTGGGTACCATCATAGGCACTTTGATTCTGGCTCTGGCGAACAACTCTTCAGTGAAGGAGTGGCTATAGTTCTCAGGCTGTGATAGTTTGAATCCCCTCAGAGACTGCATCAGTGTAGTCAGTATGCATACCATGCGGTACCTTTTGGTCCAGGGCATGACGATGGCTCCCCATACGAACTGATGTAAAATCACCATCAGGCTGAAATAGAAGTGGAAGCTGATCCTTCCCTGCCACCAGTCCACCGGTATGAAGAACAGTCCCACCCAGAAAAGAACGATAACAAGGTGTAACCAGAAAACTATCTCCGCGGCGAAAGCCCTCATTGCCCCTTTCTAGCCTGCGAGTTTTCACCAGCCGTCGGGTTTACTCCGCCGTGGTCAGGGAGTGGCTGGCTTCTTGCGGCTGAAGGCGAATATGTAGATGATCTCCAGTACCGCCAGGGTGTTGAGGATGAATATGGCGATGAACCACCAGAGGTGCCTGTTGCCCGCCGCCCGCCACAGGGCAACCCCTTTCCAGGGCATGGTCCATACCACCGCCAGTATGGTGAACCAGGTCACCGTCGGCAGACCGGCACAAAAACCACCGAAGTCCATAATCGTCCCTCCTTCGCTGTCTAATACTCAATAACGGCGATGACATCGCCAGCCTGGATGAACTGTCCCGGCGCCACCTTGACCTCGATTACAGTCCCGGTGACCGGGGCGTAGAGCGTGTTTTCCATCTTCATCGATTCCATGGTGCAGACCTCATCCCCTTCGCTCACCTTGTCCCCGGCTTTGACGTGCACATTGATTATCTTTCCCGCCAGGGGTGCTGTCACCGTTTCCTGTGCCATAATCGTCTTTCCTCCCGTTGAAAAAATTAGTCCATCAGAGGCTTCAGAGGTTGATATTGGAATACTTGCGCCATACCTTCCAGGGGCAGGTGCCCGGTGTCACGAACTTGTTCTCGAGTAAATCGAGGGCGCGGTTGATGTACTTCCTGGTATCGCGGGGCATGATGATGTCGTCCACATAGCCGCGCTCGGCGGCAACATACGGGTTTTCATATATTTCGCTGTACTCCCTGATCCTCTTTCTGGCGGTCTCCTCGGGGTTCTGGGACTCCCGGATCTCGCGGGCGAAGATGACGCTGGCGGCGGTATCGGCACCGACGATGGTGATCCGGGCTGTGGGCCAGGCAAAAACGAAGTCAGCCCCGATGCTCTTGTCCAGCATACCATAATGGGCGCCGGCGTAGGACTTTCTAAGGATTATGGAGATGAGCGGCACGGTGGCATCCGACCAGGCGTAAAGCAGCTTTGCCCCGTGGCGCAAAATTCCCGCCCAGTCGGCACGGGAGCCGATGATGTAGCCGGGGCAGTCCACCAGGGTGACCAGGGGGATGTTGAACAGGTCGCAGAAGCGGATGAACCGGGCGCCTTTGTCGGCGGCGTTGATATCGAGCACCCCAGCCGCCTCAGCGGGCTGGTTAGCCACGATGCCCACCGGACGACCATTGAGACGGGCAAAGCCGGTGATGAGGTTCCTGGCGTAAAGCCCCAGTACCTCGAAGAAGTAGCCATCGTCCACGATGGCAGTTATCGCTTTCTTCATATCGAAGGGCTTGAAGGGCTCATCGGGCAACAGGTCGTCCAGCTCAGGGATGACGCGGTCAGGCGGGTCAGCGCTCTTGAGGCGCGGCGGCTTTTCGCGGTTGTTGGAGGGGAGGAAGGAGAGAAGTTCTCTTGCTTTCTCAATGGCGTCCTTTTCGTCCTCGGCGACCACATGGCTCTGCCCCGACTTCACAGCATGCGCCCTCCAGCCGGAGAGCTCTTCGAGGGTTATCTCCTCGCCGAGCTGTGTTTTAACGAAGGCGGGACCGGCGATGCCCATGAAGCCCACGTTCTTTGCTTGAATGATAAAGTCCTGCATCACCGGGTGGTAAGCCTGGCCGCCAAGACAGGGTCCCAGGAGCAGGGCTATCTGGGGGATGACGCCCGAAGCCTGCGTCTGGGTGCGGAACAGCCAGCCGTAGGCTTCAAGCGTGTCCATGCCCTCCTGCAACCTGGCGCCACCGGAGTCGTTCATGCCGATGAAAGGGACGCCCTTTTCCATGGCGAACTGGATGGCGTAAGCCTCCTTCCTGCCATGGTACTCGCCGAAGGTACCTGCCATGGCGGAGAAGTCCTCGGAGAAGGCAGCCACCCACCTGCCGTTCACTTTGCCGAAGGCAGTGATGACGCCCTCGGCTGGTATATGGGCTTTGTCCATGCCGAAACGGGTGGTGCGATGCTTCACATGCATACCTATCTCCAGGTATTCCCCGTTGTCGAAAAGCAGTTCCAGCCTCTCCCTGGCGTTGAGCTGTCCTGCCTTGCGCCGCCTCTCCAGCACCTGCGGGTCACCCATCTGCAGGACTTTTTCGCGTCTCTCCTTAAGTTCGCGGTACAGGTCCTCCTTCTTTTTGTAGACACCGCCGGGGTATTCGATCCACTCTGCCATCTGGAACCTCCTTGCTTTTCTATGTCAGGCTGCGCGCGCTCACCGCCAATTATATACCATCGCCAAGGTTCAGGGTATACCGTGGAGCAGGGGTGCTCAGCTGAGCAGTTGAATGCCTGTCATGTAGAGACCGGCGATTATGGCAGTGGTGACCACACCAGCCACGCAGGGACCCATGGCGAAGGGGAGGATCATCGCCCTTTTATTGGCTTGGGCGGCGCATTTCTGGGCTACCTTGGCGGTGGTGGGCACGCAGGAGACGCCGGCAATGCCGATAAGGGGATTGAACGGCTCCTTGCTTATCCGGTGGTAGATTAAGCCGCCGATGAGTCCGCCGATGCCGGAGAGGAGCAGTGCCACTATGCCCAGCAGCAGTAGTAGCAGGACCTTGGGGTTGAGGATAACGTCCACGCCGAGCAACGCCCCCAGGGTGAAGCCCAGGAAAAGTGTCGCTCCGTAGAGAAGCGGGCGGGTAAGGAACTCTATGTACCCCTCTATCGCTGCCTCTTTGACAGCCAGCCCGAGGAAGAACGAGGCGAACAGGGGTGCGGCTACCGGGAAGAGCAGGCAGAGCAGGGCGCAGGCGGCAACGGCGAAGGCGAACTTGGCACCCCTGGACACCTTGGGTATGGTGCGCCAGTCCATCTCTATGCCGCGCAGCCTTTTTGGCACCATTTTTGCCAGGAAGGGGTAGACGCCGTAGCAGACGCTTAGGTAGACATAGGCGACCACGGTGACAGGGACGAAGAGCTCCTTCGCCATCATCAACGAGCCGAACAGCACCATGGGACCATCGGCGCCGCCCACCAGGGCGATCGCTGCTGCCTCATTGGGTACGAGTCCCAGGGCTATGCCGATGGGCAGGGTGAGTATCGTCCCCAGCTCTGCGCAGGCGGCGATGAAAAAGCTCATGAACGGCTTAGCCAACAGGTAGTCTATCTCGGTCATGGCGCCGATGCCCATGAAGATAAGACAGGCGATGAGACCGTTGCTGAAGGTGAAGGTGTAGACGGGCTGGAGGAAGTCTATCTGCAATATCTGCATTAACTCTTCGGCATTGCTCACCAGCGGGTTGAGGAACAGCGTGCCAATATGTCCTGCTTCGTACACCATCAGCCCGCCGTTGACGGCGATCATGCCGATGCCCATGGGCACCATCAATATCGGCTCCAGGGTTTTGCGGTAGCCCAGGTAAGCGAAGGCACAGCCCAGGGCGATGAGGAACAGCCTGGCGCAGGCTACGTGCGGCGCCACCAGGAAGAAGGTGTAGATGCCCTGGAAGAACTCAAGAAGCGGCACCATTGTCCCTCCTCCGCTCAATAGTACCGATGGCTTTAACTATAGTACCGATGGTTTTAACTATAGCTGCCACGAGCATGGCGATAGCAAAGGTGAGGGCGAAGCACGCCAAAGCGAACAGCGAGAACTTCAGCAGCAAGTGCCAGCTCCTGTGAATTTGCAAGGCATAACTTGCCTATTACCACCTTCGTTTCAGCTAGACCTCTTCCGTGTTAAAGGCGGTTACCAGCTTACTCTGTTTTGGTGCCGGGTGTCAATATGCTGGCTGAACTCCGGACAAGCCTCTGCCGGCTCCGGAGAGCAGCCCGCTAACCACCTTAGATAATGACGCTCTGCAGTGTCGGTCCGGAGGACGACATCCGCCTGCGCAATGGGGCTGGCGAGGGGTAGCTGGGAGCAGGTGGAATGGGCGGTGAAGACCGCTCAATGTCTGTTGTTCAATCGCGGGCACGCGGCGAAAATAACTCCCCTTGGGCACCGGACTATCTCCTTGTTGTTGTCCGATTGCCATGTTAGAATGCGCTGCGCGGTCCGGGTGAGGCGGAGATTTTTCGGTGACGGTCAGGAGTTTACTACACCTAGCACTGGCAATTCTGCTTGCCGCAGGGCATCTTCTAACCGGCTGCAGGTCCGGTCCTGTGCCGTCCGGTCCGGGGCAGCGGACAGAGCCACAACAGACCGCAGACACCCCCCAAAAGGACCCAGGGCAAACTGCGTCTGAGCAGCAGGCGTTTCCCGAGAACTACTGGTCGCATACCGAGCTGCCGCAGATGACCATGGCTGAAAGGGTACAGGTGGCTCTGGCTGCTCGGGCAAAGGGCGAGGAATACGTCCGGGAGCAAAACGCCAGAGCCAGGGAACTTTCGGACAGGTTAGAAGACTATGTTCGACGGTGGCTTAAGGGTGAAGTCCCGGCGAGGTTGCCTGAAGGTCTGCTTCCCGAATATATTGACAACCCCAAGACCAAGGACTGGACGCTGATGAAGCCTGAGGAAGTAACACCTGAGAAGCAGTGGCTGGTGATCCCCTGCCACAAGGTTGACCCCCAGTTCAGGAAACTGTATATGCTCGGAGTCGACCCGCATGTGACCTATGGAAAGCTGATATTTGTGGCTCCCATCGGTAGCCGACTTTTGATCGAGGGTGATTTTCCCCATGCCCGCTACATGAGCTTCGAGATATTGCCGCCTTTTGACCCCAGACACCCGGCAACCGGCTGTATGGGTGAGACCCCCGAGGTGCCGCTGGTGGATGTTGATATCGAGCCTGACCCGGGCAATATCAACCCCTTCAGAGTGGGTGCCGACCGCACTGCCAAGAACAGGCGCTACCATGTTGCCTTCGACTTGGCTATGGGCAACGCTGTGGAACTTAACCCTCAAGCGATGAAGAGCCCTGAGTACCGTGCGCCAGGAAACAGGCGTGTGGGGGCACCCTTCGGCTTTGCCGGTCCCTGGGGCAACAACGTGTTCACCCCGTCCGTTCTATGGCTGCGCATCTATGCACCCGACAGGAACACGGATATCTATGGTGGTGTTCCCCTGCCTAAGGCGGTCCTGCAGCTAAAGACCGGGGAAAAGTTCTGGCTGCAGCCCGATTTTTCACTGGCTTTAGAGCGCGAGACCACGCTGGTACCCGCTGGCTCCGATACCCCAAGAGAGCCATACCACTTCATAGGTCCACAGCATGGTTGGTTCAAGATCTTCGGGCTGGTATTGCTCAGGTTCGAGAACGCGGGCTACATCGCTTCCCGGATAGATACAAGCCAGACGGAAGAGCAGCTCAAGGAAGCGATACGCAAACTGTTCCTGCTGCTTTTCAACCGTGGGGAGGCGGCTGAGCCGCCGGGCAACTACGAGGGCAGTGCCACCACCTGCAAGAGCAACACCTATCTCACCAGGATATTCCAGCTCGGGCCGGGTAAGGTGTACGTCATCACCGGCAAGATGCCCAAGTTCCCCAGGACCAGAAACGGGGAAACGGTCATGGCTGGCGGGGAGGTGCGCTACTGGTCTATATCCCAGTATGGTAAAGGCGAAGGCGACAAATATGAGACGGCGGTGTGTTACGGCTCCCTGATGGACGACGAGGTGGTTCTGAATGAAGACAACGAGTATATCATCGTCTATTCCACACCGGAAAACAGACCGAGTAATGCCACAGCGGAGAACGGCGTAACCTGGGCTAACTGGGGACCGCGGTCGCGCCAGACCATCACCATCCGGTGGATGAGCGTGATGCCTGAATGGCACCTGCCTGCGTATGCCCCGGACGAATACAACCTTCCCTGGGCGAAGGCGGCATGGTCCGGTACCCGGTATGACAGGTCTCTAATAGGGCTAAATAAGCCTGGTGTAATGGGACCATACCACCCGGTCATCCATTACATGAGCAAAGAGCAATTTGAGGCTCTGGGGAATCGGAAGCTGTCGCCACGAGATATCCCCGAGTGGAGGTGACCTCCGTTCTGCCGATGGCAACCTGAACAGGACTTTCAGGCGGCGGTGCTCGTCAATTTCCTGCGGCAGATCGCACTATTGTCAGTTTTGTGCAACGATAATTCGCCCGCCACATAGGCTGCTAATTCCGTGCTATTCCCTTATATAGTATAATGGCAGTGGAATCACTTCTGGGGTGAGATAGATTGGCAGAGGCAGCAAAGTTGGGTGTTCTGAAAGCATTTAGTGACTATCTCGCTGCTGTCCAGAAAACTTTATCTGCTGGTCATGCCAGTGAAGGCTCTCACTATCCCACACTTAAAGCCTTGCTGGAATCCCTTAATGATGGAATTATAGCCACCAGTCTGCCCTATTGTTATGGGAAGTCAGAGCATTTACTTCAATCATACTAAAGCAATCTTTCAAAAGCTTTTTGAACGTAATCTTCCCAATGTAACTCTGCCCTTAGGAAATCTATCAGAGTATTTATCCACGTCTTAACTGGGTCATTGGCGAGATATTGTACTATTTGATTATATCCTGCATCTCCTACCCTAAAGTCACCTATGGAATATAGAGTATGATATAAGTCGTCTAACTCCCTAACATGTTCCCAAAACCCGCATATCTCAAAAATCAGAGCTGCTTTAGGTTCTCCGGGTGGACGGAGCATCACTGCGCACATTACATAGCTTTGAACACCACTATATTGTTTCTTAGGAAATCGTTCATTTATTCTATTATGGATCTCTTTCACTAAATTGGATGTGCCGATGAGATAGGAAAGGCGCCCATCTGTTGTTATTGCTGGGAGCGTTAGTGTATTTTTAACTCGATATAAGATTGGTTCTTTGGTTTTGGGATTGAGTGGCACTATATGCATTGAGGGTATCTCTTGCTGATTCTGCATTGACTGCTGAATCTGTGGCTGTGCACCCCAATTCAGCTGACCCCCACAATTGCCACAAAATCTTGCCCCGTAGTTAACTGGCGCATGGCAAGATACACACTGATACCATCTCTGCATTAGGGTGACCTCAACTGCCTCAATTATATACCTACCCGACCCTAAGTAAAATACTATTTATCAAGCCCACCCGTTGCTGATTCACTCTTTGAGTGATTGTGGTCATAACTTTGGCATGCACATAAAATGGTGAACTCAGCTTTTAACGTGCTATTTAAATTCATTAATTGTTAACCGTTTTGAATATTTATCATAGATTTCGTAACCCTCGCAAGACCATCCAAAATAATTGCAAATGGATTGAGCGATATCTTTGTCTGTGGGAAATGGTCCTTTTATCCTACCATTATCAATAGTATATAGGGACTCGTTAGGTAAATTGTAACTGACCTGCCCCCAGCAATTATACCACTTGTTAAGTTAGTCCCATAAGCATAATAGTCTCAGGAGCAGGCGGTC
>DAOTWF010000002.1:0-134919 GCA_034435835.1 Dehalococcoidia bacterium | reverse complement strand
GCCCGAGTGGCGCAATGGTAGCGCAACCGACTTGTAATCGGTAGGTTAGTGGGTTCGACTCCCCTCTCGGGCTATCACTTTGTGTCTGGGAGGGGTGCCGGAGTGGACAATCGGAGCAGACTGTAAATCTGCCGCCTGAAGGCTGCGTAGGTTCGAATCCTACCCCCTCCACCACTTGCACATTTTGGAGAGTTTATTAAAATAGTGTATAATCTGATATAATTTAGCGGCTCAAGCTAAATACGGACACAGTTGCCCACATAGCTCAGTCGGTAGAGCACGTTCTTGGTAAGAACGGGGTCACCAGTTCGAGTCTGGTTGTGGGCTCGGTAGAAAAGGAGGTTTTCTAAAAATGGCAAAGAAAGTTTTCGAGCGAACCAAACCACATGTCAATGTGGGTACAATCGGTCATGTAGACCATGGAAAGACCACGTTGACTTCGGCGATTACATTGGTGTTATCCAAAAATGGTCTGACCCAATTTCGCCCATTTGACTCTATCGATAATGCCCCTGAAGAGAAGGCTCGTGGTTTGACGATCGCCATCGCGCATATTGAATATGAGACTGCGAAGCGCCATTATGCTCACGTGGATTGTCCGGGGCATGCCGACTATATTAAGAACATGATTACCGGGGCTGCCCAGATGGATGGGGCAATCCTGGTGGTCAGCGCCCCAGATGGACCTATGCCTCAGACCAGGGAGCATATCCTTTTGGCCCGCCAAGTAGAGGTACCAAGCATGTTGGTGGCGTTGAACAAGGTGGATGCCATGGAGGATGAGGAGTTGCTTGAGCTTGTTGAACTTGAAGTCAGGGAACTTCTCTCGAAATATGGTTTCCCGGGCGATAAGACCCCGGTAGTTAGAGTGAGTGCGCTCAAGGCTCTGGAGTGCGGTTGTGGTAAACGGGAGTGTCAATGGTGTGGCAAGATTCTGCAATTGATGGATGCTGTTGATGAATGGGTTCCTCTGCCTGTAAGGCCCAAAGATAAGCCTTTCTTGATGCCGGTCGAGGATGTGTTCGGAATAAAGGGCCGTGGCACGGTGGTCACCGGGAGGGTGGAACGTGGGGTAGCAAAGGTAGGCGACGAGATTGAAATTGTCGGCATCCGAGAGACTCGCAAAACTGTGATAACTGGCTTAGAGATGTTCCACAAGACCCTCGAGACCGCAGAACCTGGCGATGCGGTTGGTTGTCTGCTCAGGGGCATTGAGCGCGATGAGGTGGAAAGAGGACAGGTTCTGGCTGCGCCAGGTTCAATTACACCGCACACACATTTTGAGGCTGAGGTGTATGTGTTGACTAAGGAGGAGGGTGGGCGGCATACACCTTTCTTTAACGGCTATAAGCCACAGTTTTATATCAGGACTTTGGATGTGACTGGAACGATTGAACTACCCAAGGGCGTTGAGATGGTGATGCCGGGGGATAATGTAAAGATGACCGTAAAACTGATATACCCGGTGGCTTTGGAGACGGGCTTGCGCTTCGCAATCAGAGAGGGTGGTAGAACGGTTGGGGCTGGTGTCATCAGCAAGATTTTAGAGTAACCCATGGCTAAAAAGGGTGAATCACGTGGTATTATCCACCTGGCATGTACCCAGTGCCAGGAGAGGACTTATACTACAACTAAGAATAAGAAGAACGACCCGCAACGGTTGGAGCTACGGAAGTATTGCCCTCGCTGCCATACTCACACGCTCCATCGGGAGACTAGGTAGTCTTTGGTGAAGAAGGTCCAGCATCAGGCTCTCAAGCCCAAAAAGCGATCTAGGTTCGCATTTATCGGAGATATTATCGGCGAACTGCGGAAGGTTGTCTGGCCGTCGAGGCGAGAGACTTTGCGCCTGACGGCGATTGTAATCGGGCTTTGTGTTGTCGCGGGACTGATTCTGGGTCTTCTGGACTATGGTTTTGCAGAACTGGTGACCCGGGTTTTCCTGGGTGGAGGCTAGTTTGGCATGAAGAATGGTGATAAGCAGTGGTACATAATACATACCTATTCAGGGTATGAGGAGCGTGTAAAACGGGCTCTGGAGCAGCGCATCAAGTTTATGGATGCGGAGGGCAAGATTTTTCGGATTGTGATTCCGACTGAGGACGAAATAGAGGTTAAAGGAGGACAGCGGCGGACAGTTACAAAGAGAGTGTTTCCGGGTTATGTGCTGGTTCAAATGAAAATGGACGACGAAAGTTGGAGTGTGGTGCGCAATACGCCCGGGGTGACAGGCTTTGTGGGTAGCGGTAGCAAGCCCACTCCACTCTCCGAAGCCGAGGTAGAATCTATTCTGAAACAAATGAAGGAGGGGGTTCCCAGAATAAAGGTCGGCTTTCGAAAAGGGGACAGTGTACGTGTGGTAGACGGGCCCTTTACCGATTTCGTTGGCGTGGTTGACGAGATAAATGAGGCGAAGGGTAAAGTAAGGGTCTTGTTGACCCTTTTCGGTCGAGAAACATCTGTAGAGCTGGATTTTCTTCAGGTTCAGCGGTTGTAGAGGTACAGAATGGCAAAAAAAGTCAAAGCGGTTATCAAATTGCAGATTGAGGCTGGTAAGGCTACTCCTGCTCCGCCGGTTGGCCCTGCTCTCGGTCAACACGGCGCCAATATCATGGCTTTCTGTAAAGAGTACAACGAGAGGACCAAGTCACAGGCTGGCTCTGTAGTGCCTGTGGAAATCACCATATACGAAGATAGGTCATTTAGCTTTGTTACCAAGACTCCGCCGGCTTCTGACTTAATTAAGAAAGCCATAGGGTTAGAAAAGGGTAGTGGTACCCCGGGTAGGCAGATTGCAGGCACGCTGTCGCAGTCGAAGCTTCATGAGATTGCGAGGATCAAGATGAAAGACCTGAATGCACGGGATGTTGAAACAGCGGCAAAGATCATTGAGGGGACAGCACGAAGTATGGGCATAAAGGTGGAATGAATCATGAACAGGGGTAAGAAATACCAGAGCGCTGTGAAAGTGGTAAGCCGGGCGACTGCTTACCCTCCAAATGAGGCTATTGAGTTGGCTAAAAAGGCCGCATTTGCTAAATTCGACGAGACTGTGGAACTGCACTTAAGGATGGGCCTGGATCCCAGGAGCGCTGATCAGCAAGTGCGTGGCATTGCAATTCTGCCGCATGGCTTGGGTAAGCAGATCAGAGTCCTGGTTTTTGCCCAGGGCGAGGCAGCCCGAATTGCTGAGAGCGCAGGTGCCGACTATGTGGGCAGCGACGACCTCATCAAGAAGATTGAGGATGGCTGGATTGACTTCGACGTCGGTATTGCGACCCCAGATATGATGGGCAAGGTCGGCAAGCTGGGCAGAATATTAGGCCGTAGGGGCTTGATGCCCAATCCTAAGTCCGGCACTGTAGTGCCGGCGGAGGACCTGCCGCGGGCTATTGCTGATGCGCGCAAAGGAAGGGTGGAATTTCGACTGGACAGGACAGGTATCATTCATGTGCCTATTGGCAAAATCAGTTTTGCCAATCCCCAGCTTCTGGAAAATCTGACTGCTGTGATAGAGGCGGTGGTCAGAGCTAAACCAAGCGGGGCAAAGGGGCAATATATCAGGAGCGCTTTCCTTTCGACCACGATGGGTCCGGGGATCAGACTTGACTTGAGACCGATTTTATTCTAATCTTTAAGAACTTGGAACCAGATAACTGAATATAGTTAAACTAAAGTAGTGCCTGTGACCGCAGGTGCCTGTTGGCTTAAATCTAGCGAGCCTGCCGAGGCTGTGCAAACTGAATTTTTGACAGTCGCAGTCCTTGTTGCCGCGGGCACAAGGACTTTTTGAATTATATAGAGGTGTAAGCATGTCTAAGGAGAAAGAAAGAAAGAGGCAACTCATAGAAGAACTGGCTGAGCGTTTGTCCCGCTGTTATATAGCTATAGCTGTAGATTACAGAGGAGTGACGGCAAGGGAGATAATGCAGCTTCGTCGTCAACTTACAGACAGCGGTGTCGAGTACCGAGTGGTGAAGAACACTTTAGCTAGGTTTGCTGCAGATAAGGCCGGGGTGCACCAGTTGGGATCGTTGCTCACAGGACCTGTTGCCTTAGTTTTCTGTTTCGATGATGTGGTCAAGCCGGCGCGGCTCTTGCGGGAGTATATCCAGTCATCGGGTTCAATATTGCAAATTAAGGGCGGAATATTACGCGAAAGGTTATTGGATGCTGGAGAGGTTGTTAGTCTGGCTACGTTACCACCGCAGGAAGTCTTGCTTGCCAGGCTAATCGGGCAATTGGAAGCGCCACTACAGGCTTTACATAATGTGCTATCAGCACCGTTGAGGTCATTTATCGGGCTGCTGAACGCTAGGATTCAGCAGCTTGAGGCAGGTTAAGCGTGCTCTTTATGAACAGGGGTAGAAGGGTACACATTGGTATTGAGGAAACGCTCAGCCCGGCAAAGAGGCTGCTGGGCTGTTATAACTAGGAGAATCAAAAGTAGGTAAGGAGAAAGGATCATGACCAAAGAAGAGATTATAGCAGCGGTGAAGAAAATGACGGTTTTGGAGCTGGCTGAGCTGATTAAGGCTTTGGAGGAAGAGTTCGGCGTTACCGCAGCGCCAGTGGCAGTGGCTGCAGCACCAGCAGCTGCAGTGGCGCCGGCTGCAGCGGCTGAAGAGGAAAAGACCGAGTTCACCGTTATCCTTAAAGAGGTCGGTGAAAACAAAATCAACGTGATTAAAGCTGTCCGAGAGGTCACCACTCTGGGACTGAAAGAAGCCAAAGA
The DNA here is from genome assembly GCA_034435835.1 of Dehalococcoidia bacterium. Taxonomy (GTDB): domain Bacteria; phylum Chloroflexota; class Dehalococcoidia; order GIF9; family UBA5629; genus CALJTV01. Next base: position 130,184 of record DAOTWF010000002.1, on the reverse strand, counting down.
GCTTGTGGAAAGCGCTCCAAAGCCGGTCAGGGAAGGCGTGGGGAAGGAGGAGGCGGCCGCCATAAAGAAGAAACTTGAAGAGGCTGGAGCAAAAGTCGAGATCAAGTAAACAAACCGGCTGACACTTTTCCGGCTGGTAAGTAAGCAACCTGTGAGGGTATAGTTCCTGGAGATGCAATCCGAGCATCACAGTTGTGGTACCGGTATTTCCATCCCCCGCTTGCGGCTTTTGGTTGCTTGGTGTTAACATTAAGACGGTGGTTTTTGCACCTGTGCCTGGCGGTAGGAGGGGTGTATGCGTGTCCGATAACGGGTTTTACGAAGTGTCTGCCAGAGTTGTCTCCCAGAGCGGACATTGTGCTGCCGGCCACAGAGTGGGTGACGAGTTCACAATCGGAGAGACAACTCCAAAGGGCATGTGCTGCTGGGCGTTCTACACTATTTTCCCCTTTGTGTCTGTGTTACAGCTGGGTGGAGGTTTCCCTTGGGAGGTCAAAGTGAATGAGACGACCGTTGCTTGCCCTGACCCAGCCAATCCAGTTGTCTTTGAGTTAAGGCGGATAGAAAAATAGACTTTTGTTTTGAAGGTGGGAAATGGTAGATCCTAAGGAGCTTGGTTTCCTCGACGGTATTGCTCAGGCTGAACTGGTAAGGCGGAGGGAGGTTACACCTCTGGAGATTGTGGATGCGGCAATCGCTAGGATCGAGCGGCTGAACCCGCTGCTTAATGCTGTGGTTACGCCTATGTATGATCAAGCACGTTCGGTAGCCTGCGGTAAGTTGCCCCGAGGCCCTTTTACTGGGGTGCCGTTCCTTCTTAAAGACCTTCTGGCGTCGTACAAAGGGGCTCGCATGACTCTGGGCAGTGCTTTTCTCGGTGACTTTGTCTCTCCCCACGATAGCGAACTGGTTATCAGATTGAAACGTGCTGGCTTTATCATTCTAGGGAAGACCAATACGCCAGAGTTAGGACTGTTGCCCACAACGGAGCCCAAACTATTTGGCGCGTGTCGTAACCCTTGGGATTTGACTAGGACGCCGGGTGGATCGAGTGGCGGTTCAGCGGCTGCTGTGGCGTCCGGAATGGTGCCTATAGCCCATGGCAATGACGGTGGTGGTTCAATCAGAATCCCAGCGTCGTGTTGCGGGATTTTCGGTTTGAAGCCAACGCGTGCCAGAAACCCCTTGGGTCCCGATTTCGGCGATATCATGGGTGGGCTGGTCGTGGAACATGTGCTGACCCGTACTGTGCGTGATAGTGCTGCCCTGCTTGATATTACTAGCGGTCCTAGTCCTGGTGACCCTTACTGGGCACCGCCTAAAAAGCGTCCATTCTTGAAGGAGGTTGGGGCACAGCTGGGAAAACTCCGAATTGCCTTTACTGTTCAGGCTCCAATTGGTGTACCGGTGCATCCCGACTGTGTTTTGGCGGTGCAGGATGCGGCAAAGCTGTGTGCTAACCTTGGTCACGAATTGACCGAAGTATCGCCGCCTACCGATGGCATCGAGCTGGTGAACCAGTCTTTTATGACCGTGTGGGCTGCAGGTTGCGCTTCCACTATTGATGCTGCCGCGCTGGTGACGGGGAAAAAGCCCACGCCGGAGCAATTTGAACCCGCAACTTGGGCTATATACGAGATGGGACGCCGACGGACTGCATCAGAATATCTGATTGCGGTGACGATTTTGCAGCGATTTTCTCGGGAGGTGGCGAGCTTTTTTGCCGATTATGACGTCTGGCTCACGCCAACTCTGGCTCAGCCGCCACTACCTCTTGGCTCCTTTGACCCGCCTCCTAACGATCCCCTTTATGCTCAGCGCCGGGCTGCCGAATTTGTTCCGTTTACACCTGTCTGCAATATTACTGGACAGCCAGCTATGTCTGTGCCACTGTACTGGAATTCTGCTGGCCTTCCTATCGGAGTTCATTTCGTAGGACGATGTGGCGATGAGGCGACTCTTTTTCGCCTTGCCGCACAGCTTGAGGAGGCGCGTCCTTGGGCAGCCCGCAGGCCACCATTAGTCATATCCTAACAATTTCTGGGTCAACCGTTTGGTGTCTTCACGCCGGATATGCCCTGCTTCGCAGTATGCGATTGGCTGGTTTCTAGTTCAAGCACTGATTTGCTAGAATTACTTGCAGTTTTTACAGTGGGTGGAAAGCGATGCGCAGACTTTTCGGTGGTTTGCTGTTCTTTTTGGGTCTTGCAGGATTGTTGCTGGTGCTGGTTTCCTGGCTGCCAACCAATGTGAATTTAGGCATCGTAGTTTTTGTCTGCTTACTTTGCTTGGGTTGTGTTTGGGGTGGTGGTAAACTCCTGCAACCGCTGGCGGTGTCCGGGAAAACGGTGCCGGGCAACCTTGTAGCTCAGCCATCCGAGCAGGGGCGATTTCTGGTTGTCTGTCCGAAATGTGGCTGGCAAATTAGTTCCGGACAACGATTTTGCGGGGGTTGTGGGATGGCTACAGGCTCTCTCTGCTCAAAGTGCGGTGCCGTTGTTGTTCCCGGTTTCAGATTTTGCACCAACTGTGGCAACAGGCTGGTGGAAAGTGGACGAGCCTGACGGGGTTACCAGATGCCTATTGCAATTTTGTGCGGGAAAGGCCTTAAAGAGTACGATTTTGGTCCGGGGCACCCTTTTCGCGGTGGGCGTTACGAGACATTCCTGCAGTTCTTGAGAGAACGTGTGCCTGAGAAAAACAACTATTGTCTCAAAGAGGCAGCCCCAGCCACAGATGAAGACTTGCTGCTTATCTGCACGAAGGATTATATTGAGTTCACTCGCGAGTATTTTAGGGCTGCCAATCTTGGGTTAGCTTATCCGGGACAATTTTCTCGATATCACAGCATGGATAACATGCCGGTAGGAAAACCGGGTAAGCTTGAAGAGGCTGCGAGGCTGGTGGTGGGCCAAGCCAAACTGGCATGTGATCTAGTTCAGCAGGGTAAGTTTGCGAAAGCGGTCTCTATAGGTGGCGGTTTACACCATGCAAAACCTGGTTACGGCGAAGGGTTTTGCCTGTATAATGACGTTGCCTTTTGTGGGCGCTATTTGATGGAGAGTTACGATTTGGAAAGAATCGTCATTTTAGACACTGATGCGCACGGTGGCAACGGCACTATGGAGTATTTCTACGAGGAGCCACGGATCCTATTTATCGACTTACACCAGGACCCAAGGACACTCTATCCTGGGACGGGCTTTGCTCACCAAATAGGTGGCGGAGCGGGCAAAGGTTTCACAGTCAACATTCCCCTGCCTGTCGGTGCTGGCTATGAATCGTATAAGCTTGCTTTTGAGGCTATAGTGGAGCCGCTGGTTAAGGAGTTCCGGCCTCAGATCATTGTCCGAAACGGTGGTTCTGATCCCCACTTTGACGACCAGTTAACTATGCTGGGACTCTCTGTTGAAGGTTTCAGGATGGTAGGCGATAAAGTGAGGGAGATGGCGTATGTCTGCGATGGCAAAGTGATCGACTTGATTGCTTCTGGTTACAATGAAAAGATATTGCCCTACGCCTGGCTGGCATTGATCAGCGGGCTTGCTGGATGGAAGTTGAGTGTAGGAGAGCCGGAGCCAGTGCCCCAGCGCTTCCTTACGGACAGTGCTCTCACACAGACTCAAAAAGTGATACAGGGGGTTATGGATAATCTGAAGCCGTTCTGGAGTTGCTTTCGGTAAAGTTCAGGATATCGGGGAACTACAGTAAATTTCTTTCAAAGGATAGTCTATGAATTTCAAACCATTGGCTCTTTATTTTGTGATTGGTGAAATTATTGTAGCTACTGTGACCTACTTCGATAGCCGCAGAAAAGGATTGCTTGCTACCTCTGCAGCTTTCTTCCCTATCGTCACTGTGGTGACGTTAGTGGGTATATACCTGACTGGGGGAGCCAGTGCCACAGTTCCCTATTTCCGCGGGATGTTATTGCTGTTTCCAGCATGGGCACTGTATGTCTTGGCTATGATGTTTATGTTACCCAGGTGGGTGGCTTGTACCATCAATACTTGCAATACTTGCCGGTGTCTTTCTATACATAACCGCAGCTCGGCTGACCATTAGGCAGGTCGGATAGCGTAATTGTCGAAAGGAGACAAAAGATGGAGTGGAAAAATTATGCTGAAGAGATTAAAGCTGTTCTTGGGTTGTCGGGCAGTCCGGTGGCTATCACTTATTCAATGGAACCCCCTGCAGTAGCGGCTGCTGGGAGATACCGAGTGTGTGAGGCTTTTTTGAAGGCGCGGGACGGGGAAACCATCGACCTGACGGTAAAAAGTTCCTCTTGTAGGGGAGGCTCTTGGCATCTCGGCTTGGCGGAGAGACCGAAAGACGAGGGCGATAAGGCATTAAAGGAGTTTCTGGTGAAAGGGGAAAAGCTATTTTGTTCAGTAGCGGTTTTCCATCGGGCACAGTATTTGTGCTCTGCGCCGCCGCTGGGACTTGCTGAGCATGTGGTCCTTTCTCCGATGAGAAAAGCCGAGTTTGAGCCAGACGTCGTGCTTTTTATCTGTAGTCCTTTGCAAGCATGCCGACTGGTCACCTTGGATACATATGCTACGGGCATACCGCCGAAGCTGGAAATGTGTGGTTCGACCTGCCACCAGGCTGTGGCTTACCCGGTAGTCACCGGTGAACTCAATGTAAGTCTTATGGACTATACCAGTCGACGGCTGCAAGGGTACAAGGCTGAAGACCTTCTGGTGTCAATCCCTTATCACCGTTTCCTTGGTATGATGCGGAACCTCGACCGGTGCACTGCGGGGCGTGCCAAGTTTGAGGTGCCGGAGTCGTTACGCAGGCTCAGCGGAGGCGGGCAATTCCGGGAAATTTAGCGCCTTGCGCCAGCGATTTTGTTATCGAGCTTGCAATAATAGCCAACTACGGATTTTTTCACACTAGGTTTCGCTGGCGGTATTGGAGTGCTTCAGCAAGATGGATAGTCCTTATGGTCTCTGCGGCTTCTAGGTCGGCAATGGTACGGGCTAGTTTAAGTACGCGGTGAAAGGCGCGGGCGGTAAGATGGAATTGCTTCATAGCTGCCCTCAGAAGGCCTTGTGCTTCCTTTTCCAGGTGACAGAATTCCTTGACCTCAACGGGTGTCATCTCAGCATTACAACTCAACCTTGTGGCTTGGAACCTCTCTAGCTGGATTTTTCTGGCGGCTTCTACCCTGCTGCGTACATGTTCTGATGTGTCACAAATGGTGTCATCTGTGAGTTTCTCGTACTCAAGGCGAGGTACCTCAATGAAGATGTCTATGCGGTCAAGGAGAGGCCCGCTAATCCGCTTTTGATAGCGCGAGATCTCTGCTGGAGAGCACCTACACTCTTTGATAGGATCACCGTAGTAGCCACAGGGGCAGGGATTCATGGCGGCTACCAACATGAAATTGGCAGGAAAGGTGATGCTTCCCTGGGCACGGCTTATGGTAACAACTTTGTCCTCGAGTGGTTGACGTAGTGATTCCAAGGCGGTATGGCTGAATTCTGGAAACTCATCTAGAAATAGCACTCCTCGGTGACTCAGGCTTATTTCTCCAGGACGAGGCCAGTGTCCACCTCCCACAAGGCCGGCGTGTGAGATCGTATAGTGTGGTGCACGGAAAGGGCGATGGGTTATCAATGGGGTGTGGGGGAAAAGGAGTCCGCTCACACTGTATATCTTGGTCACCTCCAGCGCTTCTGAGAATGTCATAGTGGGCATAATCGACGGCAGCGAGCGTGCCAGCATGGTCTTTCCGCTTCCTGGAGGTCCAGACATCAGCACGTTGTGCCCACCAGCAGCGGCTATCTCTAGAGCACGCTTGGCGTGTTCCTGGCCTTTTATGTGGCTTAAGTCGACCGAAGCATGTACCTTATCTGTGTTTTGCCAAGACTTATCCGATTTGTACTCTAGAATCGTTGTCTCGCCGCGGAAATGACTGACTAGCTGTGCCAGTGAAACGACTGGAAGAATTTTTATACCGTCTATCAGCGAAGCCTCTCTGGCGTCATCAGCGGGCACGAAAACTTGGGGCAGTCTGCTGTCGCGTGCTAGGGAGACCATCGGTAGAATGCCTTGGGTATGTCGCAGGGCACCGTCAAGGGAAAGTTCGCCAAGGAACATAGTCTGCGAGATATCAGCGTTGATTTGCCCGGAGCTAAGCAAAATGCCGATGGCGATGGGCAGGTCATATGCAGGTCCGGCTTTTTTGAGGTCGGCGGGAGCTAGGTTTATGGTGATCCTCCGTGCAGGGAAATTGCATCCGGAATTGCGGATGGCAGCGCGAACCCTTTCTCTTGCCTCCTGTACGGCGGTATCTGGCAGCCCGACTATTACGGTTGCTGGTAGCCCGCTAGCTATGTCGACTTCGACTTCAACTATCTGGGCATCCAGACCCACTATTGCTGCAGTCTTTACTCGGGCTAACAACCCTTTCCGGCTCCTTTTTCAGAAGCAGTCTTGGCTTATTGCTCGTTGCCCTGTTTATGTGTTATGGCGCTCTTATAGAGTTTGTTTAGCGCCTGTATACGCGGTCCAGTGCCTCCTTCAAGCCAGGGACAGTATGGTACCGTTTCACCTCGCCGGGTTTGACCCACCTCATTTCTGTATGTTCCCAGTCGATTTTGATCTTGTCTGGGTCCTTGACGTGGAACAGAAACGGATGCACGACCCATTTTCTATTCAGGTTCCTGTCGATGACCTCTATTGGTTCTCCTTTACGGACGAGTTTCACGTCGTTCTTGTAGAGCTCCGTCTCCTCTCTTATCTCGGCGTAGGCTTGGTCGACGTCGTTCGTTTCGATGTAACCACTGACTCCAGCCCAACTTCGGCGGTACGTGCTCACTCTGGCGCTTCGTCTGAGCAACAGGATTTTGCCTTCATGCTCAAGAAAGCAGGTAACAACATGTTTCTCCTCGAGGGGACCCATGGTCGCCTTTTCCAGACAGGTTTCTAGGTATTCCTTTAGCAGTCCCAAGGCAGTTTCAGTGGCTTTCTGTTTGTTCGTCTCTCTATCGCCGTGGAAACGGTGTTCCCTGACCCACTCGGCGTCGGCGGCTGAAAGTCCTATGTAAAAGAGCCCCACAGGTTTTCCCTCCGTGGCGCCTGTAGGTCCGGCAATGCCTGTGTCCGATATACAAATGTCTACTTTTAGAAGTTTTCTGCCACCTTTTGCCATCTCCCGGGCAGCCTCGGAACTTACGGCACCCCTTTTTGCCAGTGTCTGTTTTCTCACACCAACGACTCTAGCCTTTATTTCGTTGCTGTAAGCGACTATGGAGCCTTTGTAATAATCGGAACTACCCGGTACATTGGTTATTTTGTCACCGATCCTCCCGCCGCTGGCTGATTCGACTGTGCCTATAGTCAGCAATTTGCCGGTTTTGTCATGGTATTCCCGGATGCGTCTGGCAATCTCATTCGGTAGCTCAGTCATAGCCTCGTCTTTCTGCGAGATTTTAGCAAAATATAGCCAAAAGGGCTAGGTAAGGAACTGGTATAATTATGGTCGTGCAGGACTCGGACGATTCCATAATTTTCTTGGGCACTGCTGGTGCCCGGTTTGTGGTAATTAGGCAGCTGCTGGCATCGGGGGGTGCTTGGCTGAAGTTTGGCGATGTGGAACTGCTTCTAGATCCAGGACCTGGCTGTCTGGTACACAGCGCGAAGAAGAAACTGGATGCCACACATTTAAAGGGAATTATCCTGTCGCACAAACACATCGACCACTCCGGTGATGTTAATATTATGCTTGAGGCAATGACCGAGGGTGGGTTCGAGCGTCGAGGAGTGCTGTTTGCCCCCGCTGATGCTTTTGATAATGGTGCTGTTGTCTTCCCCTATGCGCTTGATTACCCTGAGAAGGTTGAGGTTCTCAGAGAAGGCGGTCAGTATACAGTCGGGGATGTTTTTTTCCAAACACCGGTCAGACACAGACACCCTGTGGAGACCTATGGGTTTATCTTTCGTACTCCCAGACATACTGTGGCATGGATAACTGATACTAAATATTTTGACGGCTTAGCCGATTACTATCGTGGAGAGCTGCTGGTGATAAATGTGGTTATGCTCGAGCCCAGGGACGGCGTTGACCACCTCGCTATTTCTGAAGCTAGAAGGATTATACAGGAAGCAAAACCCAGGGTTGCTATACTGACCCACTTTGGCATGTCTATCTGGAGGTCAAAACCTTGGGAGATTGCCCAGAAGCTGGCTCAGGATACTGGGATCAAAGTTATTGCCGCTCGTGATGGCATGAGGTTTGGCCTATCAGAGCTTTGATGTGGGAGAGGATGCCCATAGAGTAAAAGCTTTTAGCGTGGTCGCGGCGAACCCTTTCTGATTCGTGGTAATATCAGCATGATGCAGAAGACCAGAGCTAAAAGCAGCAGTGCAAAAACTATTGCTACGAGCAACATTTCGACCGCAAACAGGGGCATTCTCAATACAGAGGAAAAGCGGGAAGGCTTTCCTCTTTGTATGGCAGCATGTCTTTCGCTAACCCATTTCAGGGAATGGGTCAGGAAGCGTCCACGAGGGGTGAGTTTTCCGATTGTCTCCCTTTGGTTCTTCACGATATGATTATATTTGCGATAGCTGGTAAATTCTAACGGGGTGGATATGCCAGCATATTTTATCGGCACCAGCGGCTGGCACTATGAACACTGGCGGGGTTATTTCTATCCCGCTGATCTTGCCAAGGCGAGGTGGCTGGAGTTCTACGCAAATTACTTCAATACCGTGGAGCTTAACAACAGCTTTTACCGGTTGCCATCTGAGCAGGCTTTCACCGGCTGGTACAGGTCGTCGCCTCCGGAGTTTGTGCTTGCGGTGAAGGTGAGCCGTTTTATTACTCATATTAAGAGACTGCGAGAAGCCGAAGAACCGCTGCAAAATTTCCTGGCTAGAGCCGGTTTTCTAAAGGAGAAGCTGGGGCCTCTTCTGTACCAGCTACCGCCCGGTATGAGATGGAATGAGCGGAACGAGCATGTTCTGAAGGCTTTTCTACAGACTTTGCCCCAGGGTTATCGGCATGTATTTGAGTTCCGGGATGAGTCGTGGCTCAGTGGCGAGGTTTTCAGTCTTCTGGAGCGGTATAATGCTGCGCTGTGTGTGTTTGATATGCCTGGATTCACCTGCCCAGTGAGGGCTACAGCGGACTTTGCTTATTTTCGCTTTCATGGCAGCATAGGGTTGTACTGGAGTTGCTACAGTGATGAAGAGCTCCAGACTTGGGCGACGAAGATTCGCGAGATAGGCAGGGACTTGAAAGCTGTGTATATCTATTTTAACAACGATGCCGAAGCCTATGCGGTGCGCAATGCACATACCCTGGCGCAGTTTCTGAATTCGTGAGGTGGTCTTTTGACAGTCTGGTAGTACTGCAAAAGGGTTTTGCGCATACGACGAGACGAAGGTGGTTGATTTCAGAGCACTAAAATGCTAGACTTCATAGGTCAAGTTTAGAGGCTGATGCCAGTGGATAGCAAAAAGTTTCATGACAGGAGTGAATGCTGAGCTATGCGGGTGAAACTAAGAACTGACCAACTCAACCTTTTAGCTAAGCAGTTGCGCTTTGAAGTGGTACTGCAGCAGCCCCGCGATGTAAGGGGTATGCTGGAAGTACTGGGCAAAGAGATGCCATGGGATGACTCCGGCTTGGGTAAGTTTGATAACTCTCCGAGAAAGCCGGCAAGGTTGACCTTTTCAGTGGAGGTGACTAGGGACGGTTTCATCTGTGATATACATCCGGCCTTAGCACAGTATATCCACACCCTTCTTTCCGCAGAAGGGTCCAAAGAGCAGACTGCTCAATAGCATTTTCTTTAGATCTGGCTCTCTCCGCGATTCGGTTTACTTTCTTCTGTTGGGTGCTGCTTGCTATAATGTTTATCGCGGGCCGTTAGCTCAGTCGGTAGAGCACCTGACTTTTAATCAGGGTGTCGCAGGTTCGATTCCTGCACGGCCTACCAATTAGTTAATATTATTACCTTTCTTTAGCTTCGATTTCCGCCAAGAAGGCCGACTTTCCCAATTTTTACTCGTAAGAAGGGTAATGTTATTGCATTAAATGGCGCGACACAGAACAAAGTCACCCATTTTGCTGTCGGCTATGCTTTTAGCGATATGTTTACAGCACATTCTTTTTCTGATATATTACAATTAGCTAAGGCGATGAAGCTCGCCTGGGGATAATCCCCGAAAAGCCCGTTGGTGGGATGATAGCCTCTACTGGCATGACTAGTAGAGGTTTTTTGTTGGCCAGCTATATTTTGTGAACATATGGTAACGTAATTTATGCAGCAGAAACATTTGGTGAAAGAGAGTGAGGCTTCTTATAGGCTGGACGATTCCTTTCGCCAGAGAATAGTCGCCTACATAGAAAAGTGTCAACTGGAAGACGGGGGGTATTTCTTTGCGCGTATCCAACCTTCCAGCGGTACGGATACTTACTTCGCTGTAAAGAGCCTTGCCCTCTTGGGTGTGAAACCCCACAACCCTGAGGCTGTGGTTAACTTTTTCCTAAGGCAAATAAAACAAGGTACTCTTAACGGTATCACAGGCATCTTCAATGCAGTCGAGGTCGTGAAAGAACTTGGGGAAATAACCGATGACATCAGGGAATACGCTCAGGATCACATAGCAGTACACCGGAACAAGGCAGGAGGCTTTGGTGCCACGGAAAATATTTACGTTGAAGTACCTTCGGAGTTGGAGGAGACTTACCGTGCTGTAAGTATACTGAAGTCAATCGGCGCTAAATTTGATGAGCAGGCGATTGCTAGCTTCGTTTCCAGCTTTTTGAACCACAATGGAGGGTATGGTGAGAGCGGGCATTCAACTCTGGCGTCAACGTTCTATGCCACAGAAATCCATAAGTTGCTGGCAACAGATATTAAGAATTTGGAAGGTACTAGGGCTTACCTTAAACGGAGAGAATATCATTGGCTGGTGCACTTCATTGAGGACCTGTTCTGGCTGGTCGGGGGTCTTACCAACCTGGGTGAGAAGCCCAATTCCCCGGGCAGGATTACTGAGTTTGTCCTAGAATGTCAGAGGCAAAATGGTGGTTTTGCCAGAGCTGGCATTATGGGCATCCCTACCCTGGAATATACCTTTTACGCAGTTTCTATCTTAAGGTGGATTGGAATTTTGTAAGGAGACCTCTATGAGCGATAAAAAACAGGAGATGGCAGGAAAGACTACGTGCATAACAGGAGCCTGTCAGGAAGACAATGCTCAGGAACTTCTTGTTGTTCTTCGACATACTCAGAAGCTACTTGGTGAGTTAGGCGAGGAGTTTGCGCCCGAGCAAAACCGCATCCATGGGTTAGAAAGCCGGCTTACGTCGGCTCGCTTTAATCTGGCGGTGCTTGGCCAGTTTAAACGAGGTAAGAGCACTCCGCTAAACGCCCTTCTGGGAGAAGACTTGCTCCCGGCAGCGGTGATCCCGCCTACCTCAAGTCCCCATATTTCTGTCATTTGGTTCCAAACGCATTATTAAGGTCATTTTTCTGGATGGTCATATCGAAGAATGTGATTCAGAAAATGTGCAGGAATTAAACGCATTTCTAACCAAATACGTAACCGAAGAAGGCAACCCTAAGAATTATCTGGGCGTGTCGCGTGTTGAAGTTGCCCATCCTTCTCAATTGCTGCAAAACGGGGTCGTGCTTATTGATACTCCGGGCATCGGCTCCACCTCCCAACACAATACCGGGGTTACACTCAACTTCTTACCCCAATGTGACGGGGCTTTGTTTGTAGTCTCGGCAGACCCGCCCATAATTCAGGCAGAAATAGAATTCCTGGAAGCAATTCGTGACAGAGCAGCCCGGGTCTTTTTCATCATGAACAAGGCAGACTATCTCAATGAGGGCGAACGCCGAGCAGCCATTGAATTTTTCCAAACAGTTCTTAGAGAGCAGTTACAATTTCATGGCCATGAGACAATTTTTACAATCTCGGCACGCCAAGGCTTAGAGGCGAGGCTGAAGGGAATAACCGCTTGTGGGCAAGTAGCGGGATGTCTGATATAGAGAACTATCTGGTCAAGTTTCTAGCTGAGGGAAGATACAAGTCCTTAAACAGGCTATATATGGATATCTTGGCAGACGCCCTGTTGCATCTGCACCTGAAAAGGCGTTCGCTCACACTTCCCATGGAAGATTTGGAGCGCTGCCTGGTGGTATTCAATCAAAAATTGGAGGAGGTCGAGCACCAGCACCAATTGGCTCAAGATGTACTTAAGGGTGACAAGGAACGCTCGATAGAAACGCTGGATCAAGAGTGCACAAAGATAATTCGAGAGGCCAAATCCAGATTATCTCCAATCATTGAAGACAATCTGGCAATCGCGTGTGGTATTCAGATCTATGGATGAGACGGCACGAAACCAATTAGCTGAGGCAATTCCAGGCTTGTTTGAAGGAAGCCTAGCTAGAGCTAGGCAGTTGCTTGATAATTACACTAAGGAAATGCTCAGTAACCATCAGGAAAAGGCTAAGGCTCTGGCTGACATTATACGGAGGACGGCAGCAGATCTCTTCGATATACCTTTTGCACTTAGTGTAAGCTCAGAAACACTGGAGATACGCCATGAGCCATACTGGGTGACCGAGAACTGGAGTGTTGCCATGAGTCCTATCCCAAGAGGTATATTTGAGTGGCTGCTTCCTCCCCGCGTGGCTCTGCGCCGAATCAAGAAGTGGCTGCAGCAGGACATAGAAGCCATAGTGTTGCGTAACGTCAGCAACCTGCAGTGGGAAACAAAACAAAACATCAAAGATACCTTTTATCGATTTTCTCTTGGTCTCGACAAAGAACTAAAAGAGCTGGCCAGTGCTACCCGCGGTGCCATTGAAGAAGCTCAAACTCGGCGGATACAGAAAGCTGATAGCATAAATGAGGAACTCGAGAAGCTCAATGCATTTGAGGTCAAGCTTCAAGAAATTCAAAAGGTGCTTGATCGGCAATGATATTCACTTTTTTGGTAATAATGGGATTTGCGTTCGGCTTAGTTGCCTCGCTGATGGCTTTCTTGATTACTTATGGCGAATACTCTCGCCACTTTATGGCTAAAAAGAAAGTTTTGAAAATTTCAATTGAGACTGCTTCCATCATATTTGCAGTCTTTCTTGCAATCGCCTTTGTTGCTGGCTTTATTCTATCGAGGAGTTGACCTAATGAGCACAACCCCACAAAATCGGGCGTTATGTTCGATAACAGATAAGGAGTTGTTGCAGAGCCAGGATAGGGTCTTTTTTCTCGAATAAGAGTCCGGTATTCTTCCAATGTGATCTGCTGTTTGTTCCTAGTGTTGGTCTCTCCTATAGATCCTGGCTCGAGTGCCGGCGTAACTGGACTGGTATATCCTTTTATTTGCCTCATCATGCCGTTCGGCTATTTATTCTGTGTGCTTATATGATACAATCTAACCAGACGTGTTGAGGAATCGTCCAGATTTGGAGTTGTCTATTTTGGGTGGTGGCTGAAAGTACGGCATAAATCTAGGCAAAAAGTACGATGTATTTGCGCTGTGAGTTTGAGGATACTAAATTTAAAGGTGTGTTGTGTATACGGGCTGCGAGTGCGGCGTGGGTTTAAGTTGACTATTGTCTACCGAAAATCGACAAGGGGGTGACTGTGCAGAAGACGGATACCGTTAATACAATGGTCAAGCCAGAGGAGGCTATCAACCCTGAGACACGGCAGCAGATACTCAGAGTCATCGAGGAGAATTCCGGTAAGGCTGGTGCTATTATACGGGTGCTGCAGCAGGTGCAGGGTATTGTGGGATATTTGCCACCAGCAATGCTGCGGGTCATTGCCAGTCAGATGAAAATCCCACTTAGTGAGGTTTACGGTATAGTCAGCTTTTATCATTTCTTCTCCCTCGTTCCCAAGGGCAAATATGTCATTCAAGTCTGTCTCGGTACAAGCTGTTATGTTAAGGGAGCTGAGAGGATTCTTAAATCCTTAAGAAAAGATTTCGGCTTGGAGCTGCAAGGGATCACTGCCGACGGCAAGTTCTCGCTGAGTACTGTAAGGTGCCTTGGTGCATGCGGATTGGCTCCTGTGATAACGGTCGGTCAGGATATTCACCGGAAGGTGAAGCCAAGTCAACTTAAAGAAATATTGAGTTCATACGAATAATCGAAGGGGAAGCCAAATGATCAAAGTGGCATCGATTAGTGACCTGAAAACTATAAAAAGTATGGTTTTACCCACTTTTGAAGTGCGCATGGATAGGGATTCATCTAAGATTCTCAGTGCGCCTGAAATTCAGGTTAGGCTTTGCCGCGCCAGCGGGTGCTCAGCATCAGGGGCTGGGCGTGTAGCGCAGGCATTTGAAGCTGCAATAAAAGAGAATGGGATCGAGGGGAGGGTAAAACTCGTAACCACTGGTTGTCACGGGCTATGTGAGATGGGGCCGATAGTCATAATTAACCCTGGTGACATATTGTATACCAAGGTGGAACCTGAGGATGTGGTAGAGATTGTAAAAGAGCATTTCCTCAAAGGGCAGGTGGTGGAGCGGCTTGTATACCATGACCCTGTTACTGGCAAAACTATTCCTGCTTATCCCGATATCAAGTTTTATGCGGCTCAAGAGAGACGAGTGCTTCACAATAACGGTTTTATCGATCCTTGGTCTATCGAAGAATATATTGCTAGAGATGGCTACTTTGCGCTAGCAAAGGTTTTGACTCAAATGAGTCCTGAAGATGTTATAGAGGAGATTAGACGAGCTGGTTTGAGAGGACGTGGTGGTGCTGGTTTCCCCACGGCGACAAAGTGGAGATTTGTCCGTAACGCGCCCGGAGATGAGAAGTTCGTGGTGTGCAATGGCGATGAGGGCGATCCAGGTGCCTATATGAATCGCTCGGTTCTGGAAGGCAACCCTCACTCAGTCGTTGAGGGTATGGTGATTGGTGCTTATGCTATAGGCAACGTGCGCCAGGGCTATGCCTATGTAAGGGCGGAGTATCCTCTAGCGATTGAAACACTGAGTCATGCCATAGAGCAAGCTCGTCAGTATGGTCTTTTAGGTAAGAACATCCTCGGCACTGGCTTCGAGTTTGACATAGACATTTTCCCTGGAGCCGGTGCTTTTGTCTGTGGTGAGGAGACTGCACTGTTAATATCTATTGAAGGAAAGCGTGGCAATCCGAGACAGCGCCCGCCATTTCCGGCTAACAAAGGGCTATTTGGTAAGCCTACTACTATCAATAATGTAGAGACATGGTCAAATGTGCCGTCAATCATATTGAACGGAGCAGACTGGTTTACCAGTGTGGGCACAGAACGCAGCAAAGGAACCAAGACTTTCAGCCTGGTAGGTAAGATCAACAACACGGGACTGGTCGAAGTGCCTCTGGGAACCAGTTTAGCGAAGATCGTTTTCGATATTGGTGGTGGTGTGCCCGAGGGCAGAAGATTTAAAGCGGTGCAAATAGGTGGTCCCTCTGGGGGTGTGATCCCCACACAGCACATTAACACACCTGTTGACTACGAGGCGGTAACTTCGTTGGGTGCAATAATGGGATCTGGTGGCTTGGTGGTGATGGACGAGGACAGCTGCATGGTCGACGTTGCTAAGTTTTTCCTCCAGTTTACCAGGGACGAATCATGTGGCAAGTGTACCCCGTGTCGTGCCGGCGTCCCCAAAATGCTGGAGCTATTGACCAAGATAACCAACGGTGAGGGCACGACAGACGACTTAGCAATTATTCAAGAGCTTGCAGAGATGATAAGTTCAGCCTCTCTGTGTGGCCTAGGTCAGACAGCTCCTAATCCCGTGCTCACCACAATACGACATTTCCGTGAGGAATATGAAGCCCACATTATGGACAAGAGGTGTCCAGCAGCAGTCTGTCAGGCGCTGTTTCCATCGCCCTGTCAGCACACCTGCCCGGTGGGTATTAATATACCAAAGTATATTGCTCATATAGCTGCCGGGGAGTACCTGGAGGCGGTGGAGACCATTAGAGAACGGAACCCGTTTCCAGCAATATGCGGGAGGATATGCCACCATCCCTGTGAGTACAAGTGCCGGCGCAAGGACATAGACTCATCCATGGCAATCAGGGCACTTAAGCGGTTTGCAGCCGACTGGTATTTTGACAATCTGGATAAGGTTTCACCGCCCCAGCCCTTCTCCAGAACGAAGCCGCAGAAAGTGGCTATAGTTGGAGCTGGTCCGACAGGTCTCAGCTGTGCCTATTTTCTAGCGCAGATGGGATACGGGGTAACGGTCTTTGAGGCGCTGCCCGTGGGTGGTGGTATGCTAGCGGTGGCTATACCCGAGTTCCGTTTGCCGCGCAAGGTCATCGAGCAAGAGATCGACTACATAGCCAAACGGGGAGTGGAAATAAGGTATAGCACGCCGATAAACGAGAACTTCAGAGTCAGACACCTTTTGCAGAGCGGTTATGAAGCTGTGTTTATCGCTGCCGGGGCACAAAAAAGTCAGCGAATGGGAATCCCGGGTGAAATCGAGGGGTTGAGCGGCCTATATTACGGTCTGACATTCCTCCGCGATGTCAAGATTGGGCGGCAAACGAAGATTGAGAGGAGGGTAGCGGTTATCGGTGGTGGAAATGTCGCTATAGACTCAGCGCGTGCCGCTCTCAGACTGGGAGCAGAGGAGGTTAATATCTACTACCGTCGCACACGAGAAGAGATGCCGGTGTCTGAGGTGGAGTATGAAGGGGCAATTGCTGAGGGGGTTAAGGTCAATTTCCTTGTGAACCCGGTAAGGATACTGAGTGAAAACTGGAAGGTGACCGGTCTACAGTGTGTCCGTATGCAGCTTGGCGATGTCGATGCCAGCGGGCGCCGCAGGCCGGTTCCCATCCCGGGTTCTGAATTCGTGGTTGAGGCGGACGCTGTTATTGCTGCTGTGGGACAGGCGCCAGACCTTTCCTTCTTACCGCCAGACAGTCGGCTGGAGCGGACAGAATGGGACAGGCTTCGTGTTGACCCTAATACTCTGGCTACCAATATTTCCGGCATTTTTGCTGGCGGTGACTTTGTCAGGGGTCCGGATATGGTGATTTATGCCATCGCCGATGGCAGGAGGGCTGCCATAGCAATAGATAAGTATTTCAGAGGGGATACATCAAGAGTAGAACTACATGAACTTAAACCCAAAGCCCAGCTTGCTGAAGAGCTGCCCATCGATGTAGCGAAGGAGATATGGAAAGAGCAGCCCCGTTCTGAGGCACCAACGCTTCCTGTGGAAAAGAGGCGACGGAGCTTTGAGGAAATCGAGCTCCCGCTTACTGAGGAAGAAGCCCGACGGGAAGCCGGAAGGTGTCTGAGATGTGATCTTGAGGTAGGAGAATAACAATGGCTGAGATAACTCTTACTATCAATGGTAAACAAGTTAGAGGAGGCGAGGGACTCACCATCCTTGAGATCTGCAGAGCGAATGGTATCGATTTGCCGACACTTTGCCATTATGATGGCTTAACCGATGTTGCTGCTTGCAGGCTCTGTTTGGTGGAGATAGAAGGGGAGAGGCGCCCTATGCCAGCGTGTACCTATCCAGCACGCGATGGTCTGGTAGTGCAGACCCACTCCGAAAGGCTGGAAAAATACCGCCGTCTAATCCTCGAGTTGATGTTCACTGAGAAGAACCATCTCTGTGCACAATGTGTGGCAAGCGGGGAGTGTGAACTGCAGGCTCTAGCTTATCACTACCAGATGGACAGCTTGCGCTATCCGTTATCTTGGCCCTCGCTGCCAGTAGACTCGGTAAATAAGTATATCGTTGTTGACCACAATCGTTGTATTCTTTGTGGACGTTGCATAAGGGCATGCGACGAATTTGCCGGTATACACACTCTGGATTTCGGTTACCGTGGCTGGAGAGACAAGGTGGTCGCTGATCTAGGACAGCCGCTAGGGGAGTCTTCGTGTATATCTTGTGGGGCTTGTTTCCAGGTCTGCCCCACAGGAGCTATCTTTTCCAAAGCGAGTGCCTATAAAGGCAGAGTCTCAGAATGTGAACAGGTGATGAGCGTTTGCCCGATATGCGGTATTGGATGTGAGGTCAGGGCATACATTAAGGACAATCGGGTGGTGAAAGTCGATAGTCCCGACCTGACAAAACCACGTGGTCTTCTCTGTGATAGGGGGCGTTTCACCCCAGCGAAGGCAGTTGCTAAGCGTGTTCTCACTCCTTTGCAGCGGAGAAATGGCAAGTTGGAGCCCTGCTCCTTGACCGAAGCGCTAGATCTGGTATCCGCAAGGCTGAGGGAGACGAAGGCACGCCACGGCCCTAGCAGCATAGCCGGTATTGTCTCAAGTCAGCTCAGCAACGAGTCCGCTAAAGCTTTTAAGGATTTTCTTACACTAACAGTGGGCAGCAAGCAAGTGGATAGCTTGGACGGTGATTATTTCAGACTTGTCAGGCAAGTATTACAATCTTCCCAGGCCAAAAAGCGTTTGAAGGATGTGGAGATTTCTTCCCTTGAAGAGGTTCTGGACGCCGATTGTATCTTTGTGGTTGGTGCTCATCCCCTAAAAACCCATCCGGTCGCCGGCTCGTATATGGTTCGTGCCATCAGACGGAGAAGGGCAAACCTAATTGTGTTCGATCCGGCGGAGAATGGTTTTCCTTATCAAGCAACGTTATGGTTACGGCCTGATAAGGGTAAGGAAGCTCTTGCTTTGAAGGCTCTGATAAAAGTGATTTTGGACGAGGGGCTGGCTGCTGATTCCCCTTCGATCAAAGATCTTGTGACATCCCTCAAGGACATTAAGCCAACGGATGTATGCAAACGCACCGGGCTGGATCATGATGATCTTAAGGCTGCAGCTTCCATGCTGGGCAGGGCGAGGAAATGCGTTGTGGTCTACGGGCAGGGTATTCTACAATACAAGGATCCAGAGCTGGTGGCGCTGCTTTTTGACTTAGTGACAGTGTGTCAAGATAAGCAGCGCAGTGCCAGAACTCTGTGGTTGAAGCCCGGTGGAAACAGCGCTGGACTCTGGGATCTGGGTATTGCTGATGAAGGCGAGTTTAGTATTTCAAAGCTGTCTAAGAACGGTTCGATAAAAGCTCTGTATCTGTTGCTGGGTGATTCCCAGGCGGAGGTGGCGGGGTTGAGTTCCCGTCCGGATGGGGTAGAGTTCTTTGTGGTTCAAACCAGTTTTGTGTCGGAAATCGCTTCTCAAGCTGACGTGGTATTGCCTTCACCGCTCTGGATGGAGGTTAGCGCAACCTATGTTACTCTGGATGGTGTTAATAAGCGTGTTGCACGGCTTGTGAGGCCGCCTGAGGAGATCCGCGCTGATTGGGAACTTATCACCGAGATTGAGAGGCGTTTCAAAAAATAATGCAGGATTAGGGAGTTATATCCATGGCGAAAGTAAAGGTAGCTACAGTCTGGCTGGAAGCTTGTTCTGGATGTCACATGTCATTTTTAGATATCGATGAGGCAATAGTGGAGCTGGTCAAGGCGGTGGAATTCACCCGGAGCCCTATTACGGATGTCAAGGAGTTTTCACCGGTTGATGTGGGCATAGTGGAGGGCTCTGTGGGTAATACCGAGGAAGAAGAAGTTTTGAAGGAGCTGCGGGCTAATTGCAAGATTTTGATGGCATGGGGCGATTGCGCTTGTTTTGGCGGTGTCTGTGGCATGCGTAGTACATTTGACAAAGATGACGTGTTGAGGCGTGCCTATATCGAGGCTGAAAGTAACTATGAGGGGAAGATACCGCGTCCCCCAGGCGTGCCGGCATTGCTGGATCAGGTGAAGCCCGTGAACCATGTGGTAAAAGTAGATTGTTATGTACCGGGGTGTCCGCCAGATGCCAAGGTGATCCTCTATGCTCTAAAGGAGCTGCTGGAGGGCAGGATACCCGTTTTACCCAGCGATATGATGCGTTTCGATTAAAAGGGGTGAGACATGACTACCAAAGTTGCAGGAAGAGCCAGCGGAGTTGCTACTGCTGGTAAAACCATCGAGATAAATCCGGTAACCAGGCTGGAGGGTCACGGGAAAGTGACCATTCATCTCGATGACGCCGGCAATGTTACCGACGCCCGGTTCCATGTAACTCAATTCCGTGGTTTTGAGAAGTTCTGTGAAGGCAGGGTATTCTGGGAGATGCCTGTCATCACTCCTAGGATCTGTGGTATCTGTCCGGTGAGCCACCATTTGGCTTCTGCCAAAGCCTGTGATGCCATTCTCGGCGTGGAACTGACCCGTCCAGCGAAGCTGCTTCGTGAGCTGATGCACATGGGGCAGTATATTCAATCACATGCCCTCCATTTCTTCCACCTTGCCAGCCCGGATCTACTTTTGGGGCTAGACTCTGATCCGGCAAAACGGAATGTTGTGGGGTTGATCGAGGCAAACCCCGAGCTTGCGGTTAAAGGTGTAAGGCTTCGTGGCTTCGGGCAGGCAATCATCCAGGCGATCGGCGGGAAGAAGGTTCACCCCAATGGTGCAGTGCCCGGCGGAATGAATACGGCATTTTCACCCACTGAACGTGACCGCTTTCTTAGACAGGTTGACCAGGCGATAGCTGATGCCGAAACAGCTATAGCTGTAATCAAAGAATACTATGACAGAAACAGGGACTTAGCCTGCACTTGCGCCAGTTTCCCCACTGGCTATCTTGGCCTGGTAGATAAAGACAACAACCTAGAGCTTTATGATGGTAGATTGAGGCTGTTGGATGCGGAGGGAAAGGTTCTTGAAGAGCAGTTTGACCCCGCCTGTTACCTCGAGATAGTTGCCGAATATATAGAAGACTGGTCGTATCTTAAGTTCCCCTTCTATAAGAAGCATGGCTATCCTAAAGGCGTCTACAGAACAGGTCCATTGGCACGTTTGAACGTCTGCGAAGCGATCTCTACATATCGCGCTCAATCTGAGTTTAGAAACTTCAAGCAGTTGGGTAAGAACGGCATCGTTGAGGGATCCCTGTATTATCACTATGCGCGGCTTATTGAACTGCTTTATGCTTTGGAAAGGGCCCAGCAGCTACTTGAGGACAAGGATATTTGCGCTACAGACTTGATCGTAGGCTCAGACAAATATAATGAGCAGGGTGTGGGGGTTATCGAAGCGCCACGTGGCACTCTTTTCCATCACTACTGGGTGGACGATACTGGCAAAATTCTAAAGGTCAACCTTATTGTAGCTACGGGGAACAATAACTGGGCGATGAACAAGGCAGTATATGAAGTGGCTAAAGAGTTCATAAAGAATGGCAAGGTCACTGAAGGTATCCTTAACCGAATCGAGGTGGCTATCCGTTGTTATGACCCGTGTCTTTCTTGTTCGACCCATGCCCTGGGGCAGATGCCTTTTGTGGTGCAGCTTGTTTCCGTAGATGGTGCGGTTTTGAGTGAATTGACAAGATGACCGAGACTTCGTAGGTTGTTCTGGCTTCAGTTTGTCTGCGCCTGAGCAGGAGCGAGGATACTGCCGTTACGGCTCAAAACTCTTCTTATCTGCAGTTCTACGTTATTGTTCACAACGCTGTATCTTGCATAGTCAGGGTTTGATTGTGTAATATATTTTGGCCTTGCCTGTTTTCTGGCGGTTGAAATATCTGAAAATTAAAGGAGGCTGACTATGTGGCAAACGGTTACGACTGGTGGGGCTCATGTCGAGGAGGCAGTGAAGCAACTGTTACCCCCCTGTCAGATACGGTGTCCCATTAACGAAGATATCCAGCGGACGAATGTGCTTATCTCTTTGCTGCCCCGTGATATCGATAGGGCGAAGGAAGGCATCGTCCAAATAGGTGATTATCTTTACGAAAAGAACCCTTTCTTTAACATCTGCGGCTATATCTGCGGGCTTTGTGAGCTGGAGTGTAACTACAAGACCAAAGGCGGGTCTATCAGGCGGAGACTACTCAAGAGGTTTCTCTCTGATTACTATACTGACTATCTGAATCAGAAAGAGGAGCTGAACGTAGTCAAGGATAAGGAGAATATTGCCATCATAGGCGGTGGCCCCAGCGGGCTGATGTGTGCTTACTATCTGGCAAAGAAGGGATACAGGCCGACGATCTTTGAAGCGTCGAACAGACTCGGTGGGGCGCTATGGCTTATACCGGACTACCGTTTACCCGATGATGTCCTGAGAACCACGCTCGACAACTTAGTGAGGATTGCTGGCATAGATATTAAGTTTAATGCTGAAGTGGGCAAGGGCAAGCTCACATTTGAAAGATTGAGAATGCAGGGATATAAGGCTATCTTCTTGGCAAAAGGCACCCCTTACCCCCGGGTGTTAACCTTCGATGGCAAGGTAGTGGAAGGACAGGATCTGTCCGGTGTGCTGTACGGGCATACGCTACTTTATGAGATTAGCCACGGGAACATAGAGCCGGACTATTTCAAGTATAGAAAGGTGATCGTTATCGGTGGGGGGAATGTGGCCTTTGACGTCGCCCGGTCGGCGAGACGTCTTGGTGGTGAGGTAACCATGGTGTGTCTGGAGTGTGAGGATAAGAGCTCTAGGGATGGTATTCCTGCCGATGAGGAGGAGATCAGGGGTGCATGGGAGGAGGGCATCCAGATTGTCTATTCGCGCGGTGTGCAAAAAATTATCGGGGAAGCTGGAAGGTTCAAGAAGATAATCTCTCCCAAGTGTACATGTGTGTTTGATGACCAGGGATTCAACCCCAAATTTGACCTGTCGGATACCGTAGAAATGAGCGGTGATGTGCTGATAATCACTATAGGACAGGGGCCTGATAGGGTAATACTGGAGAACGAAAATTTACTTGATGAGCGGGGCAGGCTGGCTGTGGACCCCCATACGTTGCAGAGCCTCAAGTTCCCTGATGTCTACATCGGCGGTGATGTCCGCAGGATAGGGTTCATGGTGGAAGCGATGAGAGAAGGTATGGAAGCTGCGGAATCAATCCATCGGTATATCAGGGGTCTCAATATGACCGAGGGCAGAAGGCGGGATTATGAGAAGTTCGATATTCCGCTGCGATCCCGTTATAAGCCGCCGACCGAGGTGGTATGGATACCACCGGAGCAAAGAATGCATTTTCAGTTGTTTGAAAGGGGACTGACGCTTGAGGAGGCCATAGAGGAGGCGAGGCGGTGTGCCACTTGTGGTCCCTGTGTGTCCTGTAAAGCGTGTATCTCCATCGGCTTTGAAAAGTCGCTCTATTCTGTCGAAGTCGATGAGGAGAGATGCAGCGGGTGCGGGATTTGCGTATACTCCTGCAACTATGAGTCGGCGCATCTGGTGGAACGGGAAGGGAAGATCGTCTCTACTACCGATATGTTCCGCTGTAAGTCGTGTGGCATGTGTGTAGCTGCTTGTCCCTCGGACGCAAGGAAGATGGTCGACGATGCTACCTATGAGAGAATTGACAGAGTCTATGCTTCTTTATAGTAAATCAGGAGGATGAATATGAGCAACTTTGATCCAAAGTTAGTATGTTTTTCCTGCAAATTCAGCTGGGGCTATTTGGGGGACGAGGCTGAGCTCGCCGCTCAGATAAAGAACTGGATACCAATAATATGCAGTGGTAAGGTAGATGCCGCGCACATCATCGATGCCTTCAAGAGTGGAGCTGATGGTGTGCTCATTCTGGGCTGTCCTGAGGGGGACTGTCATTACCAGGATGGCAATTTCGAAGCCAGAAAGCGTGTCCACCTGTTGCGTAAGGTTCTCAGTTCCTATGGCATTGAGCCAGAGCGGGTGCATATAGTGTTGTCTACAGACCCTGAAGGGAAGCAAATACCGAATTATGTTAGGGAGATGAGTGAGACCCTACGCAGGCTTGGTCCAGTGAAGCGCATACGATTGCCTAGCCGAGAGATGGCTGGTGCCAGAGCGAAGAAATAAATACAAAGAGGAGTAGAGATGGCAACCAAACCAAAAATTGCAATTTGCTGGTTGGGCGGATGTGGTGGCTGCGACGAGGCTGTTGTTGATTTGAATGAGGCTGTTCTACAGGTAGCCGATGCGGTGGAGTTTGTCCTCTGGCCCGTGGCTATGGACTTCAAGTATCACCATGCCGAAGGCATGAAAGACAAAGAGATTGCACTCAGTATAATCAACGGGCATGTCAGAAACTCTGACCATGAAGAGGTGGCAAGGCTGCTGAGGCAGAAGTCACAGTTAGTTCTCGCTTTTGGCGCCTGTGCCTGTTTTGGGGGTACGCCCGGGCTGGCGAACTTCACCACAAAGGAGGATATATTCAACTGGGTATATCGGGATGCGCCCACTGTGGTGAACCCGAAAGGGAATTACCCCCAGCCGAAGTGTAGGGTAGACGGTAAAGAGTTGACACTGCCCGAGTTCTATGAGCAGGTCTATGTGCTTAACCAAATTATCGATGTTGACTACTACCTTCCGGGGTGCCCACCGCCACCAGACCTCATAGCTAGCGCAGTAAATGCGGTTCTTGCTGGTAAGCTGCCGCCAAGGGGCTCGACTCTTGCCCCGCACAAAGCCCTGTGTGACACCTGTGAGCGGAACAAGACAAAGCCCCCAAGGATTGCATTGAAGGATGTTAAGCGAATCCACGAAGTTGAGGCTAACCCTGATACCTGTTTTTTGGCACAGGGAATACTCTGCTTGGGACCAGCTACTCGCTCCGGGTGTGGAGACGTCTGTATGAAAATAAACATACCATGTCGTGGTTGTTTTGGTCCGGTGGAGGGAGTGAAAGATGCCGGATCGAAGTTCATTTCTGCACTGGCCTCCATGCTCGATGTTGAGGACGAGAAACAGTTCAGGGAGCTGGTAGAGAAGCTGGACGATCTGACGGGCTACCTTTATCGTTTTTCGGCACCTGTTTCGGCTTTGGTGCGAAAAAGAACGTAACGAAACTACGAGGAGCAGGGAGAAATGGCAAAGAACATAAGCATAAACCCGATTACAAGACTGGAAGGACACGGCAAGATAGAGATTTTTCTGGATAACAAGGGTAATGTGGAGGATGCTTACTGGCAGGTGGTGGAGTTGAGGGGTTTTGAAAGATTCTGCGTTGGCAGGCCTGTGGAGGAAATGCCACGTATTACCCCGAATATCTGCGGCGTTTGCCCCACTCCTCACAATATGGCGTCCACCAAGGCAGTTGATGACGTCTATAATGTGGAACCGACGCCAGCAGCGAAGCTAGTGAGGCAGCTGCACTATAACGCTTTCATGGTCGAAGATCATTATATCCACTTTTTTTTCCTTTCAGCACCTGACTTCGTGGTCGGGCCGGATGCCGACCCGGCGGTTAGAAACATCTTGGGAGTCATCGGGAGAGTAGGGTTGGACATCGGCAAGAAGGTGATTGATATAAGGAAACGCTGCCGGGACATCATACGTCTTGTTAGCAGTAAAGCACCCCACCCCGAGGGGGGATTACCTGGTGGAGTACCCAGAGGTGTTACCGAGGAGGAGAGGAAGTGGATTCGGGACATAGCCAATGATTCTGTGGAGTTTGCTCAGTTCACCTTGAAGCTGTTCAAAGAGGCTGTCCTCGGTGAGAAAAAGTACCTTGATCTGATTCTGAATGATGCTTACAAGCTGCACATTTACGACATGGGTCTGGTGGATGCCAACAACAGGGTCAATTTCTACGAAGGTAAATTACGGGTTACCGACCCCAAGGGCGACCAGTATGCATTGTTTGACCCGAAGGACTATATTGAGTATATAGGCGAATGGGTTGAGCCATGGACATATATCAGATTGACTCATCTCAGGAAACTGGGCTGGAATGGGCTAATAGAGGGAGAGAAAACCTCGCTGTATCGTGTTGGTCCGCTTGCTCGGTTGAATGTAGCCAACGGTATGGCTACTCCTCTGGCACAGAAAGAATATGAAGAAATGTTTGACAGGCTTGGCGGAAAACCAAGCCATCACACGCTGGCTTATCACTGGGCGAGATTAATAGAAGCACTGCAGGCTGCTGAGGATATGCAGCGTATAGCCAGTGAACCACTCCTGACGAGCAAAGACATACGCAATATGAACCTGCGCCTGAAGAAAGTAGGTATTGGCTGTGTGGAAGCGGCACGTGGCACACTGATCCATCACTACGAGACTGATGACCGCGGACTGGTCACCAAGGTAAACCTCATCGTTGCCACCCAGCACAATGCTGCCCCTATCTGTGTCTCGGTAAAGAAAGCGGCTCAGGGGTTTGTAAAGGGTCCCGAGGTTAAGGAAGGACTGTTAAATATGGTGGAGATGGCTTTCAGACCGTATGACCCCTGTCTGGCATGTGCCACGCATGCTCTCCCAGGCGGGATGCCGCTCGAAGTCAATTTAAGAAACAGAGACGGGCAGGTTGTAAAGACGCTCAGGAGATAGCATCTCACCGACTTCGCCACGTCATAGTGCGCCTGGCTTTGTACACAGGGGAATAACTGTATGGTAGTCGGCGCGGCTAGTGACTTTATGGTGCCGCTCAAATTTGGTTGCGTATTGCTGGCAGGGTTGGTATGCTAAGGATAGAGTGAGCTAAGCGCTACATTAGGCTGCTGTTGTCGTTGTGCTGGCGACATATTTGTTTCCTGAATTCGGGCGATTGGAGGAGTTCTGGAATGGGAGACCAGTTTGATGAGCTTGAAAAGCAGATGATGGCGCGAATGAGGGAAATATATACCGGAACGGTGATCGATCATGCGATGAACCCTCGCAATCTAGGTAGCATCGATGACGCCGATGGTTTTGTTGCTGTAAGGAGTCGCTGTGGCGAATTAATGAAGATGTGGATTAGGGTGAAGGAGGCGAAGATAGTTGAAGTTGCGTTTTGGACAGATGGCTGCGGCGCCACCGTTGCCTGCGGAAGTATGGCTACTGAACTGATCAAAGATAAAGATGTGGCTGAGGCTCTGAGAATAGACGGACAGGATATCTGTGCTGCGCTGGGGGGGCTGCCAGATGGTAACTATCATTGTGCGGAGCTGGCAGCGAGCGCAATCAGAGCGGTGGTAAGGGATTACATTGCTACGAGAAGAGAGCCCTGGAGAAAGGCTTACAGACGTCCTCATGGTTTCGTCGATGTCTAGTCTTGAGATCACTGGGCAGGCACCTGCGATAGTTGCTATAGTGGGCGCATCAGAGTCTGGTAAGACTACGTTAATAGAGGCTCTTATTGCGAACTTAAAGTCGCGCGGCTACAGGGTAGCGACCATAAAACATGTTCCCCGCGAGTTGTCTTTTGACAGGCCGTATAAAGATAGCTGGCGTCATATTCGGGCAGGCAGCGAGGCGACTTTGATCGTTTCCGCCGGACAGGCAGTATTGGTCAAACCCACCTTAAGCGAACTTTCTTTGAATGAGGCAGCGCGGTTGCTTGGTTCTGAGTATGATATACTGCTTGCTGAAGGGTTCAAACAGAGCGATGCCCCCAAGATCAAAGTGTGCAAGGGAAGTGAAGATGGCAGCGCTGTGCAGTTGAAGAATGTGATAGCCATCGTTAGCGGGAGGCAGATAGAAAGTGGCGTTAGAAGTTTCTCTCCAAACCAAGTCGACCGGATTGCAGATTTTCTAGAGGAGATGTTTTTGAAGTCTAGACGGGGATAAAATACAGGTGAAGCGGGTTTTTGAGAATGCGTTTGCAGTGCTGCGGCAAGTTAAAACAAGTGAAAGTTTCCCGCGTGATAGGTGTCAAATAGGAGTTGGACTTTCTTGCTGGTCACTATAAATATCGATGGGGTACAGGTCAAAGCAAGAAAGGGCGAAAAGATACTCTGGGTAGCTCTCGACAACGGGTTCTATATCCCCAACCTTTGCGCGGTTAGGGGTGTGGTGCCCCCTTTTGCCTCCTGCCGACTGTGCTTCGTAGAGATCGAAGGCAGGCAGGCGCCTGTCGCCTCCTGTACCGAGCCGGTCTCCGATGGGATGGTGGTGCATCTCAACACCCCTAGGGTCCATCGGCTCCGGAGCGCTGCCTTTGAGTTTTTACTCAGCCATCACCAACTTGATTGTGCTCACTGTGCCAAGAATAGGAATTGTGGACTTCAGGAGATCGCCTCTCGCCTCAAGCTGCGGTTGAAGGTTAGGCGGTTGAAGCAAATACCCAGGAACCTGCCGGTAGATTCCAGCCACCGGTTATTCATATATGACCCCAATAAATGTGTCCTTTGTGGCAAATGTGTCTGGGTGTGTCAGGAAAAAGGTACTGGGACACTTGATTTCGCTTTTCGTGGGATTAATACTGTTGTCAGCACTTTTGCTGGCAAACCTTTATCGGAGGCTGATTGCGACGCCTGTTTAGCCTGTGTGCAGATCTGCCCGGTGGGTGCGCTCGTGCCCAAAGAGGGTGTTCCTGCGATCTTTATCCCTCGGGCTGGCATATAAACAGTTCATATTCAGTCTTCCCAGGCATCCTTGCTGATTAATGGTACAAACCGGCAACCACCCAAGTTTTCGACCACGACCTTCTTTTCCTTCTTGCTTACTTTGAGCAGGTCTTGCTCCCACCTTGATCCTACTGGTATCACCATCCTGCCTTTTGTGGAGAGTTGTTCCAGCAGTATGGTCGGCACTTGCGGTGCCCCGGCGGTCACTATTATGGCATCGTAAGGGGCTTTCTCCGGCCACCCCAGGATTTCTCGCGCCACATGTATCTCTACGTTTCTGTATCCGAGTCGGTCAAGGAGTTTTTTTGCCGAGTCCGCGAGTTCAGGGATACGCTCGACGCTGACTACCCATCGGGACAGCTCAGCCAATATAGCGGTCTGATAGCCGCTCCCGGTACCGATTTCAAGCACCTTCTCGTTGCCTTGCAACTCCAGCGCTTGTGTCATCAGGGCTACAATGAACGGCTGCGAAATTGTCTGTCCGTAGCCGATGCTTAGAGGAATATCCTCGTAAGCTAGGTGGTAATATTCCGGCGGAACAAAGAGTTCACGGGGTACTCGCTCCATCGTTGAAAGCACGCGCCTATCTGAGATCTCACGGCGCAAAGATTCAAATAGTCGTTCTCGGCTTGCTTGAAGATCCACGCAGGTGTACCTTCAGCCCAGTACGAAACTTAGGACGATCAGGATCAGGAAAAGGCTCATGGCTATGACACCGATCCATCGTAGGTCAGCCAGCACGTATTTGTATTTATCCCTCTGTATGCTTGGGAAATCCGGTCCAGCTAAACCTGTGCTTACCATCCTTTTTGGCATCTGGCTGACTGTGGTTGTTGGACGGGATGGTGTCTGTGACTGTAGGGCAGCCCTGTGTTTTATTCTCCGTTTGCTCCTCTTTTTCTTCATAGTTTGCCTTTCGTTTATCGTACAGTACTAACCGATTGTTTCTACCTGGGTATAAGCCTTGGTGGTGGAAATATGGGAGTGACCAAGAAGTTCCTTAACTGACTGCAGGTCAGCGCCATTTATCAATTTTTGGATGGCAAAGCTGTGTCTGATATTCCGAGGGGTCACTTTGGTATTTAGTCCGGCTTTATTGGCATAGCCTTGCACTATTTGCCAAAAGCCTTGACGTGTCAACCGTTCACCACGTCTGTTTACAAAAAGGGCAGCCTCTCTTTCGTTGTTGATTAGCTGCAGGCGTGCGCTGTCACGGTATTCTTTCACAATCTGAGCGACCCTGTCATCGATGGGTATGATCCTTACTGTGGAACCGCGACTTGCGCATTTGACGAAGTTCTTTCTCAGGTTGACATCTTTCACATTCAGCGCCATGAGCTCACTGACCCTTAAGCCCGTGGCGTAAAGCAATTCTAGCATTGCCTTGTCCCTCTTTGCCTCAGGCGTTGAGAGTTTGGCTGGCTCAGCCAGCAGATTTCTGATGTCCGACACGGACAGAGGTCTTGGCGCTGACTTTCTCACTTTGGGTGAAGCTAACACAGGTGTCAGGTCGCCCCATAATACCCCCCTTTTTTGGAGGAATGTTATGAAAGACTTTGCGGCGGCAACCTTGCGTGCTATGGTGGACGCCTTGTAGCCTTTTTCTCTGAGGGAGCGCAAGTATCCAGCCAGTAACTTTGCATCTAGGCGCAGTTGCTCCTGTGATTCATTAGGAGATGCTGACTCCGCATAATCAACCAACTGGTTCAAATCTCCAGCGTAGGCAAGCAGGGTATTCTGAGAATACTTTTTTTCTTCGCCTAAGTGGCGTAAAAAAGGCTCTATATTTGCTCGAATTTGGGAAAGCATTGCCAACCTATATTTTAACATAAAGTCAAGGACGGGGCTAATATCGCTGCAGTTAAATTTAAGGTGGCTTTTGCTGAGTTATTATCCAGTGTTACAATAGATTCAAAAGATGCCTAAATTTTCTGCACAGCACTTGAAAACATTGCCAGCGAAGCCTGGTGTCTATATTTTCAAAGATAGCCAGGGCGATGTTATATATGTGGGCAAGGCAGCATGTTTGAGCAGCCGTGTGCAGGCTTACTTCGGTCATGGCTCTGCACTCTCTCCCAAGCACCAGAAGCTGGTAGCCAGTATAGACGATGTTGAGACCATTGTCACTGACTCTGAACAGGAAGCCCTGATACTAGAGTGCAATCTCATAAAGAAATACCACCCGATCTATAACGTTCGTCTCAAGGATGACAAAAGTTTTCCATATCTCAAAATAGACCTGAGAGACGAGTGGCCTACTCTGCGCATCACGAGGCGTTTTGACAAAGACGGTAGCAGGTATTTTGGTCCGTTCGCCAGTGCTGCTTCGGTACGGCAGACCCTAAAATTGCTTAAAAAAATGTTTCCTCTCCGTTCCTGTACCAAACGTATTACGGGCAAGGGAACACGACCGTGTCTGGAATATCATATTAAGCGGTGTCTTGGTCCCTGTGTCGGAGCTGTTACTAAAGAACAGTATGCGGAAATGATCAAGCAGGTCATTCTATTTCTTGAAGGTAAGCATCGACTGGTAACGCGAGATCTAAGGAAGAATATGAAAGAGGCTTCGGAGAGGCTGGAGTTTGAGAAGGCAGCAACATTGCGTGACCAGCTTCAAGCTATTGAGAGAGTTATTGAGGGACAAAAAATAGCTGTGACGGTGAAGGGTAATTATGATGCCATTGCTATGTCGCAGACAAAAGACCTGGCTTATGTCGAGATCTTCTTTGTACGGAACAATGGATTGGTTGGGCGTGAGTATTTCTTGCTGGAGGGGATCTACGGTGAAGAGCCAGAACATATTGTGGCCAGCTTCATCAAGCAGTACTATGCTTCAGCCGCGTCTATTCCGTCTTTGCTCTTACTCCAGTACCCTGCCGAAGAGCCGGAGGTTCTGATAGAGTGGTTATCGAGCTTGCGAGGCGCGTCCGTTAAAATTGTCGTACCGCAGCGCGGAGCCAAAAAGCAGTTGATGGATACAATCGCTGAAAACACGCGGCAGGGGTTGCTCATGTATCAAGCAAAACAGTCAACAACTGTACAGGCCACTTTGATCTTAGAAGAACTGAAGGAAAGACTTGGTTTACCCACTACACCGGCTAGAATAGAAGGCTATGACGTGTCCAATATTAGGGGCAAGCTTACGGTAGGTAGTATGGTTGTGTTTGAACACGGTTTTCCTAAACCAGCTCAATATCGAAGGTTCAGACTTACACTAACCGATCGTATCGATGACTATGCCATGGTGCGTGAGGTGCTGACAAGGCGTTTCAGACATTTTCTCGCGGACGAGGAAAGGTGGTCGGTGGCCCCTGATCTTATCCTCATAGATGGTGGCAGGGGCCATCTTAATGTGGCTCTTGAAGTGCTGGGCGAGCTTGGTATCAAGCACATCCCCGCAGTGAGTTTAGCCAAGGAGAATGAGGAACTGTTTACACCAAATAGCCACCACCCAATTGAAATTCCCAAAACTTCTGCAGCTTTACACTTGCTTCAAAGGGTGAGGGACGAAGC
Organism: Dehalococcoidia bacterium; assembly: GCA_034435835.1. Taxonomy (GTDB): domain Bacteria; phylum Chloroflexota; class Dehalococcoidia; order GIF9; family UBA5629; genus CALJTV01. The sequence continues at coordinate 98,374 of DAOTWF010000002.1, read as the reverse complement.
ACACCGTTTTGCAATTACCTACCATCGGAATCTGCGTCGCCGAGAGGCTGTGGCATCCTTGCTCGATGCAGTTCCGGGGATAGGCAGTAGGAGGAAGAAGGCTTTGCTGCTCAAGTTTGGTTCCCTGGGGCGTATCAAGGAGGCCTCGGCGGAAGAGCTGGCTTCAGTAAAGGGGATGACCTATAAAGTGGCTCAAACATTAAAAGAATACCTATAAAAGCTGTCAAAGTTATTTGACATAAAATGGAGCAGTTCCGATGGTTAGGTCTTGGGTGTGCCCGAGGTGTCTGGGTGATTTAGACAAATTCTACATAGAGGAAGGTGACACCATGGTTACCGACGAGAGGATAGTCTGTCCAAATTGTGGATATACTTTGGAAGGGGCGGTAGGTGAGTGCTGCGGGTGTTCCGACGATGAGCATGAAGCAAGTGAAGGTAGTGTAGCAGGAAATTCCTGATCGATCGGTGGTTTCAGACTGGAGCGGGTGAGCGGATTCGAACCGCCGACGTCTTGCTTGGGAAGCAAGCATTCTGCCGCTGAATTACACCCGCCGGTCACTTTATATTAAAGCCGTTTTTTATTACTGCGTCAACAGCGCTTCTTGCCTACAAAGATATCAGCCGGGATGAAGCCATTCTGGGGTGGTGGCTTCGCTGATTGAATCGTGGGACGGGATGTACGGTTTAATGTCAAGTACTGGGGTGTTGTTCACTGCGTCGAGGCCTACAACCTCCAGGATATTCTCTCTGTGTCCAAGCAGTTTCACCACTGTCATACCAATAGGGTTGGGGCGTGTTGGGCTACGAGTGGCGAATACCCCTGTCAGTGGCAATGACTGGTTGCCTTTAGGGTGCACCTTGCTCGGTGGGTGTTGATTTGGGGGCAATTTATGCATCCAGTAGATGATAATAAGATGGGAGAAACCCTCGATGCCGTCCAGTGCTGCTTCTAGGTCTTTCTTTATCACTATTTGTGAGGTCACCAATTGCCAGTCTTTGTGTTTTGTGTCGTTGATCTGGTTTCTTACTGTCCCGATAGGTGTCAGGTTGATTTTATGTTCTGCTATCAAATCGCCTTTTATGCTGGCTCCTGATCAAGGGCAAAAGTATACCTAGTTTTATGATAATTACGCCAATGGTGTTAGTGTCAGTATCTTCTTGGCGATCTGCGGATATTTAGCGATAAACAGCAGTTCATCTTCAACCAGCGGCTTTTGACAGGCTACATTGGCATATCTAACCAGTTCCAGTATCGTCTCCGCTTCTTGGGCGTCTTTGAACTCGACTGCCATTTTGCCCATGACATGTTTGAAGCCTGAAATTCCACCATATTCGCCGGTACATATCTGACTACCTGTCTCTACAAGCTCCGGCTCACCTCGCCCCAATTCAGTGTAGCTATAAAGTTCATAGTTCTGTGGATCCTTCAGGACACCATCAGCATGGATACCTGAAGCATGAGCAAATGCGTTTGCGCCTACCCCGGGCTGGTTAATTGGTATTGGCACTTTGAAGGCGTAGCTGGCAAATTTGGCTATTTTCCAAGCCATGTTTAGTTTGATGGGGTTGCGCAGCTCGTATTTTCCAGCGAAACCTTTGGATTTGGTTATGGCGAGGACAGTTGCTATCAGATCGGCATTCCCAGCCCGTTCACCGATTCCGTTGACGGTCGTGTTTATATAGGCATCTTGACCTGCGTCCAGCACGCCTTTTGCTCCGGCGAGTGAGTTCGCTACCGCCATGCCAAGGTCACCGTGGCAATGGAGCTCTATTGGCATCTCCACTTCTTTTGCCAGCGTTCTCACGGTTTCATAAATTGTAAAAGGGTTATCATAACCCAGTGTGTCACAGTATCTGAGCCTATCAGCGCCATGCAACTTTGCCTGAGTTGCAAATTTGATCAGGAAATCCAGGCCTGTCCTTGAAGCATCTTCAGCATTGACGCCGATAGATTCAGCGCCATACTGCCGTGCTGCGTCTACCGCGTCGGTCATCATTTTTACAATGTCGTCCCGAGTCTTGCGTCCTAGAAATTTCCCCTGAATCATCTGGTCAGAGGTGGAGATTGAAAGGTTAAGATGCTTAAGTCCTGGTACGAGCCTAAAGGCAATCTCTACATCCTCTATAGTAGCTCTAATCCACCCACCCAACCTTATCGGTTTGAGGACCCCCATTTCAGCCAGTTCCAAATTTGCCTGCAGGTAATATGTTTCGTGTCGGGTTGTGGGGAAGCCAAATTCAGACTGGAACACTCCCATCTCATTGAGGTAAAGATTTATCATTGTTTTTTCAAGCTTTGACAGTCCTAAATTGGCGGTCTGTACTCCATCCCTGTTCGTTACATCTATTATGTAAATTTTTCCCATAGAGGCTCCTCCCGCAAATAATGAACAAAATGATGAATAATTAGTTGTGAAGCAAGGGACAAATCAACATTTTTAAATTATATCAACATGGTACATATTAGTCCAGACGCAGGTATCGTCTGCCTATAGGGTGACATCGCTCTTTGAAGAGCGAGTTTACCATCGACATTTGTCAGCTTTTCCGTCTCAGTGTGCTCAAGGGTTATGCCCCTAGTAGGCTATTTCGCTGAGCCAGATGGCTCTTGACAAGGTCAAGCGAGTATGGTAAAGTTAAAGTGCCCCAAGTAATTGAGCTCAGAGCGACAAGACGCTGGCGCAAGGTAGGCGAAGGCCGAAAAGCGCAGGGCGAGGAGTCGGAAAGAGTGAGGTTACTTGGGGCAAGTTATTTTTGGTCCTCTTCGACGAATTCCGGATTGAGCACGCCGATGAAAGGCAGATTTCGGTATTCTCCATGGAAGTCCAGTCCGTAACCGACGACGAATTCGTCCGGAATTTCAAAACCAACATAATGGAGTGGAACATTGACCAGTCGGCGTACCCGCTTATCCAGCAGGGTACAAACGCGTAAGCTGGAGGGTCCTTGAGAAGCCAGATGTCCCAGTACATAGTTTAGGGTCATCCCGGTATCTACAATGTCTTCCACCATAAGAACATCCAGTCCGGTTATGTCTATATCGAGGTCCTTGGCTATTTTAACTGCTGTGTCTCCGTCGCTGCCATAATATGAAATAGCCATGAAATCGATATCAAGCGGTATTGAGATATACTGCATGATATCGGACATGAAGCAGACAACCCCCTTAAGTACACCCACAAGGACAAGCTTCTTGCCGGAGTAGTCTTTCGAAATCTGTTTTGCCAGTGCTTTTACCCGGCGCTGGATTTGTGTATGGCTGAACAGAACACGGTCTATACCTCGTATCTTTGTGGCACCAAAGTTTCCATAGCCATACTTGGCCAGCAGTTTCAAATAATCGTTTTTGGTCAAGAGTTTGATATTTATGTCTGGATAGAGCTCTCGGAGTCTTCGTACCTTACGGTTTTTCTCTGTAATAAGGCTTTGCTTCAGAGTCGTCAGCTCAATGTAGAGATCCAGTTCTGGCAGGTAGAAATCAGGGGTGAACATTTCTGTCACGCGATCTCCCTGCCACTGGATAGGGAAGGAGCGCGGTTCGTATAGCCATTCGATTCTGTAGAAATCTAGTAGCTTGGCAAACTTCTCTTCGCTGGGATGCCCAAAGGTCGAGGGCCTGAGAGAAGAGGGCGGCAGCTTGGGTGTTTCAGTCAGCTTTTGGCTTTTACCTATCTTTTCTGTGTATCTGTCTTCGAGTGTCTGGTGCAGTTCAGCTTTTTCGAGTACGATAGAGACAATATTGGCTACTGTGAATACGAAGTCTTTTTCGGTATGCGAATAGCGTCTTGGTTCGTGGGTATATACGCGGATCTGCCCGATTACCTCGCCGCCCTGGAAAATCGGGGTTGCTAGGATAGAACTGATTTTTTCCATATCTGCAGCCTGCGGGTATTGGGTTCGCTTATCCTCTTTGGCATTGAAAATTACGATCGTCTTTCCTTCCATGACCTCGTGGAGGCTCTTGTTGGCATCCAGCACCCCTTTTTTGAGATACATGTCACTGAGGCCGTAGGCAGCCACGATGTCCAGGTGTCTTTTCCGAGGACTGAGGAGCATTATAGCGCAGCCAGTAGCCCTGAGCGCTTTGGCGGTGCTTCTGGCGATGGAGTTCAGGATTTTTGCCAAAGGCACCGAAGAGTTAGCACTTTTAGCTATTTGCTTGAAAGCTCGGGAATAGCTGAGTTCGGATTCTTCCACACACCCCTCCAATTAACATTGACTGCTAGCCGCATTTAGTGTAGCCGCAACTGGGGCAAATATGACAGCCCTCTTGGTAAATCAAGATATTACCGCACTCGGGGCACTGTCCTGCCCAGTTTTTGGCAGTAATCTCCTGTTCATGGGCGGTGCTGGGCTGGCTGTCTCTTATGTATTTCTCGAGCACGCTGGCGATCGCGTCGGCGCAGGAAAGGACAGCGTGTCCTTCCTCCCAAGCCACTGAAGGACAGCGGATACCACGAAGGTGTTTGGTAACTGAAGCTGTATCAATACCCGACCTCAAAGCTAGCGAAATAAGCCTACTAGTAGCTTCGAGCTGTGCCGACGCGCATCCCCCCGCTTTTCCAAGGCTAGAAAATACCTCACATACACCCTTTTCATCGAAGTTGACTGTGACATAAATATAACCACAACCTGTGGTAACCCGTTCTGTGATTCCTTTGGTAACTTTGGGCCTGGGCCTCGGTTTCAGCGAGGTTGCGGGGCTGGGCTCCTTCAGTTTACTAACAGTCAATACTTGGCTTTCACGGCTGCGATCCCGATAAATTGTTATCCCTTTCAGTCCGAGTTTATATGCCAGTATAAATACATTTGCTACATCTTCAACCGTCGCCTCGTGGGGCAAGTTCACTGTCTTGGAGACGGCGCTATCGGTGTATTTTTGAAAAGCCGCCTGCATTTTCACATGCCATTCAGGAGAGATGTCATGTGCGGTGACGAAAACCTCCTTTATCCAACCAGGGACGCCTTCGAAGTCTTTCAGCTTCTTACCTTTAGCTAGTCCTTCCATCAGTTCTTGGGAATAGAAGCCCTCTTTCCTGGCTACTTCCTCAAAGTATGGATTGACCTCGATGAGTTCTGCGCCATCCAAGATATGGCGGGTATAGGTGAGTGCAAACAATGGTTCAATGCCACTAGAGCAGTTGGCGATTATGCTCAGCGTGCCTGTCGGCGCAATGGTAGTTCGCGAGGCATTTCTAGGCCTTATGCCATTGCCTGTATCGTAAATACTTCCCTTAAAGGCTGGGAACACACCTCGTTCCACGCCTAATTTCACAGATTCTTTCAGTGCTTCTTCGGATATAAATCGCATTACTTTCTCGGCTATTTCTAGGGCTCTATCAGAGTTGTACGGCAGACCTAGTTTAATGAGCATATCGGCAAAGCCCATAACGCCGAGCCCTATCTTTCTGGTCAATTTAGTCATCTTCTCGATCTGCGGCAGCGGGAACTTGTTAGCGTCAATAACGTTATCAAGGAAGCGGACTGCGAGTCTAACCACCTCACCCAATTTTGTGAAGTCGACCTCGGCACTGTCTCCGTTGTATTTAATCATCTTGGATAGATTTATGGAACCCAAGTTGCAAGATTCGAAAGGCAGCAGGGGTTGTTCCCCACATGGGTTAGTACTTTCTATCTTTCCTAGGTGTGGGGTCGGATTAAACTTGTTTATGGTGTCAATGAAGACAATACCAGGATCCCCAGTACGCCATGCCATTTCCGTGATTTTCTGGAATACTTCTCTGGCATTAAGTTTGCCAGTGATCTCTCCGGTTCGAGGGTTTATCAGATCATAGTCTTCGCCCTTTTCCACGGCTTGCATGAACGCGTCGGTAACAGCCACCGAAAGGTTAAAGTTTGTCAGTGCTCTATGGTCTTCTTTCGCGTGGATAAACTCCAAAATGTCAGGGTGGTCGACGCTGAGGATAGCCATATTGGCACCACGGCGCATACCTCCCTGCTTGATAACATCTGTTGCGGTGTCAAAGGCACGCATAAAAGAGACGGGACCACTGGCGATGCCACCGGTAGAGCCGACACGGTCGTTCTTTGGACGCAAACGCGAGAATGAAAAACCAGTTCCGCCACCGCTCTTGTGGATGAGGGCTGTATATTTTACGGCATCAAAAATTGATTCCATGGAGTCATCTACGGGGATAACGAAACATGCGGATAGTTGCCCGAGTTCTCTGCCTGCGTTCATGAGGGTTGGAGAGTTGGGCAGAAATTCCAGAGAAGTCACGAGTTGGTAGAATTTCTCTTCCCAGAAGCCGACATTTGCTTTAGGGTCGTATGTGGTCTCCACAGAGGCGATGTGTCTGGCTACGCGGCGGAACATTTCCTCAGGGGTCTCAATAACCTGCCCTTGGCTGTCCTTTTTCAGATATCTTTTTTCCAGAACAGTGAGCGCATTTTGGGAAAGCTGCAATCCAATTCCTGTCCAACTTGCTGTCCCAGATGCCGCCACCGTTACCGTTTGCTTCTGTGCAGGTTTTTCCACCTCTTGCTGTTTTTCTGCAAGGATCTGTTTGACTGTATCTCTGATTTGGGTGGTCGATGGTTTTTGCTTTTGCTGTTTTGACACCAGGTCCTCCATTCCAGGCAGGGTAGGCTTTGGTTCCAGCCTTTGTATGACTTGGCTGGTAAGCTCCTCCAGCATTTTTCTATCTGTGATCCCCATGGACTCAGCAGCGGCAAAGATAGCCCGTGCTATACTGCTGTGGCTGGTTATGTGCTGCTTGTTATTCTTATTTTGTTGTTTTGACATCCTGTTTCCTTCTCTGCTGCCGGCGTCCCGGAAGTTTCAGTTCATCTTCCGGTAGTAGTGGCAACTGACCAGCCGGTGGCCTTTTAGCTCTAGAGTCCACTAGGGTGTCAACCACTTGTTTTAGAGTGGCTATATCAGCAAATTCGCGGTAGACACTGGCAAATCTAATGTATGCTATATGATCGAGGTTATGGAGCCTATCCATTACCATGTCACCGATCAAAGAGCTGGGAACCTCGGTCTTCCCAAGGCGATACAGCTCGGCTTCGATATCATCGGCTATTTTGTCAATTGTACCGGTGGGTAGCGGACGTTTCTCGCATGCCTTGCGTATCCCTATAAGTATCTTGTCACGGTTGAACTCCTCCCGGCGACCATCCTTTTTGATTACAAATAGATTGCGCAGCTGCGGTTGCTCGTAGGTGGTAAAGCGAGCTTGACATTTAAGACACTGGCGCCGGCGCCTTATACCCTCTCCAACATCCCTCGAATCAATCACTTTGCTCTCAGAGTCACCGCAATATGGACACCTCATACTACCCCCAAGAAACTGTGGTATGCTGTTATTTTAACCCAAGATATGGGAATTGTCAACCTGTTAGTGTATCAAAAAAACAGAGCGGCAACTCCGGTTGCCGCTCTGTTCGGGGAGGGTGAGGTGGGTGAGGGGGCTATAGGGGCATTTTGGGGGTAGGTGCAGGGCGCGCAGCGGGGTACTGCGGTGCACGACGGAGAAAAGATGGGACGTCCAAGCTATCTTCAGCAACACCGCGCAGGAGACGGCGTAGCTCAGCCTCGGTGGGGACACCGGCTCCGTACTGAGCAGTAAATCCAGTGGCTATTATGGTGATCTGTATTTCATCTTCCATCTGAGGGTTGAAGACGACACCAAAGATTATATTGGCATCCGGGTCTACTGCCTGAGCTATCACCTCAGCCGCCTCGTTGCATTCGAACAGTGTCAGATTGCTGCCACCGGTGACATTGAAGAGCACCCCCTTGGCGCCATTTACTGAGACATCGAGGAGAGGACTGGCGAGGGCTGCTCTGGCGGCTTCGACCGCCCTGTTTTGACCGCTGGCTCGCCCGACTGACATCCATGCAGGTCCTGCGTTTTTCATTATTGACCTGATATCCGCGAAGTCTAGGTTGATGAGACCGGGCACAGTGACGACCTCGGCTATGGCTTGAACTGCTAGTCTGAGAACATTGTCAGCCAGCCTGAAGGCGTTGTCGACCGTTGTCTTGGCATCGCACAGCTCCAGCAAGCGGTCGTTTGGAATTATTATCAGGGTGTCAACCTTTTCGCAGAGGTTTAAGATGCCTTCTTCAGCAACTTTGGTGCGTCTGGTTCCTTCAAAACTGAACGGTTTGGTGACCACACCGATGGTGAGGGCACCGCTCTGCCTGGCTATTTCGGCCACAACAGGTATGCCACCGGTACCAGTGCCACCGCCCATGCCTGCGGTGACGAAGACCATATCGGCTCCGGAGACTACCTCTTGGATGGTCTGGCGGCTTTCTTCTGCGGCCGCGGCTCCTACGGTGTGGTCACCACCTGCGCCCAAACCTCTGGTGAGTTTTTCACCAAGCTGGACGCGAATTGGTGCTTCGGACAGGGCGAGGGCTTGGGCATCGGTGTTCATGGTGATGAACTCAACGCCTTTGATGCTTTCTCTCACCATTCTTGTGATGGCGTTTGAACCGCCACCTCCGATGCCGATCGCCTTGATCCTCGCCGGTGCCATGGAGAACGTCGATTTTGCCATCTTTTCATAAACCTCCTTTCCTGTAATACTTTTCTATTAATATTTTTCTATTCGTTAAACACCGAAGAATTTTTTAAGCGCTTTCACAAAGCCGCCAAGGATGCCACTCTGTCTTTTTGCCTCCCAAGCTGGCTTCCCCTGGTTTCTGGTGCCCCATAGTAGAAGACCGACTCCTGTTGCATGGGCTGGATCATGAAGGATATCTGTAATGCCATATACACCCATGGGCTCGCCGATTCTGGTGGGTATACGGATCGTTGTTCGGGCTAAAGCTTCCAACCCTGCAAGTTTGGAGGAACCTCCGGTCAGCACTAGGCCTGCGGGTGCCAGTGAAGCATAATTCGAATCTGGCATTTCCAGGAGGATAAGTCTGAGCAGTTCTTCCATGCGTACTTTTATGATGTTGCACAGGTCCCTATAGGAAACGCTGTGCCCATCTTCAACTGTGAGCATGGTCTCCTGGCTCTTGGTAAGCACTTCAGGATATACATTACCGTACTTTTTCTTCATCGCCTCGGCGATCTCAAAGGGTAGTCCCAGGCCAATGGACAGATCACTGGTGACTTGGTAGCCAGCTACAGGAATTACCGATGTATGGTATATACTGCCATCTTTGAAGACGGCTATGTCAGTGGTACCACCACCAATGTCGGCAAGGATGACACCCACCTCTCTTTCTTCAGGTGTCAATACTGCTTCGCCACTGGCAAGCGGCTCTAGGATGAGGTCCTGAATTTCAACACCGACGCTGCGAATACACTTGACCAAGTTTTGTACCGAGGCGACGGCTGCAGTGATTATGTGCGTTTCTACATCCAACCTGAAGCCGTGCATTCCTACAGGGTTTTTTATCCTTTCCTGGTTGTCCAGCATATAGCTGCGTGGAATGGCATGAAGTATTTTCCGGTCATCCGGCAAGTTGACTTGCTGAGCTGCAGCCAGTACTCTTTTTAGGTCCTCAGATCGTACTAGGCGGTCGTTGCGTGGTATGGCAACGACGCCGTGGCTGTTCATGGAGCTTATATGTCTCCCGGTAACACCGACATAAGCACTTTCTATTTTCAAGCCACTTGCTTGTTCGGCACGTCTTACAGATTCAGTAACCGATTCCCTAGCCTCCTCTACGTTAACCACCATCCCTTTATGCAGTCCGTGCGAGGGCACGAGACCCACGCCGAGAACTTGGATATTACCCCCCGAGTCCAGGGTGCCGACTATAGTACATACTTTTGTTGTTCCTACGTCGATGGCTGCGATAACTTTTTTCATCTCTTACCTCCCTTTTGTGATTTCTTCAAGCTGCGTGTGTCTGTGTGATAAATACCTTTTCAAGATTTCAAACACGTTCTGCTATCCTAAGTTTGGCACTGCGGCTGCGTGGGTTGGCTCTGACCTCGGCGATTGATGGAGAAATGGCTTTTCTTGAAATGGTTTTCAGCCTGGCAACGCGATTGCAGTGACATACTAATATTTCAGGGGGACAAATACACCCTTTGCTTTCTCTACTTATGAACTGTTTGACGATTCGATCCTCAAGTGAATGGTAGCTAATAACGACCAGTCGTCCTCCTGACTCCAGACAGTCCAGAGCCTGTGCCAGGGCTAAAGTCAAATTTTCCAGCTCACGATTAACGGCGATACGCAATGCTAAGAAAGTCTTCGTTGCCGGGTGGATTTTGCTATATCGATGGCCAATTGCTTGTTCAATTATGCGTGCCAGGTGAAGCGTGCTGGTTATAGGACGATTCCTGACAATTTGACGAGCTATCAGGCGACTGTACCTCTCCTCACCGTGACTCCTTATTATGTGGTTCAGTTTTTGCTCTGGAAACGTGTTCACAATATCAGCGGCAGTCAGCATTTCCTCTTGATTAAAGCGCATGTCCAACGGAGCATCATAGCGGAAGCTGAATCCCCTCTCCGCCGTGTCCAGTTGTGTCGAGGAGACACCTAGGTCGAACAGTATGCCGTGGACCGGAATAAAGTTGTTTTCCTCGCAGATACTTCGAAGATTGGCAAAATTGCCGTGTACCAGAGTTATATTGTCCCTAAACTCTGCCAGTCTATCTCTGGCGATCTTAATGGCCTCGCTATCTATATCAATTCCGAGAAGCTGTCCATGTGGCAAGATTCTCCGCAGGATCGCTTCGGCATGTCCACCTGAGCCGGTTGTGCAGTCAACGTATCGCTTCCCCGGCTTGACATGCAACGCTTCGATCACTTCATACAGCATCACCGGTTTATGAATCGGTAGCATGACGGCTAAGCTCATTATTGCCCCTCAAGGCTTTCTATGATTTGCCAGACTTGCTCTTCAGCGGATGCTTTTTCAGCATTCCAGAGCTCCGAATTCCATATCTCGACACAATTGTTGGCGCCTACTATGACAGCCGTGTCTTCTATTTGTGCGTATTGACGTAACGGCTGTGGTAGCGCGATTCTGCCTTGTCCGTCAAGTGCCAGGCTGAATGCAGCGCCAAACAGCACGCGGTTTAGCCTGCGCAGTTTACTAGGGGATACGGTCTGTGACGCTAGTTGGTCAGCCAGCTTGCGCCATTCCGCTGCCGTGTACAGGACGATGCATCTTTCGGCGCCTCTGGTAACCATCAATTCTCCTCCGAGTTCCTGTCTGAATTTCGGAGGCAGAGGTAACCTGCCTTTGTTGTCTACTTTATATTCGTACTCGCCGAGGAACATTTGCCTTTTCTTAAGCTAGAACGGCTTCACTCTCGAGTTGGCGCTCCAGTATCCTCACCTCTCGCCAGTCCAGTTTGGTCAGTTCTTCTATGCATTCCTGTACCTCTGCCCTGTCACTGAGCGAATAGGTGACCAGACCATTGCCGTTGGTCTGCTCTTGCAATATTCCTTTGACGACAAGTGCTTTAATAGCATCCCTGAGATTGATTCTCGCCATGTCTAGAGCACAAGCAATCGCACATAGACTTAACTTCGCTCGCGGATGGCGGGACCAAAAGCGGATCAACTGAAGCTCGATGTTGCTATGATTGTTCCCCTTCAGAAAATGGAGCAACTTACTGTTACCTACCCGGTATTGCACACAGTCAATCATGCGTCACCTCCTTTTCCCACTTTTTCCCACTTTCCACCATTATAGAACACTTGTCACCCAGATTGTCAATACTTTTACCACACTTTTTTCGTACTTTTTGCGATTTTTTAACATTTCAGGGATGTACCGACTACAGCGTGGTTTCTATATATTGTGGATACGCTTTTTGGCCCCCTATATTTTGTAGCATGAAGTGGTTATTTTTATGATGGGGCTTAGTGCGCAAGAGTTGCAGTTTCAAGCTTTCGATGGATGTGGTAAAATAGTCAAATGTTTCGCGGCGGAGTACTTGTGATTAGCGATAGGAGGTGGCGTGGTGAGGAGGGTGATAAGAGTGGTAAGGTGGCCTGTGAGTATGTTAAGCGGCTGGGCGTTAGTGTGGACATGTATGCCGTAGTGCCTGATGAAATGGAGACGATCTCATCCACCTTGAGGCAGTGGGTGGATGTGGATGGACTTGACCTTATCGTGACCAGCGGAGGTACAGGTTTGGCAGTTAGGGATGTTACTCCTGAGGCGACCCTAGCAGTGGTCGAGAGGATAATCCCCGGTCTAACCGAGGCGATGAGAGTGATGACAGCCAAGAAGAAACCGGAGGCGTTGATAAGTAGGGCTGTTGCCGGGAGCCGAGGTAAGTGCTTAATTATCAATCTTCCTGGTAGTCCTGTTGCAGTGAGGGAGTGTTTCGAGGTTATTTTGCCTGTCATACCTCATGCGATGGAGATTTTGAGCGGCAAAGGCCATGCATAGCGGGTTTTAGAGATGCGCATTGATGTTTTGACTCTATTTCCCCAAATGTTTGACGGTTTTGTCAGCGCGAGTATTATCGGACGGGCAAGAGAGCGCCAGCTTGTTAATATCAGGGTCCATAATATACGGGATTATGCCCACGATAAGCATCGGACTGTCGATGACTATCCCTATGGTGGTGGGGCTGGCATGGTATTAAAACCGGAACCCATCTTTGAGGCTGTTGAGGCTATTAAATCTGAGCTCTGTTTATCCTTTGTACCCGTCATTTTGCTCACTCCCCAGGGTCGGCTGTTCAACCAAGAAATTGCTCGGCAGCTCGCTGGCTTCAGCTCGATCATGCTTATTTGTGGACGTTATGAAGGTGTTGACGAAAGGGTGGCAGAGCATCTGGCTACTGATGAGATCAGCATTGGTGACTATATATTGAGCGGCGGTGAGGTAGCTGCCATGGCTGTGGTTGACAGTGTTGTCAGGCTCTTGCCCGGGGTACTTGGTTCAGAGGAATCTTTAGATGATGACTCGTATATTAAAGGGTTGTTAGAGTACCCCCAATACACCCGACCAGCAGTCTTTCGGGGATGGGCAGTTCCCCAGGTGCTCCTTTCTGGTGATCACGGTGCTGTTGCCAAATGGCGCCGTCAGCAAAGTCTGCTACGGACAGCAAAGCGGCGTCCCGATCTATTAGCAAAGGTCGCTCTTTCCGAAGAGGAAAAGAGGCTGCTCAGTAAAATTTTGCAAACTAGTTATTAATGAGGGTGTAAAAAATGGAGTCCAGTACTTCTCTTCGAACCAAGACGAATTCCGTGGTACCAGACATTGCTCCAGGCGACATGGTCAGGGTAAGTTTCAGAGTTAGAGAGGCTAACAGGGAGCGTGTTCAGATCTTGCAGGGGCTCGTAGTTAAAGTGAGGCTTGGTGGTGGTGGCGGTAGCTTTACCATTAGAAAAGTCGCTTATGGTGTTGGTGTGGAGCATACTTTTCCATTTGGCTCCCCATTTCTGGAGAGGGTAGAGGTGGTGCGCCGTGGTAAGGTTCGAAGGGCGAAACTGTACTACATACGAAGGCTCAGCGCCCGGGAATCACGCCTTAAAGAAAGACGGGAGAAAATTGCCGAGGCGACCGTATCAGAAATGTCCGCAAGTGAGGGGGAACAGATCGGCGAGCCAGTGAATAGTGCGGGGATCGAGGAAAAGGCGTAAACGAAAGCCAAAGTGATGGGATGAAGTATGCAGATGTGGCGGTCAATACGTCCTTTGCCCGGCAGTGCACTTTTTGTTATTCTGTGTCCCCGCAGTTGAAGGTTGAAGTAGGGCAAGCCGTCTGGGTGCCTTTTGGCTCCAAGATTGTGCAGGGCATTATTGTCGGGCTGGGCGACTACCCCGCTGTCGAGGTTACCAAGCCGATCAGCGATATTATTACCTCGTATCCTCTGCTTTCTCCTGCGCAGATTGAACTTGCTTTCTGGATGAGCAGGCATTATCTATCCCCTTTGTTTGATGCTGTTGCTTTAATGTTACCGCCCGGTTTTGAGCGCCATCTGGTTATCTTTTTGCGGTTAGCTTCACAGCCCCACGGTACCGAGGAGTTAGAGCCTGCACTAAGACAGATTGTGAATTTTCTTGCCAGCAGAGGAAAGGTGAGCCTGAAAGAACTTGAAAGAAGGTTTGGCAAGAAGAAAGCGAGGAAGGGGGTGGAGCGGTTGGTACGGTGTGGGTTTTTAGTTAAGAGTGAGGAGCTGCAGCGGATCAGGGTAAAGCCCAAACTGGAACCGTTTTTGAGACTCGGGCTGCCGCCCGCTGCCATTGAGGGCGAGGTTGCCCGTCTAAGGGATACTAGGGCTTACAAACAAGTGGCGGTTCTAGATTTTCTGATTGAACAGGGCGGACTTCTTCGTTCAGCTGATGTGCAACGAAAAGTAGGTTGTTCAAGTTCAGTAATTGATTCCTTGAAAAATAAAGGGTTGGTGGTGGTTGAGTCTGTGGAAAGGAAGAGGGAACCTTTGGCAGACTTGCAGATCGGGTACACTTTGCCCCCAGAGCTGACTCCATCGCAGAGGGAAGCCTGGCAGAAAATTCTCAGTCAGATGGTTCAGCAGAGCCAGCATAAATCGCCCTTGGTTTTTTTGTTGCACGGTGTCACAGGTAGCGGTAAGACCGAGATATATCTCCGGGCACTGGCGCAGGTGGTGGCTCAGGGCAAGCGCGGTATTTGCCTTGTGCCAGAAATTGTTTTGACCCGCCAGACTATAGAGCGTTTTGCCTCTAGGTTCCCGGGGAGGATTGCGGTGCTGCACAGCGGACTGTCCCTAGGTGAGCAATTTGATGAGTGGCACCGAATCAAAGATGGCGCTTGCGATGTTGTTATTGGACCTAGAAGTGCTCTTTTTGCGCCTCAGCCTCAGCTGGGACTGATCATTATTGACGAAGAACATGAATGGACGTATAAGCAGTCAGACAAATCCCCACGTTATCATTGTCGCGATGTAGCCATTAAACTGGCTGAACTCACCGGGTCTGTCGTGATCTTGGGAAGTGCGACTCCGGATGTAGAGACTTACTACAGGAGCTTGCAAGGGCAATACGAACTTGTGGAGCTCAAGGAGCGCATTACGCTAAAAGGTGTTGCACCGCTGCCCGAGGTGGAGGTTGTTGACCTCAAGGAAGAACTCTGGTCTGGGAATCGAAGTGCGTTTAGTCGGAGGCTTCTGAAGGCCATGTCTGAAATACTCAGCGACGGGGGGCAGGTTATTTTGTTTTTGAATAGACGCGGTACGGCAACGTTTGTTCAATGTTGGCAATGTGGTTTTGTGTTCCAGTGCAGGAATTGCGCGGTAGCTTTGACCTATCATGCAGCGATGGGGAAACTGGCATGTCATCGCTGTAGCTATTCCATACCTCTGCCAAGTACTTGTTCTAGATGCTCTAGCCACCGGCTCAAGTTTCTGGGCGTAGGTACACAGAAGGTGGAGGAGGAAATCCGTGGTATCTTTCCACAAGCGAGAGTTGTCCGCTGGGATAGCGATGTGACTACCAAGCGCGGGGCTCACGAAGAACTGCTGGGCAAATTTCGGAATCACGAAGCAGACATACTCATTGGCACTCAAATGGTGGCAAAGGGGCTGGATTTACCGGGTGTAACACTGGTCGGGGTGGTAAATGCGGATACTGGCCTGAACTTACCAGATTTCAGGGCGAGTGAGAGGACATTTCAGCTCTTGTGTCAGGTGGCGGGGAGAGCGGGACGCGGTTCTACAGCGGGGCGGGTGATCATCCAGACCTATTGTCCAGAACATTATGCTGTGGTAGCGGCTTCAAAGCATGATTACAGGGAGTTCTATGTTCAGGAGTTGAACTATAGACGGCAGTTCGGCTATCCACCGTTTGGGCGCCTAGCCCGCCTAATATTTAGTCACACCAACGAATCTCGATGCTGTGAGGAGGCAAGGCGGGTTGCCAGGGTTTTAAAGGATGAGGTTCAGAGGGTAGGATTGTCTAATATCCGTTTCATTGGTCCCGCGCCGTCGTTCATCCCCCGGGCCAGGGGACGCTATCAATGGCAGATAACTATTTGTGGAGAGAACATTCCCGAACTCCTGTCTGTAGTGGCGCTGCCGCGTGGCTGGATTGTGGACATTGATCCTGTAAGTATGGTTTAATCTAATTCGCGATGTCTGTACGTTCAATTCGCATACTTCCCGATCCTGTCCTTAGGCAGAAGGCTAAGCGTGTGGCTAGTATAGATAGCAGTGTGCAGCGGTTGATTGATGATTTGGTGGATACCATGCGGGCGGTTTCTGGTGTGGGACTTGCTGCCACTCAGGTGGGCGTCCCGCTACGGGTGGCAGTTATCGAGATACCCGGTGAAGACGTCATTGTTCTAATCAATCCCGAAATGTTGAAGCGATATGGCGAGCGTCTGGTCCAAGAAGCGTGTCTCAGTATACCTGGATACCAGGGAGAAGTTAAACGGTCGCTCTGGGTTAAAGTCAGAGCTCAGGATAGAGAGGGCAGGGTTATCCGCATTAAGGGTGAAGGGCTACTTGCTCAAGCACTGGAACATGAAATAGACCATCTCAATGGGGTTCTATATATCGACCGCATAGAGCAGCCAGAAAAGCTATGGAAGGTAGTGACCAAAGCCGAAGAGGAGGGAGACTAACCTTGCCATTCCATCTCAACAACAAACCTGCCGACTAGCCCTTCCAGTTCCACATTGTAAAAACCAGGTGTGTTTTTGACAACGTTAAAAGTAACCCTTTCGCTGCTATTTGGCCCTAGGTGTACTTCTTCTACTGCTTCGACTGTCCCCTTTATTTTGAGCACCACACTGTAACTGCCGCTGACCTCGCCACTGTTTGTTACCATGGCACTGATGGTAACGCTTTCGCCTTGTTTAACACGGTCAGGTGATATGATAAGGTTGCTGACAGAGAAGCTGGCTGGCGTTAGCGGTATTACTATGAATGATCCCATGAGCCCGTCGACTTCTGCGTAATACTCGCCACCGGTCTCTTTCACCACGGTAAAGGATGCGGCTTGGCTGGCACCCGGTTGTAAAGTTAGCTCAGTGATACCTTCGACTACGCCGTTGATCCTAAGCACGAGGCTATACCTCCCCGTTTCGTTTCCACTATTGGTGACAAGCGCGCCTATTGTTACAGGCTGGCCTGCTTTCACTTGGTTGGGACTGATTGTGAGGTTGCTGACTGAGAAAATGGGGCGGCTGGCATATGGCGAGTAGGGCATACCTGCCGGTCGTGGCATTGGCACTGGGCTTGCTGGTATAAAGGAACCGGGTGGTTGGCTTGGCATGTAGGGGTGGGGGTAGTCAGGTGGTGCGGTTGACTGTGCCGGCCTTTGTCCAGGCATCGGTCCAGGCATGATAGTCGGCATTGGTGGTATTTCTTGAGGTGACATTCTTTGTGGTGGCATGCTGCGACCAGCCGGCTCTCTACCTCTAGCAAGAGCCTTCTGGGGCTGTTTTTTGCGGGGTGGCATAGCGACCACCACTATGATAAGTAAAACTAATACACCAATTATGGCACCAACAATTATTACCAGCGGTGGTTTCAAAAACATACTCCAAAAAGAAGTCGACTGCTCAACTATAAAACTGGCACTTTCGCCGTTCAGCTCTACTACGTATTCACCTGCTTGTCCAGCAATGATAGTAAAGGTCAACTCTTTGCTTTCTTTTGGGTTGAGAGATAACTCCTCGGTATCTTTGATTTCGCCGTCGACCCTCAATTCAAGCGTGTGGGTCAACTTTTGGTTTCCTTTGTTAGTCACTGTACAGGTTATGATTACCTGTTCCCCTTCTTTTGGGGAGGGTGGGTTTATATTAAGTTTGCTGACTTCAAGGTCTGCTGCTGTAACTGCAGTAGTTATAGTGAGTATGCCGGCGATGGCCGCTATTATGGCGAGCGGCCAGAAAATCTTTCTCATCCTGGCCTCCTCCAGCAAATGTCCAGATGCTTAATACTCTACGCTAAAATTGGTGATAAATCAATAGGCATGGAGCCGGACATACGTTGGAGAAAGAGGGTAAGTGTAGGAGAGCAAAATTGGTGGTTTTTGGCGGTCAATTGCCGATGGAAGGGAGGACTACCACAAAGGCGTTACCGGGAGTTGTTTCGCCTGGCAGCCATAATTTACCCTTGTGAAGTTTGGTCAAATATTTGCACAACGCAAGCTCCGTAGTTGGACTAGAAGCCGACCTATCTCTGTTGTATTCTGTCCGATCATAAGGTGTATCTGGTGTGCTGCTGTCTGCAGCCAAGGGCTCCCCCCAGATTTTTATGGTCGTGGTCTTGTTTTGTTCCGTAGTCGAGATGTAGATGCTGCCGCGTGGGGCCGTGTTCTGACTGACATTTGATAGTATGGCGAGCAAAATCTGCTCCAGTCTTAGTTGGTCTGCTCTGACTCTGCACGACTTGGGTGATAATTTTAAGGTTAGCACCTGCTGGCGGCTTTGAAGTTTTGGAAGTATCTGGTCCAGGATATTGTGGACTATTGTGTTGACAGCCACTGGCTGAAAATGTAAATGGAGCCCTTCTGTTTCCAGAGTGGCTGTATCGATAATGGTAGACATTTCGTTCCAAAGGTTCCAGGCAGAGGTCAGAATTGTGTTAACCAGCCTTACTTCGCGGTTATTACCTCGAAGTATAAGCTCCCTGCTCAACAGACTTGAGGTAATGATGATTTTTTCTAGGAGGTTTTTGGATTTCAGGGGTAGAGAAGCAGTTATTTGCAGGGCTTGTTCTCTCTTTCTGTTACTGAGCTGTGCCTGCCCTTCAACTGGTGCTTTTGCAGTATACATCGACGTTCTGGCGCAGCTAAAAAATACCGTTTTGCTTCTTGGGGTGTCAATGTCTTTGGTGCCGGTTTCAAATCTGGTTTTGCAACTGTGACTAATTTCTTACCACTCGTCGGGACTAATGTGTAGTGTGCACTATGATATACCCAGGTGGGTTGTGCCAGCGGCATCCAGAGTGCTCATGTCTTCCATGTTATTTACTGCATTTGACCCATAGATGCTGACCATCGCTGATAAACTCAATAGTCCCGTGCTGTGAAGTCAAAAATACTTTCTCTTTATCCAGCCTGCCGAAAAGCCTGTCCAGTGTTTCGGCGTGGGGATGACCAAACCTATTATTTGCGGCGACTGAAATAACTGCGACTTTGGGGTCGACCACGCTTAAAAACTCTGCCGAGGTGGCAGTCTTGCTGCCATGATGGGCGACTTTTAACACCGTGCTTCGAAGATTCTCCCGCTGGGCAATAAGGTACCACTCGGCCTCTTTGCTGATATCTGCGGTGAACAAGAAGCTTATCCTTTTCCAAGTCAGCCGTAACACTAGTCCATTGTCATCAACCCGGTTGGTTGTTTCCAGTAGCCCGGATGTCGGTGGATGCAACACTTCCAGTGTGATGTTATCACCAAGTTTAATTTCCTGCCCTTCATGGGCGGTCTCGGTTTTGATACCTCTGCTGTGTATGATCCTGAGCCATTCTTGGTAAAGTGCAGTGTTGGAATTTATGCCCGGTTCCAGGATAAGTGGTATCTTGTATTTCTGTACCACCCCAATGAGGCCGGTAAGGTGGTCTGATTGTGGCTGGGTGAGCACCACTAGGTCAATCGTTCTCTGCCAGAAGGGTATTTTCTTGTCCAGTTGAAGCTTTATGGCTTCGGGATCGGGACCACCATCAATCAGAATATTTTGCAGGTTCGGTGTCTGAATCAGGATGGCATCACCCTGGCCCACGTCCAGTATGCTGACATGTAATTTATCGTCCGGAATGGTCGCCACCATTGCCCAGGCGATGATGTTCCCCAGCAAAAGGCAGATTACGCTCCATCTTGCAAGTCTTCTTAAAGGCAGACCAGCTAGTCTGCTGCCGAGGGTTTTAATTTTGGGAAATAATCTATTGCTAAAGTCGGCTATTCGTACCCTGTGTCTGATGGCTGCAAGAAGTCCTGCCAGCATGAGATAATAGCCCAGCACCTGCCACAGATGTAATTGTGGTAACCCGCTATGGCTGAATGGTATGGCATTGTATATCTGGGCTACAAAAATGAAATAGCTGAGGAAAACCCAAGCTATCCAGCTCAGTAGATCGCTGAGCAGTGGTATCGCTAACCCAATGAGACTTACCAAACCTGCTGTGGTTATTGTCCCGGGCAGGGCCAGCAGAGCGAAGAAGGTGGCGGGCAGGCTAACAAAGGAAATGGTACCAAAATGGTAGGCGATGACGGGGCAGGTTGCTAGGATGGCGGCTGACGTCACTGCGAGGCTATCGACAACGAGAACGAGGTTTGACAGCGATGCCGCAGTAGTGTTTTTGACTGCCAAAATATTTAAGTTCCTTCTGCCAAAAGCTTGAAATTGTGGTGCCAGTATTATCAGTCCAGCCATCGCAAGAAAACTTAACTGGAAGCTAGCGTTCCACAAGATTTGCGGATTGAAGGCTGACATTACCGCGGCAGCAAAAGCAAGTGCAGTAGTTGCGCTGCCTGGCCGTCCCAGATATTCAGCTATCAGGAACATGCTACCCATGATGGCACCTCTAACGATGGGTGGCCGCATAGCTGTGACGGTGGCATAAATCCATATAGCTGCCAGAGCAAGCCACACGTATATATAGCGACGCCTGCCGAAAAGCCATATCGCCGTACCGGTGACCATCCCGATGATTATGCTGAGGTGCAGTCCTGATATCGCCAGCAGATGCGCTGTGCCAGCCTGGGAAAATGCGTCCTGCAGGTAACGCGGTATGCTGGTTCTCAATCCGAGCAGAAGGGCTTGGGCCACCGATGCCTGTGGCTCGGGCAAGGCTTGGGACAAATTCTGTGCAAGGTGCGTCCTTGCGGAATATACCCATGACAGCGGCTTAAAGCCTTTGTCAGACGCCACAAGTTTTATCTGTGGGTAAGATATCAGAGAATAAATGCCTTGCTGTGCCAAGTAAGCTCTATAGTCGAAGTCACCTATTTCCGGCGGTGTCTGTGGTTCCCCGGATATTGTCAGTATATCGCCATAGTGGTAGTTTGAATGACCAGGGCAGAGGACAAGGGCTTTGCCCCTAATTTTTCTGTTTTCGTCAGTAGTCTGGATTTCTGTGGCAGTGAACTGGAAGATGATGCTATTCCCCCTTTTTTCTGGTTCGGTGCATACCATCCCGGTAACTTGGACTGTCCCTTTGTCATTGTAGAATTGCAGGTATCCTTCATCTATACTTGGCAAGCTGTCCTGAAAGCGCAGGCCACCGCCGATGAGAGCCAGGAGGCAGAAGGCCGTTACAAGAAGGTGTTTCCGACACCTCGATAGAAACGGCAGGAGCAGGAGGGGTATAACTGTGATTGAAAGAAGGGCTAGCGTCACATATAATCTGGAGCCCAGATATATACCTGATATCCAGGCAGCGCTGAGATAGAGTAGTATCACCCGCTCATTCCTCTAATGTCACTAGACCTCTGATCCTGTTCAATGTTGTGGTGCCGATGCCTTTTACGCGAAGCAGCTCTTCGATTCGGCGGAACGGACCATGCTGGTTGCGGTAGTCAACAATAGCTTGTGCTGTTTCCGATCCGATACCGGGTAGCGCACTGATCAGCCAGGCTTCAGCAAGGTTGAGGTTGACCTTCTGTGTCTGCCTTGTTTCACCAGCCCTAGGTATATACAGTTTTATGTGGTTCCAGTCAGCATCGGGCGACACCCCGGCAGCCAGCACAACGCTTTCTATAGTGTCACCTTGGTTAAGGGCGTAGAACCCGGGGCAGGTTACTGCTCCATCAACATAGATCTGCCCTGTGCGTTCAAGTACGGCGCTTTCCGAAATAGAGATTTCCACGGGGTGGTGCTGTCTGAGTTTGATTGTTAGTAATACGCTGCCCGTAATAAAGCTAGCTAGCAAAAGAATGCCCACTATTATCAGCCAGTACTTGTTAGCGGTCGACATAATGCTTACCCCCTATAATCTGGCCGGAGACCTGTCGCTTTGCCCTGCTCACAGGTATGGGGTCGGTAATGAGAGAGCAAACCGTCCTATATTATCCGGACTAACAGTGGTAAAATTTTATCATATATGGCGGAGATACAGACGATAACAGTTAATAGAAAGGCATATCACGATTATCACATCCTCGAAACCGTAGAGGCAGGGATTGCCCTGAAAGGCACTGAAATCAAGTCAATCAGAATGGGCAGGGTAAATATTCGTGATGCCTATGCTAAGCCTGAGAATGGGGAGCTATGGCTATACAATTCGCATATTGCGGCCTACCAGCCGGGCAGCTATCAGAACCATGACCCGAACCGACCGCGTAAGCTCTTATTGCATCGTCACCAGATAGACGAATTCTCTGGTCTGGTAAGCAGAAAAGGTTTGACTTTGATCCCCTTGAGGCTGTATATTAAAAATCGGGTGGCGAAAATAGAGCTGGGTGTTGCCAAAGGTAAGAGGCTTCACGACAAAAGGGAGACGATAGCTCGTCGTGAGGCGAAAAGGGAAATAGGGCACGCTCTGCGTCGCAGACGTTAACAACTGTAGGTTCTGTCGCATTTGGGGGCGCGAGGCGTCGACAGGGGAAGGCCTACAGAATAGCAGGCCGAGGTGCCATCAACCTCGTTAAACAGGTGGCAAAAGACAACTGCCGAAGCAGTTCCGATCGCAGCCTAATTAGGGCTGCACATCCAGCCTGACCTCGCCCTGATGGGTCGGGACTGGGTGCCGAAAAGTTAGGGTGCACCGTTCCCGACGTCGATAGGGGGCGGCTAAGAGCTATCGACTGGCCTGGCTATTAGCGGTCAGCGGATGGTAGCTGGGCGAGATTGAGCAGCTGACTAAGCCTGTAGGTGATTCTGGCAACCTTCTTCTGGACGGGGAGTTCAACTCTCCCCCGCCTCCACCAAGTTCCTGCTAGCCCATTCTATCGGTAATTGACGTCTCTCTATTCTTTGCAGCGTTATCAAGGCTGTTTCTTAGTTCTGCAACAAAGGCTGCCATCGATTTGAATTCGTCTTCACGGTCTAGGAGTTGGATTATCTTACTTCCTATGATCACCCCATCGGCTATTCTGGCAACCAACCTTGCTTGTTCCGGTGCGGATATGCCGAACCCCACACACAGTGGCATTTTAGCTATTCCTCTGACCCTAGTGATGAAATCCTCAAGGTCGGCGGGTAATCTGTCCCTGGCGCCGGTAACACCGGTCACCGATACCAGATATATGAACCCTCGGGAGTGCTCTGCCACGAGTTTAATCCGCTCCTCTGTGCAGGTGGGTGGGAGCAGGTAAATAAGGTCGATGCCCTGGTCTATGGCAGCCCTTTCCAACTCTGAGCCCTCATCAGGCGGCAAGTCAGGGACTATCAGCCCATCTACACCGGACAGGGCACAGTCCCGGCAAAACCTCTTTAGTCCATAGTTTAATATAGGGTTGAAATAGGTCATGAATATCAGCGGTGTGGTGATGCTCCGGCTCATTTGCCTAGCCAGCTCGAAGCACAGCCCTGGAGTGACCCCGTTCCGCAGCGCCTTGAAGCTTGCCCTCTGGATGGTCACACCATCAGCCAAGGGGTCGGAAAACGGGATGCCAAGCTCGATAATGTCGCTACCACTTCTGGCAAGGAGTCCGGCTATTCTGGTCGAGGCTTCAATTGTGGGATAGCCCATAGTGATGTAGGGGATCAGTGCTACACGTCCTCTTTCAAAGACTGCCGATATCCTGCTCATTGTTTTGCCTCTAAGGCGTCAGCCACAATACTTATGTCTTTATCACCGCGCCCTGACAGGTTTACAATGATTATGTCTTCATGGTTCAGCGTGCCAGCCAGTCTGGCAGCGTAAAAGATGGCGTGAGCTGGCTCCAGAGCGGGCTGTATACCTTCGGTGTAGCACAGAAGTTTGAACCCTTCTAGCGCCTCATCATCAGTGGCGGCGACATATGTGGCACGCCTGATATCCTTCAGATAGCTATGCTCGGGACCAACACCTGGGTAGTCTAATCCAGCAGAGATGCTATGTGTCTCAAGGATTTGACCGTGCCTGTCCTGGAGGACGTACGATTTGGCGCCATGGAGTACACCTATTTTCCCCCCAGCCAGCGTTGCCGCGTGCTTCCCGGTTGCCAGTCCTCTTCCGGCTGCCTCAACGCCGATGAGCTTTACCTGCTCATCATTTAAAAAGGGATGGAAGATGCCGATGGCATTGCTGCCACCACCAACACAAGCCACTATGTAGTCGGGAAGCCTTCCGCATTTAGCCAAGATTTGTTCCCTAGTCTCCATTCCTATCACTGACTGGAAGTCACGGACTATAGTTGGATAAGGGTGAGGCCCAACTGCTGAGCCGAGAAGATAGTAAGTGGTGGTGACATTGGTAACCCAATCTCTTATGGCTTCGTTAATGGCGTCCTTCAGCGTGCGGCTGCCTGTGTTTACAGACCTTACTTCGGCACCCATAAGCCTCATGCGGAAGACATTCAAGGACTGGCGGTGCATGTCTTCCTCTCCCATATATATAATACACTCAAGCCCCAGCTTGGCGCAGACTGCAGCAGTGGCAACACCATGTTGCCCAGCACCGGTCTCAGCAATTATTCTCGTCTTCCCCATGATTTTTGCCAGCAGTCCCTGTCCCAGTGCGTTGTTGATCTTGTGGGCACCGGTATGTGCCAGATCTTCTCTTTTGAGGTAAATCCTGGCGCCTTTGCAGTGCTCGCTCAGTCTTTCGGCTAAATATAGTGGGGTGGGTCTTCCTGCATAGTCCCGGCACAGTGATTCAAACTGCGTCCAGAAAGCAGGGCTTTTCCTTGCCTTTTCGTATGCTGATTCCAGCTCTTCAAGCGCAGGTATGAGTGTTTCCGGGACAAAACGACCACCATATTCACCGAAATACCCTTTCTTGTCAGACACTGTTATGGTTACCTCCTCTCGTGGGGAATGGTATTTTGCAGATTTGGCTAGTGGCTTCGGCTTCTCTCGCCACTCGTATAAAGCGGGCAATTTTAGCCACGTCCTTCTTACCTTCTCTCTCCACGCCTGAGGATACATCGATACCGAACGGTTTGACCCTCTTGATTAAGGTGGCAACATTATCGACCGTCAGCCCGCCAGCAACCATGATGGGAAACTGAAGGGACACCTGTTCAGCAAGTGTCCAGTCAAACGTCTTTCCAGTGCCACCGTAGCAGTCTTTTCCTTTGGTGTCAAGCAGGTAGACCAGCTTATCCTGCGACAGGGAATTATATCCGGTTTCGATAGCTTCGATGATGTTCTCGGCAGTGTTGTCACTGGAAACATGTATTGTTTTGATGATGGGGCGGCTGACCAGTGTGCAGTAGTCCAAGGACTCGGTACCGCTGAGTTGCACCCAATCAAGGCAAAGAAACTCAGCGGTCTGATTTACAAGGTCTATATTTTCGTTGGCGAATACCCCGACGATCTGTGGCCGTGGGCTCAGGCGGCGAATGACGGAGACGATTTGGCTAGCTTTTTCAAGCGAAATTTTACGGTGGCTGGGGGCAAAGACCAGCCCGATAAAGTCGGCACCGTGCTCGCTGGCTGCCAGCGCGTGCTCCAGCTCTGTTATCCCGCAGACTTTGATCTTGATCACGGGTTAAACATTTCCTTAATCTTGGCTGCTATGTCAGGTGCAGACATCAATGCTTCACCTACGAGGACGGCATTGATTTTTAGCTTTTGTAGCCTCTCGATGTCAGGACGCCCTTTAATACCGCTTTCACTGACCACCAGAAGGCCATGTGGTATCAACGGCCGCAGTCGCTCAGTGGTCGAGAGATCGGTCTGGAAGGTCAGCAGGTCGCGATTGTTGATGCCGATGATCCTGGCACCGCTGTGAATTGCTGTCTCCAGTTCGGTTTCGTTGTGCACTTCAACAAGGCAATCCATATCTATTTCGTGGCTCAGACCGAGGAGTTCCATTAGTTGTGTCTGGCTAAGAATTTGTACGATGAGCAACAGGCTGTCAGCACCGTGGGCACGAGACTCATAGACCTGATAGGGGTCGAGGATGAAGTCTTTCCTCAGGAGCGGAACCGGTCTGGGGAGTGACTGTTTTATCTCCTTTAGATGACTCAAATTCCCGCCGAAATATCTGTTTTCCGTGAGTACAGATATGGCGGTAGCACCACTGTTTACATAAATTTTAGCTATGGCACACGGGTCGAAATCTTTGCGAATTATACCCCTGGATGGCGATGCTTTTTTCACCTCTGCAATCAGTTTTAAGTCGTTACCCTCGATGGCTGAAGCGAAGTCCAGAGGGGGTGGCTGGTCTATTGCCATCTGCCTTATCTCTGTAAGCGGCACCACCCGTTTGCTGTAATCCAACTCTTGGAGTTTATTGGATACGATATGAGAAAGAAGTGCAGACATGTCCCTTTTGCTAATTCATCTTCTGGGTGAAATCTATCAGCTCTTTGAGTTTCAGCAATGCCCGTCCGGTATCGATTACCTCTGCAGCCAGAGGCACTCCTTCCCTGAGTGTTTTTGCTTTATCTGCCACAACAAGCACGGCTGCAGCGTTAGCCAGCACCACATCACGCTGTGGCCCCCTGGAACCGCTGAGGATGCTGCGTAACAGTTCGGCATTTTCCTGCGGGTTACCGCCTTTCAATTTTTCCTTGCTCGTATAAGGCAACCCCAAGTCTTCCGGAGTGATGGTGTAAGTGGTTGTTTTTCCCTCCTTTATCTGGCAGATAAATGTCTTGCCCGTCAGGGTGACTTCGTCTAAGCCGTCCTCCCCGTGTACTACCAGTGCATGTTGGCAGCCCAGATGTGCCAGTGCTCTCGCCAGTTTTTCTGTTAGGGAGATATCAGCGACTCCCAAAACCTGTGCTCGGGCATTTGCTGGATTGGTGAGAGGGCCCAGAATGTTGAACACGGTGCGGATACCGATCTCGCGCCTGGGAGCGGCGGCGTGTTTCATAGCCGGGTGAAAGTTGGGTGCAAACAAAAAACCAATGCCTGTCTGCTCAATACACTTTGCTACTTGTTCGGCAGTCAGATTTATGTGAACTCCAAGCGCTTCTAGGACGTCGGCGCTGCCGCACTGGCTGCTCATGGCCCGATTGCCGTGCTTGGCTATTTTGACCCCGGCTGCGGCAGCGACAATGGCTGCTGCGGTCGAGATATTGAAGGTGTTCGAGCCATCGCCGCCGGTGCCACAGGTATCGACCACCATACTAGTTGTGCTTACAGGGACGGCTTTTCCCCTCATTGTCTTCGCCAGCCCTACGATTTCTTCTACCGTTTCCCCCTTTAATCGCAGGGCAGCGAGGAAAGCTCCAAGCTGGGCGGGAGTGGCTTCACCATCCATTATCTCACGCATTACCTGTGCTGCCTGTTCTGTAGTCAGCGATTGCCCGCTAACTAACATCGAAATAGCCTCTTTGATCATGCCCTTCACCCCATTTTCAAGAAATTTTTCAAAATTTCTTTGCCGTTTTCTGTCATGAACGACTCAGGATGGAACTGTACGCCTTCCACGGGGTATTCGCGGTGCCTGATGCCCATGATAGTACCATCTGTTGTCCAGCAGGTTGTTTTGAGACAGTCCGGCAATCCTTCGTTTGCCACCACAAGCGAGTGGTAGCGTATAGCGGAAAACGGGTTTGGCAGCCCCTTCAGTACACCCTGATTGTCGTGGTATATCAGCGATGCTTTCCCGTGCATGATCTCTCTGGCTCGCTGTATTTTGGCTCCAAACACATAGCCGATACACTGATGGCCCAGGCAGACGCCGAGCATGGGCAGTTTCGGGGAAAAGTGCTGGATAACCTCATTACAAACGCCAGTGTTCAGTGGGGTCGAGGGGCCCGGCGATATAACTATCGCTCTCGGTTTTATCTGTTCTATCTCCTCGAGGGTTATCCTGTCGTTACGCCGTACTATCATCTCGGCACCGAGCTCGCTCAGGTACTGGTACAAGTTAAAAGTGAAGCTATCGTAGTTGTCAATTAACAGTACCATCGTATTTATGTGTCTCCTCTAGGGCACTCTGCCTGCTCGATTGCCTGAAGCAAGGCTCTCGCCTTATTCAATGTCTCGGCGAATTCGCGTTCAGGAATGCTGTCATAGACAATTCCGCAGCCTGCCTGTATGTATGCTAATCTCTCTTTTGCCACCATGCTCCTTATGGTGATAGCCATGTCCATATTGCCTGAAAAGGAGAAGTAGCCCACTGCGCCGGCGTAAGGTCCCCTTCTGTCCGGTTCAAGTTCGGCTATTATCTCCATTGCCCGGATCTTGGGCGCTCCAGAGACGGTGCCAGCGGGAAAGCAGGCTTCAAGGGCATGGAAGGGTGTCAGATCATGTCTCAGTTTGCCCTGCACATGTGTGACCAGATGCATCACGTGTGAGTAACGTTCTACCTCCATGAGCCTGCTCATCTCCACTGTCCCGGGTTCGCTGATCCGCCCGATATCGTTGCGTCCCAGGTCGACCAGCATGATATGCTCAGCCCTCTCCTTTTCGTCATTTCGCAGTTCCTGCTCTAGGGCTATATCTTCTGCAGGGGTTTTGCCCCGAGGCCTTGTCCCAGCCAGTGGACGGGTCATCACTATGTCGTCCTCCACCCTTACGAGTATCTCCGGGGATGCCCCCAGAAGCTGGAAGTCCTTGAAGTCTAGGAAGAACATGTACGGTGAGGGGTTCAGGGTACGTAGTGCCCGGTAGATTCCAAAAGGCTCGGCGCTGATGGGTCTTGCCAGACGCTGTGAGAGCACTACTTGTATAGCCTCGCCACAGGTTATATATTCTTTGGCTTTGACGACGCGAGCCTCAAACTGCTCTTTGGTGAGGTTTGAGGAAAGACAGTAGCTATCTGCACTATAACGATGGCTCGGCTGTGCTTTTACGCGGGGCAGCGGCTGTTTTAGTCTCTCTGCCATAGCTTCAATCCTTTCAACAGCTTCGCTGTACGATTTCTCTAGGTCGCCATTGAGTTTTACCTGGCTCAGTATTTTGATCTTATGGGTGACATGATCGAAAACGAGTATGGTGTCGACAAACAAGAATATAGACTCGGGCAGACCCAGGGGGTCATTGATGGGGGAAGGCAGCTTTTCGAAGTGTGTGGCGACCTCGTAACTCAAATAGCCAACCGCGCCGCCACAGAATCTGGGCAGCTCCGGGATCGGCACCATCCTGTAACAGTTGAGCTCTGCAGCCAGCAGCGGTAGTGGATTGAGGTTGTCATCCTTTCTGGTGATTAGGACACGGTATGGGTCGGTACCTATGAAACTATATCTCGCCAGCCGCTCAGTCCCCTCAACGCTCTCCAGGAGGAATGAGTAATTGCCGCGGTTGATCTTGAGGTAGGCAGATACTGGCGTCTCCAAATCAGCGATGATTTCACGGCAGATCGGAACCAGATTGCCCTGACTTCTGTCGATTTTTTTCAATTCTTTAAGGGACGGATAATACATGTCTCTCCTTAAGGCAAATTAAAAACCCCTCGCCTATAGGGGCGAGGGGTTCTACCTTCGCGGTGCCACCCTACTTAGCTACCTTTTGGTAGCCATCTCGTTCCAGGTACGGCCCAGTTTCCCGAGCGATACCCTGGGCTTGGATAACGGTGCCCTTTCCGTCAAAGCCTACTCAGGGATGACCCTTTCGGTTTGCAGCTCCTGAGTCCATTCAGCCTCTGCGCCAGCACCGGCTCACACCTACCCCGGCTCTCTGAGCTTCGCTGGAGGCCTACTAGTCTCGTTCCCAGCCTTTGCAGTATTCTTTTGAACTCAAGTATAAATCCAAGTCTGCCGGGTTGTCAAGTGCTTGTCTTGCCCATCGTCGGTTTGCTGCATATTGTCACTGGTCATATTAGCTTGTTATAATGGAGAAATCGACAAGAGGCTTTCCGAGCCTTTTGTCCTAAAGGCAAAAGCCTATGGACAGGGGCCGCCAGGGTGCCATTGGAAACGGTGGTGCCTCCCGTGTTTGGAAAGGAGAGCTGGTTTTTTGAGTATAAGACTCGCCTGTGTTGTCCTGCTGGCTGCCCTATCCTTTCTTTTTATAACGGTTGGTTGTACCGCTGCCAGACATAATATAGCCCAGTCCAAGTTGAAGGTAGCCAGCACCACGAGCCTGTGCGATTCTGGCCTGTGGGAATACCTTGAGCCGCTTTTTGAGGAAAGAAACGGGATTGACCTGCAGGTATTGTGTACCGGCAGTGGTGTAGCCGTGCGCTATGCCGAAAAAGGCGATGTAGATGCCATTGTTACCCATGACCCGGAAAGAGAGGAGCAATTTGTTTCTAAAGGATGCGGGCTGGCACGGACGCCATTTGCCTGCAATCGGTTTTTGATTATAGGGCCTGAGAATGACCCGGCTGGTATAAGAGGACTGAAGGCGGAGGAGGCTTTTGCTAGATTAGCCACATACGGTAGCGCTATCTTCGTTTCCCGTGGTGACGAGTCCGGCACACATGCCAAGGAGAAGGAAATGTGGCAGAGGGTGGGTGTCAATTATGAAAAGATAAGAAAGAGCCAGTGGTATATGGAGACAGGGGCGGGCATGGGGTCAACCTTACAACTAGCTTCTGAAAAAAAAGGCTACACACTTGCAGACAGGGCAACCTTTCTGACCTTTAGTAGGGAGCTGGACATAGTACCCCTGGTTGACGATGACGAAGCCATGCTTAATGTTTATTCCATTATCATCGTTAGCCCGGAAAGATGTCCCGGGGTGAATTATCAGGGGGCAAAGCTGCTGGCAAATTTTTTGGTCTCCGGGGATGTGCAGACTTTACTCAGAGGCTACAGGGTACAGCCTTATGGGGAGCCGTTGTTTCTTCCGTATTGTGATTGCAAACAGCGGCTTTCTTCACGGGCAGCTTACTGCTCGACATTAATGCTGGAGCGATGGAAGAACTAGGACGTGGCTTCGTCAAAGCGGTGGAGCTTATTGCCTCTTTTGATGCGGAGGTGGTGGAGATATCTGCAAGGTCGCTTATTATCTCGGTGACATCCTGCGGCATTGCCTGTGCCATCTGCTTTCCACTGGGAGGGCTGATGCATTTCAGTACCTTTCCTGGGAAAAGGTTGTTTATGAGTCTGGTGCAGACCCTGTATAGCCTACCCACGGTACTGGTGGGGCTGTTTATTTTTGTGCTGCTTTCACGGTCGGGACCGCTGGGCAATTTGGGGCTGCTATTCACTCCGGCAGCCATGGTAATAGGTCAAGTAATCTTTGTTAGCCCTATTGTGTTCGGACTGGGTGTGTCCGCCTTGAAAGGTGTGGATACCGCTGTGTATGAAGCGGCAGTGGGGCTTGGTGCCAGCAGGCTTCAGGCTGCTTTACAGGTGATGAAGGAAGCCCGCTATGCCCTAATTACAGCGGCGGTGATGGGTTTTGGCAGGGCTATCTCCGAGGTGGGGCTATCTTTAATGGTCGGTGGCAATATAAAGGGGTTTACGCGTACGTTAACCACCGCCATTTCCGTAGAGACCTCTAGGGGTAATTTAGAGCTGGCGATAGCACTGGGAATAATATTGCTGACGTTAGCCCTTTTGGTGAATTTGCTAATAAGCTGGTTGCAGCGCAAGTGAGATGGCATTGATAGAGGCTCTCAAGCTGGAAAAACATTATCAGGGAAGGCCGGTGTTGAAGGGCATAAGCTTGCAAATCAATGAGGGAGAGGTTTTAGCCCTCATAGGACCTCGTGGTGCCGGGAAAACCACGCTTCTCAGAATACTAGATCTCTTGGAGCTGCCGTCAAGTGGCGAGGTCTATTTTCAGGATGTCAATGTGACCTCGTCTGGGCATCTGAGGCTGTGGGCAAGGCGTAGAATGTCATTTGTGGCGCAGAAGCCGGTGGTCTTCTCAGGGAGCGTCCGCGACAATGTTGCCTGTGGTCTCAAGTGGCGGGGTGGACATTCAAAATCGGCGGGGGACAGGATTGAATCCACCTTGGGATTGATAGGGATGTCCGAGTATATTGACCGGGACGCTAAAGCACTTTCTGTGGGCGAGATGCAGATGGTGGCTTTAGCTAGGGCGCTTGTCAGTGACCCGGAGGTGCTGTTTCTGGATGAGCCTACAGCCAGTCTTGACCCGGTGTCGGCGGCAAAGGTGGAGACAGTTTTGCAGCGGCTAATCAGATCGCGAAAGATGACGGTTGTGATGACAACCCATGATATGGGACAGGGACAGAGGCTGGCACAGCGCATTGGAGTACTGATGGCTGGGGAGTTACTTCAGATAGGTGAGCCGTTCGAGATATTCTGCTCGCCAGTAAACAAGAAGGTGGCAGAGTTCGTCGGCGCGGAGAATATCCTAGCGGGCAGGGTGGAAAGCAAGAGCGAGGGCCTAGTAGTCATAGATGTCGGTAAAGCCAGACTGGAGGCAATCACTGACTGCGAGCCGGGTGACCCAGTATGGGTGACTATTAGACCGGAAGACATCAATTTTGCTAGGGTAAGAGCGCAATCCAGCGCCAGAAACGTGTTTTGGGGCATTGTAACTAAGGTAGCAAATGTCGGTGTTTTGGTGAGGATCGAGGTCGATTGTGGTTTTCCTTTGCTAGGGGTATTGACCAGGAAATCAGCTGAAGATATAGGTATTGGACCGGGTGCTGAAATCTACGTCAGCTTCAAGGCTACTGCTGTGCATGTGATCAGGCGCGAATAGTCAGAGCTTTTGACATAGGAACAGCTTTTACGCTGGCTACTATTTGTGTTTCCCGCGGTCTTGTAACTGCTCGAGGAGCCAAGAGCACCAGGCTTCAATACCCTGGCCAGTCTTACAAGAAATTTCAAAGATAGTCACTTTGGGATTCAGTCCAGTGACCTTTTTGCGAAAACCGATGAGGTCGAATTCTTGTAGTGGAAGCAGGTCAATTTTATTTATCACCACTGCATCAGCCAGAGAGAACATGATAGGGTACTTAGCTGGCTTGTCATCGCCCTCGGCAATACTTGAGACCACCACTTTCCTGTGTTCGCCAAGCGAGAAACCTGCCGGGCATATTAAATTGCCCACATTCTCGATAAACAGCAGTTCGGTCGTTTTCAAAGGCAATTTCTCCAGCGCGTTTGTGATCATATGGGCTTCAAGGGAGCAGCTACCACCGGTGTTTATCTGGACCACAGGAATCCCCTCTTTGCCAATTTTATCGGCATCTATTCTGGAGGCGATATCACCTTCGATGACAGCCATACGTAGCCGGTGACGCAGGTGTGCTATCGTGCTTAGGATAAGGCTAGTCTTGCCGGCGCCTGGAGATGACATGAGGTTAATAGCCAGAATATTGTAACTGTCAAGCAGCTCTCTGTTCTGGGCAGCTATAGCATCGTTGGCGCTACTGATGTTCTGGAGTACCTTTATTCTTTTCATCTATTCGACCTCTATGCTTTCGATAAAGCAGCTCTGCCCGTCTGTTATCTCCAGATTGGCGCTGCGGCAGCAGGGGCATGACCAGCTTGAATCTTCGAGCTTGAAGCTTGTCTGGCAATCGCGACAGCGCAACTTGGCAGGAACAGTTTCAAAATCGATGGTGGCATTTTGAGCGATGCTGTCTTTTTTCAAGAAGTCAAAATAGAACTGCACGCACTCTCCGGCGACCCCGGATAGTTCCCCGATGACAAGTCTAATCTTCATTATCTGGCTTGCCCGTGCTGCCTTGGCTTCGTTTATAGCGATGTCAAGTATGTTTTGCGTTATGGCTAGTTCGTGCACTGCAGGTCTGGGACTTTATCCAGTTTCCAATCAGCCCCAGTGGATTATAGACTTTTATCTCTTATATTTCAAAGTGCTGTGAATCTGTGCCTGTTGAAGCTGTTCCTTGGGTAAAGTCTACTTTTACTTCGCTTTCTTGACAAAAAGCAGGCGAACAGCTAAATTCTGTTACCAACCGTGCGGCCTGTGGAAGTCGATGGTAAGAGGGAGCCATGATAATTGCTGTTGATGCTGAAGGTGGCGACTACGCCCCCCGTGAGACGGTGAGGGGCGCCATTGCTGCGGTAAGACAATACCCGGTTGAGGTGGTGCTTGTCGGCAGGAAGGCGATACTCGAGCTGCTTATGCGCCGTTCTTCCAGGGTATCTGGCATATCTATTGTCGATGCTGGTGAGGTGGTGCGGGATGGCGAGGACCCTATACAGGCTGTACAGAATAAACAAAATTCCTCTGTAGTTGTCGGTGTCAAGCTGGTACGCGATAGGGTGGTGGATGGTTTTGTTTCTGCGGGGAGCACTGGCGCCACAGTTGTCGCCTCTTTTCTGAACTTGAAAATGGTTCAAGGTATCGAGCGGATGGCTATTTGTGCTGTTGCTGATCTCAATCAGCCTCAGCCAACCCTTATCATCGATGTGGGGGTGAATGTTAACTGCAAGCCGATATTTCTGGTGCAGTTTGCGCAGCTTGCAAGCATACTGGCAGAGCATGTCCTGCAGATAAAGTCCCCGAGGGTGGGACTGTTGAATGTCGGTAAGGAGGAACTAAAGGGCAGCACCCTGGCCCGAGAGGCATACCAGATGCTAAAGAAGACTAATCTGAACTTTATCGGAAATGTGGAGGGGTTCGATGTACTCCAGGGCAAGGCTGACATAATAGTCACCGATGGCTTTACCGGTAATGTACTTATCAAGACGGTAGAAGGATATTCTGAGGTTATCCAGGAGCTACTGGAGCTGGGCGAGATGGCTGAGATCGACCGCTATTTGACAGGACCGGCATTAGCACAATACGTACAGCTCGTTTCGGTGGTCAGGAAACTGGACTACAAGCAATATGGCGGTGCCTGTTTGTTGGGGCTAGATGGTAATATCGTGATAGCGCACGGACGTAGCAAGTCGACAGCTATCAAGAACGCCATATATTTGGCTTACTTGGCTGCTAAGCAGGGCATAGTCGAAGCTATTAAAGCGGGTACCTATGCCACTGAATAGTTCTGGTAGTGCAACTCTTTGGTTATCCGCTAGGTGGTGGTTACCGCAGCCTCACTTTTACTGAATGTTATCTTACCACCTTTGGCATCGATTTCAATGGTATCGCCGTCCTTGAATTCTCCCTCGAGCACTTTCATAGCTAGTGGGTCGAGTATCAGCCTCTGGATTGCCCGTCTCAGGGGTCTAGCGCCGTATGCAGGGTCATAACCTTCTCTGACCAGTAGTTCCTTGGCAGCCTCGGTAAGCCTGATGTCTATGTGGCGGCTGGCAAGCCTTTTTCTTACGTTGCCAAGTTGCAGTTCCACGATCTGCTTTATATGTTCCATGTTCAGGGGATGGAATATTATTATTTCATCGATCCGGTTAAGAAACTCAGGACGGAATTGCGCCTTGAGTGCTTCCATGGTTCTGTGGCGTATCTCGTTTTCCTGCCCTGGACCGAGGTCCGTGATCCACTGACTTCCCAGGTTGCTGGTCATTATCAGGACGGTATTCTTGAAGTCCACTGTGCGCCCTTGGCCATCGGTCAAGCGGCCGTCATCAAGTATTTGCAGCAGGACGTTGAATACATCAGGGTGCGCCTTCTCTATTTCATCTAGCAGAATTACGGTGTAAGGGCGGCGTCTTACGGCTTCGGTGAGCTGACCACCCTCTTCATAGCCCACGTAGCCGGGTGGGGCACCTATTAGCCGCGATACGGTATGTTTTTCCATATATTCTGACATATCGAGGCGGATCATGGCCCTTTCATCGTCGAACAGAAATTCAGCCAGCGCTCGTGCCAGCTCTGTCTTGCCCACGCCAGTAGGGCCAAGGAAGATGAAGCTCCCAAGCGGGCGATTCGGGTCCTGAAGACCAGCGCGAGCCCGCCGGATGACATTGGCAACAGCCGTGACGGACTCATTCTGTCCTACAATGCGCTTGTGCAAACGTTCTTCCATGTGGACAAGCTTCTGAATCTCACCTTCCAGCAAGCGATTCACCGGTATGCCTGTCCAACGGCTGACCACCTCGGCAATGTCCTCCTCATCCACTTCTTCTTTAAGCAGGCGCTGTCCTTTCTTGGAGGAAAGCTTTTCTTCTCTTTCCTTTAGCTGCTTTTCCAGTTCCACGAGCGTGCCATATTTAAGTTGGGCTGCCTTTTCGAAGTCTGCTGCACGTTCTGCTTTTTCTATCTCATACCTCACCTGTTCTACACGTTCCTTGAGCTGTTGGAGTTCATGGATGTCCTGTTTTTCTCCTTCCCATTGCATTCGCAGTCGGCGTTCCTCCTCTTTGAGATCTGCCAGCTCTTTCTCTAGTGTATTCAATCTTTCCTTTGAGGCAGCATCCTGCTCTTTTCTCAGGGCTTCTCTTTCTATTTCTAGTTGCATGATGCGCCGGGTAACCTCATCCAGCTCCGCTGGCATGCTATCAATTTCGGTTCTCAATTTGGCCGCAGCTTCGTCTACCAAGTCTATAGCCTTGTCCGGCAGGAAGCGGTCAGAGATGTAGCGGTTTGAGAGCACTGCTGCCGCTACCAAGGCTGAGTCCTTTATACGTACCCCATGATGTACCTCATAGCGTTCTTTGAGGCCACGGAGGATGGAGATGGTGTCCTCCACCGATGGCTCGCTCACAATTATGGGCTGAAACCTTCTCTCTAAAGCAGCATCCTTCTCTATATGTTTGCGGTACTCATCTAGGGTAGTGGCGCCTATACAATGCAATTCACCGCGAGCCAGCATGGGTTTTAGCATATTGGAAGCATCTATTGCTCCCTCGGCAGCGCCGGCGCCTACCACGGTGTGCAGTTCATCGATGAACAGGATTATTTCACCCTCT
This sequence comes from Dehalococcoidia bacterium, assembly GCA_034435835.1. Lineage (GTDB taxonomy): Bacteria > Chloroflexota > Dehalococcoidia > GIF9 > UBA5629 > CALJTV01. Next base: position 61,782 of record DAOTWF010000002.1, on the reverse strand, counting down.
GATTGCTGAATTTCCTTGAGGACTGCTTTGAGCCTGTCTTCAAATTCGCCACGGTACTTGGCTCCAGCCACCAGTGCGCCCATGTCCAGGGCTACTATACGCTTGTTTTTCAGACCCTCAGGGACATCGCCCCGGACTATACGCTGGGCTAGCCCCTCAACAATGGCTGTTTTGCCCACACCGGGCTCGCCGATGAGGACGGGGTTGTTCTTTGTCCTCCTGGACAGTACCTGGATCACTCGCCTGATTTCCTCATCGCGACCTATTACTGGGTCCAGCTTCCCCCGGCGGGCAATATCGGTAAGGTCGCGTCCGTACTTCTCCAGCGCTTGGTATTTACCTTCAGGGTTGGGGTCGGTCACTCGTTGGCTGCCTCTTATCGAGGCCAGAGACTGGTAGACGCTGTCCTTGGTTATGCCGTAGCCCTTTAGTATTCGCGCTGCGCCGGTGTTTTCTGTCTCCAGAATGGCCAGCAATAGATGCTCTGTGCTGATATACTCATCTTTGAACCTACCGGCTTCCCTTTCGGCTATATCCAGCACCTGTTTGAGACGCGGCGATACATAAACTTGCACTGGTCCATACGCTTTAGCTAGGCGCTCTAACTCGTTTTCAAGCTGCCTTATTACAGAGCGTGTGTCCACCCCAAGCTTTGATAGAATCTGTGGCACCACGCCACCTTCTTGCTCCACAAGGGTATAAAGTAGATGTTCCACATCAACCTGCGTGTGGTTGTGCCTTTCGGCAAGTTTTTGTGCTGCCAACAGGGCTTCTTGTGCCTTTTCAGTGGATTTGTTTATATTCATTGTTGCTCCTCCCCTCCACAAGTTTATTGCGAAAGGCTTTAGCCGGGGCACAGGTCTCTAGAATTTGGATGGTCTCATCCAAGAAACTGAGGACCTGCTGAGGCCTGTCTTCAGAGTTGATTATTGCAGCCAGCTGCTTTCTGAGTTCTAAGAGCTTTGCCCTGATGTCCAGAACAAGGCGCAAGCCCGCCAGATTCAAGCCGCCCTCTTCGACCAGGTGCTTTATCATTTTCAGTCGTGCTATGTCATCCTCGGAGTATAGGCGCAGTCTGCGATGCCGGGCAGGCAACAGAAGCCCAGCCTTTTCGTACTTGCGCAGCGTCTGTGGATGCATGCCCGTCAGCCTGGCTGCTACCCTCATTATGTATACACCGTTGCAGTATTCTCTGTCTTCCATAGCATCTCCCCCGACCATTGCGCCTCCTAAATTACTTTATTAATATTATATTGATTGATATAGACCATGTCAACAGAGGTTACATAATTTGTGGATTTTAGTCTGTGGTGTCAGCAATTGATTGTTTTCCTTGCTCGTGAACATATGTTAAGGTAAAATTCGTGTACTATGGTCAGGGCGGAAAGAATGGAGTTAGCCAGGATCAGTGCTCGCGGTGTCGTCCAAGGTGTAGGTTTCAGGCCGTTTGTATACCAACTGGCGACTAAATACAATCTGAAGGGGTGGGTCTGCAATACCTCAGAAGACGTGAGCATAGAGGTTCAGGGCGAGCGCAGTAAGCTGGAGAAGTTTATTGGTGAACTCCAAAATAATGCTCCACCGTTAGCACGTATAGAAGACATGGTGGTGACTTATCATCCCTGTGACGATTGTACCTGTACAACGTTTGAGATCCGGCAAAGCATTGCCCAGGAGGGCAAGTACCAACTTGTCTCACCTGATATTGCAACTTGTGATGCTTGTTTGCGGGAGGTTTTTGATTCGAGGGACAGGCGTTATCGTTATCCATTCACCAACTGTACCAACTGTGGTCCGCGTTTCACGATCATCGAAGACATTCCATATGACCGTCCCAAGACGACGATGAGGGTCTTCCAGATGTGCCCGGACTGCCAGGCTGAATACGAGGATCCTTTGAACCGCCGTTTTCATGCCCAACCCAATGCTTGCCCTAAGTGTGGGCCGAAGCTCGAATTGCTTGATAGCTATGGTAGGCATGTTGAAGTGAACGATGTGATCTCTGAAGCCTGTAAGCTGCTTCTTGCGGGCAAGATTGTGGCAGTAAAGAGTCTTGGGGGTTTTCTGCTGGCTTGTGATGCCACCAATGAGCGTGCAGTGGAGGTGCTTCGACGTAGAAAGAGGCGCCCCTTTAAGCCCTTTGCGCTGATGGTTGCCAGCCTAGAAGAGGCGAGGAGGCACTGCTATGTATCCAAACCGGAAGAGAAAGTGCTTACGTCACCGCAGTCGCCTATAGTCCTTATGCGGTGGAAGCCAGAGTCCACCGTTTGCCAAGCTGTGGCACCGAACTTGAAATACCTTGGAGTAATGCTTCCTTACACTCCTCTGCACCATCTTCTGATGCAGGAGGTGAAGGTGCCGCTGGTAATGACAAGCGGCAACATCAGTGAGGAACCAATTGCCAAGGACAACGATGAGGCCCTTAGACGGCTTGCCGGGATTGCCGATTATTTCATAGTGCACAATCGGGATATCTACGCTAGGTATGACGACAGTGTGGCTATTGTCGAACGGGGACAACTTGAATTGACCCGCCGGGCGCGTGGTTATGCCCCATACCCCATTCGACTCAAGTTCCGTGCCAGAGAGGTGCTCGGCTGTGGGGCGGAAGAAAAAAATACCTTCTGCCTAATCAAGGACAATTATGCTTTTGTCAGCCAGCATATCGGTGACATGGAAAACCTAGAGACCATGGAACATTTTGAAAACACGCTGAATCTTTATAAAAGGTTGTTTCGTGTTCAGCCCGAGGTGGTGGCTTACGATCTCCATCCTGAGTATCTTGCTACCAAGTATGCTATTGAACTGGGCTCGAAAGAGAATGGTATTACACTGGTTCCGGTGCAACATCATCATGCACATGTGGTTAGCTGTATGGTAGACAACGGGGTTGATGAGCCAGTCATAGGTGTTGCTTTCGATGGTACGGGGTATGGTGGCGATGGTTGCATCTGGGGTGGGGAATTCTTGGTTGTAGACTACAGAAAATCACAGAGGGTCGGGCATCTGGAGTACTTACCTTTACCCGGTGGGGCAGCAGCCATAAAGCGCCCTTACCGTACCACCATCGGTTATATCACCAAATTGCTGGGCCAGGGGGCTGTTGGCAGGCTGGCTCTACTAGAACAGATTGATCCAGTTGAGATGCAGGTAATAAAACATCAGATTGAGAGCGGTCTTAACTCTCCAATGACCTCCAGTATGGGGCGGCTTTTTGACGCAGTTTCTGCTCTGCTCGGTGTCAGGACTACTGTGGATTATGATGGGCAGGCAGCCGTTGAACTGGAAATGATGGCTTATGATGCTGATAGCCGGTTCAGCGAGGACTGTTATCCATTCTCCATAGTCGAGCAGGATGGCATAAATGTGGTCTATCTAGGTGAGCTTTTTGCTGGGATAGTTGCAGACTTGTATAATAGGGTAAGCACGCCAACGATTTCGGCTAAGTTCCACAACACTGTAGCAAAATTGATCCTTGAAATGTGCCAGCGTGTTAGCAAGCAGACAGGAATCCTGCATGTGGTGCTGAGCGGGGGGGTTTTTCAGAACCGCTTGTTGCTCAGAAAGGCGATACCTTTGCTGGAGGCCTCCGGTTTTCTGGTATTGACCCATAGGCAGGTGCCGTGTAATGACGGTGGGATTTCGCTGGGTCAGGCGGTGGTGGCTAATTTTAGCGTTAGTTAAGGAGAGAAAAGCTATGTGTCTGGCAGTGCCCGTGCAGGTTGTCGGGGTGTATGGTGACGAAGCTGAGGTCGATATTGGCGGCGTAAGACGCCGTGTGAGTATTGTGTTGACGCCTGAAGTAAAGGTGGGTGACTACGTACTGCTTCATACTGGCTATGCCATCAACGTTATTGACGAAGCCGAGGCACAGGAAACCCTGCAAATACTTGCACAGATGGCACAGACAGATGAATGAGGAAGTTTCTGATAGTGCAGCAGGAGGTAGGAACTGGAGAACGATTGTCGTAATGTTGGTTCGTTCTGTTTTGGCCTTTCTAACTATTCTGTTGTTAACCGGTTGCGTCCGTTTGCCTATGTTTTCTGAGGGCACTAGTGGTGTAGATCACCTCCGCAGAGATAATCCTGATTTTGCCTGTAAAGAGGTCCTACAACAATTGGAATCAGCCAGGCGAATGGTCGCTCAGATACACAACTTTACTTGGACAGAGTTTGCTGCCATAGGCGTTGTCCTGCCCCCACCTGGAGTGTGTGCTACGGGGACGACCTATCTGGCGGAGAAGGGCTCTGTACCTAGCGGGCTTGGATGGATGCCACTTACCGAGAAGCTATCTTTCCATGCTACCGCAAATAACTTTGCTATTGTTTGTGACAATTGTCTTTCCTTAGCTGGAAAGGTGTGCTCCTCCAGCAAAAGGTTATCTCCAGATGAAAAGCAAGAACATTGGTGCCAACTGGAATCGGCACTGACTGGTGCTATGTATCTTGTTTCGGCTCACAAGGATATCATAGTGCACCAAGTTGTTCCGGAGACTGAGTCCCAATTTGGGCGCTCCAGCGATGGTGTCAGAAAGAAATACGGTGATAAATTCAAAGCCCGGTGTGAGCAGTACTTAGCTTTGCTTGACGGTCTTTTGTATCACCTGGAGAGCGCGAAAAAGGCGGCTTCAATTATGAGCGGAGAGCAAAATGAAGTTTATCGATGAGTTCCGGGATGTCGATACGGGTAAGGGACTAATCGCTAGGATCCACAAATTGTCTACTAAGCCAGTGGCGTTGATGGAGTTTTGTGGCGGACATACGGTGGCGGTTATGAGGAATGGCATAAGACAATTGTTGCCACCTAAAGTCCGGCTGCTTTCTGGCCCTGGATGTCCGGTTTGCGTTACTGCTAATGCGGACATAGATACCGCTATCGCTCTAGCTAGTTTACCGGGTGTCATAATTACCACCTTCGGGGACATGTTGAAGGTACCGGGGAGCTATTCCAGTTTGCAGAAAGCAAGAGCTGAAGGTGCGGATATAAGGGTCGTCTATTCAACTCAGGATGCCTTACAGATTGCACGGGCAAACCCAGCAAATAAGGTTATCTTCATAGGCATAGGATTTGAGACCACGGCGCCGACGATCGCTGCTGCAGTACTTCAGGCGAGAGCGGAGGGAATAAGAAACTTTTACGTCTTCTGCCTGTTGAAATTGTGTCCGCCGGTCATGAGGGCACTGTTGGCCTTGGGTGAGATCAAGCTGGATGGCATCATTTGTCCTGGACATGTGAGTGCTATCATCGGGTCTAGGCCGTATGAGTTTATCCCTAGGGACTATGGTGTTGCCTGCGTGGTCTCCGGGTTTGAGCCACTGGACATATTGCTTTCCGTAGCGATGCTAGTAAATCAGATAGAGGCAGGAAATCCCTGTGTGGAGATAGCTTACCGTCGTGGGGTTAAGCCAGATGGCAACACGAGGGCATTGCAACTTATCGACACTGTGTTCGAAGTTGGCGAAGCTAACTGGCGTGGCATCGGCAGCATACCAGCCAGTGGCTTAAAATTTAGGACGGAGTTCGAACAGTTTGATGCGCGCTCGCAGTTTACAGTTAGTATTAAGCCTGTCAGAGAGGCTAAAGGGTGTGTATGTGGTGCTATCCTGCGCGGGGTGAAGACGCCGGTAGATTGTGCCCTATTTCGTGAAATATGCACACCCGAAAGCCCTGTTGGTCCGTGTATGGTGTCATCAGAAGGTGCTTGTGCTGCCTATTATCAGTACGGGGTTTGACATGAGAGATAGAAACAGGACTATTCTTCTTGCTCACGGTAGTGGAAGCAAACTCAGCCACGAGCTTATCGAGAAGAAACTCGTACCGCCTTTAGCCAATCCAATACTCAACCAGCTTGATGATTCTGCAGTTTTTGAACTTAATGGCTCCCGTTTTGCCTTTACCACTGATAGCTACGTTGTAAGTCCCATTTTCTTCCCCGGCGGTGACATTGGTAGGCTGGCTGTCTGTGGCACTGTAAACGATCTTGCTATGAGTGGTGCAAATCCATTATATCTCAGCCTGTCTTTCATTATCGAGGAGGGGCTTAGCTTTGAGGAACTTGAACGGGTGCTCGATTCTATCAGAGAGGCTGCTGAAGAGGCAGGGGTAACCATAGTTGCTGGCGATACTAAGGTGGTGAATAGGGGGACTGCCGACAAGTTGTTTATCAACACCTCGGGTATTGGTGTGGTGGCGGGTGAGGTAAACATTTCAGGTGCCAATGCCCGCGTCGGGGATAAGATTATTCTCAGCGGCTCTATAGGTGACCACGGTATTGCTGTGATGAGCCAGCGCGAAGGATTGAGGTTCTCCGTGCCTGTCCAAAGCGATTGCGCTCCATTAAATAAAATGGTTGCGGGGATGCTTGCTGTCTCATCGAAGATACATTGCCTCCGTGATCCAACGCGCGGAGGGCTTGCGACCACTCTTAATGAAGTAGCCCAACAGTCCAACGTAGGCGTAAGGATAGAAGAAGAGAAAATAGTTATCCACGAGGGTGTAAGGGCGGCCTGTGAACTGCTTGGTTTCGATCCTCTTTATGTTGCTAATGAGGGTAAACTGGTCGCCTTTGTTGCTCCGGAAGATGCAGACAAAATTCTGGAAAAGGTGCGGCAAGACCGCTACGGAGGCGAGGCTGCTATTATTGGGCAGGTGACCGAGGAACACAGGGGTAAAGTGGTGATGAAGACCAGACTGGGCGCCTCGCGCATCGTGGATATGCTCACAGGCGAGCTATTGCCCAGAATTTGTTAGGTTGTCACTTAATTTTTGACACGCAGTCAGTTCGACTTTCAGCGGCTAGTGGGCGTCATTTCTGTCCTGGGTTGCCCATTTGGAGCGGTGTTTGCAGGGGCGGCTATAAAAGGGTAAAATATGCGCTTGGCAATCTTGCCTTGTTAGAGAAAGGAGGCTCCATGGCTAAAGCGAAAGTTCAGGAAGTCCCCGCGGTATGGATACAAACTGGCACTTGCACTGGTTGTTCGGTTTCCGTCTTAAACTCCGTTAGTCCCACCATCAAAAATGTGCTTGTTGATGAGGTCATCCCCGGAAAACATGTAAATCTGAAATTTCAGGCAACTGTAATGGCAGGTCAGGGGGAAGCTGTGCTCAAGGTGCTTGAAGATGCGCCAAAGAAAAACAGGGATGGCTATCTTCTGGTTGTTGAGGGTGCTATACCCACAAAGGACAATGGGATCTATGGCACGCTGGGGGAGAGGGATGGCAAACCTTTGCCGATGGAGATATGGGTTGAGGAATTAGCCAAGAGTGCCATGGCGATAGTTTCTCTGGGCACGTGTGCTGCGTTCGGTGGTATAGCTGCTGGTAGTCCTAATCCTGGTGGCTATGCCGGCGTCGATAGTTTTTTGAGAGATCAAAAAATCAGCAAGCCGTTGATAAACGTGCCTGGATGTCCGCCTCATCCTGACTGGTTTGTGGGTACTGTAGTTGCGATACTGCTCCACGGTTTGCCCAAACCAGAAGATTTGGACGAGTTCAAGCGTCCTAAGGCTTTTTACGGGAAGTTGATCCATGAAAATTGTCCGCGGCGGGCTTATTTTGACGAGGGAAAATTTGCCAGGAAGTTCGGTGAACCAGGGTGCCTTAATGAACTTGGTTGTAAGGGTCCGGTGGCCTATGCTGATTGTCCTCTCAGACTTTGGAATCACGGGACAAACTGGTGTATAGGTGCCGGGTCACCTTGCATCGGCTGCTGCGAGCCGGGGTTCCCGGATCTGATGGCGCCTTTCTACCAGAAGCTTACTGATGCCGTATTACCTGCCATAGGTGTGGAGCAGAAGAAGTAATACATTTGAAAAAGATGCAGGAGGGTTAGAATTGAGCAAAATCGTAGTGGATCCGATTACTCGAATTGAGGGGCATCTTAAAATAGAGGTTGTTGTGGAAAAAGGCGTCGTCAAGGACGCTTATAGTTCGGGGATGATGTTTCGTGGGATTGAGCTGATTTTGCGAGGCAGAGACCCTCGGGATGCACAGAGATATACCCAACGAATCTGCGGGGTTTGTCCTACTGATCATTCTATAGCAGCTACACTTAGCTTGGACAGCGCCTTTGGCCTTGCTGACAAGATACCTGATAACGGCCGTATTGTGCGCAATCTCATTTTTGGGGCTGCCCACATTGCAGACCATATCTTACACTTCTACCATCTGGCTGCGCTCGACTACGTCGATGTGACCAAGGTGGCTCAGTATGATGGGAATGATCCGGTGCTCAATTCGGTGAAACGGTTTATCGAGCGCGGGGAATTGGCACCTTTTGTGCCACGATATGAGGGGGACTACCGTCTGAACGATAAGATGAACATAGAGGCTGCAGCCCATTATGTGAAGGCGCTGGAGATGAGACGCAAAGCTCAGGAGATGCTCACTATATTTGGTGGCAAGATGCCTCACGACATGGCTGTTATTCCCGGCGGTGTTACTGAGACTGTTACTGTAGATAAAATAGCCTCCTTCTTGTGGAGACTCAATGAACTCAGGGAATTTATCGATAACGTCTATATACCTGATGTTCTTGCTGTAGCCGAAGCTTACCCTGATTACTTCGAGATCGGAGCTGGATGTGGTAACCTGCTTTCTTATGGGCTGTGGGATCTGGAGGGGGATAATCCCGACTATACCAAGCGGAAAAGGTTGATCAGGCAGGGTACCGTATCTTTGGATCTGAAGGTCGGTAACTTGGATCCCAACAAGATTGCGGAGTATGTGAAGCACTCGTGGTATGCGGATTCAAGTACGGGAAAACATCCCACTCAAGGCGTGACCGATCCGCAGTATGGTAAAAAGGGAGCTTACTCTTGGGTCAAAGCACCCCGTTATGACGGCAAAGTTTATGAGGTAGGACCGTTGGCTGGCATAGCTGTTACATACGCGAGCGGCGAGCCAACGGTAAAGAACCTTGTTGATTCGATACTGTCGAAATTTAAAGCGAGCCCAAAGGTACTGTTTTCAGTCTTGGGGAGACATGCTGCCCGGGCTTTGATAACCAAGTATGCTGCTGACAGTATGCCGGAGTGGTTGCTTCAGCTTAAACCTGGTGAGCCTGCTTATATAGACTATCAGATACCTGACCAGGCTTTTGGTATGGGACTTACAGATGCTGCCAGGGGTGCCCTGGGACACTGGATAGAGATAAAAGATAAGAAAATTGCCAACTATCAGTGTGTTGTACCGAGCACGTGGAACCTTAGCCCGAGGGACGACCAAGGGCAGCCCGGTCCTGTGGAGCAAGCCCTCATTGGCACCAAGATAAAGGACGAGAAGAATCCGTTCGAAATAGGACGTATTGTGCGTTCCTTTGATCCCTGCTTGGCTTGCGCTATCCATTTAGTTAGACCAAAGGGGGAAACTATTGGGGTGTTCAAGGTCGCTTAGTGACAACGAAGGCTTCGCTCCTTATCCCGAAGTCGCCGTCGTCGGCATCGGTAACCTGTTGTTGAGCGATGATGGTGTAGGTGTACATTTAGTTCACAGATTAGCCGAGAGAATCGACAAAAGTAATGTTGCCATTATCGATGCTGGTACTGTGCCTGAATTGCTTCTACTAGCAGATAGCAGGATTAAGAAGTTGATTTTTGTTGATGCTGCCAGGGGGGGTGGGTTGCCTGGCTCTGTGTATCGGTTCAGTCTGGATGACCTTGAGGCGCAATCTAGGCTACCGCTTTCACTGCATGACTTCACTTTGTTGGATGAGCTGAAGCTATTAGAGCTTCTAGGTAGCAGACTGGACTCTGTGGTTGTTATAGGCATAGAGCCAAAAACTATTGAATTTGGCACGCAGCTTTCTCCCGAGGTGGAGATGGCATTGCCTAAGGCTATTGGGCTAGTACTGAAGGAGATCGAAGAGTTTTCAAAACAGTCTATGGAGGTAAAGTGACATGATAGTCTCTCAGCTAAAGCCGTTGCAGGAAATCTTGAGCTATTTGAACGGAGAAAAAAAGGTTTTTATAGTCGGTTGTAAGGGGTGTGCTGAGGTCTGTCACACTGGGGACGAGGCACAGGTGCTAGATATGAAGCAGAAGCTCGAGCAGGAAGGTAAGACTGTCACCGGGTACTGTGTGGTTGACTTTCTCTGTGATAAGGCGCTGGTAAAGATGCGGTTGCTGGCTCACCAGGACGAAATACAGGCTGCAGATTCCCTGCTGGTTATGACCTGTGGGATAGGGGTACAGGCTGTAGCTGCTGTGGTCAACAAACTGATTCACCCGGCGGCCAATACCATCAATATGGGCGGAAGCAGGGGTGAGTGGCGTGGCGCCGAGCGCTGTCGCGAGTGTGGCGATTGCGTCTTGGATATGACTGCAGGCATATGTCCCTTGACCGCATGTACTAAAGGGCTGCTAAATGGGCCGTGTGGTGGTGCCAAAGACGGTAGATGCGAGGTCGAGCCAGAGGTCAGGGAGTGCGGTTGGCACCTTATTTACGAGAGGCTGAAGAGGCTTGGCAGACTGGACAAAATGGTGAGATTGCCAGTGCTCAAGGACTACAGGAAAATGATGCCACCGAAAGAACTGAGGTCGACGTTGATGTGGGCACTTGAGCAGCAGGAGACCAAGGTCTAGCTACCTGTTAAAGGAGGTAAATACCGATGACTCTACGGGAAAAGCTCAGCAGTGGCAAGTTTGTGATGACCGCAGAAGTCGGTCCAGCTAAAGGGATAGATACCCATGAGTTTCTGGAGAACGTGGAGTTGCTGAAAAGCCGCGTGGATGCGATCAATTGTACCGACCAACAGAGTGCGGTGATGCGGCTCGGTTCTCTCGCAGGTTGCTACCTTATCAAGCAGAAGGGTGGCGAGCCTATCTTTCAGATGACCTGTCGTGACCGTAATCGTATTGCTTTGCAGTCTGATTTGCTAAGTGCTTATGTTTTTGGGATAGAGAATGTCCTGTGTCTCACGGGCGATTTCGTTACGCTGGGTGACCATCCGGACGCAAAACCCGTATTTGACCTTGATTCTGTTTCCCTGCTTTATGCTGCCAGGCAACTGGAACAGGGCAAGGATCTGGCAGGAAAAGACCTCACCGGTGCTCCCAAGTTCTTCTTGGGTGCCTGCGTGACACCCGGCGCTGAACCACTGGAACCACAGCTATTAAAAATGGAGAGGAAAGTCAAGGCGGGCGCTCAGTTTTTCCAGACCCAGGCAGTCTATGAGCCCAAGAAGTTTGAGGCTTTTATGAAGGAAGCAAGGAAATTTGGAGTGCCAGTGCTTGTGGGCATAGTGTTGCTGCGATCAGCAGCGATGGCGCGGTTCATGAATAAAAATGTTGCCGGTATACATGTGCCTGATGAGCTAATTGCGGAAATGGACAAGGCTGAGAATAAGCTGCAGAAGGGCATTGAGATAGCCGCTCGATTGATCAGAGAGATGAAGGACATGTGTCAGGGCGTACATATTATGGCAATCGGGTTGGAATCGAAAGTCCCTGCCATTCTGGATGCGGCTGGGCTGTAAAGGTAGCAAAGCTGGGCAATGGTGTGGTAACTAGTGCGTATCGTCCGTTTTTGCGCAGCGGGAAAAACAAGTTCAAGTTATGGCATTCTCCTTGGTGCCGAGGTGCGGCGTCTGCGTCGTGATCCGTTTCTCCAGTTTGCATGTTCGGGCAAGATTTCTTACTTCGATAGTGTTTCCTATAACTTGGACGATATTCGGCTGTTAGCCCCCTGTATCCCTTCGAAAATCGTCTGTCTCGGGCTTAATTATCGGGGACATATCCGGGAGATGGGATTAGCTATGCCTTCTGTGCCCCTCATCTTCTTGAAGCCTTCCACTGCTGTTATTGGTCCTGGCGAATGCATTGTTTTGCCGCGTGGGTACCAGCGCATTGATTACGAGGGTGAGCTTGCGGTCGTTATCGGCAAAAGGGCAAGGAATGTGCCCGCGGAGAGGTCAGCCGAATATATCTTGGGCTATACCTGTTTTAATGATGTGTCTGACCGTGAGGCACAGGCAGCGGATGGGCAATGGACTAGGGCGAAGGGTTATGATACCTTTGCACCACTGGGTCCATGGATAGAGACAAGTATTTCTCCTGACAACCTTAGGTTGGAGACATATGTCAATGGTGAGCTTAGGCAGTCCGCTTCCACTGGGGAGCTAATTTTCGATGTGCCGGAACTGGTGAGTTTTATCTCGCATATCATGACGCTTATTCCCGGGGATGTTATTGCCACAGGCACACCTGCCGGTGTGGGGCCTGTCAAACCAGGGGACGTTGTAGAGGTGAGGATAGAAGGTATCGGGGCATTGGCAAACCCGGTTGTCGGCGCTTGAGTGTTCTGTTGGTACAGACTAATCTTTGGTGTCAGGTCAGATGTAAATGTGGGTCTCCGTTTCTTTGATTATTAAAAAGGACGGAGGAAGTTTTGACTTATTTGCTAACGAAATGTTAGACTTGCGCCAGAGAGTATTTAATTGGAGAGTGGTGTGATGGAGGACGGAGCTGCGAGGCAGGAGAGCAATGCGTGAGATAAAGGTTTTGCTAGCCGGTGGCAAGGAGATTTTTCGTGAGGGGTTGATGAGGCTATTGAAGGAGCAACCGCATATCAATGTGGTCTCTCAGTGCAGCAGCAGGCAGGCCCCAACAAAGGTCAGAGAGACCAAGCCAGACGTGATCATTATAGATACGACCCCTGTGGTTACGGATGCTTTAATGGCTACCAGACAGATCAGTCGGCTGTACCCCAATACGAAGATAGCCGTTCTCACCGAGGATGGTAACGAAAAGGAACTCCTTTTCGTTATGGAACAAGGCGCTCAAGGGTATTTGAGCAAGGGTATTTCGGTGGAGGCTCTGATCAAATGTATTGGGCTTATAGCCCAGGGTGAGATTGTGATCACTCCTCTTACCCCCGCAGGTGTCCTCAAGGGCATGGTTTCTCGACGCGATGCCAAAGGGCACAAAGATACAGAGAGCAAGCCTTGTCTTTCCAGTAGAGAGTTGGAGATTGTAGGGCTAGTAGCAAACGGGTTGACGAACAAAGAAATAGCCCAAAAGCTGTGTATCACTGACAATACGTCCAAGGTCCATATCAAAAACATTCTCAGTAAACTGCAGTTGAAGAACCGGCAGCATTTAGCTGCTTATGCTGTGCAGCATGGCCTGGCTACTACATTAAGCGGTTCAGACTCTGAATAGCTTTCAGGCAGCTCTGCACGGGATAAATTCCGACAGTGTCGTACTCTAAATTCTCGGTGTCGTATTTAGGTATAATTGCGGTTGACTGTCATATGATGTGATGCTACAATACGTTTTCGGTTTGTTCTGAGTAACGATAGAAGGGGGCTCATATGGTTCTTATCGGTGAAAGCATACACATTATATCCCGAAGTGTTAGTGAGGCTGTTAGAGACAGGAATGCCAGTGTAATTAAGGAGTTAGCCAAGGCGCAGGCTGAGGCGGGGGCGGATTACATAGATTTGAACCTTGGGCCGGCAAAGAAGGATCCAGTGGGGATGACAGAATGGTTGGTGAACGTGGTTCAGGAAGTCACTGATTTGCCACTATCTATTGATACGTTGAACCCCATAGCGATGGAGGCGGGTTTAAGACTCTGCAAGAGGCGTCCTTTGCTCAATTCAGCTTCCGGGAGGACAGACAGCAAGGCTGAGATGCTGCCGCTGGCTAAGAAATATAACTGCGATGTAGTCATATCAGTGCTTACTGACAGAGGTTGCCCTCCCGATGTAGATTCCAGAACTGAGAGCATTATGGAAACGGTGGCTTACGCCAATGAGCTCGGTATCCCCAACGAGGATATCTGGGTTGATCCCATTATCCTGCCGGTGAGCGCCGACCAGAAGCAGGTACGGGAGGCGCTTGAGTTTATCAAAATACTCCCGGACCTGTTGCCGGGCGTGAAGTCCACGGTGGGGTTGTCGAATGTGTCCAACGGTACTCCGGAGCATCTCAGGGGTATTCTCAACCGGACTTATATGGTTATGCTGGGGCGGTACGGGCTTTATTCTGCGATCGCTGACACACTGGATCAAGAACTGGTCAGATTGAACAGAGGTGAGCTGCCACGCATAGTTGATCTGATTTACAAAGCTATGGACAGCGAGTCAATAGACATGTCTTCTCTTTCCAAGCAAGAGCAGGACTACGTAAAGACCACCAGGGTGTTGATGGGGGATACGCTCTACTCCCACGCCTGGTTGGAGGGATAAATTCTTTAATAAGGAGCCGAGCTATGGATTACAAAGCACCGGTAGAAAGTTATTCTGGAAGGGTGGCTGAGGTAGTTATCGGGAAAGGCGAAAAAGCACTCAAAATCGGCGGTGAGAACGTCCTACCATTTCATTTTTTTGAAGGGACAATTGCTAACCCACCGAGGCTAGCCCTGGAAGTCCTTGATACTGTTCCAAAGGGCTGGGCAGAGTGGGAGTCGGAGCCTTATAAGGATGTTGTATCCGATCCGGTTCGTTGGGCGAATAGGGCACTGGAGCTGGGGGCTGACCTTGTTTGTCTGCGCCTGGTAAGCACCGATCCAGCAGGGCAGAATGTGCCTGGCGACAAAGCTGCTGAGCTGGTGAAGAAGGTGGCTTCGGCGGTGAGGTCGCCACTCATTGTATATGGGTCCGGTGATGAGACCAAGGACATTGAGGTGCTAACGAAGGTGGCAGAGGTATGTGCTGGCGAAACTCTTCTTTTAGGACCAGTTGTCAAGGAGAACTACGAGCCTATAAGCAAGGCGGCTCTGGATCATGGTCATTGTATAATCGCACAAAGCCCGCTTGACATAAACCTGGAAAAAGAACTGAATGTAAAACTGCTGAAATCATTCCCTAAAGAACGCATATTGATCGATCCTTTGAGTTCAGCCCTCGGCTATGGTATGGAGTACAGCTTCACTATCATGGAGAGGACAAAGCATATTGGCATCATGTTTGGTGACAGCACCATGCAGATGCCCATAATAGCCGACCTTTCTAATGAGTGCGCCAAAACTAAGCAGGCGAAGGAAAGTGAGAAACAGGGCCTACTCTGGGAGCTTGTCACTGCTATAAGCCTCTTGCTTGCTGGCGCCAATATCATAGTGCTCCGGTTGCCACAAAGCCTGAGAGCATTAAAGGAAGTCATCGAAGGTAAATTATAAAATTGATAATCGTTTCTAATTTTAGTAAAATTTAACTGTAGTGATTGCAAAAGGAGCTGCAACATGAAAATAGTTGAAAAGAAGAGAACACGGAAGGATAAGGTACACGAGATAATCAATGCTGAAGACAAGTGGGAGCCGATCGGGCACACACCTATGCCTGAATTACCCGACCTGAGGAACTGGGATTTAAGGTTACTCAAGACGTACAAGCCCTTCTACGCGCCGATGTGTGACTTGTGTTGTTTCTGCACATATGGTAAATGTGACCTCACCGGTGACAAGAGGGGTGCTTGTGGTATTGATATTTCAACGCAGCAGGCGAGGATTGTGTTGCTAGCTTGCTGTATGGGTATGTCTGCACACGGGGGGCATGCCCGTCATGTCTTGCACTATCTTATAGAAAGGCTTGGGCCTGACTATAAGATTAATCTCGGTGATCAGATACTTGTCGAAGCTCCTCATATAAGAACTGTGGTGGGCATGAAGCCTGAGACCTTGGGCGATTTAGAGAAGGTAATGGAGTATGCCGAGAGTCAACTTATCCAGTGTGTTTCGGCGCTGCATACAGGGCAGGAAGGTTCAGCACTAGACTATGAGTCGAAGGCACTGCACATCTCGATGCTCGACCATGTGGTTATGGAGGTTGCTGATATCGCTCAGATAGCGGGTTTTGGCTACCCCACATCTAAAGCGGACACGCCGCTTGTCGGGCTTGGTTGGGGTGCAATAGACAGGACGAAACCCGTTATTCTCCTTATAGGCCATAATCCGGTAACGGCTATTCCCATCGTCGACTATATAAACGAGCATGGCCTTCAGGACAAGGTCGAAGTGGCAGGTATTTGCTGTACTGCCCTTGAGGTGACCCGGTACAGCGAGAGGGCAAAGGTAATTGGTCCTCTCTCTCGTCAACTATTCTTCGTGCGCTGTGGCATTGCCGATGTTATTGTTACGGATGAACAGTGCATAAGGACTGATATGCCGATTGAAGCAGCAAAGGTGGGCTCAGCTTTGATTGCCACTTCAGAAAAGGTCTGCTATGGGCTTGAGGATGCCAGTAAGAAGGATGCTAGTGAGATAGTAAACGAAATGGTTGACCATGGTAAGCAGGTGTTGATACTCGATCCAGAAAAGGCGGCTGAGGTTGCGGTCAGGGTGGCTATGGGGCTAGCACCGAAGAGGAGCAAGGTTCTGGTAAAGCTAGAGGAAGTACCGGAGCTTGCCAAGGCTCACAGGTTGTGTAATATGTGCAGTCAAGTCTGTCCTAACCTACTACCGGTGGGTGATGCCATCGAAGCAGCTAAAAATGGCAATATCCAGCCGTTGGTAGAGGTGTTCAATAGGTGTATTGGGTGTGGTAAGTGTGACCAAGAATGCCCGCGACATGTGCCTATAATCAGAATGATGCAGGCAGCAGCGAGTTGGGAGGAGTGGAAGATAAGAGCAGGGCGCGGACCGATTATGGACACTGAAATCAGGAAGGTAGGCGCTCCTATAGTGCTCGGTACTATTCCAGGCGTTATCGCTATCGTTGGTTGTTCTAACTTCCCGGAGGATATCGAGGAAATAGCCGAGATAGCTGAGGAATTTGCCAAGCGGAAGTATATAGTGGTGTTGAGCGGCTGCTCAGCTATGGTGGCGGGGATGAAGAAGGATAAAGAAGGCAAGACTCTCTATGAGAAGTATCCACCTGATTTCGATGCCGGCGGTGTAGTCAATGTGGGGTCCTGTGTGGCCAACTCACATATAACAGGCGCAGCTATCAAGATTGCCAACATCTTTGCGACGCTGCCGCTCAGGGGTAACTATGAGGTTATTGCTGACTACATCTTGAACCGTGTTGGTGCCTGTGGCCTTGCCTGGGGAGCATATTCTCTGAAGGCAGCTGCGATTGCCACCGGGTGCAACCGCTTGGGTATCCCCGTAGTGGTGGGGCCGCATTCCTCCAAATATCGCAGGCTGTATTTAAGCCGCAAGGAAGAAGACGACTGGACGGTCATGGATGGCAGGGAGAAAAAGCTTGTAGATACCCAGGAACCTTCGCCCGAGCATCTGATCACCGTTGTGGAATCTAAAGAGAGGGCAATGGTTACTCTGGCTAAACTGTGCATCAGGAAAAACGATACTCCCCAGGGGCGCCAAATCAAGCTGACCCATTATATCGGGCTTCACAAGCAGTATCTTGGCACGCTTCCTGATGACCTGCATCTTTATATAAGAAGAACCTCTGATATTCCTATCTTCTTTAAGAAAGAGGTGATGGCTTATCTGGAGAGAGTGGGCTGGAAGGAGAAACCGGTGCTTAGTTTGCCGACCATGATCGGGACATATCCTTCCGAGGTGCCTATCGATGCTGTGGTGCATTAAGCAAGGCAGAGGGGCGAGTATTGCGCATCCTAATCGTAGTCCAAGGGCATTACGGTCAGCGGATCGCTGATAATATCAAAAAATACGGACCAGCAGACTGGGATGTGTTTGTATATACCTTTCCAGTTGAGCTGCCGAGCATAATTGATGATGCAGAACGGTTCTTGCCTAAAGAGATACCTCAGGTTGATTTGCTGATATCTCTGGGAGAGCATCTTGGCGTTGCCCAGACGGTCCCGGACTTGGTTGTCAAAAGTGGCGCTAGGGCGGTCGTTGCACCAGCGGACAACCGTGTTTGGTTGCCGCCGGGGTTAGCCAAGCAGATCAAGCAAAAGTTGGCTTCCTTGGGTGCAGAGATGGTGTACCCGGTGCCATTCTGCACATTGACGGAAAAAGACGCTCAAAGCCCTTTCATTTGTGAGTTTGCGAGATATTTTGGTAGACCAGCGGTAGAAATCGAGATGGATAAAGACAGGGTGAGACGTGTCAATACAATCAGGGGAGCCCCTTGTGGCTGCACGCCGTATGTAGCGGAGGGGCTGGTTGGGGTCTGGGAAGGAGATGCAGTGGAAAAGGCAGGGCTTTTACATCATCAGTACCCCTGTCTGGCAACGATGACTATGGATCAGGAGTTTGGTGACACCTTAATGCATCGCGCTGGCTTGATGACAAAACTGGCGGTTGAGGGCGCTTTGAAGGCCGCCAGAGTAGTACAATCAAAGTAAGGAGGCTTGTAATGACTATGACTTTGCCGTATCACCGGGTCAATGTATTGACCGGCACCAAGGCAGCGAGGATCATCGAAGACCCCGGTGAATATGCTCACTTGATCAAGCGTGCCAGTAGACCACTGTTTGTCCTGGGTCCCAGAATTTTGATTACGTTTCTTGGCGGGCGGTTGCTCGCGGAGTATGCTGCGGAAATTGCCAAGGCTGCGGATATTCCTATCTGCGCTACAGCGCATACCCAGAAGAAATTGCTGGAACTTGGTGTGCAACCAGCGAGCAACTATGATCTTATCGAGATAATCAATCATCTTAAAGACCATGAATGGCGAGGGGTGAAGAGGGAGGGTAACCACGATCTGGTCATTTTCCTCGGAGTCAGGACAGACCTTGGCGAGCAGGGGCTGTCCACACTGAAGCACTTTGCTCCACATCTCAAGACTATGACTTTATGTAAGTACTACTTTCCAAATGCCAGTTACTCCCTTCCCAACTTCCGCAAGGACGAGCAGTGGAAGGAGTTTTTGGACAAAATGATAGAAAATCTCAAAACGAAGGAGGCATAAAGATGGCAGGTATTTTCCCCGTAGACGTTGGTCCTCAGTATGAGGGCGAAGTAATTAGAAAGGCTGACATGTATGTCGAGTTCGGGGGACCGAACGTAAGGAGTAAGTTTGAGCTGGTCACCTTGAAGGGGCTGGACGAGGTAGAAAATGAAAGGATAGAGGTAATCGGTCCGGATATGAAGGACATGAAGGAGGGTGGTAGTTATCCTTTAGGCTTAATGATAGATGTCGCTGGTGAGAAGCTAGAAAAAGATATGGAACCAGTCTTGGAAAGGCGGATCCATCTCTACGCCAACTATATTGAAGGCTTATACCATATGAACCAGAGGGACGATATCTGGATCAGGATAAGCAAGGATTCCTACAACAAGGGGCTTAATTCACTGGAGGAAGTGGGCAAGATATTGATGTTCCTCTTCACCTCCGAGCTTGATGTGATCGAAAAGATCTCTATAACTTTTGTCACCGATGAAAAGAAGGTCGACGAACTTATAACCAAAGCTAGAGAGATCTATAAGGCTAGAGACGAGAGGGCAAGAGGCTTAAAAGAGGAGGATGTGGAGGAGTTTTACAGTTGTGCCCTCTGCCAGAGCTTCGCTCCGACTCACATATGCATAGCCACCCCTGAGCGGGTAGCGAATTGTGGTGCAATAAGCTGGTTCGATGGCAGAGCTGCTTACAAGCTTGACCCCGAGGGACCGGTGCAGGAGGTCAAGAAGGGAGAGTGTCTTGACTCGATAAGAGGTGAGTATAGCGGATGTAATGAGCTTGCAGCGGTGAAGTCCATGGGAACATATAGCCGCGTTTACTTGCACAGTGCTTTTGAGCACCCACATACGTCCTGTGGTTGTTTTCAGGCTATCTGGTTCTATATCCCCGAGGTCGATGCCTTTGGGCTGGTACACCGCGATTTCGTTGGTTCCACCGTTGTCGGTGTTCCTTTCTCCACCATGGCTGCGGATACCAGTGGTGGTAGGCAGGTTGAGGGATTCCTGGGTATGGCTCTAGAGTATCTAAGATCCCCCAAGTTTCTCCAGGCTGATGGTGGCATCAGGCGATGTGTTTGGATGCCTAAGGAGATAAAGGAAAAGTACAGGGATGCTATCCCGGAGGACCTTTTCGATAAGATAGCTACCGAAGAAGATGTTAAAAACGTCGATGAGCTGGTGGAGTTTCTCAACCGGGTAGGACACCCCTGGGTAAAAGGCGAGGTTGAGCTGCCCACATAATATGAAATTTAAGTTACAGTAGGAGGTCGACATGCCACTCAAGGGTACTGACATCGTAAAGAAACTGCCTGATGGAGGAAAGAAGAACTGTAAAGAATGCGGGTTCCCAACTTGTTTTGCCTTTGCGATGAAGTTGGCAGCTGCTGGTACCACCTTGGACAAATGCCCCTATCTTGCTGCTGATGTCCGGGCTGAACTCGAGGAGGCACTGGCACCGCCTATAAAGCTGGTGACCATTGGTGTGGGAGATACTGCGCTTCAAATTGGGAATGAAGAGGTAATCTATCGTCATGAAAAAACCTTTATCCACCCACCTGGCATCGGCTTGCTCATTTCGGACGAAGAGCCGGAAAGCCAAATCGACAGCAAATTAACGAAAATAACGGAGCTGCAGTTCCCTTGGGTGGGCCGAATCTTGAAGGCGGACGTTCTAGCTTTACAGTCTAAGTCTGGCGACAAGAGCAAATTTGAATCCCTGGTACGGCGGGTTTCTGCAACTGTTAATTTGCCGCTTGTGCTCATTTCAGAAGATGTTGATATTTTGCTCTCTGGGTATCAGCTTTGTAGTGCCAGAAGGCCGTTGCTTTATCCAGTCACCAAGGAGAACATAGAGAAGATTATTGCAACAGTAAAAGCCAAGCCGACCCCACTAGCAGTCAGAGGCGGTAGCGTCGAGGAATTGGTACCACTGACGACCAAACTCAAGGAAGCTGGGCTCGAAGAAATCGTTCTCGATCCTGGTTCTAGGAACTTTAGGGATGCTGTACGCGATCAGACTTTAATAAGGCGTGCGGCCCTGAAACAGAATTTCAGACCGCTAGGTTACCCTACCATCGCCTTTCCTTGTTTCATGAGCGGCGACGAAGTGAAGCAGGTTATCTTGGCTGCGATGTTTGTTATCAAGTATCCGGGCATTATTATTCTTTCGGATTTTGACCAGTATTCGTTGTTACCATTACTGGTGCAAAGGCTCAATATCTACACCGATCCCAGAATACCAATGTCAGTGGAGCAGAAGATTTACGAAATTGGTGAGCCCACTCCTAACTCGCCAGTGTTAATCACCAGCAACTGGGCATTGACTTACTTCATCGTTGCTTCTGAGATCGAAGGCAGCAAAGTCTCCTCGTGGTTGCTGGTCAAGGATACCGAAGGACTGGGTGTGCTCACCGGTTGGGCTGCCGGCAAATTCTCTGGAGATTCCATCGGTCCGTTTGTCAAAAAGTGTGGGATCGAAGACAGGGTGAGGCATAGGAGGCTGATTATCCCCGGCAAAGTGGCACGGATCAAGGGTGAATTGGAGGAGGCTTTGCCTGGCTGGGAGATAATTGTTGGTCCTAGGGAAGCCAGTGAAATACCAGCGTATTTGCCTAGCCTTGTTCAGAAGTGGAAGAACTGAAGGCAGAACTGGCTGAAATTCTCAAGCCAAACAAAAGGGATAGACGGTTTCTGATATCGCTTCTTCAGGAAACCCAGCAGAAATTCGGTTATCTGTCTGAGGAGGTAATGCTGTCCCTGGCCGATTTTCTAGGTGTGCCGGGGAGCACAGTCTATGGCGTAGCTACTTTCTATAACCAGTTCCGTTTCACACCTTTGGGCAGGCACCAAGTGAAGGTATGTATGGGCACTGCCTGTCATCTTGCCGGAGGACACCTTGTTCTTGAGGCTATGTCTCGCGAGCTGCAGATTGATGTCGGCGGGGTCACCCCTGATAGAGCCTTCAGCCTTGAGAGGGTTGCCTGTGTCGGCTGTTGTGCACTGGCTCCGGTGGTGGTGATAAATGGTACAGTTTATCCCAGCATGAGTCCTACGAAGGTAGAAGAAGTTCTGGTGAATATAAAGTCAGGCAATAAGGAGTATAAAGTCGATTAGTTTCTACATCCGTTTGCAGTACGCAGCTAATTTGTAGATTCTTCGATGGTTTTCGATGAAATTTTGGAGCGCGCTAGGCACGAGTGGGAATCATTCTGCTATGGTAATGTCCCAAGGATTCTTGTTGGCTCAGCTAGCTGTGGACGAGCTGCTGGTGCGCTGGCTGTTATTGCGGCTCTAAAAGAGGAGCTGGAGAAACGTAACCTCCGGGCGAATATAACAGAGGTCGGATGTATAGGTCTTTGTTCGTTCGAACCACTGGTAACTATTATCAAGCCAAACTATTTAACTGTTTGTTATCACAATGTAACCCCTCAGAAGGTGCCGGTACTTGTTGAGGGCTGCATTGCTAATGATGACCCGTGCTTGGATTTGGCTCTGGGGACGGTCGACAGGGATGCCCGAGGAGCAGTCTATATTCCAGAGGTAGTCCGCTTCGAGCATGAATACCGCATACTCCTGCGAAATTGTGGTTATATTGATCCTGTTGATATCTACCATTACATTGCCAACGGCGGCTATCAAGGTCTAAAAAAAGCGCTGGAGATGCCTCCGGACATAGTGATTGAAGAGGTGAAGCGGTCTGGACTCCGTGGTCGGGGTGGTGCTGGTTTTCCTACTGGCAGGAAATGGGAGTTGTGTCGGAATGCCCTAGGAATGCCTAAATATGTCATATGTAATGCTGACGAGGGAGATCCGGGTGCTTTTATGGATCGAGTGTTATTGGAGAGCGATCCCTATTCAGTCATCGAAGGTATGACTATCGCTGCATATGCTGTGGGATCTCGGGAGGGATTTATATACATTAGGGCTGAATACCCTCTGGCTGTCGAGCGCTTAGAGGTCGCTTTACATCGGGCAGAGGAAGCAGGACTTTTAGGAAGGAATATCCTTGGCAAGGGCTTCGATTTCAACATTGAGATTGCTAAAGGTGCTGGCGCATTTGTGTCCGGGGAATCTACAGCGCTTATGTATGCTATTGAAGGTAAACGAAGTATGCCGCGGGCAAGACCACCTCACTCAGTCGAAGCTGGTTTGTGGGGTAAACCCACTGTGCTAAATAACGTTAAGACCTTTTCTTATGTTCCCTTGATCATCGATAGGGGTGCGGACTGGTTTTCCAGCGTCGGCACTCAAGGCAGCAAAGGGACTGCTGTGTTTTCGCTGGCTGGTAAACTGGTTAATACAGGCTTGGTGGAGGTGGCGATGGGAACGACCTTGCGACAGCTTATCTTTGATATTGGTGGTGGCATTCGTGGTGGCGGGAAATTTAAGGCAGTTCAGATCGGAGGTCCTTCCGGCGGCTGTCTACCTGAGTCCATGCTTGATGTGCCAGTCGACTTCGATTCCTTGCGAAAGGCAGGGGCAATCATGGGTTCAGGAGGTATAATCGTAATGGATGAGGATAATTGCATGGTAGACACTGCTAAATTTTTTCTTGACTTTATCCAGAAAGAGTCTTGCGGGAAGTGTTGTGCCTGCCGTATCGGCACGAAACATATGCTGGATATACTCGAGGATATTGCAGCGGGGAGAGGAAAGATCGACGATCTAGATCTGCTGACCGAACTATGCGAGGATATAAGAGGCGGTTCTCTCTGCGGACTTGGCCGCACTGCACCAAACCCGGTACTGACCACGCTCCGATATTTCAGGGATGAGTATGAGGCACATATACTTGAAAAGAGATGTCCAGCACTGGTATGCAAGAATTTGATTGCGTATTACATATTACCGCAGAAGTGCGAGCGTGGTTGCGAGCATTGTGTGCTTGCCTGCCCAGCAAAGGCAATAAGCCCTGGCAGAGGTGGTGTAAAGGTTATAGACCAGAGTAAATGTACCAAGTGCAGCAGCTGCAAGCTTGTTTGCCCTCCAGAATACAGTGCGGTGGTAAAAGTCTCACCGGTGAGCTCTTTACCTCGATCTTAAAGGTGTGGTGCTTCTGTGAGAAGTGGCAAAAGAGAAATTTGCTGTGCGCTCCTTCCGGATTGGGCAGAACTGCTTTTTCAAGATATAATACCCGTGATTGGGCTGTCTTGGTGGCTATGAATAGTCACTAGTTCTTTCATAGAAAGGGGACCATTATGGCGATGACTATTGTAGTGGCAGGAAAAGGTGGGGTGGGCAAAACGGCTGTGGCTGCGTTGCTTATAGAGTTGCTGTCAAAAAAGGGGGTAGTGCTGGCTATCGATGCTGACCCAAGCACGAATTTGAATTTTGCTTTAGGACTGCCTCTTGGGGAAACAGTGGGCAAAGCTAGGGAGGATGTTACTGAGGCGATTCAGAAAGGTACTCTTTCCCCCGGTATTTCCAAGCAGGATGTTCTGGATATGAAGGTACGGCAGGCGCTGGTTGAGTCTGGTAATATCGATCTGCTGGCGATGGGGAGGCCTGAGGGACCAGGCTGTTATTGCGCCGCCAATCATATGCTGCGGCTTACTATCGATAGACTTGCCAAAAACTACGATTATACTGTCATTGATTCAGAGGCTGGGATGGAGCATATAAGCCGTCAGACAACCAGGGATGTGGATGTCTTAATCATAGTTTCGGATATCACCATGCGGGGAATAATGGCGGCTGCTAGGATGAAAGAACTGATAAAAGAATTGAGGACCAAGGTGGGCAGGATAGCTCTGGTGGTCAACAGGTCTAAGGGCAATTTGCCTATAGAAATACAGGACGCTATCCAGAAGTATGGGCTGGAACTAATCGCTGTTATTCCTGAAGACCCCTACATAGGTGAACTAGATATGAAGGGGATCCCTCTGATCAAACTACCGGAAAGTTCTCCTTTAAGGCGTGGGGTTGAAGAGATCATTTCTAAACTTGCCTTGTGATCGATGGTTTGTGAGGGTTGCTCGATGAGTCCCAGGGGTAAAAAATTGGTCACTCTGCGTGAAATAGAAGGGGTGATAAGCCCCCATCAACGGCAGATAGATTCTGCGCTTGCGGCGCGGAAAGAGGCTCTGAAGTATGTTAAAGATGTGGCTGGGTTGGCGAATTATATTGGAGGCAGGGTTGAGTCGCTCGGTCTGGGCGAGGACTGGGCTTTGAGTAAGGAAATATTTCCAGGTGTAAAGGTATATTTTATCTTTACCAGATCTGACGAGGAGTTTCCCAGCAGTCTGAAGGTGCTGTTTTCAGGTAAAAAAATAGGTATCATGAAAGGTGAGGACCTAGCAGGTTTTGTCATACTCTATGTGAATCACATGCTCAGATATATCAGGGAAACAATGCCCGAGGAGAGGCTGCCTGAAGTGTGCTACCGAGTATGATATTTCAGGTGGTTTTGGTGAGCGCGAGCACAACAAATCCTTCTTGGCCCGTTCAACTGAGTCTGCCAAATTCCTTTTCCAGCTCGCGAGAACTCAAATGAACCATGGTCGGTCTGCCATGCGGGCAGGTTTGTGGTTGCGAGGTCCCCTCTAACCGCCTTATCAGCTCCATCATCTCTTCAGAGGAGAGGCTATCTCCAGCTTTGACAGCGCTGTGACAGGCTATGGATAGAGCTATTCTTTCAGCAAGTCTTTCAGCCCCAGTTTCGCCCGCTAGTGAATCTATTAGACTGTAAACTATCTCAGTAAAGCTTGCTCCTTTTATAACTGCAGGCACTGCTCTCAAAAGGTAAATTCTTACCCCAAACGGTTCTAGTTTGATGCCAAACTGCTCCAGTAAATTGCCATGAGCTTTTACGAATTGGTCCTGTTTGGGATCCAGCTCGAGGCAGACAGGTTCCAAAAGTCCCTGTATTTCAACTTTCTTTTGTGAGTATTGCCCCAACATTCTTTCGAACAAGACACGTTCGTGGGCGGCATGCTGATCTATCAGAAAAAGACCATCGGGACCTTCAGCGATTATATAGGTATTGGCTAATTGTCCTATCACCCTGAGGGCGTGAATACCGGGCATATTGTTTTGTGAAGTGAGAAAATAGCGTGGTGGTGAACCGGATCGTGGGTAAAATGTTTTAGCTTCTAGTACTGTCTCAAGTCTTTTTTGCACAGAGTGGCATACTGAAGTGAACACTGCTTGGCTGTTGCGGAACCTGACCTCTGTTTTTGCAGGGTGAACATTCACGTCTAGCTCCTCTAGAGGCAGCGAGAGATTCAGAACAACGGCAGGATATCTCCCGGACATTAGCCAGCCGCGGTAGGCTTCCTCAGCAGCGCGGGAGAGGATATTGCTGCGAACCCAGCGTCGGTTGACAAAAAAGTCCATGTGGCTTCGGATGGAGCGGTTAAGGTAGGGCGGACTGATGAAGCCGGAGATAAATAGGGAACCTTGCTTTTCCTTGATATCAATCATCTGTTCAGCAAAGTCTGTTCCGTAAACAACGGTTAGAACATCTTGTAGCTTGCCATTGCCTGATGTTAATAGAACTTGGCGTCCCTCCAGCAAAAGGCGGAACTTCACTTCTGGAAAAGCCATGGCATAATGGCAGACAACGTCTGCTATGTGTCCGTTTTCGGTAGCTGCCGACTTTAGAAACTTTAGCCGTGCTGGGAAATTTCGGAATAGGTGGCGCACAATAAGGGACGTGCCACGAGGGCGGTTTCTGGTCTCTTTTCTTAATATGACCCCGTTTTCAACTAGGACGAAGGTGCCGGTATCGTCTTCTTCGGCTCTGGTTATCATCTCCACCTGTGACACTGCGGCTATACTTGGCAGGGCTTCCCCACGGAACCCAAGCGTACCTATTCTGTGCAAATCGCCCAGTGTGTTGATTTTGCTGGTGGCGTAGCGCTCAAAAGCGAGGTCTGTTTGATCCTTAGGTATGCCACTACCGTTATCGCTAACCTTTATTAGCTTCAGTCCGCTGCCGTGCACTTCTACTGAAATTTCTGTGGCGCCTGCGTCAAGGGAGTTTTCTATTAGTTCTTTGACCACTGATGCTGGGCGTTCCACAATCTCACCAGCAGCGATCTTGGTGATTATCTCTTGTGGCAATACCTTGATTAGCATTTTTAGTCTATTCTATAGGCTGAACTGGGTAGAGGTAAAGAGCAAAGCTCTAAAGTTTTTCAATCGGTGCCAGACTAACCAGCAATTTCTTGATCCCTGCTGTTGTGAACGCTACAGTTATCTCCTGGTCATCGCCTGAAGTTGAACAGTCTATAACTACACCATCCCCAAACAACCTGTGGTAGATTCTATCCCCGATTTCAAACTTTGCGAAATTGGCTGGCTTTGCTGGTCTCGCTGAATAGATGCTTGTTACCGGCGTAAATACATCTTCTTCCTCTTGCCAGCTCGTCTTACGGATTGTGAGCTCCGCCGGTATATCTCTCAAAAACCTTGAAGGAGTCGTTCTGGAGCTACTGCCGAAGAAACTGCGTTGCAAAGCATATGATAGGTAAGCCCGTTTTTGGGCACGAGTGATGCCTACATAGCACAGACGGCGCTCTTCCTCTATATCGTCAGGACCAGCTGATTTGCGGTGGGGCAGGAGCCCTTCTTCCATCCCGGTAATGAAGACTACAGGGAATTCTAGTCCTTTCGCCTGGTGGAGGGTTATCAAGGTGACAGCATTTGCCCTTTCGTCCAGATCGTCCGTGTCTTGCACCAAGCTAACCTTTTCCAAGAAGCGTGCTAATCCGTCGGGGGGCTCAAGAGAATCGTATTCCTTGGCTACAGCTATAAGTTCCATAATGTTTTCCCAGCGCTCCTCCCCGTTTTCCTGCTCGTACACGTATTCCCTGTATCCGGTCTTTCGAAGTAGCTCGTCTATGAGTGCAGAGAGTCCTAGTCCATGGCTTTGGGCAGTGAGTTCCTCGATTAGATTTACAAAGCAGGAAACTGCATAGCTGGAGCGTGGTGTTAATACAATCCCATCTCTTTGCGCGGCTTTTTTCAGGGTCGTGTAAAGTGGTATATCCTCTTTCTTGGCCCGTACTGATATTTCAGCCAGTGTTCGTTGTCCGATTCCCCTGGCAGGCACATTTATTATGCGTGCAAGACTTATATTGTCGTTTTGATTATATATCACTCTCAAATAAGCAATGACATCTTTGATCTCTTGTCTTTGATAGAATCTGATACCACCAACCAGTTTGTATGGTATGCCATAGCGTATGAATGTCTCCTCCAAGGCTCTTGACTGGGCATTGACCCGATACATAACAGCGCAGCCGCTGAATTTTGTGATGTTTTCGCCGGCAAGCTTTTCTATTTCTTTGGCGATGAACCGTGCTTCGTCTTCCTCATGGAGGGCTTCGATTATGGTTACAGGTATCCCTGTTTCATTCTCCGTCCACAGCCTTTTTGGTTTTCGCTGAAAGTTAGCCGAAATGACGCTGGAAGCTACGTCCAGAATTATTTTGGTGGAGCGGTAATTCTGTTCCAGATAAGCAACAGTGGCGTCAGGGTGGTCCTTCTCGAAGCTCAAGATATTGCGCAGGTCAGCGAATCGCCAGGAGTAAATGGACTGGTCAGGGTCGCCAACGACGCAGATGTTACGGTGTTTCTCGCCGAGCTGCTTTACGAGCATGTACTGCGTTAAATTGGTATCTTGAAACTCGTCCACCAAGATGTGCTTATATCGGGACTGGTATCGAGACAGCACATCTTTGCGTTCGGTAAAGAGCTGCACTGTTTTCATTAGCAGGTCATCGAAGTCCACCCCGTGGCTTTGGCCAAGAGACTGTTGATATCGCTCGTAAACTCGCTGGACAATTTCTTCATAGTAGTTGCTGACCTGTTTGGCGTAATCTGCTGGTGTTAACAGGCGACTCTTGGCATATTTTATGGCTGACTGGATGGCTCGTGGGCTAAATTGTTTTGGATCGAGGTCGAGTTCTTGCAAGCTCTGCTTGATTAAATTGAGCTGGTCATCTTCATCGTGAATTACGAATCTAGGGTTAAGTCCAATTGCACTGCCATCCTGGCGGAGTATACCTGCACATATGGCATGGAAGGTACCCACCGTGAGTGACTGAGAGACCTGTCCAAGGAGTGTTTCCAGGCGGTCTTTCATTTCCTTTGCCGCCTTATTGGTGAAGGTGACTGCCATGATATGGCGAGGACTGATGCCGCAAACTCTTACTAGATACGCGATGCGGTGCGTAATAACCCGAGTTTTGCCACTACCA
This sequence comes from Dehalococcoidia bacterium, assembly GCA_034435835.1. Taxonomy (GTDB): domain Bacteria; phylum Chloroflexota; class Dehalococcoidia; order GIF9; family UBA5629; genus CALJTV01. The sequence continues at coordinate 32,811 of DAOTWF010000002.1, read as the reverse complement.
GGTCCTGCGATGATAAGTAAGGGTCCGCTTGTTACCTCTACAGCCCGTCTCTGAGCTGGGTTGAGTCCGTCCAGTATGTCCATAAGTATTTACTTGCTCTGATCAGTTTTGTGCCATTCAATTTTTACTTTCTGCGGGTCAATGCCATTTATTGACACTCCATCGGGTTTTACTATAATGATGGCGTCACCGGGTTTGAGCTTTATTGTTGTCTCTGAACTCGTGGAGCTTATACTTACTTCGCTTAAGGGGACTTTGAACACTATATCAGCCTTTTGAGACGGTAGTCCTGAAATCAATTTGCCGTCTAAGTACATAGATACGCCTTCTAGCCTTACCGTAGTCCCAATGCCGGCGGCTTCACAGCTGCAAAAAAAGAGCAGTGCTGCAGTGGAAAGTATGAACATGTAAACTCGCCTGATCTTTTCCTTCCTTGTCATTTCTTATCCTCCTCGGCTTTTGTTGCTTTCCTTAACTTGAAAGGTCAGTTCGACCGCAGATGTCAAAGGATGTACCTGAGCAGATTATAGCATCGTGACAGAGGAGGTCTCAAAACTTAGTTACGATTTTACTGGCATGTGGTTTTTACCTATAATGTTCAGTACTTTGTTTGTCTGGCTCCGGTCATGAAAAAACTGGTGGCAATAGTGGGTATGGCTGGCACAGGTAAGTCAGAAGTAGCACGCTTATTCGAACGAGAAGGTTTTAAACGGATCAGGTTTGGCGACATTACTGATGAGGAGATCAGGAAGCGTGGTCTGGAGCTGACTGAAGAAAATGAGCGTTTTGTTAGGGAGCAGCTACGGAAAGAGCATGGCATGGCGGCTTATGCCAAACTGAATTTGGCTCGGATTGACGCTCTACTTGAAAGTTCCAATGTGGTTATCGATGGCCTTTATTCCTGGGAAGAGTACGTGTTGTTAAAAAAGCACTACGGGGACAATCTCTTTGTTGTGGCTGTATGGTCATCGCCGAAGACAAGGTATGAAAGACTGAGTCGCAGGTCGGTTCGTCCTCTTACAAAGGAGACGGCAGCTGAAAGAGATGTTACTGAGCTGGAAAACACCAACAAGGGTGGGCCCATTGCCATGGCTGACTTTACTATTATCAATGAGTCAACGCTCGGGAACTTGGCAACTGAGGTAAAAAAAATCATCAGGATTTTGGGGTGAAAAAGTTAGCTCGCCCTGTGGTTGATGAATACTTTCTGAAAATAGCTTTAGTTGTGGCTGAGCGTTCTACTTGTCGTCGCCATCATGTTGGAGCTGTGGCAGTGAAGGATAAACACATACTCGCCACCGGTTACAACGGTGCCCCTGCAGGGCTTAAGGATTGTCTGGAGCTCGGTTGCCTTCGGGATGAGTTGAACATTCCTTCAGGAACCAGACACGAGGTGTGCCGTGGAATTCATGCAGAGCAAAATGTAATTATTCAAGCCTCACTGCACGGTGTTAGCCTTGAAGGGGCAACGGTTTATTGCACTCACAGTCCGTGTGTGCTTTGTGCCAAGATGCTTGTCAATGCTCGCATCAAACGTTTTGTCACTTTTGGAAAATATGCTGACGATGCCTTCTTAAAGTTGTTCAGTGATGCCAATGTAGAGTTCGAGGTCAAAAAGAGACCTTTGTCTAGGATAACCTACTTGGATTGATTCCCTGCTATCCGGTGAGTCAAGGTTTTCAGCGAGACGGAGGTCTTTTGCTCTATTCTGTTTCAGGTCTTAGCACTATCAATCTGGGACCGTCTTCGGTATCTCTAACATCAATAGTGACGCCGTCTACGACGAAAGCTAGTTCTGCGCCGACCAATAAAACCTTAGAGCCTTTGTGCTCCACCACTTGGTCACCCTCAGCCTCTTTATCTAGGACTAGAGCGAGCTGACCACCCGGACCCAGCGCTAATCTTAATCCAACTTCTGGATCGTCTGTATTTGCCAGCAGCGCTTCGAGTAAAAGTTGCTTTGCTCCGTTCGTTACTGCAAGCATTTCGTTTCCTCCTTGTTTAATTATCAGGGCTGGACTTCGGTTCCCTACAGTAGCATTCTAACTCTAGCTCAACAAAAGTTACATACTCCTTTAGAGTTATTTTCGCAGTGGAAAAAGAGTTATTTTCGAAGTTAGTCAGTCAGTGTCTTAAGCTACGGACGACAGCATGACTTTAAGCGTAGCTAAAATTTGGTTAAAATTGGCAAAAAGGAGGTTCGCAGCATGGATATCAGGAAGGTCTGTGTTGTAGGTGCAGGTACAATGGGGAGCGGGATTACTCAAGTGGTGGCGCAGGCTGGTTATAGGGTGGTGATGGTCGATGTGAGGCAGGAGTTCCTCGATAGGGGACTATCCGCAATACAAGATAGCTTGGATAAGTTTGTAGCGCGAAACAGGATAAGTCGGGAAAATATGGAGGCAGCCTTGAAGAATATCCAGACAGCGACGGACCTCAGGGCTGCGGCTGTGGATGCGGACTATGTCATTGAGGCAGTGTTCGAGAGGGCTGAGGTCAAGATGCCTCTGTTTCAGCACCTTGACGAGCTTTGCCCGCAGCATTCGATCCTGGCGTCCAACACTTCAGGTATTCCGATAGCCTTGCTTGCTTCAGCAACCAAGCGCCCTGATAGAGTGATCGGCATGCATTTTTTCAGTCCCGTGCCTTTGATGAGGGGGTTGGAAGTGGTCAGATCACTTTTGACCTCGGAGGAGACGGTTAGAGCAAGTTTGGATTTCGCTAAATCTATCGGCAAGGAAGCCGTGGTGGTGAAAGACTCACCCGGGTTTGTTACCAACAGGATTATACCTCTAGTCATGAACGAAGCAGCTAAACTTTTGGAGGAAAATTTAGCCAGTATGGAGGACATTGACAGGATTGTCAGGCTCTCTTTCAATTGGCCCATGGGTCCCTTTGAACTATGCGACTTGGTGGGTGTAGATGTGGCTGTTGATCTTCTAGAGGGCATATATCAGCAGACTGGATGGGAGCGATATAAGCCTGCGAGACTGCTCAAGAGGATGGTAGAGATAAGTTACCTCGGGCGGAAGGTGGGCAAAGGTTTCTATACTTTATTTGCTGAGAAGCGGATGTCCTAAGAAGGTGCAAGATAGCTAAATGTCAGGAAAACAGTGGCCTAGCGGGTAAACCTTCGTTTTGGTGGCCTCTCGCCAACGCGGTTTCTCAGAATACCTATGCCCTCTATTTCCAGTTCAATGACATCCCCGGGCTGTAGCCAACGGTTTAGCTCAGCGCCGCAGCCCTTTTCCACAGTCCCTGAGCCTAAGAAATCGCCTGGCTGTAAGGTCTCCTCCCAGGATGCGAACTCGATGATATGTGCCCAGGTCCAGTAACTGGTACTGCTGTTACCCTCCGACCATACCTCGCCATTGACCCGTGCTATCATTCTCAGGTTAGAAGGGTCTATCTCATCTGGTGTTACCAGACATGGTCCCATAACGCTGCAAAAGTCCTTGCCCTTTGTCGGCCCGAGGCGGGCTGTCATCTCCAGTGCTTGGATGTCTCGAGCGCTCACATCGTTGAAAATAGTATATCCGGCAATGTACTCTACAGCTTGCTCTCGAGGGATGTTTTTTCCTTTTTTCCCGATATAAATACCGTATTCCAGCTCGTAGTCCAAAAGGTCTGAGTAGCTGGGCCAGGGGATAACATCCTCCGGACCGATAACTGAATCAGGGTTTCCTTTATAGCAGACCGGCATTTGATACCATGCTTCAGCGAGTTCCCTCTGTCCTGAGAAGCTAGCATGTCCTTCGAAGGCAAGGTAGTCGCGGATTGAGTTGGGTCGTGGTACTGGTGCCTTCAGCTTGACCTCGTCCATGGTGAAGGCTAGCCTTTCGCCATGTGGTCCTGAAGCACTACCTCTTGCCAATTGGCGGGAGACAAAGTCGACTGCCAGCTCGGCTGCCTCCCTTCCTTCCTTGCCACTGTTAAAAAAAGCGATCATATCCGGTGGCAATACGAAAGAGGCTATTTCTCGGGCGCGTTTTGCGTCGCTTTTAGTGGCGAGATAACAAGTATAGGCAAGGTTGAGGTCTATTACTGTTCGTTCACCTTTAATAGCACCGATTCGTTGCACCCGGCCCAATATTGTGGCGATCTCAAATGTTACCAGCTTCATTTGTGCCTCCGCGTTTTGGTTATTGAGAGCTTAACAAACTTCGCTGTTGATTAACAAGATTAAATTTTTCTAAAAAGTTTTGCCAGATGGTAGGTTGAAGACAGAGGTATAGCGGGCTACAATGAGGATGGTGTAACAGCAGTTGCCCCAGATAAAGGATATTCGGCTGACTTTTTTCTGGTCAGGCTGTCTATTCAAAAGAGATAAACGCGACGGATGTAATTCTTTTCGCAGAGGTGAGAGATGAAAGAATGCAGCATGGAGAGCAATAGGTTGCAATGTGGTTGTACCTACGAGCCTTGTCCTAGAAAGGGTATTTGCTGTGAATGTTTGAAATATCATCGCAAGGCCGGAGAATTGCCAGCATGTTATTTCTCCCCTGAGGTTGAACGGACATATGACCGTTCTATCGATAGGTTTATTGCCACGTATGGCAGGCGAGCCAGCCGATGATTAGTGGCGAGCTCATGAGCATTGCTTGAAAGGATGGGGCTAGCGTTCATTTCCTTCTCATGCTGTAGATACAGCCACAATAGTTCTGTCGGTAAATTTCTTGCTCTTCGGCTATTTGTGTGGCTTGTTTGAACCCTTCACGCTTCTTGAAATCGCGGACAAGGAACCTGTCAGCGTTGATGTCCATCCCTATTTTGTTTACTACGGACGCCTTCTTAAGTGGACTCACAGTCAAGGTCGTGGTGAAGAAATCTGCGCCGCAATCCAGCATATGATGATACGTTCTTTCCAGCCGTAGGCGATAGCAGACCTCGCATCGTCTCCCCCCTTCTGGATCATCCTTGAAAAAGCCAGCTTGCTGGAACCATTCGTCGGGTGAATAAGGTACTACATCTAGGTGGAATTGCAGAAGTTTGGCGATGCAGCGTGCAGCTTGGAGCCGTTTATGGAATTCGGCCTCGGGATAAATATTGGGGTTGAAGAAAAGTCCGCTGACCTCATATCCTTCGTTTAGTAATGCGGTGACTGCACCAGCGGCGCACACTCCGCAGCATATGTGCACTACGACTTTCATCTTTATATGCTTGATTTTTCTGGTATACGAATTTACCCGCACTATAGCATGGCTAAAATTATGGGCGCAAGCGTGCAGAACTTTCCTTCGAACAGGGTTGCAAGCTACAGCTTTTCAGGCGTGGATGGAATCGTATTTGGGGACTGTACTATAAAAAGTTGGCGTTCGGTCAGAGGTGGCAGTCTCTATTCCACACCGTTGTAGTATAGTATAATGTAGGTGGCAAAGTTTACGGAGCACTTGGGTTAATAAGACGGTGAGACGCATACTCAAACCGAATGACAGATTTTGTTGCTAAATTAAAGTCTCAAGAGGCAACAGGACATGGCAGGTGACAGCTACGAAATTTCCAGGACGTTACGATGTAAAAACCTTAATGTACCGGGAACTTTAAGCAAACTTACATCGGCGATTGCTAAGGTTGGTGGGAACATTGGTAATATAACCACAGTGCATCTGGGGCACCATTACACGGTTCGGGATATCGAGGTGTTTGTAAGTAACAAGGAGCTACTTTCTGATCTGCTGAACGAGATATCGAAACTTAAAGAAGTGACAATATTGGAGGTCCGGGATAACATCCTTGATTTTCACGAGGGCGGAAAGGTCCGGATGGTCAATAGTGTTTCTATTAAATCGCTGGATGACTTGCGAAAGGTCTACACACCAGGGGTGGCTGAGGTTTGTAACCTCATTAAGGAAAATCTGGCTTGGAAAGACAAGTATACCAGTATTCCGTATTCTATCGCCCTTGTTACCGACGGGACCGCTGTTTTAGGGTTAGGGGATATTGGTCCTCTTGCTGGAATGCCTGTTATGGAGGGGAAGGCGGCGTTGATCTATCATCTGACTGGCGTAAGCATGGTGCCCATTTTGCTCGACACAACTGATCCTGACGAGATTGTTGACACGGTCAAGCACATTGCTATCACGTTCAGTGGCATACATCTTGAAGACATAGCCTCGCCGCGTTGTTTCGTTATCCAGGAGAGGCTAGAGCAAGTGCTTGATATCCCGATCATGCATGATGACCAGCAGGGCACCGGTGTTGTTGTATTGGCAGCTCTGATCAATGCTTGCAGGATTACTGGTATCTCCTTGGAAAAAGCAAAGGTGGGTCTTATAGGTCTGGGAGCGGCGGGCATGTGTATCGGGCGTTTCCTACTGCAGTATACGGGCAATCCGCCGTTGGGTACGGCAAGAACTGAGGCGACGATCAAGCGCTACGCTGAACAGGGAGGTATCCCTTCCACATTGAAAGAAATTATGGAAAAAGCTGACATTGTTGTCGCCACTTCGACTGTTCCCGGGCTGATTGAACCAAATATGGTCAGGAAAGGGCAGATCATTTTCGCACTCTCAAACCCTGTTCCGGAACTTGAGCCACAGCTTGCCCTTGCTGCTGGTGCTGCTCTGGCCGCTGACGGAAAGACGATAAACAATCTTCTTGCCTATCCTGGCATATGGCGCGGGGCACTGGATGCCAAAGCTAGGCGGATTAACTTTGAAATGTATAAAGCGGCTGCTATTGCTATCGCCAGTTCTGCAAACGAGGGTGAGCTGGTGCCGAGTCCGTTAGAGCCTAAGGTGCATCTGGCTGTAACCCACGGTGTTGCTAAAGCTGCTGTGGAAACAGGTGTAGCCCAAAGAGAGTTAGACAATGACTATTTTGAAAATACCAACATCAAAGAGCCCCCCTGGAGCTGATTGGTTCGTTGGCTCTTTGTTTCAGCAGATCCCTTCTGATGGATCAAAGTCCAGCGGTGCAGCTCGCCATCGTGTGCTCAAACATTGAACAGGAATGTGATGATGTCGCCGTCCTCGACTATGTAGTTCTTGCCTTCCATTCTGATGTGGCCTTGTCTGCGGGCTTCGGCAAGGCTACCACATCTTTGCAGATCTGTGAAGCTCAATACTTCTGCCTTGATAAACCCCTTTTCTATATCTGAATGTATCTTGCCGGCGGCTTTCAGGGCTGTGGTACCTCCAGGAATTGTCCAAGCCCTCAGGTCATCTGAGACGATAGTGAAGAAAGAGATCAGCCCTAATAACTCGTATGAAGCCCTAACGATGCGGTCAAGCGCTGGCTCGTTTAAACCCATGGCAGTACGGAATTCTCTGGCTTCGCCTTTGCTTAACTGTCCTAGTTCCATTTCGAGTTTACCGCAGATTACTAGAATCCGGAAATGCGTCTTTGAATAGCGCTGGCGGAGCTCAGCTTCCATGGTAGAGCACTGCGCTATTTGACTTTCGTCAATGTTGACCACAACGAGCACAGGCTTGGCGGTCAAGAACTGAAAGTTGGCGAGGTTGCGCATTTCTTCTCGGGCCAACTCCTGTTCCCAGATCGGTTTATCTTTTTCCAGTCCTTCTTTGACCTTCTGTAAAAGTGCTTGCTCCCTAGCAATCAAATCATGCTCCTGCGGTTTTGCACCTTTTAAAATCTCCTTGATGCGCTGTGACCTTCGTTCGATTATTAATAGATCGGAGAAAATGAGTTCAAGATTCATTGTTTCTATGTCCCGTTCTGGGTCGACGCTTCCGTCCACATGCGGAACGCGCTCGTCTTTAAATGCCCTTACCACGTGAAGCAGCGCATCGGCCTTACTTAAATAGTTTAGCATCTGCCCTTCGATGCCTCCGATTTTGCCGAAGCCTTTTGTGAGGCCTGCGATGTCGACATATCGTATTTCGGCAAAGGTGACCTTCTTTGGACGGAGGATTTTCTCCAGAACCTCGAGCCTCGGTTCAGGTACTTTAGTTGTACCAACGTTGGGGGTTAGTTTGGTCGATGAAGAGGGTTCAGTGGTGATGCTCCGTCCTGTTAGAGCATTGAATATAGTTGTCTTACCGCTTTTGGGCAGACCAATGATGCCAATTTCCAAAGGTGGCCCCCATATCCCAATATAGGGCAGATCTAGCAAAAATGCAAGGTTTCGCTCATGGCTTGTTGTAGCTATGTAGAGCGATGTGCTATAATGTGACAAATTGTTTGGCTGCTAATCAAAATGGCATATTACGAGCTTGTCATTATACTTAACCCTGAGTTGGCAGATGACGGGGTGCATGGGTTTATAGACAGACTTAAAGGGCTGGTTAATAGCATTGGTGGGAGTGTGGAGGAGACAGTTGAATGGGGGAGGCGGAAACTGGCTTATCCGATAAAGCGGCGTACTGAAGGTAACTATGTGCTGGCTAAGGTTAAACTTCAGCCGCCGTCGACGAAGGAGCTGGAAAATAGTCTCAGGTTGTCGGAGGAGGTTTTACGCCATTTGCTGGTAAAGGTTGGTAAGTAGTCCGGGGGCTGTGATGGTCAGTCTTAACAAAATCATACTGATAGGCAACGTAGGTACTGACCCCGAGATGCGTTTTACACCGAGTGGTAATCCTGTTACTTCATTTCGTTTGGCGACTAACCGGGTTTATACCACTGCTGATGGAGAAAGGAAGCAGGAGACCGAGTGGTTTACTATCATCACTTGGCGGAAGCAGGCTGAAAGCTGTAATCAGTTCCTTACCAAAGGGCAACGGGTATATGTGGAGGGCAGTTTGCGAACCCGTGCTTGGGAGGGGCGGGACGGGCAAAGGCGGGTGACTGCTGAAGTTATAGCGAATAGGGTTTTGTTTCTAGATAAGCAGGCTGTTGCACCTCTTCCCGGAGATGAACTGCCAAGTGATGTGGTTAATGAAGATGTTGAGCCAGAAGACTTACCCTTTTGAACCGCTAAAAGAAAGCGAGGCTGAATGATGACCGAAGCAGAAGGAGCAGTCAAGGAAGTAAAAGAGAAAGGACGGCGTTTTGTTTTTAAACCAAAGGTATGCCCCTTTTGCAAGGAAAAGCTTGCAATAGATTATAAAGATGTTTCTAGATTACAGCGCTACATGTCCAACAGAGCGAAAATCGAGGTACGCCGGCGGACCGGGGCTTGCGCCAAGCACCAGCGAAGATTGGCTCTGGCGATAAAAAGGGCTCGTTTTTTAGCTTTGTTACCTTATACCCCAGATCATCTTCGCCCTAGCGGTATCTCAGAAGGGTAAGCGACAGGAAGTTTGTCATGCCTAAAAGGACGTATCAACCTAAAAGGATGGCAAGGAAACGCAAACACGGGTTTCGCGCTAGAATGTCTACCCGAGGTGGCCGGCGGGTTTTGAAAGCGCGGTGTCTCAAGGGAAGGTGGGAACTTACACCTGTCTAAGTATATGCGAGGGCTATGGACTCTAAAGACCAGAGCCCAGTATGCTTTAGTATATGGTTCCGGTAGGACCTGGGCGAATAACCTTGTGGTGCTCAAGGCTTTGCCTAACCAACTCGGTGTTACCAGGTTGGGGTTCTCGATAGGTAAGCGGCTTGGCAAAGCGGTGGTACGGAACAGGGTGCGTCGCCTGTTGAGGGAGAGTGTACGTACGTTAAATATAAGGTCTGGCTGGGATATAGTGCTTGTTGCCCGAGCAGGGGCAGCTAGTGCCGATTATCATAGGTTGAAGGAAGCGATCGGCAGGCTTTTGAAGCAAGCCTGCTTACTGGACGGGAATGAGACAGTTAACGCTATGGGTGATTAGGCTCTACCAGTTGACAATATCACGGGTTACCCCAGCTTCCTGCCGTTTTGTGCCTACCTGCTCTCAGTATGCCTATGAGGCCATATGGAGGTATGGCTTGGTCAAGGGGGCTTGGTTTGCTGTAAAGCGCATATTGCGCTGTCACCCATGGTCAGAGGGTGGCTATGACCCGGTGCCCTGATTATTGATGTTCTGACTTATACCTGGGCATGATGTCGATGTCTAGTCTTCTAAAGCTTTCAAAACCGGTCAGCACGGTGATCCTGCTGGTTTTTGTTCTATTAATCCTGGCTCTCGCCGGCTGTGCCAGTCCGGAATGGCAGGGTTGGTCTGGTCCTGCTTATTACGAAGGGACTCTTTTTGTTGGTTCTACAGATGGCAAGTTGCTGGCAATGAGCCCGCCCGCCCGAAGTAAGAATCTGCCGTTTCCTGCTGCTGGTGAGTGGGTATTTCAAATTCCTGCTTTTGGATTGACAAGGCCGGTTTGTGGTCCAGCTTGTGGTTCGCCGTCTCCGGTGGTCAATATCTACGCTACACCGCAGGTGACAGATGACCTCGTCTATATTGCAACCTACTCCGGTGAAAGTGGCAGAATATTAGCAGTTAATAGGACCGCCCCTGGATATGCCGAAGGTGCGCCCATGAGGTCTAAAGGAGAATGGGTCTATCCTAGCGCTCTGGAGTCGATAAGTGCTATTGTGGGTAGCCCAGTGCTGTACAAGGGTATGTTGTTTCTTGGTAGTTCTGACGGCAAGGTTTATGCCCTAGATGCTACATACGGTGAGAAAAAATGGGTATACGACACCGGTGGGAAAATATGGACATCACCAATAATTATGGATAGCGCCTTATATGTCAGCAATTACGAGCGTAGGCTTTTTGCCCTGTCCATTCAGGACGGCACATTGCTGTGGCAGAAAGAGTTCGCAGCTTCAATTGCTTCGTCGCCGGTGGTCGCCAAAGGCAGGCTGTTTTTTGGTACCTTCGACCACTATTTCTACGCTCTTGATGCGGCAAGCGGTGATGTAAAGTGGAGATTTAAGGGCGGAGGTTGGTTCTGGGCTACACCAGTCGTTAAAGAAGGAGTCGTCTACGCAGGTTGTCTAGATGGGAAGGTCTATGCCCTGAAGGCTGATACAGATGTAGCTGAGGGGGAAAGGTTGTGGGAGTTCCCTGCTGATGCCCCGGTAATAGCTGGTCCTGTTTTGACCACTGATGGGCTTGTAGTGGCTTCGAGGTCGGGGAAAATATATCTACTTAGAGTTGAAGATGGTGGTGTGGTTAGGACAGTCAGCATCGGCTCCCAAATCGTAGCACCTTTGTGTGTGGTGGAAGATATGGTTTATGTGCATGCCAGGGACAGGTGTGTCTATGGTGTCGACATAGAGCTGGGTGAAGTGGTCTGGAAATTCTCAACGCTCATCAAGTAAGGTCAGTCATGGCTGAGTTATGGAATACTTTAATTCTTGAGCCGATATTAAATAGCCTGATTGCGTTATGTTCTGTTCTAGGTGGCAATTTCGGGTTAGCCATCATCGTTTTCACTGTGGTCGTCCGTGTGGCATTGCTGCCGCTCACCCTGCGCCAGACCAAGTCAACAAAGGCAATACAAGAATTGCAACCGAAGCTTCAGGAGCTGCAGAAGAAATACGCTAAAGACCAGCAGAAGTTGCAGCAGGAAATGGTAAAGCTATATCGGGAAGCTGGCGTGAATCCTCTGGGTTGCTTGTGGCCGTTACTTATTCAGCTGCCTATTTGGATCGCCTTGTATCAATCAATAATGCAGGCACTGGCAGCCACCCCGGAGAATCTATTGAACCTTGCTCAGCATCTTTATTCTTGGGATCTAGTGGCGCGTGCTGTACCTCTAAATGAGCATTTTCTGTGGCTTCGACTGTCTAAGCCAGACCCTAATCTGATATTGGCTTTGCTCGTAGGGATAACAATGTGGATACAGCAGAAAATGGTGACACCACCTGCTGCGGACCCCCGTCAGCAGTCTATGAACAGTATGATGCTAATGATGATGCCCCTGATGTTTGCTCTTTTTACCCTTTCTTTCCCCAGTGGGCTGGCATTGTACTGGGTGGTCTCAAATGTAGTGGGGATAGTCATCCAATATTTTGTTGGTGGAGGTTGGGGCTACCTACGCAGGTCATCTCTTAGTGATAAGCCAGCTCCAAGTCGTGATGTTACTGCTACGAAGTCACCGTCGAAAGTGCTAAAAAGGGGGACTGAAGAATCTAAAGTTACGGGCAGAGCAGCTGAAACCAGAAAAAGGGGGTTCTTCCAGAGATGAAAGAGCTAGAGGTCGGTGGTAGAACAGTTGAGGAAGCTGTTCACAAGGCATTGGAGCAGCTTGGGGTTGGGGAGGATGAAGTTGAGGTCATTGTTCTGAAAAAGGGTAGAGCTGGTCTTTTAGGTGTTGGTGCAGAAGAGGCTAGGGTTAAGGTTAAGTTGCTACGGCAACAACCTGGACAGGTGGATATATCTGCTCTGGCTAAGGATGTCCTGACCACTCTTCTGAAGCACATGGGTATAAAAGCGGAAGTCACTGTGGTCTCTGTGGCCAGTGGTGATTTGCCCATAATCCTTGATATTGACGGTGATGACCTTGGTGTATTGATAGGGCGTAGGGGGCAGACGCTTGCCAGCTTGCAATATCTAGTCAGGCTTATTGTTTCTGAGAAACTCAAAATTTGGGTACCAATCAACGTTGATGTCGCCGGTTACAAGAAGCGTCGCTACGAGTCGCTACGTAGCTTGGCTCTCCGTTTGGCTGAGCAGGTAAAGCGGGGGCGTCGTGTCATAACCTTGGAGCCAATGCCTGCGGATGAGCGGCGTGTGATCCATCTTGCTCTTGCTGATCATCCCGATGTCACCACCCAGAGCATGGGTGAGGGTGAAGGACGAAAGGTAGCTATTTTCCCGAAGAAGCGCTGATGATGTTCCGACCGGTAAGTAGCAGTGCAAACTTCGCAAAATTGGAAAGCAGCGTCCTCGAGTTCTGGAGGAATCACCAGATTTTTCAAAAAAGCCTGAGCATCCGAGCTGGCTGCCCCCAATTTACTTTGTATGAGGGACCACCAACTGCCAACGGTAGACCGGGGATTCATCATGTGCTGTCCCGCGTGTTCAAAGATGTCATTCCCAGATACAAGACAATGAAAGGTTACTATGCGCCGCGCAAAGGTGGGTGGGATACCCACGGTCTGCCTGTAGAGCTGGAGGTGGAAAAGACCCTCGGCTTTAACAGCAAAGCACAGATCGAACAGTTCGGCGTGGCAGAGTTCAACAAGCTTTGCCGGGAAAGCGTGTTCAGCTATATTGGGGACTGGGAGGCTCTCACTGAGCGTATAGGTTTCTGGCTCGACCTGAAGAATGCCTATAAGACCTTGGATAACAGCTATATCGAGTCCTGCTGGTGGGCGTTGAAGCAACTATGGGACAAAGGTCTAATCTACCAGGGGTACAGGGTAACTCCCCATTGCCCCAGATGCGGCACTTCTTTGAGCTCACATGAGGTGGCACTGGGTTACAGGGATGATGCCGATGATCCCTCCGTTTACATAAAGTTTAAGCTTATTCGGAGCTCAAATGCGCGCGGCGAAGGGTTACCTGCCCAGTTGAGTGAGGTCTCTGTTGACAGGACTGTCTTTTTCCTTGTTTGGACAACGACACCGTGGACACTGCCAGGCAACACTGCTTTAGCAGTGGCTTCGGATGCCCGGTATGGCCTGTTTGGCAACGGGACTGAATACCTTATTATGGCTGAAGCGCTGGCGTCCAGAGTGGGGCTTGAGGGGTACGCAATGAAAGGGAGTATTTCGGGCGCTGAGCTTGTGGGGTTATATTATGAGCCCCTTTTTAACCCACACCATTTTGGTGTGGAGAGGCGGCGCTTTAATGTCCGGAGTGGAGGGGAAATGTCCTCATATGAAGTGCTCAGCCTGCAGCGAGTGGAGAAGGACCTAAAATATCGTGTGATCGGCGGTGATTTTGTGTCTTTGGACGAAGGTACGGGAATAGTGCATATTGCTCCTGCGTTTGGCGAGGTCGATTTCGAGGCTGGTAAGGAAAACGGGCTGGACTTTGTGCAGCCGGTGGATCTTGACGGGCGTATTACAGGCAACTACCCGTTTTCGGGCAAGTTTGTTAAGGAGGCTGACCCTCTGGTGCTTGAAGACCTCAAGTCACGCGGCCTGCTTTATCGGAGCGAGCGCATAGTCCATACTTACCCCTTCTGCTGGCGGTGTGAGTCTCCCCTCCTTTATTACGCCAAAAGGAGCTGGTATATAAGGACTTCGGCAAGAAAGGCCGCCCTGATTGCGCGCAATGAAGAGATCAACTGGTACCCCGAATACATAAAGCACGGGCGTTTCGGCAACTGGCTGGAAAACAACGTGGACTGGGCGTTTTCACGTGAGCGCTACTGGGGGACACCGCTGAATATCTGGAGTTGTGAGAGCTGTGGTAAATATGAATGTGTTGGCAGCGTGGCTGAGTTAAAAGGCAAGCCAAGTATAAATGGGATCGCAGAGCCGCTAGACTTGCACCGTCCTTTTGTGGACAACATTACTTTTTCCTGCGGTCAGTGCAGTGGTAGGATGAAAAGGCTGAGCGAGGTCATCGATTGCTGGTTTGATTCCGGAGCCATGCCTTTTGCCCAGTGGCACTATCCTTTTGAGAACCAAGACGTTTTTGCACGTGGTTTCCCAGCTGACTATATCTGTGAGGCGGTTGACCAGACGCGGGGATGGTTTTATAGCCTGCACGCAATATCTACCCTGCTTTTTGACCGTCCTAGCTTTAGGAATGTCATCTGTCTGGGGCATATTCTCGACGCTCAGGGAGAGAAGATGAGCAAAGCTAAGGGCAATGTGGTTGATCCCTGGTCGGTGCTCAATAGTTATGGTGCCGATGCCTTGCGTTGGTATCTGTTTACCTCGTCGCCTCCTGGCAACGTTCGCCGGTTTTCCAACGATGCTGTGGCGGAAGTTCTGCGCAATTTCCTGCTTACCCTATGGAACACATACTCTTTCTTCGTCATGTATGCCAACATCGATCGCTTTGACCCGACATCTGGTTCGGAAGTATCGTTATCTGACCTGGACAGGTGGATACTCTCCCGGCTAAACCAGCTTATTATCGAGGTCGACACTGCTTTAGACCACTATGACCCTACATCTGCCGCCCGAAAGACGGAAGTTTTCGTCGACGAGCTTTCCAACTGGTATGTAAGGCGGAGCAGACGTCGTTTCTGGAAGAGCCAGAATGACGCTGACAAGCAGGCTGCTTATATGACCCTTTACCGATGTTTGACCACTTTATCCAAACTGTTGGCGCCCTTTGTACCGTTTGTCGCCGAGGAAATATATCAGAACTTGGTGCGGTCTGTTGATCCTGAAGCACCAGAAAGCGTGCACCTGACTGATTTTCCGGTAGCCCAGACTTCTGAGATCGATGAAGGTCTCATCGAGGCCACCCGTCTTGCCATGCTTATTTGCAGCCTAGGGCGTGCTGCCAGAGCCAAGGCTGGAATCAAAGTGCGGCAGCCGCTTGCAAAGGTGGTCGTTGGAGTGGGCTCTGAAGCTGACAAAAGGCATGTCCTGAAACTGGGCAGCCAGATACTCGATGAATTGAACGTGAAAGAGCTGGAGTTTTCTTCTCAAGTGGAAACCTTTGCGAATAGGGACGACTTCGTTCTGGCGGTAGAAGGGGACTACTGGGTGGCGGTAGCCACTCAGTTGTCACCCGAGCTAGAGGCTGAAGGTATGGCTAGAGAGATAGTGCGGCGCTTGCAGACGATGCGGCGCTCGGCCGGATTTCAGGTCACCGATTACATATCGGTGTATTATCAGGGCGACGATATCGTCCGGAATGTGGTGGACAGGTTTGCCCAGTATATTAAGCAGGAAACGCTTTCTGCACAATTGGTGGAGGCTGTCCCGACCGAAGACAGCTACAGAGAGAAGCACCGCATTTCTGGACATGAAGTTGCCTTGGGTATAGTACGCCACACACAATAACCGCGTGGTCTAACGTCTGGTAGGTGGGCTCTGGGCTAGGCGGGCATATACGGTTCTTGTCTCGTTTCCTCTGACGAAGGTTATTTCAACGTCATCGCCAATTTTCGACGAACGTATTGCCTCCACAACCTCCTGGGCTGTGGCTACATCTTTTCCTTTGAAGCGGATGATGACATCAAGCTGACGCAATCCTGCCTTCTCGGCAGGGCTGCCGGGTGCTACGTATGTGATAGCCACTCCTTTATCTACTGGCAACCGGTTTGCCATGGCAATATAGCGGTCGACCGTATACAGGCTTACCCCGAGCCAGGGGCGGATAACGTAACCTTGCCTTATAAGCTGTTCAATTATGGGCATGGCGACATTGGTACTTATGGCATAGCCCATACCCTCAACCCCGACTCCTGATATTTTGGCACTGGTAATACCTACCACTTGCCCTTTCATGTTGACCAGAGGACCTCCGCTATTGCCGGGGTTGATAGCTGCGGAGGTCTCTATAAGGTCATCAAGGGTCTGCCCACGGTCAACCTCTAGCGCGACCTTCAGCCCGCTGACCGTCCCCTCTTTGGCTCTTATTCCCTTTCCCAGCGGGTTGCCGATGGCAATTACCCAATCGCCGACCCGGAGTTTTGTGGAATCGCCTACTACGGCTGCCGGCAAGTTGGAAGCGTTGATCTTGACCACTGCTAGATCGGTAAGTGGATCTGTATATATATTGCTTGGGTCTGTTTCAAAAATCCTGCCGTCGTACAGTTCTACGGTGATTCTCTTTGCCCCCTCGACCACATGGTTGTTGGTAACGATGATGCCGTTACTGTCTATTATCCACCCTGAGCCAGCGCCTGACTGGCTTCGCGGTGTCAGGAATATGTCCAGGGATACGATCTCGGTGGTTATGGCTACCACTGAGGGGTAGACTTTCTCCACCACATCAGCGATGCTCGGCAATGGTGGGGATTCGTCTCTCGGCCGCGGCAATGACCAGGATGGGTTCAGCCCTTTCCCAGCCACTTTTTGCTCTGTCTCTGGTAGTTCTGCCTTGGGTGGTGCTGGCGAGGACGGCGCTGGCAAAAGACAGCCCCAAGTGGTAGCCAAAATGCACAGAGCTAGCACCACGCAAGCGAAATGTTTTATCTTGCTGAAAATATACTGCCGCATATCAAGTTCCGGCTCCTTAACGTAAAATTTTATCACAAAAGCTAATGATGCCAAAGCTCCGATTGGACTCGGTTTGGCTCAGGGTTGCGGGGTAATTGATCGCTGGCGGTGATCGGCGTTTGATTGTTTGGGCAGTCCTGCTCTCGGAAATCTTGTTCTCTGGGCTTTTCCATATGGAGCTACTTCCCTTTGAACACGGGCCTCCTGTGTTCCAGGGCTGCCCTGCACCCCTCCTCGAAGTCTTCTGTGGATAGCAGAGCATCGTTCAACCGCCTCTCTAAGTCGAGACCCTCTTCCAGAGTGAGCTCTATGCCCTGCAGAATGGCCTGTTTGGCTGCGCGTACTGCCATGGGGGCTGGCTTGCACAACAGCTCCGCCAGTTGTCTGGCTGTGGACATCAGCTGCGGCAGAGGCACAAGCCGGTTGACCAGTCCTATTCGGTAAGCCTCCTGGGCGTTAATAGGACGGCCAGTGAGCAGCATCTCTGTTGCCTTAGCCAACGGGATGGCTCTTGGCAACCTCTGCGTCCCTCCCCAGCCTGGTATCAGCCCCAGCGTCACCTCCGGCATACCAAAGGTAGCGTTTTCAGAGGCTATACGTAGATCGCAGGCAAGAGCCAGCTCCAGTCCCCCGCCCAGACAGGCACCGTTTATGGCGGCGATCAACGGTTTCCAGGTTACCAGTCCGCACATTATGGTCGGCGGCTCCGGTGACTTTTGTGCCCTTGCTTTTTTCATCTCAGGCAGCATAATTCCTATGTCAGCCCCGATGGAAAATGCTTTTTCTCCAGCGCCGGTAATGATACCTACCATAAGCTGCTCGTCGTCTCTGAAGTCAATAAGTACTTCGCTTAACTGGCGGAGCATCTCCGGAGTAATCGCATTCAACGACTCCGGGCGGTTCAGGGTGATGATGGCGACCTTGCCTTCTTTCATGTAATCAATGCTCACCTTTGCCTCCGTGTTACATCCTTTTTAGCGCCTCTGCTAGTCTGACTAAGTCTTCAAGGCTGCTTATATTGTATGCTTGTGCAGAAGGGTCTATGCGTCTCAACAGCCCGGCGAGCACTTGACCTGGACCCATTTCGAAAAACAGGGTGGTGCCAGCGTGCAACATGGTTCTGGTGCAGGCAAGCCACTGTACGCAGTGCATAAGCTGTTCTAACAGTTCCTGCCTCACCTCTGTTGCTCTAGTAAGTACCTTACCGCTGGTGTTGGCGACCAGTGGAATTGCAGGGTCATTTATGGTTGTCCCCTCTATAGCGCGTCTCAGTTCTTCTGCTGCTCTTGCCATGAGCCTCGAATGGAAGGCGCTGCTCACTTTTAGTGGGATGGCCCGCCGGGCACCTCTCGCTGTAGCTAATTCCTTGGCTTTGGCAAGTTTCTCCTGTGCTCCACTGATCACGATTTGTTCCGGTGAGTTAATGTTGGAAATTTCCACATCGGCAATGTCGCAGACCTCTCTTACCACCTTCTCGTCGAGGCCAAGTATTGCCAGCATCCCACCGGGGCATTGCTTGCCAGCTTCGTTCATCAGCCGCCCCCGTTCGCGAACTAGACGCAGAGCATCGGGGAAGCTGATCGAGCCAGCGGCGACCAGGGCAGTATATTCACCTAGACTGTGCCCGGCGACGAATGCCGGCTGTGGCAGAGCAGCTCCATACATTTCCTGGGCTGCTTTAAAACAGGCAATGCTGACGGTCAGCACCGCCGGCTGGGCGTTCTGTGTCTGGGTTAGTTCCTCTTCAGGGCCCTCAAAGCAAAGGCGGGACAATGGCAAGCCAAGTACCTGGTCGGCTTCGTCGAAGACCTCTCTAGCGGACTCGCAGTTTAGCCAGAGGTCCTTGCCCATGCCCACCCGTTGCGAGCCCTGCCCGGGGAATAAGAAAGCTGTTTTCTTGTTTAATTCTCCTTTAATCTCCAATCTTGAACCTGTACAGACTGTCGATGATTTCCTCGGCTTCAGCCATTATGGACTCGATAATTTCTTTTACAGGCTTTATATCTTTTATCAGTCCGGCTATCTGTCCCGCCATAAGGGAGCCCTCTTCAATATTGCCGTCGATTATGCCCAATTTCAGTCTGCCCCTGCCAAATGTCTCAAGTTCCTCTACAGATGCCCCGGCTTTTTCACGCGTCCTGAACTCTCTGGTCAGCCTGTTTTCCAGGCAGCGGACAGGATGTCCGGTGGACTCGCCGGTGACCACGGTGGAACGGTCAGTTGCCTGGACAATCTGCTCCTTGAATTTAGGATGGGCAATGCATTCCTGAGAGCAGATGAAACGGGTCCCCATCTGGACACCCTGGGCACCCAGGGCGAGCGCAGCTATCAGACCGTGCCCATCGGCTATCCCACCAGCCGCTATTACCGGCAGTTTCACGCTCTGGACCACCTGGGGCACCAGCGCCATTGTAGTTGTTTCACCGATGTGCCCGCCGGACTCCATGCCTTCAGCGATTATAGCATCTGCCCCCAGTCTCTCCAGCCGGCGCGCCAGTGCCACGCTGGAGACCACCGGCAGTGACTTGATGCCGGCTTCTTTCAACGCAGGAATATAAGATCCGGGGTTCCCGCCACCAAATGTGACTATCTTGACCTGCTCCTCTATTATTATTTGGAGGTTCTCCTTCACAAATGGCGACATCAGCATAATATTAACGCCAAAAGGTTTATCTGTGTTCTCTTTAGTAGACCTAATCTGTCTCCTCAACCAATCGGGCGGTGCATCCCCACTGCCGATTATCCCGAGACCACCGGCATTGGATACCGCTGACACCAGTTCAAATGTTCCCAGCCATGCCATCCCGCCCTGAATGATCGGGTATTTAATACCCAGCAGCTCACAGATGCCAAAATTACCTAACATTGCTAACCTCTATGGCAGGGGGCATCGGTCATTTTCCACGTATATTGTTTCACCGATGACTGTTCCAATTTATTTACTACCATTATGGTTCAAACCTGCTTATTGCCAGGACAGAGTTGTGTCCTCCGAACCCGAAAGAGTTGGACAGGGCAAGCCTCACGTTTTTCTCTCTAGCTTTTCCGGGTACGTAGTCTAGGTCACATTCAGCGTCTGGATGTTCAAGGTTTATGGTCGGTGGAATAATCCCCTCGGCTATCACTTTACAGCAGATGATGGCTTCTACTGCACCAGCGGCGCCGAGCATGTGCCCCAACATAGACTTAGTAGAGCTTACAGGTATCTCATAAGCCCTTTTGCCGAAGACCTTCTTAATTGCCTTAGTTTCAGTGACATCGTTCAATGGTGTTGATGTGCCGTGGGCGTTTATGTAATCGACATGATCGCAATGCAGCCCTGCCAGCGAAAGCTGTATTGCTTTGGCAGCCGCCTCTGCATCTTCAGCAGGTTGAGTGATGTGGAAGGCGTCCGATGTGGCACCATAGCCAGCGATTTCAGCGAGTATGGTAGCATCTCTTGACCGGGCGTGTTCCAGACTCTCCAGCACCATAATCCCGGCGCCCTCCCCGATGACAAAGCCATCGCGCCTGGCGTCAAACGGTCTGGAAGCCTTCGATGGATCTGGGTTTTTTGAGAGTGCACCAGCCTGGGCAAAACCGGCAATACCTATCGGGGTTATGGCAGCATCTGCGCCGCCTGCAATCATCACTTGGTAAACGCCGAATTTGATGAGCCGGTAAGCCAGCCCTATGGCATCCGCGCCTGTGGAACAAGCAGTGGCAAGGCTGAAATTGACACCTTTTATACCAAAGATGATCGATAGACGGCTCGGAGCGTTGTCAGCTATCATCATGGGGACCAGATAGGGACTTATTCTGCTGGGACCTTTAGTCTGAAGGGTCTCCATCTGTCGTGATAGTGTGGTTAAGCCACCGATGCCGCTCCCTATAATGATGCCGATATCGTACCTGTTGCTATCATCCACTCTGAGTTTAGCATTTTCCATAGCCTGCAGACTGGCTGCGACGGCGAAGTGAGTGAACCTGTCAGTGTATTTGGCTGTCGAGGGGTCAAGGTATTTGAGCGGGTCGAAGCCCTTTACTTCTGCTGCTATTCTGATGGGGAAATTGCTGGCGTCAAACAGAGAGATATAGTCCACCCCGGTTTTGCCGCCTATCAGGTTTTGCCAGGTGTCCTCAACGTTTGTACCCAATGGAGTGACTGCCCCGTAGCCGGTTACGACCACTCGGTTGTTCATAATCACCGGTGCTATACTCCTTCCAGCTTTTTCAGCACCAAAACGGCATTGACGCCACCGAAGCCGAAAGAGTTTGAGACAGCAATGTTTACCTTTGCCTTTCTTGCTTTGTTGGGCACGTAGTCCAGGTCACACTCTGGATCCGGAGTCTCGTAGTTGATAGTGGGCGGGATTATGCCCTCCCTGATGGTGAGGAGTGAAAAGATAACTTCTGCGGCGCCGGAAGCCCCCCACATATGTCCCGTCATGGACTTGTTGGAGCTTATTGCCAGTTTCCGGGCATGGCTACCGAAGGCCTTTTTTATCGCCATGGTTTCGGCGATGTCGTTGAGTACCGTGGAGGTGCCGTGCGCATTTATGTAGTCCACGTCTCCGGGTGCTATTCCGGCATCCTTAAGCGCCAGACGCATGCATTCTGCCTGGCCCTCTCCGTCAGGTGTCGGCGAGGTGTAGTGGTAGGCATCGCAGTTCCTGGCATATCCGATGATTTCACCGTATATTCTGGCATCTCTTCTCAGTGCTGTGTCTAGAGCTTCCAGTACAACTACCCCGCTACCTTCGCTGGTGACAAAACCGTCCCGGTTGGCGTCGAAAGGGCGGCTGGCTCTTTCTGGCTGACTGTTCCACCCAGTGGTGAGGGCACCCAGGTTGTCAAGAGAAGCGATGCATGTGGGTGTGATGCCGGCGTCGGCGCCACCGGCGATGACCATGTCAGCCTCTCCGTTCTGGATTAGCCTGAAGGCGGTGCCTATGGCACTCGTCCCTGCTGCACAGGCTTCCATAGGGCAGTGGTTGGGACCTTTAGCTCCGAACCTGATAGCCACCACTGCTGAGACCATATTTCCTGAATCGTTTAGCAGAAAAAAGGGTGGCACTTTTCTTAAATCACCTTGCAATACCAGACTGTGGGCGCTTTCAAAGTACGAGTTGGTGCCACATGCTGTTCCAATTACCACACCTATGCGGTTTGGGTCATACTGACCCGGTCTGACGCCGGCGTCCTCTAATGCCATCACCGATGCCGCCATGGCATACTGGATGAACGGGTCAAACCGCTTGATGAACTTTTCGTCCACAAAGTCTCTAGCGTGGAAATCTGTCACCTCGCCGGCTATCTGGCATTTTAGAGAAGAGGCATCGAAGCGGGTGATATGTCCGATGCCAGACTTTCCTTCACAGAGGGCTGCCCAATTTTTGTCCACACCTGTACCTAGAGGCGTCACCATCCCCGTGCCCGTTATGACGACCCGCCGTTTGCTCACCTCAGTCCGCTGACTTAGCTCGTTTTCTCTACCTTAAGTTTTGATTCGATCAGCGCCACTATATCCCCCACAGTGAAAATGTTTCTCATCTCCTCGTCTTGAAGGTAAAGACCCAGTTCGTCCTCAAGCGCCAGCGCCAGCTCCACCCTGTCTAGGGAGTCAAGGTCCAGGTCTTCCTTCAGCAACGCAGCCGGGACTATTTTGCTTTCATCCAGCCCTGGCTCCACCTTGCAGATGGCTTTTTTGACCAATTCGAGTATATCCATACCCTGGTTCACCTCCGGTTGCCGACTAACGATATCTCCGGATAGATTGTGTGTGAATACTTAGCTTAACCTGTTTGTCCGATGTGTACAAGGTACTTCCGAACCCGTCCTCCCATTCACCCTGACGGACAAAAGTCGGGGGACTTGCATCCCATGGGCGGCGAGAATACAATTTTAGGTGCTGGGGAAGAGTGCCTTTTCAATGCTGGTTTGGTTGTCAGGAGATAAGTGAGCACACCAAAGCCGGAGAAAATTACTGTTCTTATAGTTGATGACCATCCTCTGATACGCCAGGCACTCCGTGCTGTTCTGGAAAAGGAACACGACATGGAGGTTGTGGCAGAGACTGGCGATGGTGCCAGTGCCGTGGCAATGGTTGAGGAGTTACGTCCTGATGTGGTGATTATGGATGTGAGCCTGCCGGGGATGGGTGGTGCTGATGCAACTCGGCGGGTAAGGATGGTCTCCCCGGAGACAGCAGTGCTGGCGCTGACAGTACATGACGATGATGCCACCATCGCTGAAGTGTTGCTGGCTGGTGCCCTGGGGTATTTGACCAAGGGTATTTTCGACAAGGAGGTGGTGTGGGCAGTGCGCACAGTCGCTGCCGGTGACATGGTGCTTTCGCGGTCGGCGGGCAACTCTCTATTGCGGCATGTGTCCTGTTACCGACCACCTCGTCTATCTCTGGATCCTGGCGAGCGGCTGACCCCCCGAGAACTGGAAGTTCTGAGGCTGGTAGCCCGTGGAATGCCTAACAGCGATATAGCTGCCACGCTGGGCTTGAGCGTAAGGACGGTGAAGGGGTATCTGACCGACATTTTTGCCAAACTGGGGGTGAGTAGCCGCACCGAGGCGGTGGCTTTCTGTTTACAGAAGGGTATTATATCGATGGACGATGTCCGATGAAGGGCAAGGAACCGCGTGTCTGGCTGGCTGCAGAGGTTTTAGGTGACAGGGCAAAGCAGATCCTGGCGATACCCCATTTCTGGGGCATTGTCTTTATGATGGTGGGGCTTATTGTGCTGTACAATGCCAGCTCCTTGGGCGTGGAAAGGTGGTTCCCGCTGTTCAGCGATGTTTTCAAGTTCAGAGGCGTATATGCTTTTGTGCTCAGCTTTCTCTTTCTGTTCCCCATACTTTATGCTGGCGCAATATTCCGCGTCCGCGGCGTTTTTGGTACCTGGGTAGTATCTGTAGCAGCCACCTTGCCGCAACTGCTGAAGGAAGCTCCGGACCTGGCGTTCTGGCTTGGTGTGGGGCTTTTCCACCTGGTTTCCCTGCTGCTGGGCTTGCTGATGGCGCTGGACTACAACCCTGTTCCAGCGCGGGCGGTCAGGCACCCACCGATAAGCCAGATCGTCAAGGTCCACGAGTACGAGCGCAAGCATCTGGCGCGTGAGTTGCACGACAGGGTCATCCAGTCGTTGCTAGTAATTGCTAACCGTATACACGCGCTGGAAGCTGGCAACCATGGGAGAGTCTCTCCAGATGTTAAAAAACAGATGGAAGAAGTTTTAGTCATGCTCCTGCGCACGGTGGACGATGTCAGAAGGTTAAGCTATGGTCTTGGTTCCAGGATATTGGACAATGCCGGGCTGTTGCCAGCGCTGCGCTGGCTGGCTGACCAGGTGAGCAGTCAGAGCGGCGTAAAAGTCGAGGTAAGGGTAAATGGCAGGGAGCACAGGTTGCCGCCGGAGATAGAGCCCGTACTGTTCCGTGCGGTGCAGGAGGCATTGCGCAATGTGGTCAGTCATTCCAAAGCTTCTCTGGCTGTGGTCACGCTGGACTTCCTTTCCAGCGAGTTCCAGGTGACGGTGGAAGACAACGGCTCTGGTTTTTCCGTGCCGGAAAGGCTGGACGACTTGGTATCGCAGGGCAAGCTGGGCCTAGCAAGGATTGAGCAGGAGGTGAGGTTACTGGGTGGAGCCTTTGATGTTTATTCGGTCCTCGGTAAAGGGACTGTAGTGAAAATACAGATAAAAGCCTGGTCCTGATATCTCAGGGCTAGCGCCCTTCTTCTGGCAAGCAGACCCTTTTCCCCACAGCCCGGGCTATTTGTGCCAGTTCCCTGACTAAAGCTGCAAGTTCGTCTGTTGAGATGGTCTGTCTTGCATCGCTTGCCGATTCCGACGGCGAATAATGGGTCTCGATGATGACGCCGTCGGCGCCGCAGGCTACGGCTGCCCGGCTCATCGCCGGCACCAGGCGGGCATCGCCTGTGCCGTGGCTGGGGTCAACTATTATTGGCAGATGTGTCCTTTCCTTAAGGTAGGGGACAGCGTTCAGGTCCAGCGTGAAGCGGAGCTCGCTGGGCAGACCCCGTACGCCTCGTTCGCAGAGTACCAACTGAGCATTGCCCTCAGCCATTATGTATTCCGCTGCCAGCAGAAACTCCTCATAGGTGGCTGACAGTCCGCGTTTGAGCAAAACAGGTTTGTTGCTTTTCCCCACCTCGCGGAGCAACGGATAGTTTTGCATGTTGCGCGAGCCGATCTGGAGGCAGTCAGCGTACCTTGTCACAAGTTCGACATGGCGTGGGTCAAGTATCTCGGTGACCACCTTGAGACCTGTTTCCCTTGCTGCCTCTCTGAGGTATTGCAGTCCCGTTTCTCCCAGTCCCTGAAAATCGTACGGTGAGGTGCGCGGCTTGAAGGCACCGCCACGGAGCAGATTAGCACCCGCAGCCTTCACCTCTCGGGCGATGCGCAATATCTGCTCGGCGCTCTCCACAGAGCAGGGTCCAGCGATTATCGCCAGTTCCCGGTTTCCCACCTTCACACCACCTATGTCGACTATCGTCCTGAACCTCTTGTGTTGCCTGGTATATAGATATGCGAACTCCCTGCGTTTGGTGGCATTGAGCACCGCTGATTGTTTCGGGCTGATATTTTTCTGAGTAACCATTTTTCCTCCACGGAACCCTATAAAAACTGAGGACCCTCCTGCCTAGGAGGGTCCTTTTATGTCTTACAGGGCTATCAGGGTATATCAGGCTGATGCCCTCCCAGGCCCGGGGACGCGCGGGCTAAACCAGAAGCTAAACCAGACCTGGGTATGCATATCAGCCATGTTGTGGACAATTTAGCATATCGACAGGTGTTTGTCAACAGCAACATGCCAGGCGCGGAGGCCGGCGTTTCTGCTATAATTTTGCTTTGGACTACTACAAGGAGGTTCAAGTGGGACATTACAGATCGCTGGTGCTTCTCGGGCTCGCTACTCTGTTATCAGCAATGCTTCTGGGTGGCTGTGGCACGCAGGGGTTTGTTGACTATAACAATGAGGAGTGGGGGTACACCATCAAGTATCCGTATAACTGGAAGCTGGAGATAAGCACCGACGGCAAAGTCTGCGTGGGGACAGCGCCATCGAAAAAAGGCTCCTTCAGGATCGATGTTGTGGAGGGCGGGCTCTCAGCCCATGATGCGGCGCAGCGCTGGCTGATGGCAATAGGCACCGCGTATAAAGAGGTGACGATGCTGGAGAATAAGCCGGCTGCGGACAAGTTCTGGGGCTGGTACCTCGCTTATGAGTATGACACCGAATTATACGGTATTTTCCACGGGGAGGCGTTCTTTAAGCAGGTAGAAGGGCGCGTGTACAAAATCGATACGCTGGCTGAGAAGGCTTTATATGAAAAATACCCCTTCCCGGCGATTTTATCGTCTTTTAAACTGAAAAAGAAATAGCACTCAGTGGCTTTATACCCTCAAGCACCTACTGCCTTCTGCCGATGAGGTAGCTGATAGCACCGCTGTAGGTCTCGGAAGGGATGGCTGACTCCGTGAGAGAGAGGTAGAAGGCATGGCTGCTTGTCACCCCACCCTCACCGGTTCGGCTGCCATTACCAATGGGGCTGTAGCTTTTCCTGATGGTAATGGCATCGCCCAGGTTCCCGGTAGTGCTTATTTTCAAGGCGAACTGCATTTCCCCGGGTGGTGGGTTGCCACCGGACTCATCGAGGCGCATGACCGAGGTCTCGCCTGACCAGTTGTCTGACTTGATGTCCACACCATAATTACCGTTGGCTACACAGGTGGCTGTCAGGCTCCGCGGGTTTGGGGTATTCTCGAAGCGCAGGCCGGACTGCACCTCGCCCCAGTCAAGCATGGTAGCGCCGAAGCTTATCTCGCCGTACCAGTTCATCGCCTTGTTCCTAATGCACAGCTCGTCCCTTCGTTCCAGCTTTGTCAGTGCTCTGGCACAGACATCCCAGTTAGCTGGCGGAAGGCTCTCTACAGCCACCTTTCCGGGCTTGAAGGCGAATATCCAGATCCCTCTCTTCTTGGTCAGGTCTGGTTGTCTGCACTCAGCGGGTAATATCTGCCAGCTCGTGGGGCTGCCGGCATCAATCGCCCAGAGCGGTGGTCTATCTATGTTGCAGATGAGTATGCCACAGGTCTGGGCATTGCCGGTTAAAGGAGGTGGTGGGTTGGTGCCGGCGCCGTCGTAAAAGATGGTCACTCTCACTTCTCTCAGGTGTGAGAGCTGGTTGCCCATTTTCATCTGTATCTCCACCATTGCATAATAGGTGGTCTGCGGGGTCAGGCTCTGGACGGGCTGGGTGCAGCCGGCGTCACCGTAGATTTCTACCGACAGTATTTCTGGAACGGGAGGGCCCAGTGTTGTCTCTCCGTCTGTTGCCGCCGGTTCCACCGCCTGCTTTTCGGTCGCATTGTCACTCTCGGATGCCAGCGCTGTGTTCTGTCTCCAGCAGTTGCCATTATTCGCCAGCGGAGACAGTCCTGGCGACGAGCACACTATCCCCACTGCCGCCAGCAGGGCGATGCCGATAGTTACAATCCGCTTCATGGTCTTAGCCGTCCGACGCTGAATGATTCCTGCGCTGCCGATAATATCGCATAGAGGGCTCTGATTGTCAAGGTTGACTTTACATAAG
Organism: Dehalococcoidia bacterium; assembly: GCA_034435835.1. Classification (GTDB taxonomy): domain Bacteria; phylum Chloroflexota; class Dehalococcoidia; order GIF9; family UBA5629; genus CALJTV01. The sequence goes on along the minus strand of DAOTWF010000002.1, from coordinate 5,299 downwards.
TTACCGAACCTGACTCTCGTTGCCAGCATATCTAGGAGTTCCTTCCTAGCGCTAAGAGTTACCAACCTACCATGGGAGCGGGGCTTAGCGGGGTTACCTATGGGTGATTGCAGCAGGTTTACTTTTTCTATGACCGGCGGGTACCGCTTCAGATTGCAGCTCGAGTGTGACCAATCTGTAGCCTGAAAACATTACCTGCGGGCGATTCGGGAAAAAGCTGCTGGCTTTAGACTGTTATGGTGATCAGAAATGAAAAAGTCGGTCTGTATCTGGTTGTTGTTAACTCTATGCCTCCTCCCGGGCGTGCTTGTGAGGCAGGTGCCCGCTGGGGGCGGTGTGGCGGGCAAGGTGGCGGTCGCCCCCCCTGGGGAATTGGAAGGTGCGGCGACCGTTCCTGCCATCTCTAGGGACAGCCATGCCGCGATGCAGTGGTCCCTCCCTAGGACCATGGTGCCTGAGGCTTGGCGGGTGACCTCCGGGGATGCCAGCGTTATCATCGCCGTCCTGGACACTGGCATTGACAAACAGCACGAAGACCTGAGGGACAGGGTGGTGGGCGAGGTGAATTTCACCAGCAGCCCCATGGCTCATGATGTCTACGGACATGGCACCCATGTTGCTGGCATCATTGCCGCGACGGCGAACAACGGCGTGGGCATCGCCGGCATGGCGTATGACTGCCGGCTGCTCAACGTCAAGGTGGCTGACGACGGCGGCTGGGTGACCGCTGAGGCGCTGGCAAAGGGTATCATCTGGGCGGTTGACCACGGTGCCAGGGTGATAAATATGAGCCTTTACCTCCTGGAGCCATCGGCGGAGGTGGAGCGAGCTGTGGACTATGCCTGGGGGAAAGGTGCGCTGCTGGTGGCATCTTCAGGAAATTACCTCGGTGGACGTGTGACTTACCCGGCATATTACAAAAACTGCCTTGGGGTGGCGGCAACCGACAGGCGCGATGAGGTCACTCTGTGGTCGGGCAAGGGGGACTGGGTAGGACTGGCTGCGCCGGGCGTTTCGATTTACTCCACGCTGCCTGGTAGCAGATACCAGGCGCTTAGCGGCACCTCGATGGCGGCGGCGCACGTCTCGGGCTTGGCTGGGCTCCTGTTCAGCGTAGCTAACGATAAAAACGGCAGCGGTCAGGTCAATGACGATGTGCGCACCGCCATCGAGTCCGGTTGCAACCGGATTTACTCTTCCGCCGTCCCCAGGCGCATCAATGCCCTGGGAGCGGTGGAGTGGCTCACCAGGGCTAAGTAGAACCTTCAATCGCTGCTCTGTGAGTAGGGGGCTTGACAACTGTGGTATACTTATGGTAATTAAATACAAGCTACGCTGGCAAAAAACTGGAGCGTGACCGGAGGAGAGCTTAAGAAAGGGTAAGAGGTAGTATACCAGGACCGGGCTGGTTCGGGGCGCGATGAAACATCAGCTGTAGAGCGGTCACTTGGCTGGTGTGGAGCGAGTAGTGAGACCGACCCGAAGATGGGTCGGTCTTTTTTTTAAGAACGCTTGTAACAAGGAGGTGATAACGGAAAGCAGGGAACCACGAACATCAAAGAAAGAAGCCTTATACTGGACTCACAGAGCAACTCAGAAAGGAGGTCTATAGAGACAGATGAAATGGTTTAGTTTACTAGTAGCGGTGGCGCTGGTGGTTTGCTTGGTGCCGCTGGCGTATACACAGGCTGCCGAGGTCACCGGCAAGTTCACCGTGAGGGCTAGGGCACCGGAGGTGACGGCGCTGGAGATCTACACGGACAAAGCGTGCACCAACCCGGCTAGTGACATGACGCCGCAGGTTGAGTACTACGCCAAAGCAACTATCACCCAAGTCAGCGGGCTGAGGCACCTGAAGACGGTGGAAGTCTATGTCTTTTATGATGCTCAAGGCAATGACCCGGATCCGGGCAGCCCCAATCCTCAGACCTGTGCTTTGCTCAGGTGGACAGCCGATCCCGAAGCTTGGACGATTGATGCCGGCGGTTCGGTTACATGGACGATAGTGACCGACAATTGCAGCAGACCATCCAATCTTAACGAAAACACCGGCGACTGGGTGTTCGCCTTTGTAGTGGGCAAGGTGGCCACAGAGACCCCGAACCAGGATGACTGGGACGGCATGGGTAAAGCCACCAACAAGAACGACAGAACCGGTACTCGTTATGTCAGGGACAAGGAAATGAACTGGTACGGCGAGATCACCGTTTCCACACTTGAGGTCGACTGGGGTGAGGTGGATCCCGGTCTGCGCTTCGCTGACAGCGAGAAGACAGGTATAAGTGCTACCTACATCGCCAACGGTGACTATGCCACCACCATAAGAGGTACTGACTGGGCTGGTACGTCATACACTGCTACTCTTACCGAGGCTGAGGCAGAGCCGCCCGCCGGCGATAACGAGTTCGCCCTTAAAGCCAACGATTCCGCTAACCTCGGCACTGCTAAGTGGGTGAAGAAGACTGACGTTACCATAAACGATGCCGGTGTCCAGACCAATGAAAGCGGTGTGGCTGTCAACACCAACACGCTGTGGCTATCGCTGAGCGAGAATTTCGAGGCTGACGTGTATAGCGGTGCCATCTACTATGGCATCGCCAACCGCTAAAGTTTTGCGCGGGCAAAACTTGGGCAATTTTATAGCGTCAGGCTATTGCACAGCCGCCGCTGATGTGGTAGGATAAGTGCCATGGCAAGGATGCCTGGGCGGGCAGGGCAGCGGGGGGCAAGACAGCTTGCCCCCCTTGCTGCCTTTCTTGTTTTAAGCCTGCTCCTGCCCCCGGCTGTATCTGCGCAAGGAGGGCTGGCGCTTTCGGGTAGCTTTTACCGCCAGGACTTCAAGGTGCCCCAGGGGGCGAGCATCGAGTCGCCCGATGTCTACGTGGTGGTGTTCAATAACTCCGGCTCCGATATGAATGTGCGCCTGGCATCCGAAGCCCCTCCGGGCGTGGAGCTGGTGCTTTCCGAGTCCCAGTTCCGCCTGCCTGCGGGACAGCAGAAGAAGGTGACGGTTGCCGTGAAGGTGAGCGAGGCTGCCGCACCCGGGGAGTACCAGCTCAGGGTGACCGCTGAAGCTTTGGGGGAGGGCGTCGGTATCAAGTTGCTGGGGGCGGCGGGGCAGACCGCCAAGCTCACCGTCACTGGAGAAGCCGCCTCGGTGGAGGTTGTTGCTCTAACGCCCGACGGCTCACCGCTGCCGGCACGGGTCACCCTCTACAGGCAGACCACCGGCGCCAGGTTGAGCGTCGCCTATTCCGATACCGGTAGCCTGAAGGTGAGGGTAGCGCCGGGGGAGTATATCGCCGAAGCCTACATGGATGGCAGTAAAATAGCCGAGGAACGATTCCGTATCGCCGCCAACGAGAGCAAAAGGATAGTGCTGCAGGCGAAGACGGTCTATTTCGAGGGCTTTTCCGTGGTGCCCAACTACTCTGCGGAGACAAAGAAGTTGGTCTTCGCCGAGGTTGTGTACACGGTGAACAACCTGTTCCAGCCCTTCCCGCAGGCTAAGGTGGTGCTGAAGGTGACCAAAGAGGGTAGCCTCTTGGACGAGGTCGGCCTTATAACCCTAGCTCCCCTGGAGAAAGGCAGGGTTGAACTAAGCTACAACTATATTCCCAAGGAGGGATGGCAGAAGGCTGAGTACAGGTTCAAGCTGGAGCTGTGGATTGAGGGCAAGCTGTACACCAGCAGTAAGGAGGAGGTGCTCGACTTAGCTAAGGAGGGCTTGGGCGGCGGGATAAACTGGCTGTTCATTGGTGCCGTAGGCGGCGCCCTGGCACTTGTGCTGATAATCGTGCTTGTCTTCGCATCGCGGAGACGTTCATACTAGAGAAATAAGATCGCCTCATTTGGATGAGATGCTCCAGGTTAGCAGCCTTTGCGCTTATATTTCTGTCCTCATTTCTACTACCTGGCAGGTTATATGCTGATGGTGAGCTGAAGGGCAGGTTCGCCGTTGTCCACAGCAGGGTCATCGACCTTGCGGTAGAGAGCACCACCTATACCAGCGTCACCCTCGTCTGGACCTCCCCCCGTGTTAGCGGCAACCGTGGTCCCTGGGTACAGTACGACCTGCGCTATGCCAGGACGGTGATAAATACGGAGGAGAGCTGGCAGGCGGCGACGCCTGTGGCTGGTCTGCCGCCGCCACAGCCGCCGGGCACCCGCGAGCGCACCACTGTCATCGGTCTCGACCCCTGCACCAACTATTTTTTTGCCATCAAGGCGGTCGATGCTCAGGGAAGATGGTCAAATCTCTCCAACAGTCCTCTGGGCAGGACGCTGTGCTATACCGAGGGTTGGGGTGGTGGCATCGGCGGGCTGCCGGCTGCGTACGCCGCCTACCCGCTGACTTTGAGCGTGAACATGTTGGGCAGGGTGGCGTCTGCTCGGGTGAGCACCGAGGGAGAGCTTGCCACAGCACTGGTGGCAAAGGACCCCTCAGAAAAGCACACCTTCGAACTTGACAGGGGGACGAGGGTGGTGCTCGCTGATAAGAGGGTCCCGGAGCTGCTTAAGTTCAGCGAGGCATCGGTGCAGTTGCCCCCGCCGCAGGGCATGATCATACTGGGCAAAATATACCAGTTCGAGGCATTTGCCACGTCGCTTTCTCCACCATCGCCGGTGAATATCTCCCCTTCAGCAAGGTTGCTCCTCTCCTACGAGCCGGAGCAGGCGCCGGAGGATGCGGTGGAGATCGCCATCGCCTACTATGATGCCGAAAAAGGCTGGCAGATGCTGGAGCCGGTGCCCGGCGCTGTGGCTGAGGTGGGCAAGGTGCACGGCGTGGTAAGCCACTTTACTCCGTTTGCCATAATGGCTAGGCTGGCGGAGCCGGCGCCAGCCAGTTTCCAGGTGACCAAGTTGATCGTGCAGCCCACCAGAATTCAGCAAGGTGAGGCGGTCACCGCTGCCGTTGAGGTGGCAAACACCGGTGGCAGGAGCGGCGATTATAACCTGGTGCTGACTGTAGATGGCAAGGTGCGCGAGACCAAGGTATTGACTTTAGCTCCCGGCGCTGCTGAAGTGGTAAAGTTCGTCCTTTCTGGCTATCCACCTGGCGTGCACAGAGTGGAGGTTGCCGGACTGGTCACCGAGTTTGAAGTGCTGGAGGAGGTGAGGGTGGAGAGATGGTGGTGGGCAATCATCGCCGTGGTGCTTACGGCCGCCCTGCTTGCCTACATCTACGCCAGGAGAAAAACGACGAAATAATTTCCGGCGATGGTCGGGGTGGGCGGATTTGAACCGCCGACCACCTGAACCCCATTCAGGTGCGCTACCAGGCTGCGCTACACCC
>DAOTWF010000001.1:0-4058 GCA_034435835.1 Dehalococcoidia bacterium | reverse complement strand
CCCTCCCATCCTCTCTCTTCCCTGGTGGGAGAGATTTGCTCACATGTCCTCTCTCCCCTGGCGGGAGAGAGTTAGAGTGAGGGGGGATAAATTATGAAGAATGACCGACAGAAAGCCTTTTCCCGCAAGCTGCGCCGAGAGCAGACCGATGCTGAAAAGACCCTTTGGACAAGATTGAGAAACAGGCAACTGCAGGGAGTTAAGTTTCGGAGGCAGCAGCCAGTAGGCCCATACATCGTGGATTTCGTCAGCTTCGATAAGAAAATAATAGTCGAGGTTGACGGTGCCCACCACGGCGAACAGGAGATGATGAAAAAAGACAGCGCTAGAACCGATAAGTTAACCGGCATGGGCTACCGCGTCTTGAGGTTCTGGGACAATGAGGTCCTGTTGAACACAGACAGTGTCCTTGAAGAGATACGACAGAGTCTGGAATAGGACAGAGCTGTCACCCTCACCTTAATCCTCTCCCATCAAGGGAGAGGAAAGTTGTATCCTCTCTCCCCTGGTGGGAGAGAGTTGGAGTGAGGGGGGATAGGACAGAGCTGTCACCCTCACCTTAATCCTCTCCCGTCAAGGGAGAGGAGAGTAGAAGGGGCTTCTGTCAGGGGAGAGGAAAGAGGGAGAGGAAAGGTGTTCTCTCTCCCCCGGTGGGAGAGAGTTGGAGTGAGGGGGGATATAGAGCTCTCACCCTCACCTTAATCCTCTCCCATCAAGGGAGAGGAAAGTAGGGGGTTCTGCCGTCAGGGGAGAGGAGAGGGGGGTCGGCCGAAAGTATGACCCCATCAGCCTTTATTCCGGGAAAAATCATACTTTCGGCCAAGAGACGGCCGCAGGCGACCTCACAACGGCAGCCGTGAGGGGGGCACTGCAAAGCGGCATCACATCTGAGGGCTTGACAGGCGTGGTAAAATAGTATCACGGCAAGGGAGAAAGCCTTGCCCGATGGAATATCTACAAAACAAAGGAGGTGATGCTATGGGAGGAAGCCGGAGCCGGCAGGCCGGCCGAGGCAAGACCGCAACCCGTCCTGACTCCGGGACATAAAGCCGCAAGACCAGAAGATACCACAGCCCACCGGTGCCCGTTGATAAAGAACGGGAAGCGCGGAGGCTGAAGGGGTCAGAAGGTCTACCCGGGGAGTAGCCCGAAGAGGCGGGCTCAACAAATACCTTAAAAAAGTGAATACTTTCCCCGAAAGGGGTTTTCCCAAAACCTGAGGCGGGTTTAGAAACGCCCGCAAAGAAGTGGGTCAAAAAGGTCGAAAAATTCGCCAAAGGTCTCCGGTGCTCAAGCCCTTCGCTACCGGAGCGTGGTGCGGGGCTACAGCCCCGCCGCATGGGGTTGAGACCCGGAGTTATCAAAATCAGGAGGTACAATGAAAACCAAATATCCTAGTTTATTCGGTCTCCTGGTGGCTCTCATGCTGGTAGCCAGCTTCGTGGTGCCGGCCAACTTTCTGGGCCCGAGGACTGCCGAGGCTGGCATCTGCAAATGGGACACGCTGCTGACGCCAGGGGCGGTTGTCGGCAAGAACGACATCCTCTGGTGCAGCGAGCCCATCGATTTTGAGGTCGGCGGGGACGGCCGCACCGTGGTAGCCATCGTCAAATACCCGGCACGGCCAATTTCCGGGCCAGATCCCGGCTTCGTTTATTCCAACGTCCTGCTTTACTCCGCCACCGGCGGCATCAGCTGGACGACCACCAGGAACCTGTCCGCCACCACCGCCGCCGGCTGGGTGACCGGAACGCAGATATATGATGTGGCCATCGCCCCGGACAACCCCAACTTCTGGGCGGTAACCACCGGCTGGGGGTACGTTCCCGGGCTAACCCTTGGTCCCCAGAACGTCTGGATAACCACCAACGCCGGCAGCAAGTGGGAAAACACGATGCTGAACCTGACAGGGACAGAGACCATCCGCGCCATCGACGTCTCCATTGACTACGGCGGCAGGCGCGACATCGCCGTAGCCACCGCCGACGGCGCAGGCAACGGCAAAATCTATGTGGTACAGTCCACCGGCTTCGGCGGCTGGAAGGCACAGACGGTCGCTCAAGGCTCGGTAGCACCGCCGGCTGGCGCCGACTACTTCGCCATCAAGTTCTCACCCACCTACAGCGGCGATGCTTCGCTGGCCATCGTCTACGCCGATAACACTAGCACCTATTACACCATCGCCTTCCGCGATTTGGACAGGAACGTCACGCTGGAATATTTCCCGCCGGTGCTTCTGCCGCCGGCTTCGGTGAGCCCAAATTCGCCCAGCCTTTCGACCCTGAACCGGGCTGACCTGGAGCTGCCCTCCGACTTCTCCGGGCAGGCGGCGAGCCTGCGCCGCGCCTACATCAGCCTCGATGCCTACGGCGCCTCGACGGGTGACAACTGGGAGGGTATACTCCGCGTCGATGACACCACGGTTTACGTGCTGATGAACACCACGGACGATGCCGATAGTTCCATCTACTCCATCGCCTACTTCGGCACCTATGCCTCGGGCAAACTGCTGGCTGGCGAGAGGATGGGCTATCCGTGCACAGCCACGGTGCCCACCTGGTTCACCGATTCGCCCACCGTGTGCCCCATACCCTGCTGGTATAAGGCGCTCAAGCCCACCACCGGCGCTGCCGGCTGCGTTGACGACGGGTGCGCCGGCACCTGCAACACCACCGGCATCTGCAAGCCCAACAGCCAGACTGGTAACGGCGGCGCCATAGTCCACTGGGCGCTCAACGGACAGATAGCAACAGCCATCACCGGCTCCGCCCTCGTCGGTACGGGCACTACGTGGTGGACGCCGCTTGCGCCGCCGCCCATTAGCGCCGCAGCGTGCTGCAGCGACGAGTCGGCCTTCGCCATATCTCGGAACAACGGTGAGACCTGGAACCAGCTGTCGCTGATAGACACGCGGATAGACTGGTTCAGCGATATCGCGCCGTCAGCCGACGGCAGGACCATCTACCTGGCATCCATCAACTCATCAGATAATCAGGCTACCATCACCACCTGCTGCGGCTTCGACAGCGTGTGGCGCACCAGCTCCAATGCCGAGGTGGTAGCACCGCTGCCGCCGCTGGCCGTCGGCACCGTGTGGGAGAGGGTGTTCACCCATGTGACCGCCGCCAGCTGCAACAAGTGCGAGACCGAGGCGGCCATACTGAGGCTGGTGCCCTACTGTCAGGACCCCACGGGCCAGATAGTCGCCTGGGCGGTCTATGACGGCAGGGAATCGTGCAATACTACCCTCTGCGAGGGCATGGTCCTGCGGGAATGCGTTGACAGGACGTCCGGCGTTGCCTTCTGGTCGCCCGACTACGGTGATTACTGGGCTTCCATAACCGTCCGCAACAAGATACAGGACTTCGCCTTTGAGTCCAAGACGGTGCTCTACTTCCTGTCTCCGGGCGGGCTCGTCCAGAAGATGCCCTACACCGGCACCACCTGGGCGACAACAATGCCCAATGTTGACACCGCCATGTTCGCCGCCCACACCATCGCCGCCTATCCCGAGGGCAAGGTGCTGGTCGGCGCTCAAGATGCCTACCACCAGTTAGCCTACGCGGTGGCCTACTCAGCCAACTTCCACACCGAAAGCCCATCCTTCACCATGCAGTCAGTCGCCGGGCGGACAGTGCATAAGGGCAACGTGCACGTCGCCTTCGACCCCAAGTTCAAGGACAACAGTCTGTACTACATCGGCGACAACTACGACCTTAACGGCTCCGTCTACCGCAACAACCCGACGGCACAGGTAAGGTGGGTTGATGTGAACATGATGGACGCGATGAACGGCGCTGTGGGCTGTCCGGCACCGGATGAGCCGGGCATCTACGGCGTGGCCATCTCCCACACCGGCGAGGCGCTGTACGCCGCCGGCTGGGGACCCATCGACTGGGACCCGACTCTGGGCCCCTGCAAAGAGCCACAGGCGGACTGCGTGCGCGACTGTGATGATGTGTTCGGTGTCTGGCGCACCCTGGACCTGCGCGAGGGCATGCCCAAGCCGGGCATCGTTTGGGACTTCCTGTGGACAGGACTGCAGGTAGGCAAGCAGC